>JAFSJN010000020.1 GCA_017439235.1 Paludibacteraceae bacterium
TATGATTTATGATTTATGATTTATGATTTAGGATTTAGGATTTAGGATTTAGGATTTAGGATTTAAGATTTTTGATTTGATATGGAAAAAGAGACAAATTTTTTTGATTTATGCAAGGCTTGTGCACAGGCCATATACCGCGGTGTACAATGGATACTGCACATAGTTGCCGAAGCGCTACGATTGACTTTCCGTCAATGGTGGGTAGTGTTCTTTATTATTGCCGGTATAGTAGCCGGGTTCCTGTATTCTCGTCCGGCCAACCGCTGGTATCCGGTCAATGCGGTAGCTATTCTGAACGGTCCGACCGTAGAAGCAGCTAAAGAGCACTTCTTAGCTTTAGAGCATTTTATCCCCGGTTCACGTTTGCAAAACCGCAGTACGATGCTGCATATCAGCGACAGTCTGGCTATGCGCATGACTGCTTTCCGTTGCTTCTACGTCATCGACTCCAAACACGATGGAACAGCCGACTTTGTAGACTATGCGGAACGTGTTCCCGCAACAGACACGTTAGACGTACGTATGCCCAACATGATCGGGTTGCGCTTCTACACACGCGCGGTAGATGCTTTGCCCGAGTTGGAGGAGCATATTATGGCTTATATGAACAGCAATAGAATGTTCCGTGAAGCCTATGAGGTAGTGAAGCCGTCTATCGACCGTCAGTATCGTTATGAGCAGGAACAGTTTGAGAAATTAGATAGTCTGACAACTGCTTTCTATTTCGACCAAGCTCCTGCACCTACGGGACAGAAGAGCAATAATCCGTGGTCATCAGCCTTTGTAGTAGGCGATCGTCGAATCAAGTTATTCACGGAAGACATCGATGAGTTTGCCGAGCGAAAGACGCTGCACGAACAAATGTATGCCTATTCGCAAGCCCCCGTCGTATTACGCAACCATTTTGTAGCTGACCACAAACCCATCAACTCGCGTACTAAGAGTTGCGCGATAGGACTGCTTTTAGGTTGGTTGTTGGGATGCTGCATAGCAGCATTAGTAGAGAAACGCAAACAGATTAGCGCTTTCTTAAAGCAATAAGTTTACGAACGACAAAATACAGGACAGCGATTCCTGCCACCACCAGTATAGCCACGCTCAGTTCGTGGCTATATTGTTTGATGCGATCCATCTGACCGGCAGCCACATACCCCACGGCAGCCAAGATACAATTCCAGCAGAAAGCGCCTATGAAGGTCCACCACAGGAATGCACCGAAGTGCATACGCGCCAAACCGGCAGGGATAGAGATAAGTTGACGGATACCGGGAATAAAACGTCCGATAAACGTAGATATATTTCCCCGCTCACGGAAATAGGCCTCGGCACGCTGAAGTTTCTCGGAAGAGAGCAAGCACAGATGTCCCAGACGTGAATCGGCAAACTTATAGATAATCAATCGTCCGAGCCATACAGAGAGGCCATAATTGACAATCGCGCCTATCATAGCACCTAAGGTACCAAAGAGCACGATAATAGACACATCCAACAAATAATTTCCGCTCACACAGAGCGTACTCTCCGGTTGCGATGCCACAAAAGCTGCAGGAGGAATAACCACTTCACTCGGGAAGGGGATAAACGAACTCTCCACAGCCATGAACGCGGTAATCGACGCATAGTTCATATGCGCCGAATACCACGATATTATTTGGTCCAGGAATGACATTAGATGAGAAGCATCTGAACAATCACATAAACAGGCAACAGGATGACCAAGCTGAACTTAATCATATAGCCGAAGAACGAGGGCATCTCTATGCCTTCCTGCTCGGCAATCGCCTTAACCATGAAGTTAGGTCCATTACCAATATAGGTCAACGCTCCAAAGAAGACGGCACCCATCGAGATAGCCTTCATAAATTCGGGCGCGATACCGGCTACCAGTTCTACACCGGGTACATCAATAGTAGTAGCTGTAGCATGGAAGACCATAGCTGTAGGCGCATTGTCCAAGAAGGCGGACAAGGCACCTGTGCAATAAACAAATTCCCAAGCCTTATGAATAGGAAGCGGATGCTGCTGGAGGAACATCAGCGCAGGTGTCATCGTAGCAAAGATACCCAAGAACACACATGCAACCTCCAGAATAGGCGTCCATGAATAGTTGTTATTGACACGCACCTGTTTCTTAGTCGTCAGCCATGAAGCTGCGATAATAAGGATAAAGCACCATTCACGCAGCAACTTTAAGTACCACGGAGCATCGTGTGCACCCATAGCCGGGATATAGGTAGAGTTGATGAACATCGTAGAGGCTATGACACATAGCAGCCAGAAGATATTGATAAGTCCGCTGAATTGCAGTTTTGTCGTCTCGCGGGCATCAGCCTCTCTGTGCTCTAACGGCTCTTTGCGGTAGTAATAAGTATCGATTAAGAAATAGATAATGAGCAACAAGGCTCCCGTCAAAGCCCATTCGGGCAACATATTCTGCATCCACCACATGAAGGGTGTACCCTTTTGGAAGAGCAGGAACAATGGAGGATCGCCTAAGGGAGAGAGCAAACCTCCGCAGTTAGCTACAATAGCGATGAAGAACATCACCGTGTGCACCTTGTATTTGCGTTGTGAGATAGTACTCAGCAGCAAACGAATCAACAACATTGCGGCACCGGTCGTTCCCATAAATGAAGCCAAGACCCAGCCAAGTCCCATAATAAGGGTGTTCGTCGTAGGCGTTGCCATCAGGTCACCACGGATACAAATACCTCCGGTAGTTACGAATAACGCCATCAACAGAAGGATAAAGGGCACATAGTCGTAAATCATCTGATGCTCCAGTTCATGCCCCATACCATGGAAGCAGAGCCATAGACCGACCGGCACCCCTAAGATAAGCGACACATACAACTTGTGAAGATTGTGCTCCCACCATTCGCCTACATGCGGAATGAGCGGCAACACGGCAATGCATAACAACATCACCACAAATGGGATTAACATCCACGAAGGAATCAAATGCTCAATCATATTTACTTAAGGTTAACAAATTTTGTGTGCAAAATTACAAAATATTTTTGATACGTCCAAAAAAAACTTCTTTAGGTTGCTATTTTATGCCGAGTGCATCCGATGGAAGAGGATACTATTAAGCGTAAGGAAGAAATACTTGGTATCCGTCCATATAGGATGACGGAAATACTCGTCCAAGTATTTATTCTCCGATGCATACAACTCCTCGAAATTCTTAGGATGGTCGATATAGAACGGAGGAATAAGTCCCGGTTTGCAACGGGTACGTTTATCCTGTAGTTCCGGAGGATAGGTATTAAACATAGTGCGAGAGAGAGGACGTATGCCCACCAATTTAAGGTCTCCTCGCAATAAGTTAATGAGCATTGGCAATTCGTCAAGCCAGTAGCGACGCATAAAGCGTCCCCAAGAAGTAATACGCCAATCGTTATCGGATTTGTCAGCAATATTCATACCTCCGCGGTTGTCAAAGACATATTGCTGAATATACTCGGCATAGGGATGCATGGTACGGAATTTATAGAAATAGACTATCTCGCGATTCTTGCATACACGCGGGAGTTTGATAAGGGGGCCATAGACCTTCATCTGTTCCTGCTCGTAGGGTTGCGATTGGCGATGAGCAAAGACATATTCTATATGTCCCATGGGCACAATCTCGTCTACGGCAAAGCCGCAGTAGTAGAGTCGCCCTAAGACTTCTGTCTTAGAGAGCATACGTTTACGTCCCTTCGTCAAATCATAATGGAGACGCGAAGTGAGAACCAAACGCGGCACGATACGACGCCATATAAACCAGAAGAAATAAACGATATAGTTCAATCCCCAGGGATAGGAGGCCAGCACTTTATTCTTAACATACTCCTGGGGACGATAACAGCAGACATAACGACCGTCATCCGGGAGTTTTTGATTGACGATACAGAAACGTTTATTGATACCACGTGCATCGTTCAGTAACATCAAATCGACCAAGGTGCGATACTGATAATCCGGAATCTGCATAAACGAGAAACGATCGCGGTTGGCAACTACTTTCGTTTGTTTGGATTCCAGATTCGCCTTATCACATAGCATTTGATAATCCTCTTCCGTAGTGAGAGACAAAACAGCCTGATGAATAGTCTCAACAGACGCCTGAGAACGCGGTTCGTCAGGACGTGCCACTACCGCATTCTCTCGAGGCTCAATCTCCATAACAGGAACGGTCATCGAGACGGCGAACTTCCAATAGTGGAGAGCCAATATCCATAAGTCATCAACAATCATGACGTTACCAATCATCCACAACGCTACCGTCATAGAGAAATCCGGCATATCGTACCCCAAGAGCCTTTCCAACTGAGGCAACGTGTACCAGGTGATTAGCATCAGGGAGCCTCCGGTTAGAAGCAACGAGAGTAACTCTTGCCAATACCAAGCTTCACGATAACTGCGATAATACTTATAGAAGATTAATCCTAAGATGACCCACACCACAGCCATAGCGCCAAAGAGCGCCACATAGGCCAAGATGGTTGACTTATCAGCCACCAATCGCCACAAGATACAAATGACAGCCGAGAAAATCCAGATAAATATGTCACTAACTATTCTTTTACCCATATGAGGAGACGTTTAATCCAGTTTTTGATGTTTTGCATTACATATTCACGTTCCCATAGTAAAGGTTTATCTGTCCATCGTTGCGGATGGGTTGTCATCATCATCTGCGCAGGTAAGTCGGCTGAGATGAGGTCGAAGGTAGAGTGATATACTCTACCCTGACGTATCCATTCATCCTGCATAGGCACCTTATCGCGTACCGAGTAGCGGAAACCATCCCAGCAACGTCCGGTATCGGTAAGATAGAAGAGATTAGAGAAGTCGATATCGAAATAAGGTTCGCCGATAATCCCCTCGTCACGATAGCTATACTTCTGCCACAAATCACGTCCGTCATAGCGACTGGTAGGGGCTCCGTGCATACAAATAGTCCGCACAGGATAGAACTGACGAAAATAGGCCAGCCACTGACGGAAATGGGCGATAGCCTTATCCGCATCTCCGCGTGTGATGGCCATATCCTCGTAATGATACCCTATCTCGTGTCCCAATGCAGCAATAGAGCGAATAATATCCGGTCGGTTGCTGGCCGGTACCACACGGAAATAGTAGGAGGCACGTATCCCCAATTCGGCCTCTACCTGTGCTACCGTCAGACTATGGTCTGCCCTTAGGTCCACATCGTGACGCAGAATAACGAAACGTCCCGAGGGATGTTGGCCGCAATAGTCCCCGAAGGTAACGAAGGAATAACCCTTGCTGAGCAGGGATTCCAACAGTTGACGATATGCTACGACCGTAAAATCTCTCATCTTCTTATCTATACATCTCGTTCAGCACGCGAGCGAGCCATATCCCGGCACGATAGAGTTGGCGCTCGAGTGGAGTCTTCCAATGCCAAATATAATGGTAAGTATTACCATCAAAGTGCTGTTGGTAAGTGTAGATGTCGCTCGTCATATGATAGGTACCTAAAACAACATCCTGCCATGACTCGTTGAGGATATCTTTCGTCTCGGCTCCATATGTATCGGTCAGCATGGTCGCAAACTCGGTATAGGAGAAGCCGCGACTCTCAATCAAGTTCTCGTCCCACACACGATGCAGATTGGTCGGCTGTCCGAACCAAGTCATAGCCACCAGATTGCCACCTTTATCCTCCACATGTGCCATGTGCATCGGGCAGAACATATCGCCCATGATATGCGCTAAGAAAATCAACGCATCGCGGTTGGAGCGCTGCTTACCCAACTCTTCCTGTAAATCGCCTACAGCCTTAGACATACGACCATCAGCATTCAAATCGCTCATCCACAACGCCCAAACAGCAGAATCTGAAAGATTAGCCGGCATATCCTGATAATGCCAATCGTAACGATCCGGATAAATAGTATCCGAGCGTATCTCATCCGGCCATGCAGCCCAATAAACCAGACCATGCTGCCCCAATATAGCATCGACATACTTAGTAGCACGAGGCGTCATATGGTCATACGCCACTTGTGCGATAATACGGTGTCCCTTGGGTCCCCAAGCCAACAGAGGCAGGGAACAGAACAAGAGCGCGAAAAGAATCCATTTTTTATTCATAACGATTAGTATTAATATGTCCGACTATATCGTACTCCATTCCACAAGAGCGAATCCATATGTGTCCGTTACGGAATATACGGGTAGCTTCCTTATCGGCTTTAGGCTGTACTACCGGCGTACACCAGTCCGGATGTGTAGTATACACGATATACGGCTGGTAATCAGGTACATTATCCACACGGAAGAACAGCAGACCCTCTGCATCGGCATTAAACAAGACCGCACGATCCGTAAAGAAAAAGTTCTTATTGGCATCTATATCCAAGTAAAGCATACGGGCTTCGGTAGCCGTAGGATGATGGTAAAGGAAATACGAATGATGAGCGGCAGGAAAGCACAGCCATGGTTTTTGCAGAGTCGATAAGGCTTTAGTAGTATAGCCTATCCATGTCTGTGACTGAGAGTGATACATCATGACGCTATCGTGCGCAATCGTCAACCGATACCGATACTCCTCCGGCCAATATGGGACACTCAGTACATAACCCTGCTCATCCTTATGGATAGGTAGCGAAACAGCAGCTATCCGCGTTCCTTCTATTGGGCCTGCCAGACAATAAAAATCGTCACCACCTGCTATTGCTATCGCATACTCTCCGGATTGCATCAGCGTATCTTGCGGTATATATTCTGTTTTTGACTCTTGGAAGAGAGCATATAAGGTATTCGGCGCTGAAGGATAATATCGCGTACCGGCAGGAAGATAGTCCGGTGCGCTCAGGTCCTCATAAGGCTTTGCCACCCAGCCCAAGAAAGCCCACGAGTCGGTGTCATATGCTATATCGGGCAGCACGTCTAATAAATCCGGCAAGAGAATACCATCTGCCGAAGCCTCTTCGCAATACGTATAGGCCGACTGAATATCTCCGCAGCGGAACGATACACATTGTGCCATAGGATCCGCCGCAAGATAGGTAATGGTAATACTCTCCAGGTAAAGTGAGTTCTCTGTAGCAGACACAGTCACTTCAAGGCTATTCTCGCATATGCACCAGGGAATAGTACACGTAACCGGGACGGAGGACGACGAATAGGCTCCCGCTATCTGCTTAAACGTACCCGAGAGGGAGGCGACAGATTGTCCGTCTATACTCACTTGTATAGAGCCGGCTCCTGCCGATTGGTTAGAATGCATCGTCATCGTCACCAGCTTGATCACTTCCGCTGACCACCCGGATAGGGTAAGTGTAGCCGTATGACCATTGGTGATACGCGTGCCGCTATGTGAAGTATTCTCAAACGCCACTTGCATCGTCGGCACCACATCGCCCGACAACGAAGCCTTATGCCACGAATCAATAGTAGCTGTTACTGCGGCTGCTTGCGTAGTGGACGTCAGCCATAGCAAGGAAAATATGACAACAATTAGTTTACGCATAAGCTTGGTATAACACTTCTATCGGATGTAAGGCACGAATACCTGTGCCATCCCAAATCTGCTGTCTGCAACTGGTACCGGGAGCACACACGATAACGGCACTCCCCTGCTCCGCTTGTGCGGCAGCCTGACGGACAGCCGGGAATAGCACCATTTCTCCGATAGCCATCGAAGTAGCATAATGTTCACGTTCATAACCATAACTACCTGCCATTCCGCAACAGCCAGAAGGGATAACATGTACTTTCGATTGAGGAATCAATCGTAGGGCGGATGCCGTTGCTTCAACGCCCACCAAGGCTTTTTGATGACAATGGCCATGCAGCCAAATATCTACTTCTCCTCCTAAAGCATGGAAGTCGGATGCCGATATATGTCCACGCTCCACCTCACGCATCAGCCATTCGTCATACAACAAACTATTCTTACCCAATCGTTTAGCCGCGCGTACCTCTTCCTCTTTAGCTCCAAATTGACGCAACAGCACAGGATACTCGTCGCGGAAAGAGAGGATGCAAGAGGGTTCGATACCCACTAATGGTGTCTCATCCGATATCAGCGGAGCCAGCAAACGCACATTACGACGCGCATCACGCGTAGCAATATCCAGACAACCCTTAGAAATAGCAGCTCGCCCACTCTCCCCATGACGCGGTACCACAACCTCATAGCCTAAGGCTATAATCAAACGGGCAAAAGTAAGCCCCAGTTCAGCCTCCTGATAATTGGTAAACTCATCAGCAAAGAGGTACACCCGTCCTTTGGAAGGTTTCGTTGCGGTAGTATGGCGTAATTCCTCACGCACAAGCCGACGCATCGTATAACGCGACAACGAAGGTATATTTCGTTCTGCTGCAAAATGCACCAGTCGCTTGAGAACAGAAGCACTCCAACGAGCTCGTGCTAACATATTGTAGATAGTCGGGACGATACTTCCCAAACGCTCAAACATGGCCATATTGGCCACCATCCATGCTCGTAGTGGCCTGCCGGTCTTCTTATACTTATAATATAGAATTTCGCCGCGAAGGCGAGCCATATCAACATTGCTCGGGCATTCGCTTTTGCAACCCTTACAAACCAAACAAGAATCGAGAACGGCTTGCACCTCATCTGAGGTTAGTGCATCGTCGTGACGAGTAAGCATTTCACGCAACACATTAGCCCGTGCACGAGTGGTCCACAACTCATCTCCGCTGACCTGAAAAGCAGGACACATAGTGCCGCCAATATGAGACGATTTGCGGCAATCGCCGGAACCGTTACAACGTTCAATACGACGCATGAGTTCGATGGTATCAGGTACGTGAATAGCATAAGTCTGCTGCGGTTCGTAACGCAAAGATGAATCCATCGGAGGAGTATCTACTATCTTCCCCATATTGAGTAATCCATCCGGGTCCCAAGTGCGCTTTAAGGTGCGGAAGAGTTCGTACACCTGTTGCCCATACATGAGCGGAATGAACTCGCCTCTCAGACGTCCGTCACCATGTTCGCCGGACAGACTGCCACGATGTTTACGCACTAACAGAGCCGTTTGCTCGGCCACACGACGGAAAAGGGTTCGATCATTCTCTTGTTTAAGATCCAGTACAGGACGCAAATGCAATTCGCCGGTAGAGATATGTCCGTAATAGATACAATTCAAGCCCTGTTGCTGCATCATCGCCTGGAAATCGTGCATATAATCTGCCAATCGCTCCGGAGCAACGGCCGTATCTTCTACTACGCCGACAGGCTTGGCATCGCCCGGCATTCCGTTCAATATACCTAATCCGGCCTTACGCAAAGCCCAGACACGCTGCACATCTGCGCCGTACACACGCGTGCACGCACACGCAGTAGATATAAGGTCACGACAGCAAGCATCAGCTATTGCATCCAGTTGTGCCCTCGTATCGGCTCTAAACTCCACGATAACCAATGCTTGAGGATCGCCCTCTACAAAGAAACGATTGCGCTGAGCCTCTATATTTCCTCTACTCAATTCCAACAACCGGCCATCCATCAATTCGACGGCCGCAGGATGATGTTTGAGAGCGATAAGATTAGTCTCCCAAGCCTTATTCAGATCATCCAAATGAGCGCACACCACCATCACTTCTTTAGGAGGAAGCGGGTCTAAGGACAAGGTTATTTCGGTAACAAAGCATAGCGTTCCTTCGCTACCGGCAATCAGTTTCGGCAAACATATATCCCCATCAAGGCATTCGTCCAAAGCATATCCGCAACTGCGTCTACGCAGGGTCTGATCTGGGAACGAGTCACGGAGCAGTTGTCGAATTGATGCATCCTCTTGCCATGTGCGCAACTGCTGCATAATAGCTCGATTACGTTCTCCGTCCTCCCCCAGCCATTCGCCATTAGCTAAAAGGGCCTTGACCGACAAGACATGATGACGCGTACTACCGTAGATAAGCGAATGCGTGCCGCACGAGTTATTACCCAACATGCCTCCTATACAACAGCGATTACTCGTACTGGTCTCAGGCGAGAAGAATAGCCCATAAGGTTTGAGTGCCATATTCAATTCGTCACGCACTACACCCGGCTGCACTCTTACCCAACGCTCCTCAGCATTAATCTCGAGGATGCGATTCATATAACGGCTCACATCCACTACAATACCGCTGCCTACTACCTGACCGGCTATACTGGTTCCTCCGGCGCGAGGGATAAGATGCGTATGACGCCGTTTCGCCTCCTGCAAGAGCCAGCGTATATCCTCCTCATCTTTGGGATAGGCAACGCCCATAGGCATCTCACGGTATGCTGAAGCATCCGTTGCATAAGCTATTCTATGTAAAGCATCCGTGAGAATCTGCATATCAGTCGCGTCGGAATAAATCGCGGGTATATACTTTATCGACTACATCATCTAAGGCACTATCGTAACGGTTGGCAATAATAGCCCGGCTGAGTTGTTTGAACGCAGCCAAGTCGTTCACTACCTCACTACCGAAGAAGAGCGTACCATTCTCCAGCGTAGGTTCATAGATTATGACGCGCGCACCTTTAGCCTTGACGCGTTTCATGATACCCTGTATACTGGATTGGCGGAAGTTATCCGAGTTGCTCTTCATCGTCAGACGATAGACTCCTATTGTACATTGTCCCGCATGGTCATCGGTCCACTGGTTACGCGACGAATAAGCATACCAACCGGCCTTCTTGAGCACTTGGTCGGCAATAAAGTCCTTGCGGGTACGATTGCTATCCACTATAGCTCCGATTAGATTTTCGGGAACATCTTCGTAGTTGGCCAACAGTTGTTTGGTATCCTTAGGCAAACAATAGCCTCCGTACCCAAAACTGGGATTATTATAATGATTACCGATACGCGGGTCAAGGCACACACCATCAATAATATCCTTAGTATCAAGACCTTTCATCTCGGCATAAGTGTCCAACTCGTTAAAATAGGACACGCGAAGAGCCAGGTACGTATTGGCAAACAGTTTGACTGCCTCGGCTTCCGTTGTGCCCATAAAGAGCGTCGGTATATCTTGCTTAACAGCGCCCTCTTGCAGGAGCGAAGCAAAGGTATGAGCAGCTTTCTCGGCTCCGGCTACCGACTTATCAAAGCCCACGATAATACGACTGGGATAGAGGTTGTCGTACAACGCTTTCGATTCGCGTAAGAACTCTGGGGCGAACAAGACTACAGGCTGGCCATACTCTGCCAACTGAGTCTGCAATTGAGAGGTATAACCTACGGGAACCGTCGATTTGATGACCAATACAGCTTTCGGATTTACCTTCATCACTTGTTTAGCCACCGACTCAACAGCAGAGGTATCAAAATAGTTACGCTGCGGATCGTAGTTGGTAGGCGCCGCAATAACCACCATCTCGGCATCACGATAGGCAGCATCACCATCCGTCGTGGCATGCAACATCAAGTCACGCTCGGCAAAATACTGCTCTATATACTCGTCCTGGATAGGCGAGATACGATGATTGATCTTTTCCACTTTCTCGGGAACGATATCTACAGCTTCCACGCGATGGTGTTGCGCCAATAATGTGGCCATACTCAGACCAACATATCCGGTTCCTGCTACTGCTATTTTCATGATCTTTTTATTTTAGTCAATTGTTGCTCCATATAATGTTGCACTCGTATTCACAGAGACGGTACGTTTCTGTCCGCTGGACGACAAGAGTGCGTGCTTACATTCTAATGTCCATGTTTGAGGATGTGCATAACTTCGTCTCATCGTTGCCCAGCATTAATACGGCCCATCACATCATACACTTGTCCGTTGTGCCGGATGAGTAAGCGTCCGTTATACAAGTATTTCGTATTCTCCGGCATCTCGGTCGGGTGAGACAACTCTGTCCCCACTCCACCTTGCTGGGCCTTAGAAACCGACATCTGTTGGCGTCCCGGAACAGGCATAGCCTGAGCTTGTGTCGGCACTTCATCCATCACCAGGTACGCCCTATTAGCAGACATATTGCACGATGCGCCACAGCGCCAAAACTCGTTATTATAAATCACCCAGTTATGTTCCAGTTTATTACCTACAGCACCGGCTTCACCATCCGTAATAGCCGTCAGCGTGCCATACAAGCCATTCTCATTACCGGCAGAAGTAGCCTCTCCGGAATAGTAACATTCCAATCTATCTGCAGTCGGCACAACGATATATGGTTTACCGGCCGCTAACGCAGGCACTTGCTCCAATACAATATCCGTGACGGGACTGCCCTCTTTATATAGCACGCGATAAAACTCCGCTCCCGTAAAATCTCCTGATGCTACAGCACGCGGCAGGCATATCGTTGTTAAATCCGTTGTTGCAAAATCCCGCGTATAGTCCGGTGTCGGATCCGGAATAACCGTTACCGTCTTGCGAACAAGGTAGATAGGAGTTTTTGCTGTTGAACTGGCTGTAGCGTCAAAATATGAGCCATGAAAACACAAAGAAGCACTATTAGCATTCCAACGCCAATAAGTTCCGTTCCATGACCAATTATTATTCCCAGACGTAGCAGCTCCCCATCCAAGTTTCCAATCTACAGATCCCGTTAATGCAGACAAATATAATCCACCAGCCTTGTTTTCCTTAATAGAATATCTATTCGGAATGACTTCTGTATTAATGTTGGTAATCTCAAATTCCATTACTCCAGCCGGCACAGATGTAGCTTCGTTATTGGCATCAAATACAAACGCATTATCGGTAGGTATCCCATATCCAATTGTACCAGAAACTGTTATGGAACTTAAAGCCTTATATTGTTGATTTACTATCGCATACGTCCCATCCGGCAAGTTATTCATATTCGTCACCAATGTCCACGTCACTTCTTCCGTTGCGTTCAAGCCCATTGCCACGACACTCGCCACAACAAGTAATATGTATTTCATCCTTCTCATAACTTATCTCTCTGCTCTCATCGGGTTAGTCAAAAAATCTTGATAAGCCAAACGGATACCGTCTTCCAACTCGGTCATATAGGTCCATCCTAAAGCAGTAGCTTTGCTGACATCCAACAGTTTACGCGGCGTACCATTCGGACGCGATGTATCCCATAGGATGCGTCCCTTATAGCCGACAACCTTAGCCACCAACTCGGTCAGTTGTTTGATAGTCAGTTCCTTGCCGGTCCCTGCATTCACAGTCTCATTACCCGAATAGTTATTCATCAGGAACACACAGAGGTTGGCCAAATCGTCCACATACAAGAACTCACGCAAGGGCGAGCCGTCTCCCCAACAGGTAACACTCTCTGCTCCACTCTCTTTCGCCTCATGAAAACGACGGATAAGAGCCGGCAGCACATGGCTATGTTCTGGATGGTAGTTATCATTCGGGCCGTATAAGTTGGTCGGCATCACAGAGATATAATCGGTTCCATATTGGCGATTGAGGAACTCGCAATATTTGAGTCCGCTGATCTTCGCCAAAGCATATGCCTCGTTTGTCTTCTCCAATTCGCCTGTCAACAAACACGATTCGGTCATCGGTTGCGGAGCCAAACGAGGGTAGATACAACTGGAGCCTAAGAATTCCAATTTCTTGCATCCGTTCTTCCATGCCGCATGAATGACATTCATCTCTAGAATCATATTGTCGTACATAAAGTCCGCAAGCGCATTCTGGTTAGCGACAATACCTCCTACCTTAGCAGCAGCCAAGAATACATATTCCGGTTTCTCAGCCTCAAAGAATGCCTCTACGGCCTCTTGGCGCGTAAGATCCAACTCCTTGTGCGTGCGGGTAACAATATTCGTATAGCCTTGTCGTTCCAACTCACGCACGATGGCAGAGCCTACCATGCCTTTGTGGCCGGCAACGTATATCTTACTATTCTTTTCCATATGCCTTCAAATCGCTTTGTACCATTATCTTTACCAACTGTTCAAACGAGGTCTTGCGAGGATTCCACCCCAAAAGCGTCTTAGCTTTAGTGGGGTCGCCGCACAGTTGTTCCACTTCGGTAGGACGGAAAAACTTAGGATCCACTTCTATCAACACACGCCCTGTAGCCTTATCCACACCTTTCTCATCTACTCCTTCACCTTGCCATTCTAATTCTATACCAGCCTCGTGGAAAGCCAAAGTACAGAACTCACGTACGGTATGCATCTCCCCGGTAGCGATAACAAAATCTTCCGGCGTCGGGTGTTGCAAGATAAGCCACATACACTCGACATAGTCTTTGGCATATCCCCAGTCGCGTCGGGCAGAGAGGTTTCCTAAATATAGTTTGTCTTGCTTACCATTCGCAATAGCCGCGGCTGCCAGTGTGATTTTACGCGTCACAAAAGTCTCGCCGCGACGCTCTGATTCGTGGTTGAACAATATCCCGTTTACTGCATACATTCCGTACGCTTCGCGGTAGTTCTTAGTAATCCAGAATCCATATTGCTTGGCCACTCCATAGGGCGAACGAGGATAGAAAGGTGTTGTCTCTTTCTGAGGCACTTCTTGTACCAATCCAAAGAGTTCACTCGTAGAAGCCTGATAGATACGTGTTTTCTTCTCCAGTCCCAACATACGTACAGCCTCCAACAAACGAAGAGTACCGATAGCATCGGCTTCAGCTGTATATTCCGGCACATCAAACGACACCTTAACATGACTCTGCGCAGCCAAGTTGTATATCTCGTCCGGCTGTATTTCGGCAATAATACGGATGAGCGACGACGAGTCGGTCATATCGCCATAATGCAGATTGATAGCACGCGGACGACGTTGGTCGCGAACCCATTCGTTCAAATACAGGTGTTCAATACGACCGGTATTAAAAGTAGAACTACGACGAATGATGCCGTGTACTTCATATCCCTTGGTCAGCAAAAACTCTGCCAAGAAACTTCCGTCCTGTCCGGTAATACCGGTAATTAATGCTTTTTTCATATCGTAATGTATTATTATTCCCAATGTCTGTCTTTTGCAAATAACCTACTTGCTCCGTGCAGGAACGTTGTCCACTTCAAATGTCTGGCATACGCCGGGCTATAAGGTCTCATCCTATCGGCCTCTTTCAGGCGC
The DNA here is from genome assembly GCA_017439235.1 of Paludibacteraceae bacterium. Classification (GTDB taxonomy): domain Bacteria; phylum Bacteroidota; class Bacteroidia; order Bacteroidales; family Paludibacteraceae; genus Colicola. Next base: position 15,004 of record JAFSJN010000020.1, read on the forward strand.
TCGCGCATGGTGTGTAGTTTACGAGCTATCTTGTTCTTAGGTGCCTTACCTGATGGTTTGGGTTGTACCAACTTCCCATCCAATAAATCCTTCAGCAATCGCTCGGCTCGTGCACCACACTCCTCCGAGGAAACAAGGACACAGGAAGGAGACAATCCTAGACCATTGACCAGTATTTGTATGAACACCTGCCATACCTCCAACAGGTGAAGAGACTCCAGATAAGACTTCAAACGCGGGACATCAATCCTATCGGCATAATGATGCAGGAGTAAGGCCAAGTCGCATAACTGACGCATATTGGCACCGGAAGTCATCATATGCTCCCAGGCGTGCATGAAGACAAATAACGCGTTAAATGTAGGTTCCGGCACACGCACCTGTAACCCATTTATTTCCAGCACCTCAGTATCGGTCATGCCCTTGCTTTCTATCTGAGCATAACGTCTCTCGTCCATAGGATGCTGCAGACCTATTGTCACTCTATGCACCTCAATGGATATACCATCTGCAATTAGGTTATAATGCTTATAGTGGTCCAATTCTTCATCAAACTTCAAGGCGCCCGGGAATGTCTCGCGCATCACAGCACATGCAGGGTGATACTGTTGTGGTCCAACATATACATCTATATCGCCCCACGGACGCATCTGCGCTTGCGGATAGAGAGCTGCCAAACCGGCTCCTTTCATCAATACGGCACGTATCTTCGCCTTTTCAAAAGCAGTCCACACCCGCGTAAGAGTAGCAGACAACTTAGCCTGCGACAACATCGTCTGCCCGCAGATTTGTTTCATCTGCACGCGTTGTATATCGGTAAAAGCCTCTGACTTAAGTAAGCGTGGGAAGACCAACGGACCTGTTCCCTGTAACGCACATAGGCGCAACACCTCATCGGGATGCATCACCTCTATCGGCTGCTCTTCCTGCCACAGGGCTTGACGAACGAGGGTCAAATAAGTAGTATGTATCTCAGATAGATTCATGTCGTATTATCTATTTTCTTCTTGTCGTTTAGCAATCAACATACCGCAAGCAGCCAAGATATCCTCTCCGCGACTGCGACGAATAGTGGTGGTCAAACCGTGCGTAGTCAGATAATCGCGGAAAGCAATCATACGCTTCTCATCGGAGGATTTCAAATTTAGGGTTTCTGATTTATGATTTTCTTCGCCTTCGTGGAAGCGGATGAGGTTGATACGGCATTCGAGACCGCGGAGCAGAGAGACTAAGGCTTCGGCATGACGGGGAGTATCGTTAACTCCGCTCCAACAGATATATTCAAAGCTCACACGACGTTGTCCCGTAAAGTCATACTGACGCAATAGTTCCACTACCTTTTCTATCGACCAAGCTTTCTCAGCCGGCATGATCTCCTTGCGTTCTTCCGGGAAAGGATTATGCAACGAGATAGCTAGATGACAATCGCTTTCGTCCAAGAAACGCTTCAGTCCCGGGATAACGCCTACCGATGATACCGTGATACGTTTCGGGCTCCATGCCGGTCCATACGAAGCCGTCATAATCTCCAGCGCTCGTAAGACTTGGTCTATATTATCCATCGGTTCGCCTTCGCCCATCAATACCACATTGGATATCGGCAATCGGTTATTGGCAATTTGTAATTGGTCTATGGCAAAAATCTGATTCAGTATCTCTGTAGCCGATAGTTGGCCGTGAAAACCTAACGTACCGGTCATACAAAACTTACACCCCATCTTACATCCTATCTGTGTCGACACGCACAAGGTTGCTCTGTCCTCCTCGGGGATATAGACACTCTCAACGTAGTTGAGAGATTTTAGATTTTCGATTTTAGATTTTTGATTTTCAATTTGGAACAAATACTTCCTTGTGCCATCATTGCTGACAACTTCGTGGACCGGAGCATGACGACCGACGGTATAGTGTTGACTGAGGTAAGCGCGAGCTTTGAGCGAGAGGTTGGTCATGTGGTCGATGTCCGAGACACGCTTCCCGTATAGCCAGTCTGCTATCTGACGGGCTACGAAACGCGGCCAACCGGCATTAGCGGTAATAGCCTGCAAATCGGGCAATGTCTTTCCGAGTAAGTTCTCCATTAACGAATACGATCGGCGGCACGTACCAGAGCCTCATCCTTCAATATCAGTCGTGTAGCTCCGGCTGTAAAAATCAAGCATACCAACGGTATACATGCCCCAAAGCAGATATCCCAATCCACATCTATCAAGTGTCTTACAACCCACGCGTACATTAGCAATATGCCATAATAGCCGACACACAACATCGCCAAAAAGATATTCAGACGAGCCTGCAGGATACGACGCTTATACAGAAAAATATCTATCAAAGCCAATAAAGGAATCAATATTGTTGTAACAGCCAACCCCCACCATCCGTTCAGAATAATGGGATCCAGAGGAGCCAGATAATCGACATCCAGAGGCTCTTCCTCTAAACCGAAAGCACCCAAATAAAAGATGCGTTGTACACCAGCTTCAGCCGGTGTTGTAAACTGCAGCACAGCAGTAAAGCACAAGACTATACCCAAAATGACTATAGCCAGTAAATAAAGTGTTTGGCGACGTTGAATCATATTTTTACCATTTAGTCGTTTTACTATTTATTCATTATCAAGGCGAACAGTTCCGTTGCGGAGCACATATTTCTCACCCGTAGCGGGACACGTTGCGCACCCGGAAGCATCAAACACCAATTTTTCACCATGTCTACTCACCCATCCTATTCGACGAGCCGGATTGCCAACCATAAGGGCAAAAGCAGGCACATCTTTGGTTACTACCGACCCGGCTCCGATAAGGCAATACTCGCCCAATTCATGACCGCAAACGATAGTAGCATTAGCTCCTACCGACGCTCCACGATGAAGGATAGTCGGTTTATATTCATCCTTACGAGACACAGCCGAACGAGGATTGATAACATTCGTGAAGACCATCGACGGCCCTAAAAAGACATCGTCTTCACATTGTACACCGGTATACACGCTCACGTTGTTTTGGATCTTGCAATTACGACCCAAAACGACCTGAGGCGAGACAACCACATTTTGCCCTATGTTACAATCTTCGCCTATCGTGCAACCGGACATGATATGACTGAAATGCCAAATCTTCGTGCCACGACCTATTTGACACCCTTCGTCTATATATGCACTCTCGTGTTTGAAATAATCCATATTAGAAGAAGAATCTAAAAACATCATTACCATTTGCCAATACCAGCAAGGCCAACAATAACCAAAAACCGATATTGTTTGCCCGCTCCAGGAACTTATCGCTGGGTTGTTTGCCGGTAAATATCTCCACCAGCAGGAACAAGATATACCCTCCGTCCAAAGCCGGGATGGGCAGGAAATTCATAAAGGCCAGTATGAGACTCAAGAAAGCCGTCATATACCAGAACAGATACCAATTCCACATCTTGGGGAACATCGACCCGATAGCTCCGAATCCGCCTACCGATTGCGCACCCTCTTTGGTGAAGACCAACTTCATCTGCTTAACGTAGTTAACCAATATATCCCATCCGTATGCTATGCCCGCAGGAATCGATTCCCAGAAGCCGTAGTCACGATGTTCCGTCTCAAAATAGTCGTATTTGCTACGCGGTATCACGCCTATACGGCATTGGTCGCCCAAGAAACACTCGGCTGTAAACAATGTCGTATCGCGCCATACGCTAAGTGTAATCGTCTCGCACGGATGCTTGCGCAACTCTTCGGTTACCATTACGGCACAAGGAGTCGCTTTGCCACAAACGGCCACTATACTGTCGCCACGTTGCAAACCGGCCATCTCGGCTGCCGTTCCCGGGAAAACCGAATCGATAACAAACGGGATATATTCGCTAATAAAGATATAGCGCGACTTGACATACGACTTATCACTATGCTGTTTTTGACGCTCCACGCGGTCGTATTCATTTTGCAAGGCCAGATAACGCTTGCCTAAGTCTTCCGACAAAGTAAGCGCCACAGTATCCTGACCACGCAACACAACTACGTCACGACGTCCTTCTACCACCAGCCAACTCATCACATCTGACAAGTCTTCCGGTTCCTCGCCATTGATAGTCAGGATGCGGTCTTGCTGCACAAACCCTTCCTCCGTCAGGAGCTGAGAATAATACAAACCTCTGTCCACATTACGCAACGGCAGGGTGTCTGTACCCCAAATATATAGCAGTTGTCCAAAGATAAGCAGGGCCGCGATAAAGTTAACCAATATACCTCCTATTATAATGCACAAACGTTGCCATACATTCTTGGCGCGGAACTCCCATGGCTGAGGAGGTGTTTTGGCTATATCGTCCGACGAGTGTGTCTCGTCAACCATACCGCAGATAGCACAATACCCTCCAAACGGTATCCAGCCTATTCCCCACTCTGTCGATTCTGGATGCTTACTCCATTCATCTTCCTCGGTAGTATTGGGGGCAAAGAAACGGAAATGCCATCGTCCGTCAAACTTCTTAGCCCGCATCAACGAGAAACGCCAATTGAAGAACATATAAAACTTCTCCACACGTACGCCAAAGATACGCGCAAAGGTAAAATGCCCCAACTCGTGGATAACCACCAGAAAACTAAGGGCTAATAATAATTGTATTGCTTGAATCATAATAAACTCTCTGCTATTGTTCTTGCTTCCTTATCGGTCAAAACATAATCTTCGTACGTAGGTTTAGCTACAAAAGCGGCCCGGCTCATCGTGCGAGCTATAATATCGCTCATCTGCAGGAAACCGCACCGGCCTTCTCTAAACGCCAGGTTCACCACCTCGTTAGCGGCATTCAGCACACAAGGCATATTACCTCCGCGACGGATCGCCTCGTAGGCCAATCCTAAATTGGGGAAACGTTGCATATCCGGTCGTTCAAAGGTCAACTGTCCTAAAGCCAACAAATCCGCACGCGGGAAATCGCTCTTCAGCCGTTCGGGATAAGAGAGCGCATACTGTATCGGCAAACGCATATCGGGTGCACCCAACTGGGCTTTGATGGCGCCATCGGTATATTGTACGGCCGAATGGACTATCGATTGCGGATGAACGACCACCTCTATCTTCTCTTCCGACACACCGAACAACCATTTGGCTTCGATAACCTCAAACCCCTTATTCATCATCGAGGCCGAGTCGATAGTTATCTTTGCGCCCATTGTCCAATTGGGATGTTTCAGAGCATCAGCAGCCGTTACGCTTTGCATCTGCTCAAGTGAGAAGGTACGGAATGGTCCTCCGCTGGCAGTCAACAATATCTTCTCTATCTCATTTGTATCCTCGCCCACAAGACTCTGAAAGATAGCACTATGCTCGCTATCGACCGGCAGAATGGGAGTATGATGCTTGACGGACAGTTCGCAGATAATTTCTCCGGCCACGACCAAGGTCTCTTTATTGGCCAAGGCTATCGTCTTGCCGGCTTTGATGGCCTCTATCGTCGGCCTCAAACCTGCGTACCCCACCATCGCCGCTACTACCACATCTATCGACGGCATCGTCACCATCTGTGCGATAGCATCTGCACCGGCCCAAACCTTACAATCGATATCCGATAGAGCATCCCGCAACGACTCATAATACGATTCGTCGGCTATACATACCACCTCCGGATGAAACTCGCGAGCCTGCTCAATCAACTTATCCACACTTTGGTGAGCCGAGATAGCATACACGCTATACCGTTCCGGATAGGCGCGCACCACCTCTAAGGTCTGCGTTCCTATACTACCCGTCGAGCCTAATATACAAATTTGCTTACTTTTCACTTTTTATTCTTCACTACCAAACAATCACTTCTTCCGGATTGACAGGCTCTCCGTCTTTCCATAACTCGAATCCCAGAGGCATACCATTATTCACCATCGCTATACTCTCACCCGCTTGAACGACATCTCCTACGCGCTTGAGTACGCGACCGGCATTACGATAGATACTCATATAGTTGGCATGCTGAACGATAAGTGTATACGTGTCATTCAATTCGTGATTGACATATACCAATGTCCCTGCCAATACCGATGATACATTTTCCTTGTCCGGCGTAGCCACCAAGATATGGTATTGTCCTTCTTGGGCCGCATAATGCTCTGTTACTACGCCATGAACAGGACGGAAAAGCGTTACCACAGGGATGGTATTTTGAATATCAAACAACTGCAGGTTATCCTTTTCTTTCTGCTCATACTGCGCCACAAACTCCTCGGTTGCCTCACTCTTAGCGATAAGCAGTTGCTCGCGCATAATCAGTTGCAACGAGTCGAGCGTCTGTACGGTATCCGACTGTACTTGACCGGCTGTTACCTCACGAATGATATCCAGATAGCGTCTCTGCACCTCCAACGAGGAACCCAAAGAATCAATACGCGAGGTCTGAACCACAAGTTGCTGACGCATATCGGCCGAATAGCCCGGCAGGATATTACGAACCGGCGTATATACTATCAACAACGACAACAATCCCAACGCTAACACAAACAGCAGCACCAGTAACGACACAGCCCCCAAGGGACTGAGTCGTACATGCCACAACTCGCGAAGCGTTTGCTCGTCGACGATGCTGATACGTCTTTTTATGCGATGATGGTGCAACCCTGACACGGCTTCAACTGTTTAAAGAAATCATTCCCCTTATCGTCTACCAGTATGAAGGCCGGGAAGTTCTCCACTTCAATCTTCCAGATGGCTTCCATACCCAACTCCGGATACTCTACGCATTCGATACTCTTGATATTGTTCTGCGCCAGAATAGCGGCAGGACCACCTATCGAACCCAGATAGAAGCCGCCATGTTTCTGGCATGCATTCGTCACATCTATCGAACGGTTACCCTTAGCCAGCATGATCATACTGCCTCCATGGTCTTGGAACTCATCTACGTAAGGATCCATACGACCGGCTGTCGTCGGGCCCATCGAACCGCATGCCATACCTGCAGGAGTCTTAGCAGGACCAGCATAGTAGATAGGATGATTCTTCAGATATTCCGGCATCGCCTCACCTGCATCCAGACGGGCTTTAATCTTAGCATGCGCGATATCGCGACCAACGATAATCGTACCATTCAGACTCAGACGCGTACCGATGGGGTATTTCGTCAGAATCTTGCACACATCCGCCATCGGCTGGTTCAGGTCGATTCGAACGGCATCCCCTTCACCGGCTTGACGCAACTCATCGGGAATCAGACTGGCCGGATTGTTGTCCAACTTCTCAATCCATATACCGTCCTTATTGATCTTACATTTGATATTTCTGTCGGCCGAGCAACTAACGCCCAGACCTATCGGGCAACTGGCTCCGTGACGCGGCAGACGAACGACACGCACGTCGTGTGCCATATATTTTCCACCAAATTGAGCACCCAGACCAATCTTGTAAGCCTCTTGCAGCAGTTGTTTCTCCAACTCGATGTCGCGGAACGCACGACCGGTCTCGTCACCTGTCGTAGGCAGGCTATCGTAGTAATGTGTCGAAGCCAACTTAACCGTCAGCAAGTTCTTCTCTGCACTCGTACCGCCAATCACTATAGCGATATGATACGGAGGACAAGCAGCCGTACCCAGACTCTTCATCTTCTCTACCAAGAAAGGAATCAACGTTCCCGGATTCTGAATACGCGCCTTCGTTTCCTGATACAGATAGGTCTTATTGGCGCTACCGCCACCTTTGGTCACACAGAGGAAACGATATTCTGCTCCTTCCGTAGCCTCCAAATCAATCTGCGCCGGCAAGTTACATTTCGTATTCACCTCATCGTACATATTGAGCGGAGCATTCTGACTGTATCGCAGGTTGCACTCGGTATAGGTATTATAGACACCCTTACTCAGAGCCTCCTCATCGCAGAAACCGGTCCAAACCTCTTGGCCTTTCTCGCCATGGATAATAGCCGTACCTGTATCCTGGCATAGCGGCAATTGACCCTTGCAAGCCACTTCGGCATTTCGCAAGAATGTCAAAGCCACATATTTATCGTTCGCCGAAGCCTCCGGGTCACGCAGAATCTTAGCCACTTGTTCGTTATGACTGCGACGCAACATAAAGCTCACGTCATGAAAAGCCTGCTGAGCCATCATGGTCAACGCTTCCGGCTGAACTTTTAAGATTTCATGTCCTTCAAAATTGCTCACGCTTACATAGTCTTTGGTGAGCAGATAGTATTCCGTCTCGTCCTTGCCGAGTTGGAACATAGGTGCATACTTAAATTCCATAATTACACAATTTAGCAATTTGGGTGCAAATTTACAAAAAATATTTGATATGTCAAAAAAAAAGCGACCTTTGGTCGCATTTTTATTGATTTTTCGGAAGTATATACACTTCCAAGAGGCGTGTCGGGGATTTAGGAGCCAACCGTATGTCGTTTAATACAGCAGGTAGCAAGAGTACCTCTCCTGCTCGTATCGTCTCCTTGCCTTCCTCCGTTATTACTTCCGTTTCGCCTTGCGTAATCAGATAGACGACAAACGAATCCAAGGCTGCATAGTTGCGTCCGACAGGTTTATCAAAAGCCAAGAGATTGGACGTAAAATGGACATCATTTATTAAGTTAACAGCAGCATTTTGAGGTTGCTCATATTGCACCAAAGGCTGCTTAACGGCCGCATAATCCAACACTTCCAAGGACTGTTCCACATGTAGCGGACGCAACTGTCCGTCTAATCCGGGACGCTGGTAATCGTATAACCTGAAGGTTATATCGCTCGTCTCCTGTATCTCCAATACCTGTACACCCTTGCACAAAGCGTGTACACGTCCGGCAGGGATAAAGGCTACATCTCCCTCGGTCACTTCAGTCCGTTGCAACACATCTGCTATACGATTGATTGCCAGCAGGCTGCGCACCTCTTCCCGATTTGTATTCTTATTAAATCCCGAGATGATTGCTGCCTTATTTTCAGCATGGGTAACATACCACATCTCGGTCTTGCCCAACTCGTCATCTTCGGCCGCAAAATCGTCATCCGGATGCACTTGTACGGACAAGTCATCCTGAGCATCTATCGACTTGAATAACAATGGGAAAAGGTAGCCAAAACGGTCATATACCGCTCCTCCCACCAATTCGTCCATGTATATCTCCAATACCTCCGACAGACTGTTATTGCGCAACATCCCGTTAGCTACTATTGACTGGTCTTCACCATAGCCTGACAATAGCCACGACTCGCTACCCCACACTTTGGGTTTGACGATAGGTTTGAATTTTAACGGATACAAAGCCATCTTACAAGTTTCTCAGTTTTTTCTCCCAATTCCAGGCACTCATCAGCACCTCTTCCATAGGCGTATCGGCTGACCATCCCAACACCTTATTGGCCCTTGTCGGATTGGCCCATACCTGCTCTATATCGCCTTCACGACGACCTACTATCTCGTAGGGTACACGCACACCTGTTGCATCCATAAAGGCTTTCACGATTTCCATCACGCTCCATCCTCGTCCTGTTCCCAGGTTGAATACCTCTACCTGTGCTCTGCCCTTTCCGGCCAACATACGATCTACAGCCTTGACATGCGCTTTAGCCAGGTCCATGACATAGATATAGTCACGGATACAGGTGCCATCGGGCGTATTATAGTCGTTACCGAATATTTTCAGGCATTTACGCACACCTGCAGCCGTCTGCGTAACAAAAGGCAACAGATTAGCCGGTACGCCATTAGGCAACTCACCTATCATAGCCGACGGATGAGCACCTATAGGATTGAAATAGCGTAAGATAGCTGCATGCAGATTGGAGTCTGCATAACAGGTATCCCGAATAATCTGTTCGTTGATTTGTTTGGTATGCCCATAGGGTGACAAAGCCGGTTGTAACGGAGCCGTCTCGTCTACAGGAAGATGAGCAGTATCGGGTTGACCGTATACCGTACACGAGGACGAGAAGACCAGACTATTCACACCATGTGCCTGCATCAACTTCAACAAAGTGAGCAACGAACCCACATTGTTGCTATAGTATTTGAGCGGCTGTTCGACCGACTCGCCGATGGCCTTACTGGCCGCAAAATGGATGATAGCCTCTATGTCCGGATAACGGGCAAAGAGACGATCCATGTGGATGTAATTGGCGCAGTCAAGGTTCTCGAAATCGGGACGACGCCCCGTGATAGCTTCTATACCGTCTAAGACCTCAATATTCGAGTTGCTGAGATTATCGACAATAACGACATCGTAGCCCTGTTCTTGCAGACAGACCACGGTATGTGAGCCTATATAGCCGGTGCCTCCGGTAACTAAAATTCTTGCCATAGACGTATGGTATTAAAATAATTTCTCAGGATATATTCCATTATGGATCAATTCGTTGATACGCATTACCACCTGGGGTCTATCTTCTGCATACGTTACTCCGAACCATTTACTCGGCGTATCCAATACGCGGCAGGTAGCCTTACCCGATTGAATCAAATCGTTCACTAAAGTGGGGATATAAAACTCTTTCTTAAACTCCTGTCCGTTCTCCTTGAGGAACACACGGAAAGCCTCTTCGGCATACTCAAAATATTCCGGTGTGAAGCCCCACATATTCATCGATACAGGAGCATGAGGATCCAGAGGAGTATCTATGTTGTTCTCGGTATAGACGATAACGCCATCCTTTTCCTCTATCTTGGTGCGCTCTGTGACATCGGTCAAAAAGCCCTTCTCATCCGTAGCACACACGCCACGCGAAACACTTCCATTCTCGCTCAAAGTGTTGCATACGCGATAACCTACCATGCAATATTGTCCTTTTGTACCTTCAGCCTGACGCAGATAGTCAGCCAATACCTCGAACGACTCCTTACCATAGAAATCGTCAGCATTAATAACGGCAAAGGGTTCGTGAATCAAATCCTTACCCATCAGTACTGCATGATTGGTTCCCCAGGGCTTTTGGCGTTCCGTATTGTACGTGCATCCTGCCGGCACTTTATCCAGCGATTGGAAGCATATCTCACAGGGCACTTTGTCCTCGTACTTACTCAAGACGGCCTTGCGGAAATCGTCCTCAAAATCGTGACGGATTACAAAGACTATCTTTCCGAATCCGGCCCTTAAGGCATCGAATACGCTATAGTCCATAATCGTCTCTCCGTGAGGACCTAAACCGTCTATCTGTTTCAATCCTCCGTAACGACTGCCCATGCCGGCAGCTAAAATAAACAATGTAGGTTTCATATCTTGTATTTTAGTCTCTTATTCATTCACAATAATCGTCTTACCATCCTTCTTCTTATGTTTGAACCACAGTCCGTATACTTCCGAACAGTTGCCCGCAGTAATAAAGGCTTTGATATGGCAGTCGCGGATAAACGCCATCAGACCGGAGAACTCGTCTTGCGTCAACAACGTCTGTATCTCAGTATGTTCTTCGCCGCTATATCCGCCTTCGATTTTGTATAGCGAACAACCACGAACTAACGTGGCTACAATGTATTCGCGCACTTTTTCCGGCTCATTAGAGATAACGCACACGCGTTTTCGTTTGTTAAACGAAGCTGTGAAATAGTCGATTACCAAGCCGTTGATCCATGTGCCGATAAGTCCGATAACGACCATGCGGAAGTCGTTAATCAGGAGAGCCGAACAGCAGATAATAGCACCGCCGATGGATACCGATACGCCGATATCGAAGTGGAGATATTTATTGATAATCTTAGCTAAGATATCCAGGCCTCCGGTAGAAGCATTAATACGAAATTCGAAAGCCTGACACGCGCTCAACAGGAACACGAAACATACCAAGTCGAACCACACATCTCCCATACCTAATCCGGACGACATGACCGAGTCTTTGACCTGCATCAATACCTCGCCGGCCCTGCTGAGCAGATAGGGATTACCGTTCGCATCCAATACTGTCTGACCGGCTTGCAATTGTGCCAATACCTCCGGATTTTGAATGACCTGGTGCGTGAAGTTGGTATATGGATAAATACGGTCCCATACCTGGATTAGCGGACCTAAGATCATAGCCGTATAGACGGTCTTAGCGCCAAACTCGTTACCGATAAGCACAAAGGCCAATACCAGCAGGAACGCGTTGATACCCATGATCCAATACGACAAGGTGTCGGCTGTGCCGCCTAAGACGGTATTGATGATAATACTCAAACCCGATATCGTACCTACGATCAGGTGACTGGGCGAGAGGAAATAGTAGACGGCAGCTGCTCCGAATACCATGCCGATGGTCATCAGTACCAGCTCCTTCCAGAATTTCTTCGTCTTCATGGCGTGTACAAATTCCGTGAGTAAGTCACGCCAGTAGGGCCATGAAAAGATTACTTGCAAATGCTTCATTATGGTTGTTTTTCTATGGTTTCGTTTTCTTTTACCACCAATCGTGCCGTGCGTCGTGTCGTCTGACTGAGCATGATGGTGCGTCCGGCTTTGGCGCGTTCCAATATCTCGGGTGTCGTGCCGCGAATGGTGAGAAGCGACAGGTGGTCGTTGTAGGACACATTAAAATGTTCTTTTAGTGCCTCTATGGCCTGTGGCACGAAGCGCGTAGCATCTACGCATACCGAGATAGTGACGGCGGACGATTGGATAAGCGATACTTTCAATCGGTTACGATGGATAATATCGAATATCTCACTCAGACTCTCTTCCAGTACGAACGAGAAATCTTTCGCCCGCATGGTAATCAGCATCTGGTTCTTGCGCCAGATATATACCGGCACATCTATAGGTCCTGTTCCCTCAAGCGATATACACGATCCGCTGGCAGTAGGGTCATTAAACGGCCTCACATATAGCGGGATATGTTTATTCTCGAGTGGTCGGATAGTCTTGGGGTGGATAATCTGGGCACCCGAATAGCTCAGTTCTACGGCATCTTGATAGCGAAGCGAAGGTATCAATACTGTCTGCGGTTCTATACGCGGGTCGGCATTCAATACGCCCGGCACATCTTTCCATATCGTGACGCTCTCGGCATCCAGGTAATTGCCCAACAGGGCCGCTGTATAGTCCGAGCCCTCGCGTCCGAGTGTAGTCCTTCTGCCATCGGCTGTTCCGCCTATAAATCCTTGTGCCACCACTATCTGCGGACGATTGGTTCTCTCCCATCCTGCCCGAATCGTTTCCTTACTCGTCTCGTCATCCACGCGTGCTTCACGCCAGGTGTCGTCGGTACGGAGTAACTTAGGCATATTCCACCATTCTACTGCCAAGCCCTGTTTAAGCAGATAGACGGCTATTATTTGTGTAGAGAGCAGTTCGCCCATGGATACTACTTGGTCGTAGTTCTCATCATAGGGACGCGTAGGATCGTAGGGTATCTCGCCATCTATGCGGACATCTGTACCGGGACGCAGCCCCAGGTCCTTCATGATAGCTACGTGGAAATCGATAATATCTACCCATTGGGCTAAGGCTCTGTCTTCCTGTCCGGCGTACAGAGCATCTACGACGCGTTCCAAGGCATTGGTTGTCTTGCCCATGGCAGATATGACTACCATCAGCTCATCCTTCGCCATACGAACGATTTTCTCCAGGTTCCGAACGCCATTAGCGTCCTTTACCGATGCCCCACCGAACTTATAGACTTTCACAAGATATCAATAGCGATTACAGATTAGCCATCTTAATGGCCGTCACAGCACCTTCTATACCTTTATTGCCCAGTTTGCCTCCACAGCGGTCCAGGGCCTGTTGGCGGTTGAGTGTAGTTAAGACGGAGAAGATAACAGGTGTATCGCCTTTGGCGTTCAGCATAGCTACGCCTTGCGTTACCGACTGGCATACATAGTCGAAGTGAGGTGTGTCGCCTTGGATGACGCATCCAATCACCACGATAGCGGCAAAATCGTACCGTTCCATGTAGCGTGCGGCTGCGTAGGTCAACTCTACCGTACCCGGTACATGTACTATCGTTATATTCTCCTCGTCTACACCATGTTGCAGGAATGTATCGCGTGCTCCTTGCGCCATAGCGTAGGTTATCTCCGCATTCCAATCCGCTACAATAATAGCATAGCGCTGACGTCTAAGAACGTCAGCGCCAGGCAATTGTGTAGGATCATATTTACTCAGATCCGTTGTCATACTTGTTTACTCAGCCAAAGCGATAAACTTCTCGATATCTTGCGCTTCCTGCGACTGAGGATAGAGATCTTTGATTTTCTCAAAGGCCTTACGAGCGGCTTTCTTATTACCCATCTCGAGGTATACCAGACCGGCTTTCTTAAGGCTCATGGGAGCAATCAGTTCGTTACCCGATTGAGCAGCACCTGCGTATGCGTTAACGGCTTTGTTGTACTCTTCCAGCTGCACGTATGCATCACCTAAGAGCTGTTTGGTAGCCGGGTCAATCATTACGTCGTCGGCCGAGAATTTCTTCAGGTGTTTGGCAGCCTCTTCGTATTCGCCTTTCTGATAGTAGCAGATACCAGCATACAGGTGTGCCAATTCGCCCTGCTGATACAGAGCATACTTCTCGGCAATAGCCTCAAAGCCTATGCACTCGGCATCGTCGCCATTCAAAGCTGTATCCCAGTTGCCCTGCATGAAATAAACCACAGCCTTGGCATTCTCGTTGCTGGCTTCTACTTTCTTAGGAGCGATAACATAGTTCTTAACGGCCATGAAGCCCACTACGATAATTACGATAGCCAATACGATGGACGAGAGCAACATCTGGTGCTCCTCCACCCATTGACTGGTAGTACTCAGAGCCTCGCCCACGTTCTCGAGCTGCTCTTCTTCTTTCTTAACAATTTTCTTTGCCATATACTAATAATTTTAATCTTCTTCTCGAAAAGCGTGCAAAGTTACACTTTTTTTTTGATATACCAAAATTTTTCTTCATTATTCGCATAAAAAAAGCGCTGTATTGCTTTTTTACTCGAGAAAACTCCTAAAAGTAGGATTTGAGGTCTACCAGTCCTTTGTAATCCGACTACCTCATCGCTATTTCCCTTTTGGGAAGGTCTCGGCGTAGAGTATCGGCACGCCATTGGAAAGCCATTTACCTCCGTTATAATAATCTGTTGAGTTTTCCGGTCTCTATTGCAATACAACGCTATGCTTAGTCTCTCGTTCCGTGCCAGGCTAAGGTGAAGACGATACGATGGGTCATAGCCTGCATATCGTACGCGCCGTACTGACTGGCATGGGCGTACAGGTGATACTGTTGCCAACGGAACTGATAGGCCAACTGTGTAACCAGGTATTTGCCTCTATATCCTATTCCGCAACTGGCATAATGCGAGAGTTTGAAGTTTCTAAAGTCAGGATCGGTACGAACCGAACCGGGAGCCAGAGGATAGATTTTATCCTTATGGAACGGACTCTCGCAGGCGTACCCTAAGTTGATAAACAGATTGTGGATGAACACCATCTCGCCGCCTATCTTAATCGTATGCACGTCCATCAAATCACGGTCGTGCCGGTAATCGTACTCAAAGCTAAGCAAACCACTCTGACGGAACTGTAGGGCTAAGCCTGTCGTCATGCGGAAGGGCATACGATAAGTGTTGCGAGCCGTGTAGGGCGAGAAAGGCACTTCAGCCGCTACCGAGTCCACGAGTATCTTCGAGGTCACCGTACCGCTTGTACGGGTAGTGATACTCATCGCCACAGGCGTATGGATAGAGCATCCCAGACGCAGCATACGCAACGGACGCCAGATGACGCCAAAAGCACCACTCACGCCTACTCCGTTCTGCGATACCGACGAATAGAGGTCCGACTGAGCTGCAGTATTCTTATAGCGGTAATATTCCCAGTATTGTGCCCGTTTGGAATAGGCAATACTTCCAACCGTCAGGCCTACGCCCATATACCATCTGTTACGGACATTACCGCCCCAATGGAAAGCAAACTCGTCGACGTAGCCCGTCTCGCTGATGCGCATATTGCTCTCGACGGATTGGTAAGCCAAGCGTTCCCATGCGCCTACTTGTGCCCCCGGATCGACCAGAAAGGCGTTGTAGCCCATCAATCCTAATATGCCAACATCCTTATTGTTCCACGGGTCGTAGTTGTCGCCATATTGCAGAGCCGACTCGGGCAGGCCGTCCAACTGATTGGCCATCTCTTGCGCATACGATGAACCGAGGCCTCCGGCTACCCAAGTGCGATTGAGGCTCTTCACCCTGTTGAACGATATCATGAATGAGAAGCCGTCCAATCCGCGATCGTAAGCCTCGTCATTACGTTGGAACGACAGGATGACCGATGCTTGTGGCGCAGAGAAATGGTTTCTGAACTCTCTTCCATACCCTTTCTGCCGCATATAATCCATTTGGTCACCCAAGGTGAGCGATATCTCCATACGGCGATAGATACCCAGTCCTGCAGGGTTGTCCAATACCGATGACGGGTCTCCGCCCACAGCCGTCATTGCTCCGCACATACCCACATAGCGCGCCGTTCCGTTGATGTCGCGTTCCGAGAAGTTCTGCAAGTCCTGCGCCCACAGAGTGGTCGTCAGCATCAGAACCGCTATCGTATGTATGAGTCGCCATTTCATATCAGTATCCGAAGTCGTAGTTACGCTTAATCACAGCCTTCACCACGGTATCTGTACGTTGGGCTTCGGGCGTCAGTATAACCACCTGCGATTGTTTTTTCGCAGGCTGCTGAGATGCGGCTTGTGAGGCCATCTCCTTGCGCACTATGGTTACCGTATTGGCTCGTTTCTCAGCTTCCTCTTTTTGCTTCTGCTGAGCCTGCTGTAGCGCTAACTTGCGGTCCACCTTAGTCTGCCAATAGTACACATCGTCTATATAGTTGTCCGCCACGATGGGCAGCCATACCATCAGACTGATTAATAGGGAAATATGTCTTACTCTAATACTCATACTATGCACGGAAACCAATTATTTCTCTTACTTCCTTCAGCGTCTTGGCGGCACTCTCGCGGGCACGTTCTGCACCCATCTGAGCCACCTGGAGCAGGTAGGCGTCATCTGACTGATATTGCCATATACGCTCACGGATAGGAGCGCAGAAAGCGTTAATATCGGCCGCTAATTGTTTCTTCATATCGCCATAGCGAATGGCCATATTGTTATATTGGTCGTTGAAATAGTCGTAGGTCTGCTTATCCGACACCAACTCCATTATCGTGAAGAGGTTACGTATCGGTTCGGGCTTCTCCTGATTGAGCATCGTCGGCCCTGCATCGGTCACGGCACGCATGACTTTTTTCTTAATCGTAGCCTCATCGTCGCACAGGTAGATAGCGTTACCTTCACTCTTACCCATCTTGCCGCTACCGTCCAATCCGGGCACCTTAACGGCCTCTTTAGTAAAGTGATACGATTGCGGTTCCTTGAAATACTCCACGCCGTAGATACGATTAAAACGACGGGCAAACAGACGCGCCATCTCCATATTCTGCTCCTGGTCCTTACCCACGGGTACTTTATCGGCTTTGTGCACCAATATATCGGCAGCCATGAGCGTCGGATAGGTCAGCAAGCCGGCGTTTACATTATCGGGCTGGGTGCGGGCTTTCTCCTTAAACGAAGTCACGCGCTCCAACTCACCCAGGTACGCATTCATATTCAGGTACAGATACAACTCCAGCACCTCTTTAACATCGCTCTGCACATAGATAGGTGCCTTCTCCGGGTCGATACCGCAAGCCAGGTACTCACTCATGATAGTACGGGCAGAACGGCGGATATTCTCCGGCGTAGGATGTGTCGTCAGACTATGCCAATCAGCTATAAAGAACATGCAGTTGTATTCCTCCTGCATCTTAACGAAACTCTTGACTGCACCAAAGTAGTTGCCTAAATGTAAATTACCGGTCGGACGGATGCCGCTAATAACTTTTTCCATGCTTTTTTATCCTAAAACGTTGCAAAGTTACAAACTTTTTTGCACATATGCAAGTTTTTTTGTACTTTTGCGCCAAAATAATGCAAAATATGTCGTTTCTATGACTCTCGAAGACTATATCGAACGCTATTCGTCTCCCGAACCGGAATGGTTAAGTCGCATCACTCGGGACACCTATCAGCATGTCCTCAATCCGCATATGTTGTCCGGTCAGGTACAGGGACGCTTGCTCAGCATGCTCTCGCACATGTTGCAGCCTAAGTACATCCTCGAATTGGGCACCTATACCGGTTATTCGGCGCTCTCATTGGCGGAAGGATTAGCCGAAGGCGGACAGGTATACACTATCGAGCATAACGACGAATTGGAAGACACTATCCGCCGTAATATAGCCTCTTCGCCCTATGCCGACCGCATCACCCTACTCCTCGGCGATGCGAAAACCATCATCGGAAATCGAGAATCGGAGATCGAGAATCGAAACTTTGATTTGGTCTTTATCGATGCCGACAAACGCGAATACTGCGCCTATTACGACCTTATTTATTCTCGTGTGCGCGTAGGTGGATATATCTTGGCGGACAATACGCTCTGGGACGGACATGTAGTGGATAGTGCCTACGACCGCGATGCCCAGACGCTCGGTCTACGCGCCTTCAACGAACGCATAGCCACCGACGAACGTGTCGAGCAGGTCATCCTGCCCGTACGAGACGGTCTGACGTTAATTCGTAAACTCTGTTAATACGCCTTAATGGCATCAAAACCCTTGCCAAATACGCCAGCCACGTTGGCTTGGCTGACAAAGGCGTTGGGGTCTATGGACTTGATGATATGGTAGATAAGCGGGCTCTCCTGCTTGTGTGCCAGTACGGTCAGCACTTTGACAGGTTGCTGACTGAACCAGCCTGTACCTTCCAATACGGTCACGCCACGATGAGCCTGCAGATTGATGGCGGAAGCTATCTCGGCATAGTGCTCCGAGAAAATCATAAACTGTACCGACTGGCGCATGCGGGCCATAAGCCAATCCAAGGAGGCGGTATACGAGACCGTCATACATAGACCGCACAAGATACGTTGTATCTTATATTCCGTTATATTGGCAGGCACAGCGGCCACACTATCGGGAACGGGCAGGAAATAACTGCTCATGATGATGACCAGGTCGCACAGCACCATGACCATGCCCAGCGACACATTCGAATGCTTATTCACTATCATAGCAATGATATCCGTGCCGCCACTCGAGCCGTTGTTGAGCATCACCACGCCCAGACTCATACCGAACAGCATACCGCCAACTATACAGGCCAGGATAGGATCTTCTATGAGCGGTATCTCACGAATCGGGATAACGCGATACCAGAAAGCCAACACGAAGGTACCGAAGATAGTGCGCACGCAGAACTTCCATCCTACCGTGATGATAGCTACAATGAGGAGCAGTATATTGATGGTCAGCGAACTGAGCCATATAGGCAACGCACCACCATATTCCGGGAACAAACCGGGCATCAATCCTTGCGTGGCATAGTAGAGAATAGAACATATACCCGTCAATCCGCCACCTACTACACCCTGGGGCACAAACACCCAGTTGACCATAAGCGCGAATGGGCACAGTGCTAAAAATATCAATATATATTCGCCAACTGTGCCCCAGCAAGGATATCTTCGTCTATATTGCTGATAATCTACCATTTATCCTTGCGATTTGATGGGTTCAAATCCTTGTCCGAATACGCCTTCTGTCTGACTCTCGCTCACGAAGGCATTGGGGTCTATTTGGCGCACGAGACGGAAGATTTTGACGGCTTCATTCTTACGAGCCAGTACGGTGATGACCTTGATTTTCTCTTTGGTATATCCGCCTTTTCCGTCCAGGATGGTCACACCTCTATGCACCTCGTTCATGATGGCGTCCGCTATCTCTTCCCACTGCTGCGAGAAGATGAAGAACTGAACCGACTGGCGCATACGGGTCATCACCCAGTCGACAGCTATGGACGACATAAAGGTGTAGCACAGACCGAA
The DNA here is from genome assembly GCA_017439235.1 of Paludibacteraceae bacterium. Classification (GTDB taxonomy): domain Bacteria; phylum Bacteroidota; class Bacteroidia; order Bacteroidales; family Paludibacteraceae; genus Colicola. The sequence continues at coordinate 34,837 of JAFSJN010000020.1, forward strand.
CAGCACTTTCTCTATCGACCTCACTTCGGGCAGGAAATAAGCGCCGGCTATGATAATCAGGTTGCTAACCAATAAGGCGCGTCCCATGGGCAGATGAGCGAACTTAGTGAGTATCATAGCTATGATATCCGTGCCTCCCGTAGAGCCGTTGTTGAGCAATACCAAGCCAAGTCCTACGCCAGCAAATAAACCGCCTAAGATAACCGCCATAAACGGATCGGTAATGTCGGCCACGGCAGGGATGGGTATGAGTTTCATCCATAGCGTCATGGCTAACACGCCGTAGCCGGTACGCAGGCAGAACTTCCATCCTATCGTCTTAACGGCTATGATGAGCAATAGGGCATTGATAACCAACTGCGTCCACCATATCTCGAGCAAGCCGTGGGAAGCGAAGTACAGTATCTCGCAGAAACCGGCCAAGCCGCCGCCTACGATAGCGTGAGGCACCAGAATGCGGTTGACGGCTATCGAGAACGGGATAGCGCCGATAGCTATCACCACCAACTCTTTAATCTCGCGCAGGAGTTTGTATTTATCCGGCCGGCGGAAGGACAGTTTTTGTTTGGTCATTGTGTATAAAGGCTTAATATTTAGCTACTAAGTTGCGGTCGCCCCATCCGTTATCTACGCGGCAGACGGGTATCCAGAACTTATTCTCGCGTACCCAGGGAGTAGGATAAGCGGCTTTCTCGCGCGAATAGGCGTGATGCCATTCATCGGCCACTATCTCATATTCCGCGTGGGGAGCGTTGAGCAATACATTATCGGTCTTGTCGGAGCGTCCATCTTCTATCTCGCGTATCTCTTCGCGGATAGTCAGCAGGGCGTCAATAAACTGGTCTAACTCATACTTCGACTCACTCTCCGTAGGCTCGACCATCAGCGTGCCGTGCACGGGGAAGGAGAGTGTAGGAGCATGGTACCCGAAGTCCATCAGTCGTTTAGCTATGTCGGTCTCCGTGATGCCGATAGCGTGGAACTGTCGGCAGTCGAGGATGAGTTCGTGCCCTACCCGACCTGTCTCGCCGGTATAGACGATGCCATAGGCATCTTTGAGTTTGGCAGCCATGTAGTTGGCTCCTAAGATAGCGGCAGCCGTAGCCTCACGCAGTCCTTCTTCGCCCATCATGCGTATATAGCCGTACGAGATAAGCGCCATGTTAGCGTTGCCGTACAGAGCCGACGATACGCGGTTCTTATCCTCGCTCGGCATAAAGGGTTTGAGCGCCTCTGTGCAGCATATAGCGCCCACACCGGGACCACCACCGCCGTGAGGCGAAGCGAACGACTTATGCAGGTTCAGATGGCATACATCGGCTCCAATGAGTCCGGGACTGGTATAGCCTATCTGCGCATTCATATTGGCACCGTCCATGTATACCAATCCGCCGTTATCGTGGATAATGTGGCACATCTCGCGGATAGCCATCTCGAAGATTCCGTGCGTCGAAGGATAGGTAATCATACATCCGGCCAAGACCTCTTTATTCGCCTCGGCTTTCTCACGCCAGTCGTTGAGGTCGGTATTGCCTTTCTCGTCGCAGTTGACGATGACGGGTGTGAAGCCTGCTTGCACGCAACTGGCAGGGTTAGTGCCGTGTGCTGAAGCGGGGATGAGGAGCACAGTACGGTTCGTCTGTTTCTTGCTGCGCAGATACTCGCGGATAGTCACCAGTCCAGTATACTCGCCTGCGGCCCCCGAAGTAGGTTGCAGATTGCAGCCGGCAAAGCCCGTGATGGTAGCTAACTGCTGCTGCAACTCGTCCAGCATCTCCTGATAACCTTTTACCTGTGCGGCGGGAGCCAGAGGATGAACGGCCGCCCAACCGGGTTGGGTGATAGGTATCATGGCGGCGGCAGGGTTGAGTTTCATCGTGCAACTGCCGAGAGGTATCATCGTGTGCGTCAGGCTGATATCTTTTCTATCCAGACGCTTGATATAGCGCATCATCTCGGTCTCAGTATGGTAGCGTTGGAACACTTCTGCCTGCATATAATCCACGTCGCGCACCCTACTCTCGTCGATGGCCCACAAACCCTCAAAGGCGGCCTCGTCGTCCTCATATTGCGGCAGACTGTCCGCCAACTCGGCGAACAACTCGATAAGGTCGTTCATGTCGTCCATGGTCACCGTCTCGTCGATGCTGATACTGAAGTAGTCCTTGCCGTAAAAGAAGTTGAAGCCTTTGGCTTCGGCAGCTTTCTTGAATTCCTTCAACGAGCATTGAGAATCGCTCATCCGAATCTTGAGCGTATCAAAGAACTCCGCGTTATCCTGCTCAAAGCCATAGGCTTGCAGCATCTCGTTGAGGTAGACGGCTTTGGAATGGATGCCTTCGGCTATCTCGCGTACGCCTTCAGCTCCGTGGTAGACGCCGTACAGGCCTGCCATCATAGCGCACAGGGCTTCGGCGGTACAGATATTGGAAGTGGCCTTCTCGCGTTTGATATGTTGTTCGCGTGTCTGCAGAGCCAGACGGTAAGCGGGATGTTCGTGGGTATCCTTACTCAGTCCGATGATACGTCCCGGCATGTCGCGTTTGTATTCGTCACGCGTAGCCATATAGCCGGCCGTAGGACCGCCAAAGCCCATCGGTAGACCGAAGCGTTGCGCCGTGCCGCATACGATATCGGCGTCCAGGGGTTTGAGTAATGCCAACGCCATCAAGTCGGCCACGACGGTCACTTTCATTCCGGCCGCATGACATTGGTCGATAAAATATCCGTAGTCCTCTATAGAGCCGTCGGCATTGGGCCATTGGACGAGAGCACCAAAGTATTCAGCTGTCGGCACGAAGTTAGCGTACGAACCGATGACCAACTCTATCTCTTGCCCCTTGGCACGTGTACGCATGACGCTGAGGGTGTTAGGCCAAATCTTCTCGTCCACAAACACTTTCTTGACGCCGTTCTTCACCTGTTCTCGGCTGCGCAAGTTACGCATCATCGTTACCGCCTCGGCGGCAGCTGTAGCCTCGTCCAGAAGCGAGCAGTTAGCTAAGGGCAGACCCGTCAGGTCGCTCACCATAGTCTGAAAGACGAATAATGCCTCCAGGCGGCCTTGACTCACCTCGGCCTGGTAAGGAGTATAGGAAGTATACCACACGGGATTCTCCAACACATTACGTTGGATGACGGCGGGCATGATAGTGCCGTACCATCCGCGACCGATAAGACTCTTGTAGGGCAAGTTCTTAGCGGCCATGTCGGCCATGCTGTCCAGGTGTTCCTGTTCGCTCAGGGGCTCGTCCAAGTCCAGCGGTTCGGAGGCCAATATATCCTCCGGCATCGTCTGACGGATCAGAGCGTCCATACTCTCCACGCCTATGGCGCGCAGCATCTCTTCGCGGTCCGACTCACTCAGACCAATGTGCCTGTTTTTCAAATAGTTGACTTTCACGGTATATATCTATTAATATTGATTACACAATTCAGGGTGCAAAAGTACAAAATATTTTGCAAGTATGCAAATAATTAAATTAAAATTTATAAAGTTCGCGCAAAATTGTGGGTACAAGAACGAAAGTCCCGCATATATGTCTTAGCCGCAAGGGCACGATTATTTTTTTGCAAAAAAACTTGCATATGTGCAATTTTTGTTGTATCTTTGCACAAAATTACTCAAAGATGAATTATGAAGGAATACTTTTAGGCGCAGGTGCGTTCTTGTGTATCGGACTTTTTCACCCGCTGGTGATTAAGGCGGAGTATTATTGGAGTGTGAAGTCCTGGTGGATGTTTCTGATTGTAGGGTTGCTGGCTGCTGCAGGCTCGTTATTCGTAGAAAATACATATGCTTCAGTCTTCCTCGGCATCTTTGCTTTCTCGGCTCTTTGGGGTATCGGCGAAGTGTTTCACCAAGAGAAACGTGTACTCAAAGGCTGGTTTCCCGAGAATCCCAAACGCCACGAATACTATGAGCAGAAACGTAAAGAATTAGAGTTCAAATAATGGAAATAGTTGACCTGTTGGAATATAGCGAACGGGCACAACTGAGGGCGTGGTTCGAGCGCAATGCGGCATCGCAAAAATGCTGCTGGATAGCCATGTACCGCGGAAAAAAGAAACCGGAAGGGGTGTGTTTGCCGTATATAGATGTGGTGGAAGAATCGCTCTGTTTCGGATGGATCGACTCGACGCTCAAACGCCTGCCAGACGGACGATTAGCACAACGCCTCTCGCCCCGGCAGAAACGAAGCCATTGGACGGAACTGAATAAACAACGCTGTGACGACTTGGAAGCGCGCGGTCTGATGACCGACCTCGGCCGCGCAGCCTTACAAAGAGCATAGAAGTATATCTTTCATTTTCGAGCGCGACAAATAGTGGTGATGCCGCAACTCAGAGGCTCTATCCGCTCGTCGCGGAAACCCGCCTCATGCATATGCTGCACGAACGTCTCACCATAACAGAATGTCTGCACGCTTCGGTTGAGATAGGTATATGCCGTCTTATCGCGGCTCACCATACGTCCTACCAACGGCAAGATATGGTTAAAATAGAGCTTATACACAGTGCGGACAAGCCTATTCTTAGGGTACGAGAACTCCAATATCGTCACTTCGCCACCCGCCTTGAGCACACGCCGCATCTCCCTAAGACCTGCATCGAGATTGCTGAAGTTACGGCACCCATATGCGCAGGTCACAGCATCGAAAGAGTCATCCGCAAACGGCATCTCTTGTGCATTCCCATAGACAAAGTCTATCCTCCCTGTCTGTTTTAACTTTTCCGTTTTCCCCTTCCCTATCTCCATCATCTCCACCGACAGGTCCAAACCCGTCACCCGCTTCGCCTTACCTTGGCGCAGCATCTCAATAGCGAGATCGGCGGTACCGATAGCCACGTCCAGTACATGCTCCGCCGACTCCATGCCATGCACCGTCTTCCGCCGCCAGTACTTATCGATGTCCAGCGACAGCAGATGGTTCAACCGGTCGTACGTCCCTGCGATGCGGTCAAAGAGCTGTCCTATGTGTTGCTTTTCTTCCATAAAACTAATGACCGAGTTAGTGCCCAATAAGGGTTATCGGGAAATCAAAATACGTATCGGGATAAAGTTCGTTGGCAAGGGTGAAATGCCACCACTCGCTATCAATCATCGTGAAACCATGCCGTAACATGGCATCCCAGAGAATCTGACGGTTAGGGGTGACATAAGCCGGATGACTCTCCATGCCGAACCAATCGAACGGGCTGCCCATATCTAGTTCCTTGCCTGTAGCCTCGTCGACAAGCGTCAAGTCGACCGTTGAACCACGTGAATGACCGGAACGAGCCATGATGTACTGCTGCTCAAAGAGCAGACTCTTGTCCACCATCGGATAGAATATACTCTTCATCGCCGTATCTTGCAGGTTCTCCGCCCAACGAACGAAATGGTTCACAGCCCGCTGAGGACGGTAGGCATCCCATATCTTGAGGCGGTAGCCTTGTGCCTTCAGTTCGTCACTCACCACCTTCAGCGAGTCGGCTGCCTGCCGCGTCATCAGGGCAACAGGGGCCTCGTAGCCGTCAATCCGCTCGCCCACGAAGTTATACGTACTATAATACCTAATCTCCAATATCGCATCCGGTATGACATCGGTGATGACCACAAAATCCGACCGATCCATCGTCGGGTCTTTCTGTTTCGCGCAGCCGACCAGAACAAGTGCTGCGCATACAATGGCAAGAAGTTGTCTCATATTTGTTATGGTAAAAAACCGATGCAAAGGTAGTAAAAATAAATGATATATGCAAATATTTTTGAAAGTTTTTTCACTTTGTTATGAAAAATTGATGTTTTTTATTATGAAGATTTGATGTGTTTTGTTACGAAACTTTGAGATATTTGAGATTTGGCGCAATTTCAATCACCGAGTTGGCGCATTTTTAATCACCGAGTTGGCTGTGTTTTGTTCGGTCATTTGGCGGAAAACCATTTGGGAAGATGGCGGAATTCTGTTTTGGAACTTGACGATAAATATCTAAATATTTTATACAAATTCGTACAATTTGACGCAAAAAGAAAGAAAAATTTGCGTGTCTCAAAAAAATGCAGTACCTTTGCGAACAAATAATAGCAAATATGAATCTTAAGAATCTCAAACAGCGTTTGTTCATGCAAAATCTCTGGCAATCGCTACAGCATGTAGTGCTACGTTTCCCCGTGGCTGTCAGTTTCCTAACAGGTTTGACCATTCTGCTATCATATATTATGATTGCGGAGCCCGGAGAGGTTAACACCGGAATACAATGCCTACTTGTATTTCTTTCGGTGGGAATCCTGATCAGTCTCGCCGCATCGCTATGGGGCGAAGAGCTGCCCGGCAAACGGATGCGATGGATAATGGAAGGCGTGGCGTTGGCGTTATGGGGAGGATATACTGTGCTGCTATTCTATACGGAGGTATTCCCCAACAAGGGCCTTCCTGCATTCATGATTGGCAACGTGGCATGGATTGCCGCAGTAATTATACTTATTCCTTTTGGCTCGTTTTTGCGCGAGAAAGACGACTTGAAATCTTGGCATTTCATGCTATCGCTATTTGCCTCACTTATTGTCAGCGGACTGGTAACGTGGGTTATGACCGGAGGCTTGGAAGGACTCTTGTATGGCACAGCGGCACTCTTTGATTTCAAGACGGATGAAAGATTCAATACTATTATCATGATTTTCTGCGCCGTACTGTTGTGGGGATTGCTGTTTCTGGCATTGATACCGCAGGCAGAGCGTAAACATAACAATTCGGCTGAGATGCCTTCGTTCTTGCTCAAAAGCGTCTCATGGCTGCTGATTCCGCTCTTGTGGTGTTATATCGTGGTACTCTATGCTTATGGCATCAATATCTTAGTACATTGGGAACTGCCTAAAGGAATGATCTCCTGGTTGGTATCTGCTGTTATGGCGGGATATATTTTCTGTTATATCCTACTTTATCCGCAGGTGACAAACAAACAGTCGTGGCAAAGCAAAATGCTGATATGTTGGCTACCAATAGCCATTCTTCCGCTGTTATTACTGATGAGTGTTGGTGTAACACGCCGTTTCATGGACTACGGTATTACTGCACCACGTCTCTATTTGCTTACCTTATTGCTATGGTTCTATGCCATATGCATCGCCATGCTCGTTATGCCGCGCAAACGTTTCCGTTGGATATTTCTTTCGTTGGGAGCGTTGTTATTGTTGACATCGGGTCATCCGTTTAACTACTACCGTATATGCAGGCCTATCCTTGCTGCAAAAATAGACCGGACTATTTCTGATAAAGGCATAGAAGTACCATTCGAACTCAATTCATTGGATGACAATCCGTCTTTGACGAGCGAAGAAGCTGATGACTTGTTCCGTGAAATAACTCACATGAGATCAGATTATGGGGATGATTTCGTCAGCCGTTGGATAAGAGATGATGTTCCAGCAGACACCTCTGAACTGACTGATGATGACTCAGGAATCTGGCTAATTTATTATGAAAACAATCAGAAGGAATATCCTTGTCCGCAGGGATATCTTCGTTATCAACCCATTCATGATTCTTTCACATACTCAACGGATACTTTCCCTGAGAAAAGAATAAGTAATGGTATTCTACCGGTTGTATGTAAAAAAGACATTGTTTTGCAGTTTGATACCGCTGCTATTCGCCATGCCTCGAACCATGCAGAATCGATAATCATCTATTCAGCAGATAATCATGCCGCCTTTGTACCAACATCCGTTAAAATACATGCTTTTAACAACCATACAATAGACTTGTATTATTCCGGCTTTCTGTTCTGGAAAGACAAATAAAAAACATATTCGCCTTGCGCTGCGCTCTCCCCTAGAATTAAAATTCTCGGGGACCCCGGAGGATTGGCTTCTCGCCCGTACATCCACACAAAAAACAGCGGCTATACCAAAAGGTATTTCCGCTGTTTCGGGTGGAATGTGGGGCTCGAACCCACGACACTCGTAACCTCTGAGTCAATTTCTTAAAGTGCTGATTTTCAGCGGTTTATAAATTCAATTTACTATCATTTTTGCCATTTTTTAGCACTTGCTGGCTTAAATCTGGCTGAGTTTTGCTTCTTCAATTTAGTACTATATAATATATAAATATATTATAAAAATTCACTCTTATCAAAAAGTTGTGAAACCAGTTCCGCGTGCTCAGGCCACTCGGAACCTCCGGCTTCAAAACCTTATAGTTTAGCGATCAATTCTTTCTCTCTCCGGTAGGTATCGTTAAGGCTTTCGAGCGCCTTAATTCTATCCTCCAAAA
>JAFSJN010000021.1 GCA_017439235.1 Paludibacteraceae bacterium
AAAAGGAACAAGCCGGACTAACAGAAGGAGAAATAAAAGTAATAGAAGAAAACATAATAAGAAAAACGACCGACCCTTACAGGCCGGCCGTTTTAGTTATTGACGTGTTTGTCGACGTGCTTTAGGGTGCATAAAGAATCACGCAGTAATCACACAATAATCACGCAATAACCACCCAATGCGGCTCTGTTGCAAAGTCGATTCGTATTGTATTTTCGTGGGTATCAGTGGTTGATAAAAAAGTGAGCGGCACGTGAATGCCGCCCACTTTACAGATATCGCCTATGAGCATTACCTTACATCTTGGTCGTGAAAGAGGTAAATGCGAGAGGTGGAGCGAGAAATGCTCAAGGGAGGATTATTTTTCCTTTTTCTTCCAATAAATTCTTTACTTCCTCTACACTAGTTTGCAATGTCTTTAATTGTTTCTCAAGATCATCGTTGTTGTCAGCAACCATTGCATCAACAAAAATTGAATTGATGAAAGACATTCCAATAATTCCCCCCATTATGAGAAGCATGGTAAAGTAAACACGAATAACGTGCGGCAGAAGGGTTGAATTTCCATAATATTCTGCTACAGCATTGGGAATATCATACCATCCTTCTACAGTACAAATTTGGAAAACTGAATATATGGAGCAGAGTGGGGTATTAAAATGTTCAGGATCTGCTTCTTGGAAAAGGCTGCAATTTAGCAGACCGAATACGACAATGATAACAAAGAAACTTAATAATACGCCGTATGACTGCCGCATAGCCACCTTAAATCCTTTTACTACCTTCGCAAAATTTGGGAAGAAATGCATTACGCGGAAGAATCTCAGCACACGAAGAACTCTCAATATTAGTAAGACGGAAAGGCTACTTGCTATCGTAGGGATGAATATGTTGATGAGTGACGGAATGGATAGTATTACCAAGATGCCGTCCATTCTATTCCATCCGTTACTCCAATAGCCGCGCACACCGTATTCACGATGCTTAACTGCCATTTCAAAGATAAAAATTATCGTACATGCGGCATCTACGATATCCAATGTCGTATTTTCGAATCCGCTTACTTGGCAATAGATAATAATGGCATTCAGCAAAATGAACGCCATTATTATTTTATCATTTAGGAAAAATCTCCTTAAGATATTGTTCATCTTCTTAAATATATCGTTTTGCAGCCTCAATCAGTTGGTCTGCATAATTGAAGATTTCGTCTAACGACTCGATTTTATACTTTTCGCCCTTTCCATCAGCACCCATAGGTTCTAAGCGCAAGTTACTTTCATTATTGAAATGTAAGCGGCAGATAGGTTTGCGATTATTGTCATCGATGAAGATTGAGCAGTACGTAATTGCATCGCGCATGGTTACTCGATTGCCGGGGATAACTTCTCGAAGAATGCTTTTAACAATGTAATAGGCTTCTATCTCATTTTGTGTTGTCACAATTTCACTCTCTTTTTTAGTTCCCGGAATCTCTACTTGTTTGTCGTCTACTTTTTGCTGTTCTTCTTCATTGGTTTTGACAACAATATTTAAACGATCGGAGATTTTATCGTTTACATAACTGGCACAGGCCTTCTTAACTAGTTCAGTAAATTGTTCTAACACATTACCGGTAATCTTTCCTGTATACACTTGTTTGGCCAATGACTTAACGAATTCTGGATTAGGATTCTCTATTAACTCCTTTATAATTTTTTTTAACTCACTCATGAATTTCAACTCATTAGCAGAATTCATAATAGAGTCAATATCAAAATTTTCTTTAGTGAACTTTTCCAAGGCCTTCAATTGTACATCCTTCAACTCTTCAATATTAAAAGATAAGAACGGAATTTCATCCATTAAATTCTCCTTTGCCAAATCGGTGTAGAAACGATATTCCAAACCGTTGGTAAGTAATCCGAATTTAGCTTTTGATGCGACAAAATACCGAGCCAACTGCATTTTGTGCGAATCTAGGTTCTGTTGCCAATGTTTACATTCAATAACAAGAATCGTTTCCCCATCCTTAACGATGGCATAGTCTATCTTCTCGCCTTTTTTCTTGGTTAGGTCGCAGTCCATTTCGGGCACAACTTCCATTGGGTTAAACACATCATAGCCTAATGCTTGAATAAAAGGCATAATAAGGGCATTTTTTGTTGCCTCTTCGGTTTGCAGGTTGTTTTTCAACTCACCGGCACGCTTTGCCAATTGCTTAATAGCTTCCTTGAAATCCATAATATTTCGATTTTGGAGCCTACTCTTTAAGGGATTTTCGGCACACTCCACTATATAATTAAGTCTGTATTTGCGCACAAAAAACGTGAGACTTGTTCGCTTCAATCTGGGTTCTTTAGGTTCTGGACAACCTCTTTTATCCAAATATCCGAAACAAGGCTCACGTCAAAACGTGAGCATAAAAGCCTTGTTCTTGGATAAAAGATTCTTAAAAATTGTCCAGATTTAGAAGAACCCAAGTTCTTAGCTATAATGCTTTATCTATATAGCGCACACTTGCGCTTGTCCTCCTGTTTAACGTCGGTGAGCGACGACCGCTTTTTACGCCCGCGGTGCGGCGATAACTTATTCGTAATGACCAAAAGAGGATATTACCAAAACCAATATTTGATCATCGTGGATTTCATATACAAGTCTATGCTCGCGGTTGATACGGCGCGACCATGTCTCATTCTTAAAATGCCGTAAACGCTCCACTTGTCCTGTTCCCGTACGAGGGTGTTCCTCCAATTCCCCGACTAACTTGAGAAATTTCTTGAACGCAAGAGGTGCATTTTTGCGCAAAAGTACAACATCGCGTTGAGCCTCTTCGGAGAACCGGATTATATACATAATAATCTGTCTATAAATTGTTCAACCGTCTCTTCCGGTTTTTTCTCAATGTAGTGTCCGGCCTCTGCTTGGGCACTGGAGTATGCTAACTTAGCGCGAAACTCCTCCTCGGTCATCTTTACCTTGGGAGTTACTGCACGTTTCGGACGAATAGTGGTAACATGCCAACCCATATTACGCGATTGACGACGCAGAAATGCTGCATCTACCACGGGCAGAGTTACCTGTAATGTTCTCATCTGAGCCTCCATAAATCGTTCCTTTAAGATTTTGCGCCGCAAAATTACACAAAAAAAATGACATACGCAAATTTGTATGCCATTTTTATGCAGATTTGTTGAAAAGGGAGCATCGTATCATACGAAGTTATTGACGCACTCAACGACGTAGGCTATCTGTTCCGGTGTCATGCAGGGACTGATAGGCAACGACAGCTCGGCATTGGCGAGGAACTCAGTGATGGGCAACGAGAGTTGCGGCAGGTTCCAAGCTTCACGCGCATAGCACTCCTGCTGATGCGGAGCGATGGGATAGTGGATGACCGTACCAATCTCGCGTTCAGCAAGATAGTCGTGTAAAGCGTCGCGTAACGAGCCTACCCCGTCCCTCCCTGAAGGGAAGGAGTTCTTCACCAGCACGGGGAAGAGGTGATAAACGTTGTTCTCGTCCGGCAGTCGTTCAGGCAGCTCAACTAAAGGATTATCAATCCTCTCATAGTAGTATTTAGCTACTTCTTGACGCTTCGCGATGTCTGCGTCTAAATACTTCAGCTTCACGTCCAAAATCGCAGCCTGGATTTCATCCAAACGGCTGTTCCGTCCCGCATATTTGAACACATACTTGCGCTGCGAGCCATAGTTAGCCAACGCACGCACAGCAGACGCCAGCGCCGCATCATGAGTAGTCACCGCTCCTGCATCGCCTAAGGCTCCGAGGTTCTTACCCGGGTAGAAAGAGTGTCCGACCGCATCGCCGTGACGTCATGTAAACTCAAAAAAGGAACTGTCATATCAACACTTATTGGCTGAAGGTTAATGTAGAATCTTGTAGATTAACTCCTTCCACAGGTCATCGTCTTTGGCGGAAGGGTTGTTGATACCCTTGAGACGGGCATCGGTATCACGGAACCAGCCGATGATAGCAAAGGTCTTACCGGCATTGAAACGACGCGCAGCAGCGGCATAATCGCGTGCAAAATAAGGATTGATACCCAACGCGGCGGCTACGGCACGGTCCGACTTATCGGGCAGGTAATGGTAAATCATCAGGTTAGCAAAGAAAGCATACAAGATACCCAACTCCTTAACCATAGGATGGTCCTTAGACGAAGCAAAATAACGCGTGATACGGTTGGCCTTAACAACATCACCCTTGATAAGCGCATCCTGGAGTTCAAAGATATTATAGTCCTTACTGATACCCACATTGCGTTCCACCAGCGTCTCATCAATAAGCGACACACCTTCGGGACGACCGTCTACCAACTTATCCAACGCGCCCACGATAGCCGTCAGGTCGTTGCCTATATAGTCGGCTAACATCTGCGGCACACGCGGCGTGACCTGCAACTGACGGGCGATGAGGTAATTGGTTATCCAACCCGCCACCTGGTTATCGCGTAACTTATCCGACTGCATGAGGTCGCCGCCTTTCTTCTCGAAATTCTTCCACAGCGTCAGACGCTTATCCGGCAGACCATACTTATAGCATAGTATGAGCAGCGACGAGGGTTGGGGATTATCCATATACAGCGACAGGGCATCCCATTTCTTAATCGTCTGCGCCTCGCGTACGATGACGACCTTATGGCCACCCATCATAGCAAAACCACGAGCCTGGTCCACCGCAGGCGCTATATCTAAGCCCGGCAGGTCCTTACCATAGATAACGACCTGGTCAAACTCACGCGACATAGCGTCCAAGATGTGCTCCTCAGCGTACGCACTCGCGCAATCGATATAATAACTCTCCTCGCCGCATAGCAAGGTGACGGGAGCAAATTGCTCCTGTTTCCAACGGGTTATGAGGGCATCGTACGTCATTGCGACTGCAAAAGTACAAAAATATTCGTAGATGTGCAAATATTTGAATTAAAAATTAAAAATTAAGAATTAAATTTGCATAATCGCCGAAAAAGTTGTACCTTTGCAACCAAATTGCGTTGTTATGCGTTGGAGAAGAACGATAGGAATGCTGATGCTATGCCTGGCGATGATGTGTCAGGCAGCACCGTTCGTAGTAGTCATCGATGCCGGACACGGCGGAAAAGATGCCGGAGCCGTAGGACGCAAAGTGCAAGAGAAAGACCTGAACTTAGACGTCAGCCTGCGCCTCGCCTCTAAGATACGCACCGCCTATCCCGAGGTAAAAGTAATCCTCACACGCTCCAGCGATGTCTTCCTGCAGTTGCAAGAACGCGCTAATATCGTTAATAAGAACAAAGCTGACCTGTTCATCTGCATCCATACCAACGCCGCCGAGAATAAAGCCTCACACGGAGCAGAAGTGTTTATCTTGGGTTCGGACGACACCGGCAAGAATCTCGACGTTGCGATGCGCGAGAATGCCGTGATGAAACTGGAGGCCGACTATAAGACCCGTTACCAGGGATTTGACCCCAACTCCGTCGAGTCGTATATCATGTTCGACCTGATGCAAAATATGTACCTCGACCAATCGCTGCAGTTCGCCAGCCTCGTACAAGACCAGTTCACCAAAGGTCTCAAACGCGAGGATAGGGGAGTACGGCAAGCCGCTTTCTGGGTGCTGCTCAAGAGTGCCTGCCCCAGCGTGCTTGTCGAGATGGGATTCGTGTCCAACGTAGACGAAGAGAAATACTTGGCCTCCGACCAAGGTAAACGCGAGATAACGGAAGCCCTGTTTACTGCCTTTGCACAGTACTATAAGCCGCAGAGCAAAGAGAAAGGAGCTAAGAGCGAAGAGCCGAGAGCAGAGAGTCAAGAGCCGAGAGTTAAGAGTCAAGAGCCGAGAGTAGAGAGTGTAGCAGAACCTGCTGCAACACCGACAGCCTCTACGGCCTCGACGTGGCGCGTGCAGTTGTTCGTATCGAAGACTATTCTGCCCGAAGGCGACCGTAACTTCAAAGGACTAAAAGGCTATACCTACCGCGAGGTAAACGGCATATATAAATATATGTACGGCAACTGCGCCACCCGCAGCGAGGCCGTAACACTGAAGAAAAGCCTGGAGGAACAGTTCCCCGGATGCTTTGTCGTTGAAATTAAGAATTAAAAATTAAGAATTATAATCATCTCATGAAACACGCCAGAGAGATTAAAGTGGCCATACTGGCTATCGTATGTGCTTTTTTATTGTTTTTCGGACTCCACTTCCTTAAGGGAGTCAACATCTTCTCACCCGTTCACCGCTATGTGGGCGTCTATGAGAACGTAGGCGGACTGACTGAACAAGCTCCCGTATATATCCGCGGATACAAAGTAGGACAAGTAGAACATATCTACTACGACTTCACCCAAGAGCAAGCCTTCCGCGTAACCGTCTCTATCGACCGAGACATCGACTTGCCTGAAGGCTCGTCTATGCTCCTCATCTCTGACGGAATGCTCGGCGGTAAGGCTATCTCCATAGAAGTACCTGTAACGGCTAATCCCGTCTATATAGCCTCCGGCGACGAGATACCTGCCGCCGTACAGCAGGGACTGATGGACAAGATAGAGAACGAACTGTTGGCTAAGGTTGACAGCCTGGTGGCCAGCGTAGATGAGTTGGTAGGAACGGTCCAGAGTCAGATAGCCGGCGGACACCTCCAGAAAGCCTTGGCTAACGTAGAACGCATCTCCGACGACCTGAGCGTCAGCGCCAACGACATACGTCACATCACCCACGACAAACTGCCCACCATCATCACCAATGCCGATACGTTGATGGCTGATGCCAAGATAGTAGTGCAAGACGTCAAATCCGCTGATATACAGGGCATCGCACAACGTGTAGACAACGTATTGGATACCGTACAAACGATACTCACTACCAAAGAAGGCACCCTCGGACTGTTGCTTAACGACAAGAGCCTGTATACCCATATCGACTCCACCGTTGTCTCTGTAGACAGTCTGGTTACCGACCTCAAAGCTAACCCCAAACGCTATGTCCACTTCTCATTGTTCGGAGCTAAGGACAAGAAGAAAAAGAAGAAATAGCATTTAAAAAGATTCTAAATGATGGTTTGAGTGCATTTTTTTAGTAATTGCACCACTATCAGTCATTTACAAAAAATGTTCCACGAAAAGGCCGTGAAACATTTTTTTGACGGGGGTGTGAAAATCAAGCGTTTAGGTGTTTATAACTTTTGCAAGGCGCTGATATTCAGTTACATAATCATAAGTCGCTGATTATCTATATACCTTTTCGTTTGTGTAAAATTTCACAAATGAAAGATTTGGTGGTTTGCTAAAAAAAGTATACCTTTGCACTCGATTTCGCTAAAACGACAAATTTGAACCAAGAAGTAAACATAGTATGGCGTAAGTGCGTGGAGGTACTAAAAGACAACCTCACGCCTACCGTGTTCAATACATGGTTTGCGGCGCTGGAGGCTCATGACTTCCACGACAATACACTCGTGCTGCGCGTGAAGAGTCAGTTCGTAGCTCAATATATTGAGGAGAACTACATCGACCTGCTCAGCCGCGTCATCCGTCGTTTCTTCGGTTCTGATACCCAACTCGAATACCGTGTATTGGTGGACTCAACTTCCGGAACAGCTACTACGTACCCCTCGGAGAGTACCGCTATGCCTGCCGTCCTTCCCGTGCACACGTACACGAATAATAAGGTAACGAATTGGGATACCCAATTGAACGAAAACTATACCTTTGCCAATTTTGTAGCAGGCGAGACTAATAAGTTGGCCCGTACTGCTGCTGTTGCAATAGCCAAAGAGCCCGGCAAGACCGTCTTCAATCCTCTCTTTATCTATGGCGGAAGCGGAGTAGGCAAAACGCATCTGGCGAATGCCATCGGCAACCAGATAGCCCGTATGATGAATACGCAACGCGTACTATACGTGAGTGCCAACACTTTCAAACTCCAGTTCCAAGACGCACACAATCAAAACAAGATACCTGAATTCTTGTTATTCTATCAGGGGGTAGATGTGCTGATCATAGATGATATCCAATTCTTTGCCGGGCTCAAAGGCACGCAGGATACCTTCTTCCACATCTTCAACTACCTGCACCAGATGCGCAAGCAGCTGATCCTGACCAGCGACCGCTCGCCGCTGCAGTTGCACGATGTTGAGGAGCGTCTGCTTACCCGATTCAAATGGGGATTGTCAGTAGAGATCAAGCGTCCTGACAGAGAGTTGCGCCGCAACATCTTGATTGACAAGATGCGTCGCGACGGTATCGAACTGAGCGACGAGATCATCGACTACATCACCGATAACGCCTGCCAAAACGTACGCGACATAGAGGGTATCTTGGCTTCGCTTATGGCCTACGCTACGCTTATGGAGTCGGAGATAACGATGGACTTGGCTAAGCAGGTAGTAAGTCGTCTGGTGCCCGTATACTCTAAGGAGATAGCAATAGAAGATATCGTAGGTGCCGTATGTGAGCATACCAATATACCGGAGAAGAGCATCAAGTCGCGCACCCGTGAGAAGAGTGTCGTGCAGGCTCGGCAGATGATTGTGTATTTGAGTAAAGAACTGACCGACCGCTCGTACCTGGATATATCCGCCAAAGTGGGTAAACGCTCACACGCGACCCTTATCTATGCTTACAATACCATCAAAGAGCAGATGACCTACGACAAGGTATTGAGGCACGATATCCAATTGTTGGAGTACGAACTCAAGAAATAACTCAATCGCAGAGCGAGAAGAGGTCTTCACGCGGATTGAGTAAGAACACCGGCGTCAGGCTTCGCCGAATAGCATGGTATTCTGCCGGACCAAAGAGCCAATCATCTAAACCGTATTCCCTGCTGGCCGTTAAGATAAGCGCCCCATAAGGCGTTGCTGTATTCGCGTGCGTAAGTTCGGCCGCCTCGCGATAGAGCGAGAACGAGTCCTTCAGTCCTTCCTCTACACGGTAATGAATATCCACTTCCGTCCGCTCCGCAACCGACCGGATATGGGTGACGATACGTTGGATATTGGTCTTAGCCTTAGAGCCGACATCGTTAGGCACTAAGAGCACGATTTCCGCACCCGTCTTGCGCGCCAAGTAGGTACACAGTTCAGCCTTATACACCTCTTCCTCAAGCATAGTCACCGGCACCAGGAGAGGCAGGGGCGTAGCGACAGGCTCAGCGTGCTCCACAAAACCCACCAGGGGCGACGGACGCATCGTATCTGTAACAAAGACATACGGACGGCGCTCCTCACGCGCCTCACGCAGATGATGCCGAATAGCCCGCGAGGCATTGGCACAGCGAAAGATAAGAAAATCGTTATCCAAGGTCAGCGTGGTTTAGTTGGTCAATATATTCCAATAGTTCGTCGCGTCCCAGACCCGACTCCGCAGAGGTAACAAAGATAGGCGGCAACTCTTCCCAGCTCTCCAATAGCTGCTGCTTATACGCCTCTATATTCTCTGCCAGGCGAACACGGCCCAACTTATCAGCTTTGGTAAACACCAGCGAGAAGGGTATCTCATTCTCACCCAACCATTGGATAAACTCCAGGTCGACGGTCTGCGGCGCCAGACGGCAGTCGATGAGCACAAACAGGCTGACGAGCGCTTCACGCAACAGACAATAACGCTCAATCATCTTGCGCAGCCGTTCGCGTTGTGCCTTGCCTGCCTGGGCATATCCATAACCCGGCAAGTCGACTAAATGCCATGTACCATCGATGATAAAATGGTTGATAAGAAGTGTCTTACCGGGTTTCTGACCCGTCTTAGCCAACTGCGGCTGACGGCATAACATATTGATGAGTGATGACTTACCCACATTGGATCGCCCGATAAAAGCATACTCCGGCAATCGCGACTGCGGACACTGCATCACGTCCGGCGAGGAGATTACAAATTGTGCACTATGTATCTGCATAACTGTTCTTGTGTTGAAGTTCCGTCATTAAGGACTATTATATCTGCTTGCGCCGCCCAATCCTGTTCGGCTTCCTGTGCGTGTATACGTGTGCGAACCTGCTCGGCATCCGTCTTATCGCGCTGCACGACACGCTGTATGCGCACTTCTTCGGGCGCGGTAACCAGTATCGTCTTGTCGCATAGTTCAGCGATGCCGCTGGAGAAGAGCAGGGCAGACTCAATCACCCAATCGCCCTGCTGTGTGCGTAGCTGTATATCACGTATGACGGCAGGGTGCACTATAGCGTTTAACGCCTGCAGCAGGGCCGCATCGGCAAAGACGCGTGAGGCTACATACGCCGTCTGATATACGCCATCGGCATACGCCTCAGATCCCAGCAAGGCAATAATAGCCTGTCGGACAGACGCATCGCTAAGGATGAGGCGCTTGGCTTCACGGTCGGTGTCGTAGAGTTGAAACCCCAACAGCACTAAGCCCTGAGCGACAAAACTCTTGCCGCTGCCGATGCCACCTGTGAGGCCGATAATATGGGATATTCGATTAGCGATGTTCGATTAGGAATTAGGGATTTTAGAATTGGAAGTAGATGAAGGGCTGGAGGTCAGCGGTGACAAATTGGTACACTATCATCACTACAGCCACTACTATCAACATAATCACCCACCAGGGCAAAAGAGCAAAGTTAAGACGATACCAGCGTTTGAAATGCGTCGGCAGCCAATGGATGGACATGCCGATAATAAAGAGCAGTACGACACTGCGGTATTGCCATAGGAACGAGGGGATAATAGCACTGTCCCACGCTCCGCTGATCTGCTGCATCATCATCACTGCCGTCTCCCACGCTACGCGGTTGGCTGTTGCCGGGTCGAGGTTGCTGCCCGAACGGAAGAACAGGCGCGTGAAGGTAATAAACGTAAAGGTGAGCAGGATGCAGATGAGGTTATCTACCCGCAGTAGATGAATCTTCAACGCCTGTATACGCGGTCCCGAAGGCAAGGTCCATCGGCGTGTAACAGCTCCCCATACGGCATCTTTCAACGCCTTCCAGCATTTAGCCACAATCATTCCGATACCATTCAAGCCGCCCCAGATAACGAAGTTCCACGACGCTCCGTGCCATAGACCGCCTATCAGCATTGTCAGGAAAGAGTTGACATTCGAGGCCCATAACTTATTCACCTTGCGTCCCAACAACGTACGATTGCCGCCTAAGGGAATATAGACATACGATTTGAGCCAACGACTGAGCGACTGGTGCCAACGACGCCAAAACTCTTGCGGGTTGCGCGACTTATAAGGCGAGTCGAAGTTCTGCGGCAGATAGAAGCCCAACAGCAACGCTACGCCCGTAGCGATATCCGTATAACCGGAGAAGTCGGCATAGACCTGAAGCGAGTAGGCAAAGAGGGCAAAGAGGTTCTCAAAACCCGTAAAGAGCAGCGGGTTATCAAAGACTCGGTCAATAAGGTTGACTGCCAGATAATCACTTAGCAGCACCTTCTTGGTCAGTCCGTTGAGTATCCAAAATACAGCCAAACCAAACATGCGATGGCTCAGCGAGAAAGGCTTATACAGTTGCGGAATAAACTCCGATGCCCGCACGATAGGACCTGCCACCAGTTGCGGGAAGAAAGAGACATAAAAACCGAAATCCAGGATGTTACGCACCGGCTGTACTGTACGACGATACACGTCCACGATATACGAGGTAACCTGGAAGACATAGAACGAGATACCTACCGGCAGGATAATCTTATCCACTATCGAATAATGTGTCCCAAAAACGGAATTGAAGACGTCGACACCGAAATAGGCATACTTATAATAGAACAGGAAACCTAAGTTGATAAGTATACTAAGCGTCATCCACATGCGTGCCCGCATATCAGCCTGCCTGTCTCGCGCCCGACGGACAGCAAACGCCAACAGCCAGTTGCTAAGCGTCAGGGTTGCTAAGATAAAGAGGAAGATGCCGCTGGTCTTATAGTAGAAGAACCAACTGACGAGCATCAGGTAGACATTCCTAAGGTGCAGACGTCGGCGCGTCTGACGCATCATAATCAGTGCGAAACCACCGTACACAATAGCCAGAAAGACCCAAAAATACAACTGGGTAAAGAGCAGCGGACTATGACTGTCGAAGGCAAATATGTGACGCAGGAATCCCATCTACTCGTTCATCAACCACTTGGCTAACTGTTCGCCGGCCTTATCGGCTCCGCGACGGGTAAAGTGAATATAATCGCTACCGGCTAACCCGGCCTCGCGCCAACGCTGCATCCCCCCACGACCGCCCATGGCACGGAAGAGACTGTAATAACCAATCTGTTCGTCTACGGCTAAACGCTGAAGCATCGTATCCATCACAGGCACCATAGGGTAGGTCTGTATGTTTCCTCCGTCACGCTGCACCATGTCCGATGGCCCGATAAATAAGATATCCGCCTCCGGCGCACAACGTTTGAGGTATTGTACCTGGCGACGAATGCGCTCGATGTACTTGCGCACATCCATCTTCGTCTTGGTATACGGCACCACATTACCTCCGTACTGCAGGATGATGAGGCGCGTTTGGGTAGCGTCAAAGAAAGTTTGCAATTGTTCAGCCGCTATGCCGGTAAAGATAGTGCCAGCACAGCCGCGCATGGGAATATTGTCTACTACGACCCCTTTGTCGCTCTCCATCGAGATGCCGTACACATCGCCTTGGCCACATAACTGAAGAGTGACCTTAGACGTACTGTCCGGCAGGGTGAGTGTGCCGTTGAGAGGCACCTGATGTTGACCCACTTTAGCCTGCACACCGGCACTACGCAAGACGCGTAAGCGGTTGTAATAGCGTTCGCCGATGGACTCCTTAGTAGTAGATAAGTGCAATGTGAGACTGTCGCTTCCCTTGACCAGCGCCGTATTCATCACTGCAACCTGACCCATCGGTCCGTAGAGGTTGCCCTCGCGGCGGTTAGACTTAGGACCATAGACGAGGTATCGCTTGGGGCCTTGTCCGGCACTCTGCGTAGCACCATTCATAGTAAGCGTATGGGTGACGGTACGCATGTGGATAGTCTGATGCAGCGGCACCAGGCCAGCACCTCCTCCGCCATAACGCCCCTGCAAAGCACGGCGCACCATCATCGTGATGCGGTCGCCTTCGACCTGCGAGTCACCATAGTGCACGACACGCACTACAGCAGTATCAGCACCTTGCAGCGCCGCATAGAAACGAGTGAGATAAATATGTGTGTCAATAGTATCTGCTGCTGTATCCTCCTCTTCTTCAACAACCGGCACCACACGCTTTGGCCGCGGTTGGGGCTTAGGCTTAGCCACCACGGTATCGCGAACGATGGTGTCCCGCAGCACAGGCTCTGCCGCTATTGTATCAACCGACTCTGCCGCTACGGTATCTGTCGGCAGCGCGTCCTCAATCTCCAAGACTTCACGCAGTTGTGGACTACGTAACTCGTTGCCGGCAATATAGCTCTTGGTTGGCAAAAGCCAACATACTACTGCTAATACTGCCAGCGTGAGCAGGATAAAGAGAAAGATGCGAATGGGTTTCATACTATTTCTTCCAGAGGGTTTTGGAGAACAAGAGCAACACAGTAAATATCTCCAGGCGACCAATAAGCATGACAAAGGTCATAAACCACTTAGCAGCCATCGGGAACTCGGCATAAGTGCCGCTGGGTCCGAAACTGCCTATACTGGCGCCGACATTACCAATGGCGGAGATAGAAGTGCCTATCGCCTCATCAAAAGGAATACCTGTGGCACAGAAGACTAAAATAGACATAACAATAATAGCGATATAGAAGAACATAAACGCCATTACATTACTTGTCGTCTGCTGTGTGAGCGCCTGTCCGTTGAAACGTACGGGTATAACGGCATTAGGATGGATACGACGGTCCAATTCCGTCAGGGCCGATTTGGCAAATATACCGATACGCACCCATTTAATACCTCCGGATGTTGAACCGCTGGCTCCTCCGGTGAACATCATAAAGAAGACGATAGCCCACAACAACGGTGGCCACAACATATAATCGTCAACGGCGAAGCCTGTACCGGTAATGGCACTAACAGCCATAAACGAACCTTTGCTCAAAGTACGTACGAAGACGGACCACAAAGTATGGAGCGAAGTAAGATGCTGCAGATAAGGTATCAAACCGTAGTAAACAAACAATCCTATAGCTAAAGCTAACGAACCTAAGACAACAGCACCCGAATACCAACGTGTCTCTTCATCCTTGAACAGGCGCGAAGGACGACCGCGGAATAGGTAGATAAGTTGTGTAAAGTTGATGGCCGATAGGAACATAAAACCAGTGACGGTCCATTGTATGGCCGGTCCGTACTCCATCAACGAGAGGTTACGAGTAGAGAATCCCCCGGTAGAGATAGTAGCAAACGAGTGACAGATAGCATCAAAGGGACGCATGCCAAAATGATACAGCAAGACGCTCTCGCCCACCGTGAGCAGGACGTAGGTCAGCCACATATGTTGCGCCGTGGCGGCAATACGAGGACTGAGTTTTTCGTAACTCACACCCGTCACCTCAGCCGCATACAACTGCATGCCCCCCAAGCCGAACATGGGCAGGATGGCTATACTAAGAACGATGATGCCCATACCACCAAGCCATTGGATCAAGGCGCGCCAAAAGAGGATACTATGAGTGGACGACTGCACATCGGGTAGGATAGTGGCACCCGTAGTAGTGAAGCCGGACATGGTCTCAAACCATGCATCGGTAATCGTACTTACGCAGCCCGATAGGTAGAACGGCAGGAGACCAAAGATAGACATCACCACCCACACGCAGGCTACGATAAAATAGCCCTCGCGTTCGCCTACGCGCCCCGGCGCCTGACGACCGGCTATCAGGCCTAATACACCCGCTAAGCACGTTAAGACCGTCGAAACCTCAAAAGCCCAACTATCCGGCTCGTCGTACCACCAACTGACGCCCAATGCCAAGAGCATAAAGACGGCCTCGATAAGCAATAATGCGCCCATCGTCCTGTAAACCAGTCTGGTGTTAAATACACGTGTCATAAATGATGCACTCAGTTTTTAAAATACTTTTCCATCAGTCTGAGACTATCATTCTTGCACAAAACGACTACGCGGTCGCCCGGCAAAATCTCTGTCTCACCATTCACCAATATACCTTCATCAGCCCGAACGATGGCACCTATAGTAGCGTCATAGGGCAGGTTAATATCGCGTACACGACCGCGCGTTACGCGACTGCCTTCCAGAGCCATAAATTCCACAATCTCTGCATCGGCAGAAGTGAGGTTGCGCACATTTAATACACTGGCATTGAGGAGCATTTGATAAATATAACTAGCGGTAATTGTCTTCTTATTCAGCACGGTGCCGATATCCAAACCTTCGGCCATTGAGATATAATCGATATTCTCAACGTCAGCAATCGTCTTATGTACACCAAAGCGTTTAGCAGCCAAGCAGGCAAAGATATTCGCTTCGCTGGAATCCGTTACGGCCACAAATGCATCTGCATCCTGTATGCCCTCTTCTTGCAGAGCCTGCATGTCGCTACCATCAGCATGGATAATGAGGGCATTGTCTACCTTTTCGCTCAAGCGGGTACAGAGGTCTCGGTCTGCTTCCAGAATCTTGATGTTCAATTCATGAGGAAGGTTCTGTACAGCCTTTTGAGCCATGCGTGTGCCGCCAAAGAAGATGATATTTTGAATCTCACGCTTAACCTTACCGGTCTGTTCGCGCAAGAATTCCATATTGTCCTTGGTGCAGATCGCATAGATCATGTCCCCAAGTTCTACTTCATCAGTGCCGCGAGGAATAATCGTCTCTGTGCCTCGTTTGATAGCTACAATACGGTAACGTCCGTCCGCAAAATAGCCGGACATAAACTTGTGACCAATGATATCCGCATTCTCGCGAATCTTGACTACGCATAGTTCCAAAGCATTGTCGCATAGGCTAATATGATAGCGCAGCCATGAGTTCTTAAGCGACTCTACTATCTCGTGCGCCGCTAACACCTCCGGATAGATAAGGTGATGCAATCCCATATCCTCGAAGAATGCACGGTTCTCGGGCAGCAGATACTCGTAGTTGTCAATACGCGCCAAGGTGCGGCGGGCACCTAATTGTTTGGCAATCATACAGGCTGTCATATTCTCCGTCTCGTGGGGCGTAACGGAGATAAACAGATCTGCCCCTTTGACACCAATATCCCGCAAATCGTGGATAGAGGTGGGGTTGCCTACCTTAGTGATGATGTCATAGTTAGCAGCCAGATCTCCCAAACGCTCTGGGAATTCGTCCATAAGGCTGATGTCCATGTTTTCGCGCGAGAGCAATTTGGCTAGGTGAGTGCCTACCTCCCCAGCGCCTGCAATAATGATTCGCATAATCCTTGTTTATCTAAATGCAGCAATTGGTACAGTTCCTTCGTGCTGCCATGTTCTACAAATTGATCGTTAATACCTAATCGGGTAACGGAAGCCGTGTAACCTTTGTCGGCAAAATACTCGACGACGGCGCTTCCCAAACCTCCGGCTATCACTCCGTCTTCGATAGTTACCACCCGTTTGAAGTGTGTTCCCACCTCATCTAACAGTTTAGTATCTATCGGTTTAAGCCAACGAATATCATAATGTGCAATCTTGTATCCTTGTTCGTACAACTGTGCTATTGCATCGGCTGCTGTGTTGCCAATAGCGCCTAAGGTGAGAACAGCCAAATCTGTACCTTGTCGTAGGCATGCTCCTTGTCCTACTACAACGGGGATATGAGGCTCGTCGGGTGAGAGTTGCGATGTGCGACCACGTGGGTAACGGATGGCTATAGGAGCGTCAAAAGAGGCTGCTAAGTGCATCATAGCACGCAAGTCGTCAGCCGTACGCGGCGCACCGATGGTCATGTTGGGGACAGGACGCAGGTAGGCTAAGTCAAGTAATCCGTGATGAGTGGCACCATCATTACCTACTATGCCTGCCCGGTCGATACATAGTACTACAGGCAAGCGCTGCAGAGCTACATCGTGAATGATGTTGTCATACGCACGCTGCATAAAACTGGAGTAGATGTTGCAGAATGGCTTCATCCCTTGTTTGGCCAGGCCGGCTGAGAACGTAACAGCGTGTCCTTCGGCGATTCCCACATCGAAGACACGTTCGGGAAACTCTTTCTGCATGATGGTCATAGAGCATCCTGAAGGCATAGCCGGCGTAATACCGACAATGGTCTCGTCTTGTCGTGCCAACTCAAGTAGTGTCTGACCAAAGACCTCTTGCCATAGGGGATTAACATCCGTACCGGAAGAGGCATTGCGTATGCCAGACTCGACATTAAATTCACCCGGAGCATGCCAAACGGTCTGGTCATTCTCAGCAGGTTCGTAGCCTTTGCCTTTCTTTGTAATAATATGCAGGACCTTAGGTCCACGATGGTGCTTGATTTCAGTAAGGATACGCACCAGGTCGTCTACATTGTGTCCATCGGCTGGCCCAAAGTAACGCAGATTCAACCCCTGGAAGATGTTAGCCGGCTGACGCGTCAAAATAGTCTTGAGGTTATTATTAAAGCGGCGCATCTTATCTGTTCGGCGTGCATCTATCAAGTGCAGTTTAAGAGCCATCTTGTACAGATTCCAACGCAGTTTGTTGTAGCTTTCGCTGGTAGTCATGTCGACCAAATACTGTGTGAAACCACCTTTGATAGGGTCGATGGCCATATTGTTGTCGTTGAGGATGATGAGCAAGTTGTTCTTGTCCATCGAGGTGTTGTTGATGCCCTCAAAAGCCAAGCCTCCCGTCATAGCTCCGTCACCGATAATAGCTACGACATTGCGATTCTCATGACGCATCTCCGAACCTATTTCTATCCCCAAGGCAGCAGAAATACTATTAGAAGCGTGTCCGGCAATAAAGGCATCGTATTCGCTCTCTGCAGGAGTGGGGAAGGGAGCTAAGCCCCGGAATTGACGATTAGTAGAGAAACGGTCACGTCGGCCGGTTAGAATCTTATGAGCATAAGCCTGGTGACCAACGTCCCAGACCAGTTTATCATCGGGTGTATTGAAGACATAATGTAATGCCACCGTCAATTCTATCGTCCCCAACGAGGAGGCCAAGTGACCGGGATTATGACTCAATTCCCGAATAATAAAGTCCCGCAATTCGCTACAAACCTCAGGCAAAACGGAGCGATCCAATTGCTTCAAATCCGCAGGACTGTCGATATGGTTTAAGTACTTATAATCCATACATACGCGCGCATATTCGCGCAATTTAGCCTGCAAAGATACGAAGATTTTTGCAAATACACAAATTTTTTGTAATTTTTTATCGAAATAGAGGCAGATTATGCCACAATTAGAAGCGCAGACCTAATCCGGCGTCTATAAATTCTGCCCGCACACCGTGGGTCTTCAACCCCAATTGTACGAACAGGTGGTCGGTACATAAGTACTTAAGAACGAAGCGGGTGTACAACCAGCCGTCTTGCTTTGTGCTGGCATTGGCCAGGTCGTAAGAGTAGAAAATAGAGCGGTGAAGACTTTTGTTGTTATCGTCAGCCTTCTTAGCCTCGTTGTAAGGCTCTAAATTTTTGATAGGATCGAAGAAATAAAAACCAATGTGTAGTCCGGCAGTAAGACGTCCGATGACGAACTCCGGTTGGAGGCTGAAACCAACGCGGAAGCAGTTCTTAATGTCGCTCTTAGCAAGATAGGTTTTTTTGAACCAAGTTGTATGTTTCGGTTGGTCACTTCCTGATGGTATCAGGTCTGCACTTACGGCCGAATAATAGCCATCATAGAAGGCATCTATACCTGCGCCTAACTTAAAGATACTGAGCGGAATCCAATGGGCTGCAATACCAATAGAAGCGACACCGTAAAATTGCATTTTATCCTGGTTGTCGCGGTAGTAGTTCTGCTTGATTCCTCCCGTTGCGAATACCTCAACATCCCATTTCTTGTCCACATCTTCGTATAGACGTTTTGGCACCCGCGGTTGAGGCGCTTGGTACAGCGGTTTGGTGTGGTGTTTATCGTCCAATCCGGGAGTATAGCGCAGGCCCAATTGACCATTTAGCATGTTGTAGCCCCCGTTAGGGTGCAAGATGCTACCATTGGATACGTGATGCCATCCTCCGGAAAGAGTAATGTCGAAGCCATTGACGATAGGAAAAGCCATGAATAACTCCAGCGCCAAATAGGCATTAACAACGCTACCGATAGATTGGTTCGCTATGGGCTTTCCGTTGTCGTCTGCAATACGCGAATAGCGTTGGTATTGCGAAGGAAGAGTATTGCTGTAAGTCTTTGTGGCAAAGGCCAATCCGACACTCGGACGAATACCAAAAATAAAATGCGGGAGACGCACAAAAGGAGTATTTAGATGGCCGTGCACCGCGATAACCTGACCGAGCATACGGTCGTTGCCCATATTAAGAAACGTCGCCCCTACGCCGATAGAAGCATTATTCCATTGCTGCAAGCTTTTCAAACGTCCGGTTGGCAGAAACTCGACGGCAAACGAACCTCCTACGACAGGACGATCAATAAAGGCGTCAACCTTGTCGTCTCGAATGAGCGAACCGGCCATACCGCTCACACGGTAGGCCAGTTCGTATGGAATACTGTCATGCTTAGCCCACGAACAAATACTAAGTAGGCAGCATAAAATAACTATTAGTCTTCGTGGCATTTAGACGAATTAATAGCACATGTTAACAGCAATACCCACTACATCATTCTTACGCGAGAAGTCTACGAGATAGGGCAGACTGGCAGTCTCGGTAATAGGAACTTGTGTGGTCACCTTGCGGGTGTCGTAGAAAGAGTGCATGTAACCTAAGTCGAGGTTCCAGTGCTCGTTGATGTTCACACGGAAACCCATCAAAATAGAGTTACTATTCACCTGGAAGTCCAAATCCGACATCTCTTTGTCTCTTAACTGATAGATACCGCCTTGGTAACCGCAAGAGAAGGTGAGGTATTTGAAGATATCCCATTCTAAGCCGAAGCATACCTCGTGCGTACCCGGGTTGTCCTTGTTATTTTTAAGACCGGAAATATTCTCACGCTCAGCGTGTTTCTCGTCAAAGTAACGATAGGAAACAGCCAGACGCAAGGGCTTAATGGGAGCATACTGAATACCGGTCATCAAATATCCCGGAATATCGCTACGGAAACTCTCTCCGTCTTGTGCGTTCTTCAGTTGAGCGGCCACCTCTCCCTGTTTAGCGGCAGGACTGTTACTGGCCTTCGTTTTCATTTTTAGATAGGTTTGGAACTGCCAACGGGCACTAATGTTGAGTTTCTCGTTCAAGCGATAGTCAATACCGATAACCGGAGTGGCGCCAAAGCCTTTCTGCGTGCAATCCAACAGCACATCCGGGATTTCCTTAACGCTCTCAGCAGTTGCTTGTAAGACGGCTTGTGTGTTGGGATCTGGAACTTGTTGAGCCATACCTAATAAATAATTATAGGCAGGAACATCATAGTTGTTACCCATCCACATCTTCATGCCGCTCAACCCGCCTTCATAGCTATTGGTAGCATATACGGTTTGCAGACCTAAGCTAACGGCCAAATGGTCCTTGATAATCTCATAACTGGTTCCTACATAAACGCCGAACTGATACGATTCGCCGACGATATCGGAATACAAGCTATATGCTACAGGTTGACCTGTGCCGGCCTGCAGTTGGTAGGCTTTGGCTGCCAACACACGCTCCAGCAGACCTATACCGTCTTGGAATTTACATTTTCCGCCGCCACCGACAACATTAAACGAAGCTTGGATATTCCATCTATCCCAGTTGTATGCGAGACGAGCAAACGGAATAACCGGAGCAAAGGCTTTGCCTTTGTACTTAAAGGTTGGGTTACCGATATGGTCTTTGTTCAAAGCAAACGGTTCAAAGGTCACTTTCGTGTTTCGTTCTTGAATTGCTGTTTGCATTCCTACCGAAGCATGGATGCCATTCGGCAAAAAAGCCGTTCCTGCAGGATTGTAATAAATGCCATCAATGTCAATAGCGCCCTCGCGCGCAGGATTACGAAGGTAAGCTGCAGACATGTTCGTGTTAGTTACTGTTCCACCGGCCAACATAACCAGACTCCCCATCAATAATGCCCCAGAGATAAAAATCTTCTTCATCTTTTTTGTTGTTTTAGTTAATAAATAATGTTATCTCCTCCCAAAAATCCGCAAAAAACGGCGCAAAAGTATAAAAAATATTTGATACACCAAAATAAATTTGTAGAAATGTGTTTTTTTTTGTACCTTTGCACGCAAATTTATAGAATGGATAACTATGTTTGACAATTTAAGCGAACGTTTAGAACGAAGTTTTAAGATTTTAAAGGGTGAGGGTCGTATCACCGAGATTAATATTGCGGAGACGGTTAAGGATATCCGTAAGGCTTTATTGGAAGCTGACGTCAATTATAAGACGGCAAAGCAGTTTACCGATGAGGTTAAGCAAAAGGCATTAGGACAGAATGTGATGACGAGTGTCCGTCCAGGGCAACTGATGGTCAAGATTACCCACGATGAATTGGCCGCTTTGATGGGGGGTGAGGCTACAGAGCTGAACCTGAAGGGTTCTCCCGCCATCATCTTGATGGCTGGTTTACAAGGCTCCGGTAAAACAACGCATGCAGCCAAATTGGCTCATTTTCTCCAGACCAAGAAGAACAAGAAAGTGATGCTCGTAGCGTGCGACGTATATCGTCCGGCCGCAATAGAGCAATTACGAGTATTAGGAGAGCAGGTGGGCTCAAAAGTATATACAGGTGAGGAAGAACCGAATCCCGTACGTAAGGCCGAAAAAGCTATCCGCGAAGCGCGTACGTACGGCTATGATGTGGTGATTGTCGATACAGCCGGTCGTCTGGCTATTGATGAGCAGATGATGCAGGAGATTGCCGCCATCAAACAAGCTATTGAGCCGTCTGAGACCCTGTTCGTAGTAGATGCTATGACGGGTCAAGATGCCGTAAATACCGCTAAAGAGTTCAATGATCGCCTGGATTTTGACGGCGTTATATTAACTAAGTTGGATGGTGATGCTCGTGGTGGTGCGGCACTTAGTATCCGTTCGGTCGTAGAGAAACCCATTAAGTTTATCGGAACAGGCGAGAAGATGGATGCCTTAGATGTCTTCCATCCAAGTCGTATGGCGGATCGAATCTTAGGAATGGGAGACGTTGTCAGCTTGGTCGAGCGCGCTCAAGAGCAGTATGACGAAGCTGAAGCGCGCCGTATAAGTAAGCGTATTGCTAAGAACCAATTCGACTTTAACGACTTCCTCTCGCAAGTGCAGCAACTCAAGAAAATGGGTAGCATCAAAGATTTGATGGGCATGATTCCCGGCATGAGTAAGGCAATGAAGGATGTGGAGGTGAGTGATGATGCCTTCAAACCCATCGAGGCTATGATCAATAGTATGACCCCTGAAGAACGCGCCAATCCGGCATTGCTAAACGGCTCACGCAAGGAGCGTATAGCTCGTGGAAGCGGTACGACGATTATTGAACTCAATCGCTTCATTAAGCAATTTGAACAGACTAGTAAGATGATGAAGAAGGTGCAACAAATGCATCGTCGTTAAATAGAACGTTGAAAATCAAAGCATTCATAGTATTGTTGATAGTATCGGCCTGCGCATTTATCGCGGGTTGGCAGAATGCATACGACGATACTCTGTTAGAGGAAGTAGAAGAAGAGACCGGTATTGTTCCTTATGCCCGTTGGTTTCGTCAATATGCGCCTCAGATAGGTTGGGATTGGGAGACCTTGGCTGCCGTAGCGTATCACGAGAGCCGATTCAATCCTCAGGCCTGTTCGCCGCAAGGAGCCAAGGGACTGATGCAGATTATGCCTCGTACTGCGGTACGTTACGGATTAAACGATAGTACGATAATGGTGCCGAAGGACAATATAGAAGCTTCCGCCAAGTTCTTCTCGTTTCTGCAGCGTCAATTTGCTTTTGTCGGCGATAGTACGGAGCAGACTAAGTTTGTGTTAGCCGCATATAATGCCGGTCCTGCGCACATCCATGATGCGCGACGTTTAGCGCGTAAATATGGTGCCAATCCATATAGGTGGGAAGATGTGGAGGTCTATATGATGAAGTTGAGCGAGGAAGAATATTATACAGATTCGGTGGTATTGTTCGGAGCATTTAATGCATGGGAGACCCAACGTTATGTGCGTGGTGTTATGCACACGCGCGCGAGATTAATAAAAGAGTCAAAGCAAGCACAATGATGATATTAGATGGAAAAATGGTAGCCCAAGAGGAGCGCAAGAAATTGTGTACTCTGATAACTAGTTATCAAGAAATGGGTTTAAGAGCGCCTAAGTTGGCGATTGTTCTAGTGGGCCATAATCCTGCCTCAGAAACCTATGTTAGCAACAAGATGAAGGCTTGTCATGAGGTGGGAATAGAAGTCGACAAACTGGCATTTGAAGAGGATATTACAGAGCAAGAGTTGCTGAACGTTATTCATCAACTCAATACGGATTCATCGGTTGATGGATTTATTGTCCAGCTGCCCCTGCCGGAGCACATCCGCGAATCCATGGTGTTGACCGAGATCGATTACCGCAAGGACGTAGATGGTCTGACGCCGATGAGTATGGGGCGTTCGATACAAGGACTGCGTGCAATTCCGAGTGCTACACCTGCCGGTATACGAACCTTACTAGAGTACTATCATATCCAGACGGCAGGTAAACACGTGGTGGTAATAGGGCGCTCAAATATTGTAGGCAAACCGATGGCTATCATGCTAATGCAACGTCCATATCTGAGTTTGCCAAGTATGAGCGCCTCAACATTAGGAGACGCTACGGTAACTGTCTGCCATAGTAAGACAGACCATCTGGAGGCTATTTGTCGTACGGCAGATATCATTATCGTAGCAGCCGGATGCCCTGGCTTAGTTAAGGCCAATATGGTCCAACCGGGCGCCACAGTTATCGATGTGGGTATCAATCGTATAGAAGACCCGTCAACTCCTCGCGGCTATCGCTTGGTCGGAGATGTCGACTTCGAACATGTTGCTCCAATAGCCGGAGCGATATCGCCGGTACCAGGTGGAGTAGGGCCGATGACTATTGTGAGTCTGCTAAAGAATGTTGTGGTCGTGTATGGCGGAAAATTGTTGGGTGCAAAGGTTGGAGAAGAATGAATATACTGGATAAGATAGAAGGATTAGAGGCTAAGTTTCATGAAGTCTCGTTGCTCATTACGGACCCTGCCGTGATAGCAGACCAGGCACGTTTTGTGCGACTGAATAGAGACTACCACGACTTGGAAAGTGTGTTACAAGCTACAGAGCGCTACAAAAAAGTTCTGCACGACGTAGAAGATGCCAAACAGGTCATCTATAACGAGCAGGATCCGGAACTCAAGGAAATGGCGCGTATGGAGCTGGAGGAATTGGGACCTCAATTACCTCAGTTGGAAGAAGAGGTAAAGTTGATGTTGCTGCCCAAAGATCCGGAAGACGGTAAGAATGTGGTGATGGAGATACGCGGAGGAACCGGAGGTGATGAGGCTGCTTTATTTGCCGGCGACTTATTCCGTATGTACACCAAGTACTTCGAAATGAAGGGATTCAAATACTCTGTATCTTCATTTTCGGAAGGTGCTGTAGGCGGATACAAGGAAATCATCTTCAATGTGACCGGGCAAAATGTATATGGCACGTTAAAATACGAGTCAGGCGTTCATCGTGTACAACGGGTGCCTGTAACCGAGACACAAGGTCGTGTGCACACCTCTGCCGCTACGGTAGCTGTCCTGCCCGAAGCCGATGAGTTTGAAGTGCATATTAATGAGGGTGAGATACGTTGGGATTATTTCCGCAGCGGAGGAGCCGGTGGACAGAATGTAAATAAGGTCGAGTCGGGTGTACGTCTGCGCTATAATTGGAAAAATCCCAATACAGGAGAAGTACAGGAAATACTGATTGAATGTACTGAGACACGCGATCAGCCTAAGAATAAAGAACGTGCCCTCGCACGTCTGCGTACCCAAATTTACGACAAGGAGCACCAGAAATATATTGACGATATTGCCGCTCGGCGTAAAACGATGGTTTCGACAGGTGACCGTTCGGCTAAGATCCGGACCTACAACTATCCACAAGGACGCATAACGGATCATCGTATAGGATATACCATTTATAACCTGGCGGCCTTTATGGACGGAGATATACAAGGTGTTATTGATGCACTGACGGTAGCGGAAAATGCAGAACGATTAAAAGAATCCGAATTGTAAGGTATGTATTTATTTTATACTCCCTATATAGATACTATTCATTGCTTAAGCGAAGAAGAAAGTGCACATTGCGTACGTGTACTGCGGTATTCATTAGGTGATGAGATTTTACTAACCGACGGGCGCGGAACCACTTATACTGCGCGCATTACTAACCCTCATCCTAAGCATTGTGAATTTGAGATACTTACGGAGGAGAAGCAGGCGAAGGGACACAACTTCCATCTGCACATAGCAATCGCTCCCACCAAGAACGTGGAGCGATTAGAATGGATGATTGAGAAATGTACGGAGATTGGTGTAGACGAGATAACACCTCTGCTGTGTCGGTTCTCAGAACGCAAGCAATTACGTACAGATCGGCTGCAGAAGATAATACTGTCTGCAGCTAAGCAAAGTCTGACTCCTTATCTGCCCGTATTGCACGAATTGACGCCCTACGATGCCTTTGTTAGAGACCAGGCCGCCAAGGAGCAGCAGAACTTTATCGCCCATTGTTACAAAGAAGACAAGAGGGTGTTGCAACATGAGATTGTCCCCGGCCGTGATGTATTGGTATTAATTGGTCCGGAAGGCGATTTTAGTGAACAAGAAGTAAAAGAGGCCTTGGATTTAGGTTTTGTGCCTGTCAGCTTGGGCAACTCACGTTTACGTACAGAGACGGCAGGTGTTGTAGCCTGTCATACAGCGATATTGAAGAATGAATAGATTGAATGAAATAGACCATCAATGGCTCGTGGCCATCAACTCATGGCATAGCGAATGGGCCGACACCTTGATGTGGATAGTTAGTGGCAAGTTGACTTGGCTCCCCCTGTATGTGCTGTTGGTAGGCCTGATAGTGTGGAAATTCCGCTATCCTACAGCTGTTGCTACCAATTGGCTGTCGCGTATACCTGCATGTATATGGATATTTTTGGCTTTTGGTCTGGCAGTAGGATTGAGTGATTATATCTCGTCCGGCATTATAAAACATTGGGTGTGTCGTCCACGCCCCACGCATGAACCTATGTTGGAGGGCTTATTGCATATTGTTCGTGATTATCGCGGAGGGCATTACGGTTTTGTCAGTTCCCACGCAGCAAATACTATCTCCTGTGCTTTGCTCTTCGGGCTGGTGTGGCGCCGTCGGCCGGGTGTGGAGAAAAAGAAAAACCACCTGGTGTGGTGGCTTTTGATGCTGTGGGTAGTCCTTAACTGCTACTCGCGCATGTACTTAGGAGTGCATTACCCTGGAGATATAGTGGGTGGCCTTATTGTTGGGGCTGTGATGGCATTGGTTGCCTATACTCTCTTGCATCGGCTGGGGGCATTGGACCCGCGGGGCGAGCAGCTTTCTTCGCCTGTGGCATCCTACCGTAAGGCTGTTGCGGACGACGAGGATCAGGATTGACTTGGCGATTGATAAACTGATGGAATTGCTTCTCCGTTAAGATGCCGCGCAACTCATCGATGGTAGCTTGCATACGCTGGAGATTCTCCAGGCGAGTATTGCTCACAAAGCGTTGACGGGCATATTTGAGATGCATACGATAAATGGTATCGCGCTGAAGACTATCGTTAATACTTAATTCACGGCATAACCTCTCGGTCTGCGTTAATGCTACTTCCTCCGGCGTACGTTGCGGAGAAGAATCGGGAACTTGCGACCAAGCTGCACAATAGACAATCAAACCAATAACCGATACAACAAAACGATTCATAGTATAACAATTTGATATATACACAATAATGTTTACAAAAATCGTGCCATATATTGCGAGCCGATTGTATTTTACGGAAAATGACACTCATCGTGTCTCGCGGCCGGCTATCCGCCTCTCTGTGGCCGGAGTCGCAATTGGTATTGCGGTAATGATTATTACTTTGTGTATAGTCATCGGATTTAAACATACTATTACCAACAAAATTGCAGGTTTTGGCGCGCATGTACAGGTCGTCAACTTTGACAATAATAACACCTATGAATACCTACCCATAGAGGTACCGGATTCGTTACTGGATGTGTTGCGCGCCTTGCCGCATGTGACAAATGCCGAACCGTTTGTTACTAAGCCCGCCATACTGAAGACTGCTAAATCGTTCCAAGGAGTGGTGCTGAAGGGTACCGAATCGTGGACGTATTTCGAACACAATCTGGTTCGAGGGACATTGCCGCAAAGTGCTGAGCAGGTGCTGATATCAAATGATATCAGTCGTATGATGCAAATCGATTGTGACGATGTGGTGTATTGCTACTTTGTGGGCGAACAACTTCGCGTGCGCAAGATGGTGGTCTCGGGTGTATATGCAACAGGATTAGCCGAATGGGACCTGCTCTTTATTATCGGACTACCGAAAGTGGTTCGGCAACTTAATAATTGGAGCCCTACACAGGCCTCCGGTATTGAAATCGCAGCAGATAAATTGTCTAATATAGAATTGGTGGCTGATGAAGTATATTTCGCTACCGCCAATCGATTGGATAATGAGGGAAATGCGTACTATACGCAGACGATGGAACAATTGAATCCGCAGATTTTCTCATGGCTGGATTTATTGGATATGAATGTCGTGATAATCATCTTGTTAATGTTGGCTGTTTCCGGCTTTAATATTATCTCAGGTCTGATTATCCTTATCTTAGACAGCATCCAAATGATCGGTACTCTCAAGGCTTTGGGAGCAGATAATCGTTTTGTGCGTCGTATCTTTATATGGCAATCGGCGTGGTTGATAGGTAGAGGCTTGCTATGGGGCAATATAGTAGGCTTAGCGTTGGTGGCCATCCAATATTTTACGCATCTTATGCCGTTGGAAGCGGCTACCTATTATGTCAATTATGTACCCGTCGCTTTCCCATGGGTGGCTTTGATTGCACTCAACATAGGTACCTTACTGGTTTCGCTCTTGGTGCTCTTGGCGCCCTCTGCTATTGTTACACATATATCACCCGCTAAGGTGATGCATTTTGAATAGGCTTATGGAATTGATGACCAAAATAGATATCCCTGTCTCGAATTGGGAAATTGATTACCGAGACCACATATTACTGCTGGGATCGTGCTTCGCGAATAATATGAATGCGAAACTGGAGGAGTATTTCTTCCAAACGAAAGCCAATCCAACGGGAACGTTATATAATCCTATCTCCATCGCGCACCACATGCATGACGACGAGGTGCTCACAGCCGATGTGATTATCGTTACCTTCGGAACGGCGTGGGTATACGAACTCAACGGGCAGGTAGTAGATAATTGCCAAAAACGCCCGGCCTCTATATTTGTGCGCAGGCGATTGACAGTAGACGATATCGTAAGCGCGTGGAGACCAATCTTGGAGCGTTATCGCGAGAAACGTTTTATCTTTACGATCTCGCCCATACGGCATATTAAAGACGGCCTACACGAGAATCAAATCAGCAAGGGAATCCTCCTGCAGGCTGTAGACCAAATCGTTCGCGGATCGATAGCTCCGGCAGCCTATTTCCCGTCTTATGAGATACTGATGGACGAATTGCGCGACTACCGATTCTACGCATCGGATATGTTGCATCCGTCTGAGACAGCTATCGATTATCTATGGGAGAAATTTCGCCACACCTATATATATTCCCCGCGCACGCGCGAGAGTATGCATGAATTGCATCAATTATGGCTGAACGAACAACATCGTTCTTTGCATCCCGATAGCGAGGAGGATCGTGAATTTAGACGCAAGGTAGAGGTGCAACGTACGACCTTAAAACGCAAATATACTTGGTTATGACCGTATTATACGAAGATAATCATATTATAGCCGTCAATAAGACCTGCAACGAGATTGTACAAGGTGACAAGACCGGCGACCGTCCTTTGAGTGAAATCGTTAAGGACTATATCAAGGTCAAATACAATAAGCCCGGTGCAGTTTTTTTAGGCGTAACACATCGTATTGATCGTCCTACCAGCGGAGTAGTGCTCTTTGCCCGCACCAGCAAGGCGTTGGCGCGGCTAAACGAAATGTTCCGAGACAAGTCAGAGGGGGAGAAAACTGCTATCCGCAAGACCTATTGGGCTATTGTGCAAGGGCGTCCTGCTATGCCAGAAGCACGATTGGAGAATTGGCTTAAGAAGAATGAAGCGCAAAATAAATCGTATATAGCCAAGCCGACGGATGAGGAAGCTAAACATGCTGTATTGACCTATCGTACATTGGCTTATGGAGACCATTATACCTTGCTGGAAGTGAACCTGGAGACCGGACGGCATCACCAGATAAGGTGCCAATTGGCAGCAATAGGATGCCCGGTAAAAGGCGACTTAAAATACGGAGCTCGGCGCTCAAATCCGGATGGAGGTATATGTCTGCATGCACGGCAGATTGAATTGGAGCATCCCGTAAGTCACGTGCAACTATCTATCACGGCTCCCACGCCGAACGATATCCTCTGGAATGACCTAACTGAAAATATAAAATCATAAATCAATAATCAAAAATGATACCTAATATTCCTGTTCTTCTACTGACCGGCTACCTGGGTAGCGGTAAGACGACACTCTTAAATCGTATTCTCGCCAATCGTTCCGGGATTCGTTTTGCGGTAATAGTCAACGATATAGGCGAAGTCAATATAGACGCATCCTTGATTCAACAAGGTGGAGTTGTCAGTCAAAAAGACGATAATCTGCTCTCGCTTACCAACGGCTGTATCTGCTGTACGCTAAAGATGGACTTAGTGCAACAACTCCATGACTTATGCGTAGCCGATCGTTTTGACTATATCGTTATTGAGGCCAGCGGCATTTGTGAGCCGGCTCCAATAGCTCAGACTATTTGTTCGTATCGCCGTATGGTGCCCTTTACCGAAGACCCGGCTCCTCAGTTGGATTGCCTGGTAAGTGTAGTGGATGCCCTGCGTCTGCGTGATGAGTTTGCAGAAGGACGTGATTTGCAACGTACAGATTTAGAGGAAGATGATTTGGCATCTCTGGTTATCCAGCAGATAGAGTTCTGTAATATTATTCTGCTTAATAAAGCCTCAGAGATTGCTCTGGATGAATTGGAACGTGTGACGGCTATCATCAGAGCTATCCAGCCTAATGCCGAGATTATACCGACTGACTATTGTGATGTGCCGTTTGATAAGATTCTCTTTACCCATCGCTTCAACTTTGATGCTGTTGCCGGTTCTGCAGCTTGGATAGAAGGTGTCGAAGGCGCTGTAGATGAAAAGGATGAACATCAGCATGCGCACGAACATGAACATCATCACGAGCATGAACATGATCATAACGAGGAGCATGGTGAGGCGTATGAATATGGTATCGATACCTTCGTCTACTATCGCAGACGTCCGTTCAACTTGGGACGTTTTGATGATTTTGTGGCACGTCTCTGGCCGAAGAATGTTATTCGTTGTAAGGGAATGTGCTATTTCTCTGACGAGTATGACCTGTGCTACCTGTTCGAACAAGCCGGCAGACAGTTCAACCTCAAACCCTGCGGAGAGTTCTATGCTACCATGCCCAAGGAAGAACTGATGCAGATGATGGCTTCGGATCCTATTCTCCAACGCGACTGGGACGAAGAGTATGGCGACAGAATGCAGAAACTGGTCTTTATCGGCCAACATCTTGATAAGGAGGCTATCACGACGGCCTTAGACAACTGTTTAGACTAATGGATTAGCTATATGGAAACGACTTTGATTATTTTATCATGCATCGTGGTAGTCGTGATTGCGGCTCTGGTGACTTATGTCTTGGTGCAACAATCTGCGCGGGCTAACGAACGTGCACTTGCTGCCCAGAAAGAGTTATTCGAGAAGACCATTGCCGAAATGAAAGCTTCTATGAATGCCCAAACGGCTCAGATGCTGCAAGAGCGGCAGAAAGACTTTGCCGAGAGTAGTACCCGTCAGTTGGGAGACATACTCAATCCGCTTAAGGAGAATATCCGCGAGATGAAGAGCGCTATGAGTGAGGCTCGTAATGCCCAGACGGCTATGACTACCGAGATGCGGGCTAAGATAGAGGAATTGGTGCGCCAGACGAGTCTGACCAAACAATCGGCCGACGAATTGACCAATGCCCTTAAACATGGTAGTAAGGTACAAGGTGATTGGGGGGAGCAGATATTGGATGAATTACTTCAGGCACAAGGACTTATACCCGGTGTACATTATGATGTACAGGCTGTTATCAAGGACGAGCAAGGTAAGCCTGTACACGGCGAGAACGGACGTATTATGCGGCCTGATATAATCTTGCATCTTGATAAACAGCGTGATGTGATTATCGACTCTAAA
Organism: Paludibacteraceae bacterium; assembly: GCA_017439235.1. Lineage (GTDB taxonomy): Bacteria > Bacteroidota > Bacteroidia > Bacteroidales > Paludibacteraceae > Colicola. The sequence continues at coordinate 31,468 of JAFSJN010000021.1, forward strand.
GTCAGTCTGACGGCCTTTATCGATTTCGCGAATGCCGAGACGGAGACAGAACGTCAGATGTACCTCAAGCAGCATATGGAGAGTCTGCAACAGCATGTGCGCGAATTGAGCGAGAAAGACTATGCTTCTTATGTGCAGCCGCCTAAGATAAGGATGAATTACGTCATCATGTTTGTGCCGCATACGGGTGCCCTATGGACAGCTCTAAATGCCCAACCGGATTTGTGGCGCAAGGCCATGGATAAAAATGTATTCATAGCCGACGAGCAGACCCTCTTCGCAGCCTTGCGGATTATTCACCTAACCTGGACGCAAATACAACAGGCTGAGAATCACGAGCGTGTATACGAATTGGCAGATCAGATGATTGAGCGGGTAGGGATGTTCTTGAAGCATTATGAACGTGTAGGAGATGCCTTGGATAGGGCACAGGCAGCCTATGATGAGGCCAAGAAGAAATTGGATCCACAGGGACAAAGTATACTAACAACAGCCAATAACCTCAAAAAACTCGGAGCAAAACAAAATGCCAACTATCCGGTCCTTGACAGTATGTAGAGCTTCGGCAGGAAGCGGTAAGACCTACACACTTGCTGCCCATTATGTGGCTTTACTGATGCGGGGGATACCCTTCCGCAACATCCTTGCTGTAACCTTTACCAACAAGGCTACGGAGGAAATGAAACAGCGTATCCTGACCTATTTATATGCTATTGCGCAGGGGAAGGGCGGCTCGTTTGTGGAGAAAGTGTGCGAGTTAATGCAACCATTTGGTGAGGTACCATCGGATGAGGAACTTAGACTGAGAGCGGACAAGATCTTCCATGCTATCTTGGCCGAATATGATGATATGCGGATTACCACCATCGACTCGTTCCTTCAGCAACTCCTATCGGGCTTGGCACGAATGTTAGGGTGTGCGGCCGGATACACAGTCGACTTGGATTCCGATCATGCTATTACGGAGGCTGTTGACCAGATTATGTCGACGCATATCGACGAGCAATCCGGTCTGTTGGAGGACATATCCGGCTATTTGAATCAGCAAATGGATGACGAGCGTTCGTGGGACATACGCCAACGACTGATTGCAGCCGCTAAAGAGTTGTACCACGAGTCCGTACAAAAACTCTCCGACCAAATCGTACTGGACCCGCATATTATACAGGCTTTCCGCACAGAACTATTGAATTCGTCCGATCCTTCTAAAGAGGCCACCATGGAGTATCTGAACGACCTGAAGTTGCTCTCTTATATCTTCTATCGTATCCAGGCTAATCAGACCGAGAATAATACGATTCTCTTGGCCCGTACCGCTCATATACTTCGCCAGGCTTTACGCCCTGGGGATGCGGACTTTATATTGGAGAAGGCCGGTATTCGATACCATCATATTATGTTGGATGAATTCCAGGATACCAGTACTTTACAATGGGAAAACTTCCTGCCGCTTATTCGCGAGATATTGGCGGGAGGGGGAACCACGCTTATCGTAGGTGATGTCAAACAGAGTATCTACCGTTGGCGTAACGGCGATTGGCATATTATGGCTTCGTTAGGCGAGGATACGCCATATCTGGGTGCTTACTTTGCAGAACAACCTCTCTCACGCAACTATCGTTCGTGCCGCGAGATAGTGCGCTTTAATATGAATCTGTTTGCGCCTTTATACGCAGAGCTGTATGATGCTGACAGACTGCAGGACTACTATGTGGCCGGAGTACACGAGGGTGGGGCTGTTCAGGTAAGTTTCTATCCTTACTCGCGTACCTCTACTAAGCCTACTAAATCGGGTAAGATGCCCTCGGATGCCGTGCTGTATCTTAGGAGTGATGTCCAACGCAAGGCTATCCTGAAGGATATGTTTACTACTATCGAAGAATTATTGTCTGCCGGGTGTCCTCCGGAAGACATCTTGATACTCATCCGCGTCAAGAGCGAGGTTCGCGATATATTGGAGGTATATAACGAACTGATTGCCGATACTTCCCGTTATCCTCATCTGGCTCAGCATAGACCTGTCTCGCCGGATAGTTATGCTCTGTCCGCTTCGCCGGCTGTTCGATTGGTTATTGCGGCTCTTAAGAGTCGTATATTGGAGGACAAGACGGCAGCACATTATATCTCGTTAGTATGTCAACCACAAGTGAGTGAGGCGTTGGAACACTTGTCTGCCGAGATGCCTCTAACCTTCTTAATAGAAGATATCATACGTCTATGTCTCTGTCCGTCAGGCGAGTACAAGGGCGAAGATATTGCATATCTCAATTGCTTCAAGGACAAGGTGCGCGACTATGTGGGACGCTTCGGCTCGAATGCCAAGGCTTTCCTGCAGTATTGGGAAGATAAGATGCGTTCGGAAGCTATCCCTGCCGACGAGGCTGGAAATATTCGCATCATGACTATCCATTCGGCCAAGGGCTTGGAGGCTGCTAATGTCTTTATTCCAGGGTGCAAGTGGGACATGGAGGAGAATAATAATTCCAACACCAAACTATGGTGCCAAGTGCCAGACAGTCTGCAACCTGCCGATCCGTCTATGCGCATGGGGTATATACCTGTATCGAATAATAACAGCTTACTTAAGACGGCATATAAGGATGCGTTTATAGCCGAACATGCAGACGAACGGCAAGACAACCTCAACCTCCTCTATGTGGCTTTGACGCGTGCAGCCGAGCGCTTGTATGTCTATTGTCCTATAACGTGGTCCACGACGGCAACTAAGACTACGTATACTATTGCCAACTGTTCGAGTGTCGCGCATCTACTTTTGGCTCATCTGGGTACACAAAAGGCTATTAATGACTTGTGGGAAAACTATCACCCGGGCGCCAATCAAGTGGTCTCTTATCGGGTAGGGCAGATAGAGGCGAAACCTACTGCTAAAGCTGCCTCCGCCTCGGACGAGATAAAACCCTTTGCTTTTGACAAGGCTGAGGTATTGCCGGCACATTACTATAGTGACAACACCCATATCCGCTTCCGCCAATCGCAACAGGCACAGCGTTATTGGGCAGGTGATGAGCCTATCGGATCGCGCGACTTTGGTAATCTATGTCACGATATTTTGTCGCAGATGACTACCTTAGACGATGCCTCTCGCGTGATAGACGACTTCTGGGCACGCGGACTGATTGATTCGAACGCTACCCTTCGGCGCATTAAAGAGGCTATAGCGGATATCGCAGCTGATACGCAGATGGCCGATTTCTTCTCCCCCCGTTGGCAACTGCTGAACGAATCGACTATCCTTTGTCCTACGCCTCCGTACCAATTGCGTCCTGACCGCGTGATGATAAACGGCAATACGGCTATCGTGCTGGACTATAAGTTCGGCGACATGAAAGCACACTATACTCAACAAGTACGCCAATATATGCAACTCTTCCGCCAATTGGGTTACCAAGAGGTAAAAGGATGTATTTGGCTTGCACAAACTCGTACGCTCCAATGGATTTCCTAACTCTTGTTACACAGGACCTGATACGCCGCTTTGGCATAGATAATCTGCAATCGCTCACGGTCGTCTTTCCTATGCATCGTGCAGGACTATTTATGCGCGAATGTCTTCAAAGAGAAGTGCTTGCGCGCTCTTCGAGGCCCATTGTGGCGCCGCAGATGCAAACGATAGACGACTTGATAGCCTCGCTGTCGAGCTTACATGCCGAGGATGAGATACTGTCTGTATGCCGCCTATACGACATCTATAAACGCCATACGGGGAGCGACATGACGCTCGATATTTTCTATGGCTGGGGAAGACAACTGCTGCAGGATTTCAGTAGTATCGATATGTCCTTGGCAGATGCCGATTCGCTCTTTAGTAATGCTGTCGCAGCACAACAGTTAGACCAGATAGAATTATCGAACGAGTTGAAGGAGCGTCTGCTATCGCTCTTTGGTAATAATGAACATGAGGCTGATGACGAGGCTTACCGGGCGCGATTCCAACAACTATGGGATGCCCTGCCGGCTATCTGGAGCGAGTTCCGTCAATTGCAGATGGAGGACCGAGTGGGGAGTAGCGGAGCCAGACTGAGGTGGCTGATAGAACATTGGGACGAGGTGCAACCGCGTCTGAAAGGACGCCAATTTGCTTTTGTAGGCTTCAACTACCTCTTGCGTAGCGAGAAACAACTGCTGCAACTGTTGCGTGGTCAATCACTCTTCTATTGGGATTATGACCCGGATTTTCAGACCAATCCGGATGCATATCGTTTTATTCGTAAGCATATAGAAGACGGACTGACGAATGCCCTACCTGCCGAGCAAGAAGCATCTTCCGGTCCTAAGCCGATACAGATTATCTCTACTTCCGGCGCTCATGTACAGGCACAATATGTGCACGATTGGCTGCTGAATTGTAAGGGCAAGACAGGTATCATCATAGCGGATGAGGCTCAATTGGAGGCGGTTATCTATGCTCTGCCGGATACCGTATCCGAGCATGTGAATATCACCAAAGGATACCCGCTGAAGAATACCAAGATATTTACCGATATCGTCACATGGCTCACGGATCATCATCATGACAAACTGCCTTCCGAAGCCGATTATGCGGGTGTGTTGGCGCGACTGTTAGAATATTGTCTGCCTCTGCCCACGGCTAAGGATGCAGAGCAGGACGAGGAACCCCAACCGATGTCGTGGCAGGAGTTGTTGACAGCCGAGAGTCAGTTCCAAGCTCGATTGGTAATAGAGCGTTTCCGTCATCTGATACAGACGGGACGCCTGATACAAATCGATTCGCTCAAGACGCTTCGTAACCTGCTGCGTAGACACTTGGAGACAGCCTCATTGCCTTTCCACGGCGAACCGGTAACCGACATACAGGTGATAGGCGTGTTGGAGACACGTCTGCTGGACTTTGATAATCTGCTGATACTAAATGCCGAAGAGGGTGTCGTTCCGCGTGTGGTGGCCGATCATAGTTTTATACCGTACTACTTGCGCAAGTATTATGCCATAGAGACGCCCGACGAGTCGGCTGCTGCGTATGCGTATAACTTCTTCCGTCTATTGCGGCGAGCCAAGAACATTACTATGCTCTTCTCGGAAGCGGCTACGGCTATGGGACGCAAGACGATGTCGCGCTTTGTGATGCAGATTCTGACCTCGCCCGAGTATGCCGTTACTAAGGCGCGAATAGGGCAGAGCATGACTTGTGTACAGCCCACCTATTCCTTGCTCGATCCTGCACGGCCGTCGTTGGCTTCCATATGGAAAGATAAACGCTATGCACAACTGTCAGCATCGGCTATATCGACCTATCTGAATTGCAAACGGCGCTTCTACCTACAATATATCCTGATGTTGACGCCTCCGGAGACTATCTCTCCGCTCCTACAGGCTAACGAAATGGGTTCCCTTATCCATGGAACGATTCGTGCCGCCTATTCCCGTATTGCACCTGTCCTGCCGGCCACTATACCCGCAGAGCAGATACGCGATTTTCTGGCTTCGGACGAACTTCAGGAGCGGGCTTTGGATTGGGCGTATCAGGATATGAATACTACCTACGAACGGCATACGGGCATAGCCAACAGATATAATAAGGAGGAGCATAAGGCCGAGAATGTCGTCGTGCGGGCGAATGTGCGTAAGGTCTTGGAGAACGATGCTCAGTTAGAAGACTGGCAACTCCTGGAGGTGGAAAAGGAACATCGTGTATCGATACCTGTTATTATGGAGGACGGTAATATATTACCCGTTAAGGTAGGAGGTATTATCGACCGTTTGGATTGCGTGATGCGAAACGGGCGCAAAGTAGTACGTGTATTAGACTATAAGACAGGTGCTTATAATGTGAAGAAGATGATTGCGCCTAAGATAGAGACTGTATTCGCTCAGGAGACAGACGACTATAAATATATCCTGCAAACGCTTATCTACAGTCTGGCCGTAGCCTCAGACCAGACGTTAGAGGAACCCTATAAGTCTTTGCCTCTGATGCCGGGATTGTTGTTTACGCGCATGGATGTATCGCGTTTCGATTCGTCTTTGAAGGTCGAAGAGGAGACGATAACCGATTTCGGTTGCCAGATACAGGATGCTTTCCGCCCTATGCTGCAGGAGTTGGTACAGGAGATTTGCGTAACAAAAGACTTCCCACAATGCTCCGAAGAACACTGTGGGAAATCGCGCTGTCCGTTTATGGCGCTGTGTAATCCCTTACTTCTTAGGTAATGGTTTGAAGCGTTTCTGACGCTGTTGCCAACGTTCGCGGGCATACTGTTGCATGTCGGCAAACTCGTCGTTCTCGTCGATAATCTCCAATCCGAAGATGGTCTCGATAACGTCCTCCAGGGTGAGAATACCTTGGAAACAACCGTATTCGTCGATGACAATACCTATCTGGGACTTCTGTTTAAGCATCTTATCAAAGATATCGCCGATGGACATCTCCTCATTAAATTGGGGTAGCGGACGTTTGATATCACCTAAGGTCTTGGAAAAATGATCTTCCGTCAGGTCCTCCAAGGCATCGCTACGCAGAATATATCCGGTAATGTACTCGGGTGAGTCGCTATAGACGGGTATACGCGAGAAGTGGTCGTATTGGTCATCGTTGTAATAGTCTTTGAGAGTCATCTTCTCCGAGGCGATAGCGGCTACTACGCGAGGTGTCATCACATCATAGGCTTTGACGTCGTCCAGACGCATGACATTACGGATAATCTTGTTCTCATCCTGTTCGATGACGCCCTCTTCTTCACCTACGGACGCCATAGCAATAACCTCTTCACGACTCACGACAGCATCCTCGTTCTCAGGGAAGAGTCGAGCGATACCGCGGATGAGCAGTACAAAGGGGTACATGACGAAGATAAGCAGATGGATAGTTGTGGCGGTAAAGCCCATCAGGTTCTTCCAATAGGTGGTGCCGAGCGTCTTAGGAATAATCTCCGCAAAAATCAGGATAAGCAAGGTCATGATAGCACTTACCAATCCGAACCACATCGAACCGAAGACTAACTCAGCCTGTCGTCCTACGCCAGCAGCACCTATAGTGTTGGCAATCGTATTAAGCGAGAGGATAGCCGCTAAGGCTTGTTCGGGCTCAGTCTTGTAATGCTTCATGCGGATAGCGGGCTTATAGCCTTCCTCCTCACGAAGCGTGATATAGGATAGGGTAGTGGTCATCAATACCGATTCCAGTGTAGAACACAGGAACGAGATACCCATAGCCAAGAATAAGAATAGAAATAATAAGCCCATAACTACATTAATGCAAAATCAATTACTTCCTGAATATCACGCACATAGTGGAATGTCAGTCCCTTGAGATATACTTCCGGTATCTCGGCTACGTCCTTGCGGTTGTTCTCGCATAGTACGAGGTCGGTAATACCGGCCCGTTTGGCAGCTAAGATTTTTTCTTTGACTCCTCCGATAGGCAGTACCTTACCGCGTAAGGTCATTTCCCCGGTCATAGCTATACGAGGACGAACGCGACGTTTGGTAAAGGCAGAAACCAAGGCTGTCGTCATAGTAATACCGGCCGAAGGACCGTCTTTTGGGATAGCTCCTTCGGGTACATGGATATGTACGGCGTGGGTATCTATGTCCTTCTTACTGATACCAAATTGGTCTGCATGCGCTTTGATATAACCTAAGGCTATGGTTGCGCTCTCTTTCATTACGTCGCCTAAGTTACCGGTCATCGTCAGGGTAGGTTGTTTAGCCGGCGATAGCGAGGTCTCGATAAACAATATCTCGCCGCCCACTTGTGTCCATGCTAAGCCGGTTACTACACCTATATACTTATTGGTCTCGTACGCATCACGCGTGTATTTGGCCTGACCGAGGTAGTCAATCAGGTCCTTGGGAGTAACAGAGATATTGTACGGCTCGTCTAAGGCTATGTGTGTCACTATCTTACGGCATACCGAAGCTATCTGACGCTCTAATGAACGCACACCCGATTCGCGGGTATAATCGTCTATCAGGTGGTCTATAACCTCTTTATTGAACTTAATCTGCTTACTCGTCAGGCCGTGATTTTCAAGCACTTTAGGTATCAGATGCCGTTTGGCTATCTCTTCCTTTTCCTCTATCGAATAGCCGGTCATCTCAATCAATTCCATACGGTCGAGTAGGGGACGAGGTATCGTCTCTAAGGTGTTGGCCGTAGCTATAAAGAGCACCTTGGACAGGTCGTAATCGATATCCAGATAGTTATCGTGGAAGGTGGCGTTTTGTTCAGGATCCAATACTTCCAGTAGGGCAGAAGTCGGGTCTCCTTTGTAGTCGGCACCTATCTTGTCTATCTCGTCCAATACAAAGACGGGATTCGACGACTTGACCTTCATGATGTTCTCTATGATGCGACCGGGCATAGCTCCTATATAGGTCTTGCGATGACCACGTATCTCGGCTTCATCGTGCAAACCGCCTAACGAAATACGCGCATATTTGCGTCCCAAGGCTTCGGCAACCGATTTACCCAGACTTGTCTTACCTACACCCGGAGGACCGTACAAGCATAGGATAGGGGACTTAATACGCTTAGTATCAGTCTTTTTCTTCTTACTATCCTCTGCGGCAGCCATGTGCAACTGACGTTGTACGGCCAGGTATTCCACGATACGCTCTTTGACCTTGTCCATACCGTAATGGTCGTTGTCCAGGACTTGTTGAGCATGCTTGATATCGTAGTTATCGTCCGTATATTCATTCCACGGCAGGTTGAGCAGGGTGTCGAGGAAGTTCTGCTGAATCGTATAATCGGGCGAGTGGGTAGGGGTGCGCTGGAGCTTCTTGAGCTCCTGCTCAAAGGTGTGCGACACGCTTTCGGGCCAATGTTTGGTCTTGGCGCGTTTGGTCATTTCTTTGATGACTTCCTGACCGGTGTCACCCAATTCTTTTTGGATGGTCTCCAACTGATGATGCAGATAATACTCACGTTGGTCTTTGTCAATCTCCTCCTTGGTCTTGCTCTGTATCTCAGCCTTCATCTCGAGCATCTGCACCTCTTTATTGAGTATCTCGAGTAGGCGCAAAGCACGTTCAGCAATAGTGTTGGTAGCCAATAATTTCTGCTTCTCAGCTATCTGAATTCCGAAGTTGACGCAGATATAGTTGACTAAGGTGGGCGGGTTACTGATACTGCGAAGGGTCATCGCGGCGTCTAATGACTGTGATTCGCCTTGCTGAACCACGCGCAGACCTTGTTCCTTAATAGTGCTGACTACGGCCAGGAATTCTTTGTCACCCCGGCTGGGGAACACCTCATTCTTGACGTGCACACGAGCCTTAATCATGTTTTGTTTGGTGACGCTGAATTCGTCCACTTCTACGCGGTCTATACCTTCCAGGATAATCATCAGACTATTGTCCGGCATCTGTAGCGCACGTATCACGCGGGCTGCAGTTCCTAATGTATAAAGGTCTGTATCCTTAGGTTCTTTGATGTCGCGTTTCTTTTGGCATAATACGGCCAGCAGTTTATCGTGGTTGTAAGCTGTGACCACCATGCGTTGTGATAGCGGCCGTGTTACCGTTACGTTGAGTAGCACGCCGGGGAAGAGCACCATATTCTTGAGCGGGAGAACACCTAACCAGTCTCCGTCGTTCAATTCTATGGTCTTCTCCACATCATTGCCACCCAAAATAGGGATTAACTCATTCCCATCTACGTCTTCCTCGTATATATCCTCTATGTTATCTTCTCCTAATCTAAATACCATAATTTAACATAATCGCAATTAGAGTTGCGTTTGGGATTGCTTTCTAATGTCTATTTGTAATTCGTCTAATTGTATTTGGTCTACAGGACCGGGAGCGCCGAGCATGACGTCTTTACCTTGGTTATTCTTGGGGAATGCGATGCAGTCGCGGATGCTGTCGAGTCCGGCAAACAGACTCACGAAGCGATCCAGACCGTATGCTAAGCCACCATGAGGCGGAGCTCCGTATTTGAAGGCGTTCATCAGGAAGCCGAACTTAGCCTGAGCCTGTTCGGGTGTGAAGCCTAAGATTTCGAAAATCTTCTCCTGCAGTTTGGCGTCATGGATACGAATCGAACCGCCACCTACTTCTACGCCGTTGATAACCATGTCATAAGCGTTGGCGCGTACGGCTGCCGGATTGGTATCCAATAAGGGGATATCTTCGGGCTTGGGAGAAGTAAACGGATGGTGCATGGCCATGAGACGATTCTCCTCGTCCGACCATTCATACATCGGGAAGTCGATAACCCACAAGCACGAGAATTTTTTGGGGTCGCGTAAGCCTAACTGACGGCCCATTTCAAGACGTAACTCGCTGAGTTGCTTGCGAGTACGCATGGCGTCGTCGCCGCTGAGGATGAGGATTAAATCGCCCTTCTCGGCCTGCATAGCCTTAGCTATGGATTGCAGTACGTCTTGGGTATAGAACTTATCTACGCTCGATTTGACAGTACCTTCCTCCTCCACCCTGGCGTATACCAAGCCTTTGGCGCCAATCTGCGGACGACGTACAAACTCGGTCAAGGCATCTAATTGCTTACGGGTGTATGTGGCGCAACCTTTGGCGCATATACCACCTATATAAGCTGCATTAGCAAATACGCTAAAGCGCTCTTCTTCAGCCTTTTGTGCTTCGGCTGCGTGGAAGATATCCTGCAATTCCACAAAGGTCATCCCGAAGCGTGTATCGGGCTTATCCGAACCGTAATACTTCATGGCGTCGGCCCAAGTCATACGCGGGAGCGCAGGCAGGTCGATATTAAGGATAGCCTTAAACAGATGTCGCGACATACCTTCGAACATCTGCAATATATCCTCTTGCTCGACGAACGACATTTCGCAGTCTATCTGGGTGAACTCGGGTTGACGGTCAGCACGCAGGTCTTCGTCGCGGAAGCACTTAACTATCTGGAAATAACGGTCAAATCCGCTGACCATGAGCAACTGTTTGAGCGTCTGAGGCGACTGCGGCAAGGCGTAGAACATACCGGGATTCATACGGGAAGGCACTACGAAATCGCGTGCTCCTTCGGGCGTCGAATTAACCAATACGGGTGTCTCTACCTCCAAGAATCCTTGTTCGTCCAAGTATCTACGCACCTCAAAGGCCATCTTGTGGCGCAACTCGAGGTTCTTGCGCACGCACGATCGACGCAGGTCTAAATAACGGTATTTCATGCGCAGGTCGTCACCTCCGTCACTCTCATCTTCGATGGTGAATGGCGGCGTGAGTGCGGGATTGAGGATGGTCAGTTGGTTGACTTCTATCTCTATCTCGCCTGTCGGCAGTTGTGGATTCTTACTCTGACGTTCGATAACCTTACCTACTACCTGCAGTACATATTCGCGTCCCAGGTTATTGGCTTGTTCAAAAGCCTCAGTACCCTGATTAAAAGCTAATTGTGTGATGCCATATCTATCGCGCAGGTCGATAAATGTCATGCCTCCCATTTTGCGGATACGTTGTACCCAGCCGGCCAGGGTGACCGTTTTGGCGACATCGGCGAGGCGTAACTCGCCACATGTAACTGTTCTGTACATATCTAATTTTTATTTTTTAATTCTTAAATTCTCTCACCCTATCGTAACATTGGGGTCTATTTTGCGTATCAGGCCTTTGAGCACGTCCCCCGGTCCGTACTCATAGAACTCGTTAGCGCCGTCTACGATCATATTCTTGATGGTCTGTGTCCAGCGTACGGGTGTCGTGAGTTGCAGGAGCAGGTTTTGGCGAATCTGTTCCGGGTCACATTGCGGATAGGCGTTCACGTTCTGGTAGATAGGACAAGTCGGGGTGAAGAACTCGGTCGACAGGATAGCCTCGCGCAATTCGTCAGATGCCGGTTGCATAAGCGGCGAATGGAAAGCCCCACCCACTTGCAGACGGATAGCTCGTTTAGCTCCGGCTTCTTTAAGTTTCTCACAGGCTGTATCCACTCCTTCTATTGTGCCGCTGATGACTACTTGTCCCGGGCAGTTGAAGTTAGCAGCTACTACTACATGTCCGGCTACTTGCTGACAAATCTCGTCTACTTTCTCGTCGGGCAACCCCAATACGGCAGCCATCGTCGAGGGTTGCAACTCGCATGCTTTCTGCATAGCCTGGGCGCGTTTGCTGACCAACACGAGCGCATCGGCGAAGCGAAGAGCACCACAAGCCACAAGCGCAGAGTATTCGCCCAGACTGTGCCCCGCAACCATATCCGGCTGGAGAGTCGTCATTATCTTACTCATCGCCACCGAATGGAGGAAGACGGCAGGCTGTGTGACGCGCGTCTGCTTGAGGTCGTCAGCAGTTCCGTTAAACATGATATCCGTAATGCGGAAGCCAAGGATATCGTTGGCTTGTTCAAACATTTCTTTGGCCGAGGGGTACGCTTCGTACAGGTCTTTACCCATTCCTACGAATTGGGCTCCTTGACCGGGAAAAACAAATGCTTTCATATCAATCTATTAGTTTTTTATATCGTATTCGTTTTGGTTGCAGGGCATCTTCGCCTAAGCGAATCTTCTTGTTTTGTTCGTATTCGCTATACGACCCTTCAAACCAATATACCTTACTATTGCCTTCGTACGCCAGTATATGCGTGCAGATACGGTCTAAGAACCATCGGTCGTGACTGATGACTACAGCACATCCGGCAAAGTTCTCCAGGCCTTCTTCCAAGGCTCGTAAGGTATTGACATCTATATCGTTAGTGGGCTCATCGAGGAGCAGCACATTGGCTTCGGATTTGAGTGTAAGAGCCAGATGCAGGCGATTGCGTTCGCCTCCGGAGAGTACGCCGCACTTCTTCTCTTGGTCCGAGCCCGCAAAGTTGAAGCGACTCAGATAAGCACGGGCGTTGACTTCACGGCCGCCTACGCGGATGAACTCGGTACCGTTGGAGATAGTCTCGTAGACGGTTTTCTCGGGATCGATATTCGAGTGCACCTGGTCGACATAGCCTACTTTAACGGTCTCTCCTACGGAGAAAGTGCCCTTGTCGGCCTGCTCCATGCCCATGATCATGCGGAAGAGCGTTGTCTTACCGGCTCCGTTAGGACCGATGACGCCTACTATGCCGTTGGGCGGGAGCATGAAGTTGAGGTCATCAAAGAGGACACGGTCGCCAAAGGCTTTAGCCACATGTTCGGCGTTGATAACTTTATTACCCAATCGTGGTCCGTTGGGGATAAAGATCTCCAACTTCTCCTCGCGTTCTTTCTGTTCCTCGTTGAGCATGCGGTCATAGGCTGCCAGACGGGCTTTACCCTTAGCCTGACGGGCTTTGGGAGCCATTCTCACCCACTCCAACTCGCGTTCCAAGGTCTTGCGGCGTTTGGAGGCTTGCTTCTCCTCCATAGCCATACGGGCAGTCTTTTGCTCCAGCCATGATGAGTAATTACCATTCCATGGTATACCTTCTCCGCGGTCGAGTTCGAGTATCCAGCCGGCTACATTATCCAGGAAATAACGGTCGTGGGTGATGCAGATGACGGTACCGGCATACTGATGGAGGTGTTGCTCGAGCCAATCGATAGACTCGGCATCCAAGTGGTTAGTCGGCTCGTCCAGGAGCAGTATATCAGGCTGTTGGAGCAGCAGACGACAGAGCGCTACGCGACGGCGTTCGCCACCACACAGGTGACTGACCACCTCATCGTCGGGTGGACAACGCAGGGCATCCATGGCGCGGTCGAGTTTTTGGTCTATATTCCACGCATCAGCGGCGTCTAACTTATCCTGCAACTCGGCCTGACGGGCTAAGAGCTTGTCGTAATCGGCTTCCGGGTCGGCAAAAGCGTTGTTGACTTCGTCGTATTCGCGCAGCATATCCATAATAGGTTGCACGCCCTCCTGCACGCATTCGCGAACGGTCTTGTTGGGGTCTAACTTAGGGTCTTGCTCCAGGTAGCCGACGCTGTAGCCGGGCGAGAAGACCACTTGGCCTTCGTAGTTAGTCTCTATACCGGCAATAATCTTCAGCAAGGTGGATTTACCGGCACCGTTGAGACCGATGATACCGATCTTAGCGCCGTAGAAGAAGCTCAGGTAGATATTGTTGAGTACTCGTTTTTGGGGCGAGAAAGCCTTGCTTACACCCACCATAGAGAAGATTATTTTCTTGTCGTCTGCCATATATAAAACAAAAATTTGCGCAAAGGTACGACTTTTTGCGCAAATTTCCAAATAATTTTTAAAAAAATTATCTTTCTTCGAACGAGCCGTCGGTGTAGAAGATAATAATCTTAGCTACCTGTTTGCCGGCATTATCCGTCTTATCGGCAGCATTAATCTCGCCTGCAGGTATCCATTCCTGCTGATTCTTAGGCTCTTGGATGGGTGGTATATCGAATAACGCCGTCTGCGGTCCGTCGCCGTTCATGCGGTACATGGAGCCGATACCTAAGATGAGCCAATCGGAGTTGATGGTGCGGAAGCGGTTGAGGATGGCACGCATGACGTCGAGGCTGGGATTGTTACGCCCACCCATGATATTAGATATCGTACCTACGCTCACGCCAATCTCTTCAGCGAACTGTTTGGCGTTGAGCTTCTGAGATTCCATTATTTGCTGCAATCTGTCACGTTCGTTCATATTATGCGAGTATTAGAGTTTCAAAATCGGCTGCAAAATTATGAAAAATTTTTCACATGTGCAAATTTTTGCAACAAAAAATTTATTTCACCTGTATTTTTCTTTTGTGAACACTTGAAAAGATAGCCGATTTTGAGGCTATTGGGTAAATACCTGCTAATCAGGAGGCATGTGCTATATATGTACTCTTTAAGTAAAACACATAATTACAACAATTACAAAAAATTACAAAAAATTCAATGTGCATATATACCCAAAAATGAAGGTATACAGAGTAGAGTGCATAAATGTTGTATACGATAGTTGAGGTAAAATGTATAAGTAATTAGTATATAATGTTTTCACTCCTTATTATACATATTGTTCTGCTCAATAAAAAGAGGTGATGCAACCTGCGTATACACATTTCACAGATTGCATCACTATGTTGTAGGGATGGTTACGCTTTTGTAAAATCTCAACCTCTCACAAATCTAAATTTCACAAATCCGCACCTCGATTTTGTTTCACCTTTCTATTACTCCCCTACTCTATTTTTGTTTTAGTTATTGACGTGTTTGTTGACGTGTTTCTTACCGATGGAGAAGATTAGTTCGAACAAACCGATGAGGAAGCTCCAGAGAGACTTCTTGCCCTCAGGAGAGAGGGAGGTTGCTTTATTACTCATAGTGCTTACTTATCTTGATGATTACCTTGCTTGCTACGATAGTTGTAGTCGATGCCGATGACAGAGCCGACGAAGGTGAGTGTCTCGCCATACGCCACGAGGACGGAGGGAGAGATTTCCCCTTGTGGAGGGAGGAGGAGGCCCGTAAAGAGCATCCCCACTCCCATCACAATGAGAAACACAGCCATATAAAACTGCTTGAGCGACATCGTTCCTCAGACGATTAGCCGTTCTGCTGGTCGTAGGTGGCTTTCTCGAGTGCCCACAGGTACGACTTCATCGTCTTGTAGGTCGACTGCGCGTTGAAGGACGCTTGGTCGGTGATCATCTTAGCCGGGTCTTTCATACGAGCAGCGACAGCTGCCGAGACGGTCTTGAAGCGCAACTGGCGAGCCAGGTCTTCCTGCGTGAAGGGTTTGGTGCGTTCGTAGGTGTCAACCTTGCGGATGTACAGACGAGTACAATCGTTCGACGTGGTCGGCGCCTCGCGGTGAGTGCCGATCAGATAGTCGCCATGCTTGTGACCATCCACTTTCTTAGGCTTAGCCAACGAACCTTTTACATACTGAATACCGGGTGCATAACTTACTTTTCCCATTCTTTTCTTGCGCCTAATGATTACCCCTAAGGCGCGGGAGGGGTTTAAGTAAAACATAGATCGCTTGGTTTCAGACGGCCGTTCTGAAATCCGAGTGCAAAGGTATAGATAAAAAACGAGACCGCCAAATCTGCAGCCTCGTTCTCCGAATTACGCTTCGGAAATGCTCAAATCATACCCTGCATACTCCGATAAATCCTGCACTTCGGTAATATATAGCCATTTCCGGTGCCAAATCACTTC
>JAFSJN010000022.1 GCA_017439235.1 Paludibacteraceae bacterium
CGGTGTATTGGTTCGTCGTTGTGGTGTAAGTGGCTGTATATTCGGCATCGGCTACAACGGCTACAACGGTCTTATCCCAACCGCCGAAAGTATAGGTATATTGAACATCGGGTTGTTTAGATGGCTCGGTACAAGTCGGTGTTGCTCCGTAATCCCACTTCTTACTTTCGAGCGTGGTGCCGTCAGCGTCTTTGAAGGTGACGGTGTATTGGTTCGTCGTTGTGGTGTAAGTGGCTGTATATTCGGCATCGGCTACAACGGCTACAACGGTCTTATCCCAACCGCCGAAAGTATAGGTATATTGAACATCGGGTTGTTTAAAGGGTTCGGTACAAGTCGGTGTTGCTCCGTAGTCCCATTTCTTACTTTCGAGCGTTGTGCCGTCGGCGTCTTTGAAGGTGACGGTGTATTGGTTGCGAACGCTATCGAAGGTAGCGGTATAAGTAGCAGCTTGGGTGATGCGGACGATGGCGGGGGACCAAGATTTGAAGGTGTAAGTCATACTATCGTTCGCCGGTTTGGAGGGTTTGGAACCTTCATAGGTCGGAATCTTGCCGTAAGCTAAGATTTCGCTTTGGAGTTCGGAGCCATCGTAGTTGACGAAAGTGATGGGGAAAGCGAGCGTGACGCTGTCGTAGTCAGCAGTATAGGTCGTAGCCTCCGTTACGGGAGAGATGGCGGGGGACCAAGCCTTGAAGGTGTAAGAGGTGCTGTCGTTGGCGGGACGGACGGGGATGCTGTCGCACGAGGGAGTGACGCCCGCATCGAAGTTTTGTTCAGAGATGAGTGAGCCGTCCCAGTTAAGGAATCGTATCAAGAACGCGTGCGGGTCGCAGGCGTAGTGGTAACGATTGTGCGAATACGTTTGCAACACGCCGTCTGAATAAGAAGCTGCATATTCTAAACGCAATTTAGATGCCGTATCCTCATCGTAGGTTTTCTCAGAAATAGACACCGGTGCCCAATCCCCGTTGAGCCACGTGTAAGAATTGGAAACGATAAGGCGCTTCTTAGAGTCATATGTATTAATTTCTTTACTCTTATTCTCCCATTGCCCATCGATATATTGACTAATCATATACAGCGTATTATGACCATCTGCATCATAGGCATATTCCGTTTTCGTGGCTGGAACCCAATCATTGTTCGACCAAACGTATGACACGTTTAATATTTTATTTTTCTTCTCGTCATACGCTGCATCTTCTTTATTCGTTCCTCGCCATCCGCTATTGCTCCACACATATTTTTCCGTCATAGTGGTATTGCCTGCAGCATCATAATCATTTAGGTTTTTGTATGTACCTATCCACGTTCCATATGACAATTCCATACTCATCTCCAGAGTCTTCTTCCCCTGAGCATTATACTCAGCCTGATAATACTTCGTCAACTGCCAATCATTATCTACCCATTTATAGTATCCGGAATAAGTTTGGGCATTACTTGCGTTGTATATATACTCATATTTTTCTATACCAGACCAAACGCCGGCAGACCATACATAAGTTTCCGAAAGCAACATCTTTCCGGCTGCGTTATATTCATATACTGCCGAATCTTGTGCAAGGATAGCCCATACCCCTTCGCCCCATTGCATAGACGCACTATAAATCTGTTCTCCTTTACTATTAAAGCGAAATACTGAACGGGTATCATTCACCCAAGCATTATCTTGCCACACATAACGTATCTCTTCTACTTTTTTGCCCCCCTCATATGTATAAGATACATGTGCGGTCCCTACCCAATGGTCTTCGGACCACACATATTCCGATTGATCGGTCAGCACGCCTCCGGTATAAGCATAAGTGATACGATTCTTATACACCCATTGCGTACCGTCCCATGAGGCTGTATAGTCTTCAATTTTGGTAGTACCGTCGTAGGTATAGCCTTTCAAATCCTTATTCACCCATTGTGTTCCGTCCCACGTGGCAGTATACTCTTTCACTAATTTTTGATTGAGATACTCATAACCTTTCAGGTCCTTATTCACCCATTGTGTCCCGTCCCACGTAGCGGTATATTCTTTGGTCGTCTGGCCATTCTCATACTCATAGCCTTTTAGGCCCTGCCCCACCCATGCATCATCTTTCCATTGCCACGTTATTTCTTGCTCTGTCTTGCCTGCCGAAGTATAGGATGTTGTTTTACGCTGACCGGCACCAACCCACGCCTCATTCGTATAATTATATGATGCCGTCTCTGTTGTGCGTCCGGCAGCATCATAGGCAGTCACGTTCTTAGAACCATATATCCAACCATTGTTTGACCATTTATAGCTTAACACCAAAGTCGTTTTGCCGGCCGCATTATATTCAAATTCTTTCTTAGAAGAGCCCTTCCAATCCTTTAAATTAGCATCCCAAGTATATTGTTCGTCTAAAAGTTTCTTATTGGAGGAGTTGTATTTATATATCTTTTTGTAATTACCGGTCCACGTGTCTGTTGAAGCGGCATACGCCGAATAGTAGGAATCCAGTATTTGGTTTCCCCATTCATCAAAAGCATACACATATTTTTTTTGCGCCACCCATGTTTCGGAGGAAGTATTCCAACCTGATGTTAAGGATAGGAGCAAACGGTTAGCCGCGTCATACTCGTAGTCCGAACGCGTAGAACCGACCCATTTTTTAGTCGTGGTATTATAATTGAATTGCTCTGTCATGAGCGTCTTTCCCGCTGCATTATACTCTTGGTTCTTAAGGGTCTTACCAACCCAAGTCCCGTTTTTCCATTGAGAAGCTTCTTCTTTGGTTGTGCGTCCTGCTGCATCATACTCGTAGGCTGTACGAGAAGTCCCCTTCCAATCGTTAGTATTATAATCCCAGCCCCATTTGGTCGTCATCTTGGTCTTGCCGGAGGCATAAAACTCGGTTTCTAATTTCGTCACGCCTGTCTTCACTCCGTTCACCCATTTCCATTCTGCGGTCTCTATAGTCCGTCCGGCATCGTCGTAACGATAGGTCTTCAGCGAGACGTAGTTGCCGTTCACGTCGCGTCCAACAACGCTATCCGTTGGACACGACGATGCCTGCGCCGCCATTTGACGCGAAGGAGCCTTCAACACGGTATCTTTTGCAAACACAAGCATAGGATGAGCAAAAGGAAGCGTATCGGGAACTAATGTCTCCGACTCCACCTCATTGCTATCCACTAAAGCTATCTCATCGCCCACCAACGATGGGATAGTATCTTCTATATAGTAAGGAAAACGATTCGGCGCTTGCGCCCAAAAGGGCATAGCAACAACAGCAATCAAACAGGTAATACAAAATCTTTTCATTCTTCTTAACGCATTTCAGGGCGCAAAGTTACAACAAATATTTGGAATACACAAGGTTTTAATGGTAAAAAGACAAATTTATTGGACTTTAGACATTAAAATCCTTGTTATTCGCACATTGTGCGACTGTAATTTCGGGGGAATGCGTGCAACGTCACGCAGGCGGCGTCCGAAAGTACAACAAATATTTGTTTTCCTTCCAAGTTTTCTTCTAAGGCGACGAGAGGGTGTAGTTAACACCATCGTGTAGATAAGCAAGTAAGCAGACGTCTGAAAGCTTGCTTTTAAGCGGCTGATTAGGTGCTTAGATACCAGTCGGTCATTATGACCCGTCACCGCGTTTTCGATTAACTAAAAGAAAAACGAGAGCGGTACAAGATGTGAACGAGAGAGGAAAGAGACTTGAACCAGTCAATAACAAGAGTTCCGATGAACTTATATAACAAATCAACAAGGCCCATATGAGCCTTGTTGATTTATTTTCTATCCGACAAAAGGATTACTTACGGATGATCAGCGTCTGGCTATTCCAAACCACTTTGTACTGAGTATCAGCGGTCAAAGCCGAGATGTCGATATCTTGGCTATCAGACGTAATTGCTACGGGAGCAATAGCCTGGGTATCATCCATGTTGTTAATCTGAACCGTCATTCCGTTCGAGCCGGTTACTTGCAGAACATCACCATAGTGGCAGATGCCGGGAGCAGCGGGAGCAGGACGATTGATTACGAAACGATCAGCGAGAGTAGCATTGGCTGCGCAGTTAAAAGTATACGTACCATTGTTAGCCAAAGTGGTAGTCGTATTTTCTACTGCATCATACAATTTTACTGTGCCCGTTACTTTCGAGAAAGTCATTGTGTAGCTTGTAGCCGAAGCAGCCTTAAACGTCAAAGGCAGATTAGCGATATCGTTGGTAACACACACTTGAAGGTTATTGCCACCAAGTACAGCATACAAGTTAATAGCATTGGCACCATCGTTCATAATCTTCATGGCATCCATACCATCATCATAAGCAGCACTATAGGCATCATCCTCAACGACATACAAATTATCGGTACCGGTGCTATTATCCGTAGCAGCAATAACGATTTTTGCTTTTGCGGTTTGTGCAGCACTTGCTGCTAAAGTCATTGCGCACATGGCAACAACAGCCATAAGTTTGATAGTTTTCATTGTATTTATAAATTGATATTAGTTAGACCTTAAATATATATGCGACCTGCAACACCTAAGTCGTTGCCAGTATGATCATTCTGATTGCCTATAAGGTCAGAAGGATTACATATATGGTTTAATAACCTGACCTCCTGTGTGTCTACCCGAGGCACAAAATAAACCTTTTTCATTTCTGTTAATATTAGAGGAGGGAGACTCCTATAGTTATGTATAAGAGTCTTCCCTCTTTCATGATTACTTAACTACCTTCACTCCGTCAACAACATAGATACCTGCGGGCAACATATTCCAGTTAGCCGTCTCACCTACGTATTGACCAAGAACGGTATAAACAGCCTTAGAATCGTTAGTGTCACCAACGATAGTATTGATATCGGTAGTAACTGCGTCACGGTTAACAATCTCAAAGCGGTTCTCAGCTACCTCATTGGGTTGAGCAGAGAAGTTGTAGGTTGCACCCTCAACGATAGCGATAGTCTTGCCGGTCATATTGTCACGGAGAGCATACTCACCGTTCACCTTACCAAAGGTCATCGTGTAGTTGATAGCCTCATTAGCCTTCATCGAGATAGTTGTACCAAGAATCTCATCCGTAGCCAACATAGCGTAGTTCATATCGCCTTGTACATACAGATTCAAGCCTTCGTTCATCAGTTTCTCTGCATCGTAGCCATCTTCATATTCTGCAGAATACTGATTGCCACCTAATACATAAACCACATCCGATGCGCCATTCTCAGCGGTTACGTTGATACGTACGCGATTAACATTGTTAGCAGCAATACGTTGCGGAGCGCCAGAACCACCATTCACGTTGTAGTTGTAAATAGAGTTAGCATAGTCAATGTTCAAAGCACCCTTCTCTTGTGCCTTATTTCTGAGCACAAAGAACTGCATAGCGCTTAATTCTGTAATGCCTTCATCAAACAAAAGCATACCGGCATTCATGGGGAGGAACTTAACTTCATTCATATCCCAGTAGTAAATGGTACCATCAACATTCTGTGCCGGCAGAGTATCCAACAAAGCTTGAACGCCCATAGGAGCCATAAAGCTGTTTCCGTAGTAGTTCCAAGTAGATGCCTTACGTTTTAAACTATCGGTTACATTACCCATCAATTTTCCCTTGAATGTGTAAACAACACCTGGCGTAGTAGATGAGTTAGTTAGAGAAGCCGCCATAAAGGGCTTAATATCCGTCCAAGCATTGATATCTTCCCACACCGCAGGATTAGAAGCATCATTAATGTATTGTGCATAAGTGGACACGGCAACACTCTTTTGGGGAGCGCCCGTAATTTCAATAGGAGCGGCGAAACGATGCCATACATCATGCGATCCGTCAAAATAGCACTTCGAAACAAACTGTACCGATGCGTATGGTTGACGGTTGGAAGTAACAGCGGGACTAATCACGAATGTAGCTTGAGCATCAGCATTAGCTTGCAGTTCAATATTGCTGGTCGAAGGAGCGACGATACCTTGTTCGCCAGTAACAATAAGCTTAGCACCAGCCTCTACAACGATTTTAGCCTTGTTACCCATTACGACACGTTGCACAGTCAACTTCTTTCCCTCAGGAATAGTAAGCGTCTGGTTGTAGTTTTGGTTAATCTCCAGATAGTGGAGCGACTTATTAGCGGTCAATGTCTCGCTTGTAGTGGTCGAGTTCTTCCAAACAACAGAGGTATTCTCTGCAGCACCTACAACCGAGTTATTGTCGTCTTGGTCAATAACTTCAGTCTTTTCCACCTTAGTTACAACGATAACCTCTTTATCACCAACGGTAACCGTCGAAGTTACATAGTTATTCTCGGTATCATTATTGGGAGTAAAGGCCGTAATGGTGGTATCCTTAACATTGCCACTATCATTAACCTTAATCTCCGAACCGGTATTACCACCAACAACAGTGAAGCGTTTCTCACCTGTCTCGTCGGTAGAAGAAATAGTACCCTTATCTACAACGATAGCACCCTGGTTACCGGACTCAATCGTTCCACCAACAAACTTAATAGAAGTAACTTTCGTTGTATCCGAGTTAGTAACCGTCTCCTCAATACCATAACCGCCCTTACCGGTAATTTTCGAGTCACCGCTGATAGTAACATCATGGTGGCCATCATAACCCTTATTCGACTCTACTACGATAGCACTTCCGGCAGCATCAGCACCCGAATTCGTCGGTTTTGCTTTGGTATAACTGGTAGCATCCGAATAGATGGTACCATTAATAACATCTACCTTACCGGACTTCACATATAAACCGGTTGCGCCGTGAACAGTACCTTCGACGATGCAAACGCCGACACCACCCATATAAACACCGCAACCTGTTGTAGCATTAGGATTAGCATATGCAAGTGCTCCCGAATGAATGTGAATAAACGGTGCACCAGGATCATTTGCATCATAACCTGCCAAGTTACCGGAAATCTGGATACCATATTTATCGCCATAAACCGTTCCATACACATCAACAACGGTACCGAAGGCGCATGCAGCTGTGGGGTTTACACCATAACCACTAAGGCCGCCTGCGTTAGATTGGTCAATACTGATAGCAGATTTACCCTTCTCAGTATAGAGCATAGCATCGGCAGCAACCGTTAACTTACTGAAATTAGTGGTCGTAGAAACATTGTCACCTGACATGTAGCACACAATGATTTGCTTACCATTCTCGTTTTTGAAATCTTTCGCTGCACGAACAGGCGTCTCATTTTTAACAGTACCATTCTTGATGGTCAAATCGCCCTTAGTCAAAACAAAGTTTTGGGGATTGGCAGCAGTTTTAGCAGCATCAGCCTTACCATACGTCAGTGTTTTGCCATTCAGGTCAAGCGTCAGAACACGACCATCGTTAATAACAATCACTTCATTTTGAAGCACCTCCGCAGCAGCACCAATCAACTGAATGGTTTCACCAGTGGCAGCAGCTTCAAACGCTTCCTCAACGGTTGCGTATTCGTCACCGCCTACAATCTTGGCGACATTCTGTGCTTGAATGTTTGCGCTGATTAGCATAGAGCATGCTATCAGCAAGATAGAATAAATTTTACGCATTTCTTTAAGATTTAAAATAAATTGTCATTTTTAGGTCTCGTCGCGGCTCAGCCGCTCGGAGTATTTTTGAGGCAAGGGCCTCTGCGGGCCTCTGCCCGGGGACCAAGGACGTACCTTGTTAAAAAAGAACTAATACTCTTTCTGTTTCGTAAAAAAATACTTTTTTTTAATCGTTATTATTTGTTATCTTGTTTTTCGCACATTTTGCGGCGCAAAATTACACTTTTTTTTCAACATACAAAAATATTTTAAGAAAAAAATAAAAATTTTTTCTTTCTACCTCCACTTCCCACCACTCAGGAAGCTTCTCTTAAAGGAAAACACGCTTCGCTTTTAGGAAAACAATCTCGAAAACGGTTTTCTTATTTGTTTTCGGTTAAACACCCATAAAACAAACAAATGACGCCCGAATGGACGTCATTTGTCTTTGCATTGGGAGTAAAACCTTACTCGGCAGCGGCCTCTGCGGCAGGAGCTTCTGCTGCGGGAGCCTCAGGTGCAACCTCTGCAGCTGCAGTTTTCTTACCACCACGACGAGTGCTCTTCTTGGCGGCCTTCTTGGTGTCCTTGAGCATGTTCTCGTTGTAGTCCACGAGCTCGATGATACACATCTCAGCGGCATCACCCAAACGGAAACCGGTACGCAAGATGCGGGTGTAACCACCGGGACGGTTGGCGATCTTCTCGCTTACGTTCTGGAACAATTCGGTTACTACCTCCTTCTGTTTGAGTTCACTGAAGACCAAACGGCGGTTAGCCATATTGTCTTCCTTAGCGCGAGTTAGGAGCGGCTCTACGTAGATACGCAGGGCTTTGGCCTTAGCTAATGTGGTCGCAATACGCTTGTGCATAATCAGCGAGCAAGCCATATTCGACAACATAGCACTGCGGTGAGCAGCTTTACGGCCGAGATGATTGAATTTTTTATTGTGTCTCATTGTTTGTAGTTTTTAATGTAGTGATTACTCATTGAGTTTGTATCTGCTAATATCCATACCAAATGCCAAGCCGTTACGCTCCAGCAATTCGTCCAACTCGGTCAGCGACTTCTTACCGAAGTTACGGAACTTCAGCAGGTCGGCGCGGTGGTACTTAACCAATGCACCCAAGGTATCTACCTCGGCTGCCTTCAAGCAGTTAAGCGCACGAACGCTGAGGTCCATATCTTGCAGACGCTGATTGAGCAACTGACGCATACGCAGAATCTCTTCGTCCAAAGCAGTATTGTTCTTCGTCGTCTCTTCCTCCAGGATGATACGCTCATCCGAGAAGAGCATGAAGTGATAAATCAATATCTTAGCCGCCTCTTTCAAAGCATCCTTCGGCGTAATCGAACCGTCGGTAACGATGTCCAACGTCAGCTTCTCATAGTCGGTACGCTGCTCAACACGATAGTTGTCGATAGCGAACTTGACATTGCGGACGGGCGTATAAATCGAGTCGATAGGCAACGTACCAATGGCATCATTGGGACGACGATTCTCGTCTGCGGGTACATAGCCGCGTCCTTTGTTAATAGTGATCTCAATCTCAAAATCAGCTGTGCTGTCCATCTCGGCCAGTTGGAGCTCAGGATTAAGTACCTCAAAGTCCTGAAGCACGCTATTCAAATCGCCGGCCATAAAGGCGGTCGATTTGTAAACATGCAAACGAATGGTCTCGCCGGTAGCTTCCGACTCCTCCTTGCGGATGAAACGCACCTGCTTGAGGTTGAGAATCAGGTTGGTGACATCAGTGATGACACCCGGGATAGTAGCAAATTCATGATCAATACCATTGATCTTAATTGAGCAGATAGCAAAGCCCTCCAGCGAGCCGATAAGCACGCGACGGATTGCATTACCTACTGTGATACCATAACCCGGCTCGAGCGGACGGAACTCGAAAGTACCGTGCGTGTTGCTCGACTCCAACATGATAACCTTGTCAGGTTTGATAAAATCTAATATTGCCATGAATTTTAATTTTTATTTACTGTACAACTCAACGATTAACTGCTCCTTGATATTCTCAGGAATCTCCTCGCGCGGAGGGATGTTCAGGTATTTACCTGCCTTCTGCGCCTCATCCCATTCGAGCCAGTTGTATTTGCCGTGGTTGAAGCCTTCCAACGATGCGGCAATCACTTCTAACGATTTAGCCTTCTCGCGAACAGCTACTATCATACCCGGCTTAACCTGGAATGAAGGGATATTTACAACCTTACCGTCTACAGTAATGTGACGGTGACTTACCAATTGACGTGCAGCAGCACGAGTAGGAGCGATACCCAGACGGTATACGATGTTGTCCAAACGGCTCTCCAGAAGCTGAATAAGGATCTCACCGGTAATACCCTTCTGACGTGAGGCTTGTGCAAACAAGAGACGGAACTGACGCTCTAATACACCGTAAGTGTATTTAGCTTTCTGCTTCTCAGCGAGCTGAGTACCGTACTCAGAGTTTTTCTTGCGGCGATTGACGCCGTGCTGTCCGGGAGCATAGTTGCGACGGTCGAGCACCTTGTCCGGACCAAAGATAGGTTCACCGAAACGACGTGCAATACGTGATTTGGGTCCAGTATATCTTGCCATAATATTTTGTTATTTACAATTGATAGTTGATGATTAATTATACACGACGGCGCTTGGGAGGACGGCAACCGTTATGAGGCATCGGAGTAACGTCGATAATCTCGGTTACATCAATACCGGCGGCCACACAGGCACGAATTGCACTTTCACGTCCTTGACCCGGACCCTTAACGTATGCTTTCACCTTGCGGAGACCAAGATCATAAGCGACCTTACCGCAATCGGCTGCAGCCATCTGAGCTGCATAGGGAGTATTCTTTTTGGAGCCACGGAAGCCCATCTTACCGGCCGAAGACCAGCTGATAACCTGGCCGTCTCCATTTGCCATAGTAACAATCACGTTGTTGAAAGAAGACATTACGTGGAGCTGGCCCACACCGTCAATCTTTACGACGCGCTTCTTAGCTGCAACAGTTTTCTTTGCCATAATTGATTAAATAGTTTGATGGTTAATTACTTAGTCGCCTTCTTCTTGTTAGCAACCGTTTTCTTCTTACCTTTGCGCGTACGGGCGTTGTTCTTGGTCGATTGTCCACGAACGGGAAGTCCAAGACGGTGACGAACACCGCGATAACAACCGATATCCATCAAACGTTTGATGTTCAATTGCGTCTCCGAACGAAGATCACCTTCTACTTTGTACTTAGCACCGATGATCTCACGGATTTTAGCTGCTTGGTCATCCGTCCAATCCTGCACTTTAATGCTTGGGTCTACGCCTGCTTCAGTCAGGATCTTCTTTGCGCTTGAACGACCTAATCCGTAGATGTAAGTCAATCCGACTTCACCGCACTTATTCTGCGGCAGATCTACACCGACAATTCTTATAGCCATAATTCTTTACTTTGGGATAAATTGTTGTTTACTGTTTCCTCGATTAGATGCTTATCCCTGACGCATCTTCATCTTGGGTTCTTTTTTGTTAATTACATAAAGCTTGCCTTTGCGACGTACAATCTTGCAGTCTGCATTGCGCTTCTTAATAGATGCTCTTACTTTCATAATAGTATAGAGTTAGTGATGTTATTTGTAGCGGAATGAAATTCTTCCTCGCGACAAGTCATAAGGACTCATCTCAACCTTTACGCGGTCACCCGGCAATATACGTATGTAGTGCATACGCATCTTACCCGAGATGTTTGCGATAATGACATGCCCATTTTCGAGCTGTACACGGAACATTGCGTTCGAGAGGGCCTCGGTAATCGTTCCGTCCACTTCAATTGCATCCTGTTTAGCCATACTTAAATAAATCTGTCTCCCAAAACTTGTTGGATATAGTCAAACGTGGAGAGGATATCCGCCTTACCGTTACGCACACATATGCTTAACTCATAATGTGCTGCGGGCTTGCGGTCTGCCGTACGGGCTGTCCACCCGTCATCCTCCAATATTACATTTCTGCGTCCCATGAGTATCATGGGCTCGATTGCTAAGGTCATGCCCGACTTAAGTACAATGCCATTGCCGCGACGACCATAATTACATACCTCCGGATCCTCGTGCATATTGCGTCCTATACCATGACCTACATATTCGCGACATACCGAATAACCGGCGCGCTCCGCATGGTTCTGAATAGCGAAACTCACGTCTCCCAGACGATGACCCGTTACGGCTTGCTCAATACCCAGATACAAACACTCCTTAGTAGTGCGCATCAATTGCAGCACATCCTCAGCTACATTACCTACAGGAAACGTATAAGCCGAGTCGGCATGAAAACCGTTCAGGAGTACACATCCGTCTACCGATACGATGTCGCCGTCACGCAACACAACGTCCTTAGAGGGTATACCATGTACTATCTGCTCATTGACCGAAGTGCACAAGGTAGCAGGATAACCTTCAAACCCTAAGCAGGAGGGAATACCTCCGTGGTCGCAGATAAATTCGTTAGCAATCTTGTCCAATTGCGCCGTAGTCACCCCCGGGGCGATGGCCTTGGCTACCTCGCCATAGGCCATGCCCAAGAGCTGATTACTCTGCCGCATGAGCTCTACTTCCTCTTCAGTCTTGAGATATATCATGACGATTAGTAGGCCATTGCTCCGGTACGACCCTTGATGCGCATACCATTATCGAAGAATCCATCGTAATGGCGCATGAGCAGGTGCGACTCAATCTGCTGGAGCGTATCTAAGATAACGCCTACCATAATCAGCAAACTCGTACCGCCGAAGAACTGCGCAAAACTCATCGACACACCAAACAGGCGAGCGAAAGCAGGCAATACAGCGATAATAGCCAGCAAAATAGAGCCGGGAAGGGTAATACGCGACATGATACTGTCTATATACTCAGCCGTCTTCTTACCGGGCTTAACACCGGGAATGAAACCATTGTTCAGTTTCAGGTTCTCTGCCATCTGAACAGGGTTGATAATAATAGCGGTGTAGAAGTACGTGAAGGCGATAATGAGGATAGCAAATACCACATTATAACCGAAACTGTTGTTATCCATAAACGTGCGAACAAACCAACTCGAACCATCAGCACGGAAACCGGCCAAGGCTAACGGGATGAACATGATAGCCTGCGCAAAGATGATAGGCATCACGTTGGCGGCATTCACCTTCAACGGGATGTACTGGCGCACACCACCATACTGTTTGTTACCAATAACACGCTTAGCATACTGTACAGGAATCTTACGAGTACCTTGAACCAAGAGGATAGCGAAGGCAAACACAAGCAACAGGATGATAACCTCAGCCAGGAGGACTACCAATCCGCCACCAGCGTCATTCAAACGCGACGAGAACTCTTGAATCAACGCACCGGGGAAGCGGGCAATAATACCAATCAAGATGATGAAGGAAATACCATTTCCTACACCGCGGTCAGTAATACGCTCGCCCAACCACATCACGAACATCGAACCTGCGCACAGGATGATGGTCGAAGCTATGGTGAACCAGTTGAATCCGATAGCCAGAG
Organism: Paludibacteraceae bacterium; assembly: GCA_017439235.1. Taxonomy (GTDB): domain Bacteria; phylum Bacteroidota; class Bacteroidia; order Bacteroidales; family Paludibacteraceae; genus Colicola. The sequence goes on from JAFSJN010000022.1 coordinate 13,052, forward strand.
GCTGACCGGCCTGACCCATCTGTACCGAGAGGTTAACCAGATAACTGGGACCTTGGAACAACAGGATAGCTACAGTCAGATAGCGCGTAATCTGATTCATCTTCTGGCGTCCCGACTCACCCTCTTTCTGCATCTTTTGGAAGTAAGGCACCGCAATTGTCAACAATTGCACTACGATACTTGCCGAGATGTAGGGCATAATACCCAAGGCAAAGATGGAAGCGTTAGAGAACGCACCACCCGAGAACATATCCAAAAGGGCCATCAAACCGCCTTCTGTCTGACCCTTCAGGGCCGTCAGAGCTGTCGGATCAATACCCGGAAGAACGATATACGAACCGAAACGATAGATGAGCACGAACAAAAGCGTGGTCAGCAAACGCGTACGCAGATCGTCAATCTTCCAGATGTTCTTACATGTTTCAATAAACTTCATATTAAATCTTTGATTTAATCTGGAATCTTGGCTTCGTCGAGTGGCGAAAGCAAGCTTTCACTCGACTTGCACAAGATTTCATAAAAATTTAGATCTTTTCAATGGTTCCACCGGCAGCGGTGATGGCAGCCTCAGCACTCTTACTGAAGGCATTAGCCTTAACCGTCAACTTAGCGGTCAGCGTTCCGTTACCCAGAATCTTAACCAGCATGGTCTTATTGATGAAGCCGGCCTCGAAGAGTTCGGGCAAACCGATAACCGTCAACTTCTTGGCATCTGCCAATTGCTGAAGCGTATCCAGGTTGATAGCCTTGTACTCCACGCGGTTGATGTTCTTGAAACCAAATTTGGGCAAACGACGCTGCATAGGCATCTGACCACCCTCAAAACCAATCTTCTTGGAATAACCCGAGCGCGACTTGGCACCCTTGTGACCACGGGTAGAAGTTCCGCCCAGACCCGAACCGGCACCACGACCGATACGTTTGGCGGTTTTTACGCTACCTGCAGCCGGAGTTAAATTATTTAATTCCATAGCTTTACGTGATTTTAATCAATTACTTTTACCAAGTGTTTCACTTTCTCTACCATACCTAAAATGGCAGGAGTAGCCTCGTGCTCGACGATAGCGTTCATTTTGCGAAGACCGAGAGCTGCCATCGTTTCCTTCTGCACCTTCGGGCTCTTAATAGTACTGCGTACTTTCTGAATCTTAATCTTAGCCATAGTCTTACAAAATTAACCGTTAAACACTACATCGAGGCTTACGCCGCGGTTTTGAGCAACCGTACGGGCATCACGCATCTCGCTCAACGCAAGAATAGTGGCCTTTACCAGGTTGTGAGGGTTAGACGAACCTTTGGACTTAGCCAATACGTCATGCACACCTGCCGACTCTAATACGGCACGCATAGCACCACCGGCCTTAACTCCGGTACCGTGAGTAGCGGGCTGCAAATAAACGCGAGCACCACCGAACTTAGCTATCTGCTCGTGAGGAACAGTACCTTTCAGTACGGGAACTTGAATCAGGTTCTTCTTAGCAGCTTCGGTGCCTTTCTGAATGGCAGCCTGTACTTCACCGGCTTTACCAAGGCCCCAGCCTACAATACCAGCCTCATTACCTACAACAACGATGGCTGCAAAAGTCATAGTACGTCCACCTTTGGTAACTTTCGTTACGCGGTTGACAGCGACAAGGCGCTCCTTGAGCTCCAGGTCTTGAGTTGTTTTTACACGATTCATAGTCTTCGTTGTTTTTAGAATTTAAGACCAGCCTCGCGAGCTGCGTCTGCTAATGTTTGTACACGACCGTGATAGAGATAACCATTGCGGTCAAATACCACCTGCTCTACACCGGCAGCCTTAGCTGCAGCTGCGATAGCGGCACCTACCTTCTTGGCCTTCTCGGTCTTGGTCATCTTATCCTTGATGGCGAGCGACGATGCGCTGGCAAGAGTTACACCCTTAACGTCATCAATAACTTGAGCATAAATCTGGCAGTTCGAACGGAATACAGTCAGACGAGGTTGCTCTGCCGTACCCGACACCTTAGTGCGGATGCTGGCTTTAATTTTCTGTCTACGTGCAATTTTCTTATCCATAACTTTATTCCTTTCTATTATTTAGCTGCCGACTTACCGGCCTTACGACGAACAACTTCACCAAGGAACAAAATACCCTTACCTTTATACGGCTCCGGCTTGCGGAAGGTACGTATCTTGGCGCAAATCTGACCGAGCAATTGCTTGTCGGCGCACTCGAGCATAATCAGAGGATCCTGGTTACGTTCAGTCTTCGTCTCCACCTTTACCTCTTTGGGAAATTGGAGCAAAATGGGGTGTGTATATCCGAGAGTCAGGTTGAGCGTGTTGGGCGTTTGAGCCATCTCTACACGATAACCTACCCCGTGGAGTTGGAGAGTAGCCTTGTAACCTTCGCTTACACCTACCACCATGTTGTGGATCAATGCGCGATACAGGCCGTGCTTAGCGCGACTTTCCTTCTCATCATTCGGACGGGTGACGTGGCACACGCCCTCTTCTACGGTTACGGCAATCAGGGGATCAACCTGTTGTACGAGTTCACCTTTGGGACCTTTTACAGTCACTACGTTTTCGGGGCTCACTGCTACGGTAACGCCGGCAGGAATAGCGATGGGTAATTTACCAATTCTTGACATAACTAATCCTCCTTACATTAATAAACATAGCACAATACTTCGCCACCTAACTTCTGCGTCTCAGCTTCCTTATTGGTCATTACTCCCTTCGAGGTACTGAGGATGGCGATACCCAGGCCATTGAGTACGCGGGGCATCTCACGATAACCTACATACTGACGCAAACCGGGAGTCGATACACGTTGTAAACTCTTGATGGCGTTAACTTTGTTAACCGGATCATACTTCAGAGCCACCTTGATGGTGCCCTGAGGGCCATCTTCCACGAATTTGTACGAGAGGATATAACCCTTCTCAAACAAAATACGCGTGATCTCTTTCTTCAGATTCGAAGCCGGAATCTCCACTACACGGTGGCCGGCCTTGATTGCATTTCTCAAACGAGTGAGATAATCTGCGATAGGATCTGTCATTTGTTTTTGTTGTTTAAAATTATCAGGACTGTCCTGACATTGTTTAATAAATTAAGTTAACTTGCCGTAGTTTTCCGGACATACCGAGCGGCGTGCTCGGATGTTCCGGAACTTACGGAATATTTTTACCAGCTGGCTTTCTTAACGCCGGGGATGAGACCCTTAGAGGCCATCTCACGGAACTGGATACGGCTCAAGCCGAAGGCGCGCATGTAACCTTTCGGACGTCCGGTGATCTTGCAACGGTTGTGCAAACGAACCGGGCTGGCGTTTTTCGGGAGAGCTTGGAGACCTTCGTAGTCACCATCCTTGAGGAGTTGAGCACGTTTAGCAGCATACTTAGCTACCAATTTAGCGCGTTTTACCTCGCGGGCTTTCATTGATTCTTTTGCCATAATTCTAATTCGTTTAAAAGGTTACTTCTTGAACGGCAGCCCAAACTCGCGGAGCAGTGCATAACCTTCCTCATCCGTATTGGCGGTAGTAACGAAGGTGATGTTCATACCCAACAGTTTGGTGATGTTGTCAATATTAATCTCAGGGAAGATAATTTGCTCCGTGATACCTAAGGTGTAGTTACCACGACCGTCCATCTTGTTAGCGATACCCTTGAAGTCGCGAATACGCGGCAGAGCTACGCGAACCAGACGCTCCAAGAACTCGTACATACGATCACCACGCAACGTAACACGTACGCCGATGGGCATTTTCTTACGAACCTTGAAGTTAGCAATATCCTTCTTGGAAACCGTAGCAACGGCCTTCTGACCAGCGATGAGCGTCATTTCCTGTTGAGCTACCTCGATGATCTTCTTGTCGGCAACAGCTTCACCAAGTCCTTGGTTGAGAACAATCTTCTGGAGTTTCGGGCACTGCATAACGGTGCTATAGTTGAACTCCTTCATCAGGATGGGCACGATGCGCTCCTGATAGTCTTGCTTCATACTTGCTGTATTCATTGCTTAGATTTCTTTACCTGTTTTTTTACTTACGCGGACCAACTTACCATCCTTCAGCACACGTCCTACGCGAACGGGCTTACCGTCCTCAACGGGGTTGAGGTTCGAGATATGGATGGGAGCCTCCTGTTTAACTATACCGCCTTGCGGGTTTTTAGCACTGGGTTTGGTAGCCTTGCTTACCATGTTGACACCCTCTACGATAGCACGCTGTTTCTCTACGAGCACCTCCAGCACACGGCCGGTTTTGCCCTTCGAAGCACCTGCGTTTACGTAAACGATATCACCCTTCTTAATATGTAATTTTGCCATTACTGTAATAATTTAGATGATTAGAGCACTTCAGGTGCCAGAGAAATAATTTTCATGTTCGTTTGACGGAGCTCACGAGCTACCGGACCAAAGATACGCGAACCGCGGAGGTCACCGGTGTTCGAAATCAGCACGCACGCATTGTCGTCGAAGCGGATATAGCTTCCGTCAGCACGACGTACCTCTTTCTTCACGCGGACAACGATAGCACGGCTAACCGTACCGTCCTTGACCTCACTGCCAGGGATCACGCCCTTAATAGCTACTACGATAGTATCACCGAGAGTAGCATAACGCTTCTTGGTTCCACCAAGCACGCGGATGCACAATGCCTCTTTGGCACCGGAGTTATCCGCAACTACGAGTCTTGATTCCTGTTGTATCATTACTTAGCCCTTTCTACTATTTGAGTTAGACGCCAACGAACAGTTTTGCTCAGAGGACGAGTCTCCATAATACGTACGGTATCACCGATGCCGCACTCGTTCTTCTCGTCATGAACATGGAATTTGCGAGTTTTGTTCACAAACTTGCCATAGATGGGGTGTTTCTCTTTCCACTTAACGGCTACGACGATAGTCTTGTCCATCTTGTTGGAAACGACGATTCCCATACGCTCTTTTCTAAGATTTCTTTCCATTTCTGTCGATTTTTACTTGTTAATTTCTCTTGCGCGCAATTCGGTTGCAAGACGGGCGATTGTCTTACGAGCAACCTTAATCTGCAACGGATTGTCCAGCGGCGAGATGCTGTGATTGAGTTTCATACGCACCAAGTTCTCTTTCTCGGTAGCGATACGCTCCTGGATCTCAGCAGTTGTCAATTCTTTAATTTCAGCTGTTTTCATAATCCTTATTATACTAATTGGGTTGCGTCGTAATCACGTCTTACGACAAATTTGGTTGTAATAGGCAGTTTCTGAGCAGCAAGGCGCAATGCCTCTTTTGCTACCTCAAAGGGTACTCCGTCAATCTCAAAGATGATACGACCGGGCTCCAAAGGTACTACGAATCCTTCGGGAGCACCTTTACCTTTACCCATACGTACATCCAAAGGTTTCTTGGTGATCGGTTTATCCGGGAAAACGCGGATCCATACCTGACCCTGACGTTGCATGTAACGGGTTACGGCCACACGGGCTGCTTCGATTTGGCGACCTGTCAACCAGATGGTACCAAGACTCTTGATACCGAATGAGCCAAATGCCAGCTCATGGCCGCGCTGTGCATTGCCTTTAATACGGCCTTTCTGCGAGCGACGGAATTTTGTTTTCTTAGGTTGTAACATAACTGTAATCTACAAATCGGTTAAACTTATTGTTTGTTGTTTCTGCGAGCATCACCACGGCGGTCACGACGATCGCGACGATCACCATCACGACGATCTCCACGACGGTCACCACGCGGGCCGGCCTGCTTCTCCGTGAAGTTGGGAGCAAGATCCTTCTTACCATAAACCTCACCGCGGCAGATCCATACCTTAACGCCCAAAATACCTACTTTGGTCAGAGCACCTACATGGCAGTAGTCGATATCGGCACGCAAGGTGTGCAGAGGAGTACGACCCTCTTTATACATCTCGCTACGAGCGATCTCGGCTCCGTTCAGACGACCACTAACCTGGATTTTAATACCCTCGGCACCCATGCGCATCGTCGAAGCGATGGCCATCTTAACGGCACGACGGTAGGCAATCTTACCCTCCAGCTGCTTAGCAACCTTCTGAGCTACGATAGTGGCATCCAACTCGGGACGCTTAACCTCATAGATGTTAATTTGAACATCCTGTTTGGTGATTTTCTTCAACTCCTCCTTCAATTTGTCAACCTCTTGTCCACCCTTACCGATAATATAACCGGGGCGAGCAGTGCAGACAGTTACAGTCACAAGTTTCAGAGTTCTCTCAATGACGATACGGCTAATGCTAGCCTCAGCAAGACGGGCGTTGAGGTACTCACGGATCTTGGCATCCTCGAGGATGGTATCACCGTAGTTCTTACCTCCAAACCAGTTGCTATCCCAGCCGCGGACAATACCGAGGCGGTTACTAATCGGATTAATTTTCTGTCCCATAGTCTTACTCAGCTTTAGCAGTTTTGGTATCTACAAAGATTGTAATGTGGTTGGAGCGTTTGCGGACGCGGTATCCACGACCTTGAGGAGCGGTCTGGAGACGTTTGAGCATCATACCGCCGTCAACCATAATATTACTTACATATAACGTTTCCGAATCAGCCTTTTTGCCTGTCTTGGTTTCCCAGTTGGCAATGGCCGACTTCAGAAGTTTCTCGAGTGCACGCGATGCCTCCTTAGTGGAGAAATGCAGTGCGCCGAGGGCACGGTTCACTTCCAAACCACGAATCATGTCAGCAACAAGGCGCATTTTTCGCGGACTGGTAGGAACATTATTGAGCTTGGCAAAATATTGGTTCTTGCGAGCCTCTTTCATTGCCTCAGCCGTATTGTGTTTTCTAGCACCCATTTTAAATTCTTAATTAAATGTTTTGTTGTTTGAATGATTCAATGGATTATCTATTGCCGGAGTGACCACGGAAAGTACGAGTGGGAGCAAATTCGCCCAACTTGTGACCTACCATATTCTCGGTTACATATACCGGAATAAACTTGTTACCATTGTGAACTGCAATCGTATGACCCACAAAATCAGGAGAGATCATACTGGCGCGCGACCAGGTCTTAACAACTTCTTTCTTGTTAGCCTCATTCATCGCGATTACCTTGTCTTCCAATTTCCGTTCGATGTACGGACCTTTCTTTAATGAACGACTCATAATTTCTCTGATTTTAATGGTTATTTCTTACGTCTTTCGATTATGTATTGGTTGCTCTGGTTCTTCGGGTGACGAGTCTTATAACCCTTAGCCAGCAAGCCCTTACGGCTACGCGGATGTCCACCGCTGGCGCGACCTTCACCACCACCCATCGGGTGATCTACAGGGTTCATCGTTACACCACGGTTGTGAGGACGACGGCCTAACCAACGGCTGCGACCGGCCTTACCCGACTTCTCCAATGCGTGATCGCTGTTACCTACAACACCTACAGTGGCTTTGCAAGCGGCAAGTATCTTACGCAATTCACCCGAAGGTAATTTGATGATAGCATACTTGTCCTCACGACCGGCTAACTGTGCGAACACACCTGCCGAACGAACCATCTGGGCGCCCTGACCGGGACGCATCTCGATGTTGTGAATCAGAGTTCCCAAGGGAATCTCCGTCATCGGAAGAGAGTTACCAACTTCGGGAGCGATACCGCTACCCGACATAACTTGTTGACCTACTTGCAATCCATTGGGTGCAAGAATGTAGCGCTTCTCACCGTCTGCATAGAACAACAGAGCAATGCGAGCCGAACGATTCGGATCGTACTCAATCGTCTTAACTGTAGCGGGTACACCGTCTTTATTGCGCTTGAAGTCAATTACGCGGAATTTCTGCTTGTGTCCGCCGCCGATGTAACGCATGGTCTCTTTACCGACATTGTTGCGTCCACCCGACTTGCGTTTACCGAACACGAGAGACTTCTCAGGTGCGCTTGCGGTAATTGTCTCAAACGCGCCTATAATTTTGTGTCTTTGCCCCGGTGTAGTGGGTTTAAATTTACGTACAGCCATTTTTAGATATTGCTATAAAAATCGATTGTTTCACCTTCTTTCAATGTAACGATAGCTTTCTTGTAAGCCTGCTTGGCACCGCGGAGCAAACCGCTCTTGGTATAACGCTGCTTAGTCTTGGGAGCCACGATCAACGTGTTAACATCCACTACCTGTACATTGTACATTTCTTCCACTGCCTTCTTGATTTCCACTTTGTTGGCAGTACGTTCTACTTGAAAACCGTAACGGTTCAACTTCTCGCCGGCGGCGGTCATCTTTTCGGTGACGATGGGTTTAATAATAATTGCCATAATTCTACCTCCTTATGCGTTAAAAGTTGCCTCAATAGCCGGAACCGCACTCTCCAGGAGCACTACGGCGTTCGAGTTCATAATTGCGTATGTATTGAGTTCGTTAACGGTAGTAACATTGGTGCGCTGAATGTTGTTGGCACTCTTGAGAACAGTGGCGTTGTTCTCGGGGAGAACGAACAGCACTTTCTTGCCGGTTACATTCAATTTTGCCAATACTTCAGCCATAGCCTTGGTCTTAGGTGCATCAAAGTTCAGAGCGTCCAAAACGATGATCTGACCATTCTTAGCACGCAGACTGAGAGCCGAACGGCGAGCTAACTGCTTAACCTTGCGGTTGAGCTTGAAGCTATAGTCGCGAGGTACGGGACCAAAGATGGTACCACCACCTACGCGTACCGGAGACTTCAAATCGCCGGGACGGGCACCTCCACCACCCTTCTGGCGGCCGAGCTTGCGGGTCGAGTGAGCGTTTTCACTACGTTGTTTAGCCTTGGCGGTACCTTGACGGTTGTTTGCCAAGAATTGCTTAACGTCCAAGTAGATAGCGTGGTCGTTAGGCTCGATACCGAAGATCTCATCATTGAGTTGGATCTTCTTACCGGTTGCAACACCGGCTTGATTCAAAATACTAAGTTCCATACTGTCTTACTTGTTAATAGTTACAATACTGTTCTTTGCTCCCGGAATAGAACCCTTGACCATGATCAAGTTGTACTCGGGAATCACTTTCAATACTACAAGGTTTTGAACGGTTACACGGTCCTGACCCATGTGGCCGGCCATACGTGTACCCGGGAAAATACGACTCGGATATGCACATGCACCTACCGAACCGGGAGCACGAAGACGGTCGTCCTGACCATGTGTAGACTGACCTACACCACCGAAACCGTGACGTTTAACAACGCCCTGGAAACCTTTACCTTTGCTGGTGCCGACTACGTCAACATACATACCTTCGCTGAAGATACTTACGTTGATCTCGTCACCCAATTTGACTTCCTGGTCATAGCCTGCAAATTCGGCTAAATAGCGCATGGGATTAACGCCTGCTGCCTTGAAATGACCGGCCTCAGCCTTGTTGGTGTGCTTCTCGCTCTTCTGCATGAAACCTACCTGAACAGCTTCGTAACCGTCTTTCTCCACAGTCTTCAACTGCGTTACCACGCAAGGACCAGCTTCAATAACGGTGCATGGGATATTCTTACCATCAGCACCGAAAACGGATGTCATTCCGATTTTTTTACCTAATAATCCTGGCATTTTTGCTGTAGATTAAATTAATTAATTATTAGTTTCTTCCCACTCTCGCCGACGGGTTCTCGATGCTATCCGTCGGAAGTGGTCAGTTGGGTTATCAAACTTTAATTTCTACTTCCACTCCGCTGGCAAGTTCCAACTTCATCAAAGCCTCAACAGTCTTTTGATTCGAGCTGTAGATATCAATCAGGCGCTTGTAGCTGGCCAATTCGAATTGCTCACGGCTCTTCTTGTTAACGAATGTCGAGCGGTTAACGGTAAAGATACGCTTGTGCGTGGGTAATGGAATAGGACCACTTACTACTGCACCCGTAGCCTTAACGGTCTTGACAATTTTCTCGGCGGACTTGTCCACCAGGTTGTGGTCAAACGATTTCAGTTTGATACGGATTTTTTGACTCATTTTTGTTTTTTGTTTTTTAATTTTTTACATCATTCACAAGCGCAGAGTCCCCTAAAGAGTCATTCGCTCAGAAGACTCGTACGCGTGTGTGTTAATTATAGGTACGTGCACGCTCGCACGTGATAGTTGTCTTTTATACCAGGTCCACTCGTCCTCCTACCTCGGTCAGCACTGCCTTAGCGATACTGGACGAAACAGGCTCGTAATGACTGAACTCCATGGAACTGGTGGCGCGTCCGCTGGTAATCGTTCTCAGGGCGGTAACGTAACCGAACATCTCAGCCAACGGCACCTTTGCCTTGATGATACGAGCACCCGTGCGGGCGGTATCCATGCCTTCAACCTGACCGCGACGCTTATTCAGGTCACCGATAACGTCACCCATATTCTCCTCGGGTGTTACCACCTCGATCTTCATGATGGGCTCCATCAGTACCGGTTTAGCCTTGACGCAGGCATTCTTGAAGGCAATCTGAGCGCAGACCTCAAAGCTCAATTGGTCGGAATCCACAGGGTGGAACGAACCGTCCAATACAGTAACCTTGAGTTTATCCAGCGGATAGCCGGCCAATACACCGCTCTTCATAGCCGTCTGGAAGCCTTTCTCGATAGCAGGGATATACTCCTTAGGTATATCGCCGCCCTTGACTACGTCCACAAATTGGAGCGTACCCTCGAATTCGGGATCGGCAGGTTCCACACGTACGATGATGTCGGCAAATTTACCGCGACCACCGGTCTGCTTCTTATAGGTCTCGCGCAACTCTACAGGAGCGCTGATAGCCTCACGATATGCCACTTGCGGACGACCTTGGTTGCACTCAACCTTGAACTCACGTTTCAAACGGTCGATAATAATCTCCAAGTGCAACTCACCCATACCGGAGATAACGGTTTGCCCCGTCTGCTCGTCGGTCTTAACGGTGAAGGTAGGATCTTCCTCGGCCAACTTAGCCAAGCCGATACCTAACTTATCCAGGTCAGCCTGGCTCTTGGGTTCTACGCTGATACCGATAACGGGAGCGGGGAACTCGATGCTCTCCAAGGTGATCTGAGCACCTTCCGAGCAGAGGGTATCGCCCGTGCGGATATCCTTGAAGCCTACTCCGGCACCTATATCACCTGCCGAGATTACCTCTACAGGGTTCTGGTGGTTGGAGTGCATCTGGAAGATACGCGATATGCGCTCGCGCTTGCCCGAGCGCGTATTATATACATAGGTACCGGCTTCTAACTTACCGCTATAAACGCGGAAGTAGCACAGACGACCTACATACGGATCGGTAGCAATCTTGAACGCCAAAGCGCACAAAGGCTCATCCTCGTCCGGATGACGGATTATCTCTTTATCGTTATGGGGATCAATACCCTTAATCTCGGCTGTATCCAGCGGACTGGGCAGGTAAGCGCATACAGCGTCCAACATAGTCTGGACACCTTTGTTACGGAAACTCGAACCGCAGATAACCGGGAAGATATGCAGGCCTACAGTACCCTTACGGATAGCGCCGCGTATCTCAGCCTCGGTCAGCGAAGAGGGATCAGAGAAATATTTCTCCATCACTGCGTCGTCAAACTCGGCACAGGTCTCCAGCATCTTGTCACGCCACTCCTCTGCCTCGGCTACGAGGTTAGCAGGAATCTCTTCTTCCGAATATTCCGCACCCATCGTCTCGTCGTGCCACAGGATAGCTTTCATCTTAATCAGGTCTACTACACCTTTGAAGCTCTCCTCTGCTCCGATGGGGATTTGGATAGGACACGGAGTAGCACCCAACACTTCTTTGATTTGGCTGACTACAGAGAAGAAGTCGGCACCGCTGCGGTCCATCTTATTGACGTAGCATATACGGGGCACGTTATACTTATCAGCCTGACGCCATACCGTTTCTGACTGGGGCTGCACACCACCTACTGCACAGAAGGTAGCTACAGCACCATCCAGAATACGCAAACTGCGCTCCACCTCGACCGTGAAGTCGACGTGACCCGGAGTGTCTATCAAGTTGATTTTGTATTTCTGTCCCAGATACGGCCAATAGGTAGTCGTAGCAGCCGAAGTGATGGTGATACCACGCTCTTGTTCCTGCTCCATCCAGTCCATCGTAGCTGCACCGTCGTGCACCTCACCAATCTTGTGAGTCAGTCCGGTGTAGTACAGGATACGCTCAGATGTAGTAGTCTTACCGGCATCAATGTGAGCCATGATACCGATATTCCTGTTATATGTCAAGTCGTGTTTTGCCATTTCTTAAAAAATACAGACTAATACCTTGAAAAATTTAGAATCTGAAATGTGCAAAAGCACGGTTGGCCTCTGCCATGCGGTGCATATCCTCTTTGCGTTTGAAGGCACCACCTTGGCTATTGATTGCGTCCATAATTTCAGCCGCTAACTTCTCAGCCATCGAGTGGCCGCCACGTTTGCGGGCGAAAGCGATCATGTTCTTCATCGCGATGGACTCCTTACGGTCAGCGCGGATCTCGGTAGGAACCTGGAAGGTAGCACCACCGATACGTTTCGACTTAACCTCTACCAGAGGAGTGATGTTGTCCAGAGCCTGTTTCCAGATTTCGAGGGCCGGCTTGTCGGCATCTTTCATCTTTTGACCAACGGTCTCAAGAGCGGTATAGAATACATTGTAAGCAGTATTCTTCTTACCGTCAAGCATGAGGTGGTTCACAAACTTTGCCACCATTACCTCACCATACACCGGATCCGGCAGGATCACACGTTTTTTTGGTTTTGCTTTTCTCATTGTTGTTTTTAGTTTTTGTGGTTGTCTATCGTCTTCAAGCGGAACCCGTCCGCTTTACTCAACCGATCAACCCAGTTAATCTTCCCAACGTATGGGAACTCTTAGTTAATTAAAAGGAATTACTTTTTTGCTTTCGGGCGCTTAGCACCGTATTTGCTTCGACGTTGCAGGCGGTTAGCCACGCCGGCGGTATCCAAGGTACCACGAACGATGTGGTAACGAACACCGGGCAGGTCCTTTACACGGCCACCACGTACCATGACGATGCTGTGCTCCTGAAGGTTGTGACCTTCACCGGGGATGTAAGCGTTCACTTCCTTTTGGTTCGTCAGACGAACACGGGCCACCTTACGCATAGCGGAGTTAGGCTTTTTAGGAGTTGTGGTGTAAACGCGTACACATACGCCACGACGTTGCGGGCAGCTGTCCAATGCGGGACTCTTGCTCTTGTCGATAAGTTCTGCTCTTCCTTTTCTAACTAATTGTTGAATTGTAGGCATTGTAACTTTTTTTGGTTAATAATGTTAATTTTTCGTGTCATTTTCTCTCCCGCTCGCGTGTACATATATACGCGCAGAGCCGAAAAAGCGTGCAAAGGTACAACAAATTTTTGATATGCGCAAATCTTTTGATTAAAAAATTCAAATTTTTATGCATTTTCTTTATTTTTTCGCAAGAATAAGGATTAGGCGTGCGCATATGAGGCAAAAATATCATCACCTCGAAAGCTTACCATTTTTTAATCATCATCGAAACAAACAGCCGGAAATTCGCCCTCAATAATATACTATTTTTAATATTCAGTTCGCTTTTGTTCGGAATAGCACCCCAAAATTTGGTGGTTTGCAAATTTAGCAGTAATTTTGCACTTGCTGAAGGATGGGCTGTGCCGAAATGAGCCACTCTATCGCTCGGCAAAACAACATTAGAAAACTAAAAAATTAAGGTATAATGAAGAAGATTTTTACAACTTTATTTGTCACTTTGTTGACCACCTGCGCTTTTGCCGCTACCGAGCAAGCCTGGTACAACGATGTAACATCTATTTCCAACAACGGACAGTACTATATCTACTCCGTTAACGGGAAAGGCTTTATGCAGGCCGGACAAGGCAAGGTAAAGTCCATCACAACGAGCAACTACACCAACGTAGCAGATTTTAAGTTCACCATCACGAAAGCCGAAAAAGGTAATGTGAAGAGCGGAAGCAAATACTTGAAGTCCTATATGGTATTAACCGGAAGTAGCGGTAGCGGTCCTGTTTGCGACAACAACTCCGACGACGGAACAACCATTATCTGGACGTCGATGGACAACGGTTCATATTGGAATATCCACGGTTCTTATCACGCTTGGACCAAAGACCGTTATCCTGCTTTGCGCTATCAAAACAACACGTACGACGGACACATGAGCGGAAGCGGTATTAATTACAGTAGCACCAAAGACCTCCAGACAGGTACGGAGTATCGCTGGTACTTAATCTCTCAAGCTCAATTAGATCGTCACTTTGCGATTTATTTCTTTGATGCATTCAAAGAGACGCTCGCCGACTACACCAAGTTTAACGGCACAGTCCCCGCAGCCTATTATACAGCTCTGCAAGCGGCTTACAACAAGACGTTTAGCGTAACAGACGCTTCTGTGACGACAGCCGTTGTTGATGCTGCCAAGACGACGCTCGAGAACCTATATAAGAACGCGCCCGCGATGGCGGAGGCGTACGCGAGTGCCAAGAGCGTCATCAATGCCCTGGATGGTCTTAAAGACAAGGGTGAGGGTGACTTGACGAAGATTTATGCAGACATAGCCACAGCCCGCGAAGCTATCGAGCAAGCCACGACCGTAGAGGCTCTGACCACGGCCGTTAGTGCTCCTGCCCTCAAAGGCATCGATCCTATCACGTTCACGGTGACAACCTTCAAGGCGTTGGAGTCGATTGGAAACCCTGCAGCTACGACCAACGGCCGCAGCATTACCTATGAGGCTGCTGACAAGAAAATCATCAACGCGGCCGGTATGGCACTATACAAAGGTACCACTATTCTAACGGCTACCGCAGCCGAGAATAACGACTACTACACCTTTGTGCGCAAAGCAGAGGTGGTGGTAATGCCTATTAATAATACCGGCACGTTCAGCACCAGTATCTGTCAGGGCGAGAGTTACACCTTCCAAGGTGAGACCTTCACCGAGGCTACGGTAAAAGATTTCACCTTAGTCAACCGCACCGGTGGCGACAGCGTGGTAACGTTCACGTTAACCATCAATCCGACGTATGAGATTGCCGAGACTCTGAGTTTCTGCAAGGGCACCAGCATCGTTTGGCGCAACAAGACACTCGACAAGGCCGGCACGTACTACGATTCGCTTACTACAGCCGCAGGCTGCGACAGCGTATATGTACTCACGCTCACCGAGGATCCGACGTATGAGATAGCCGAGGCATTGAGTTTCTGCAAGGGCACCAGCATCGTTTGGCGCAACAAGACGCTCGACAAGGCCGGCACCTACTATGATTCTCTGACTACCGTCAAAGGCTGCGACAGCGTATATGTACTCACGCTGACCGAAAATCCCACTTACGAGATAGCCGAGAGTGAGCAGGCTTGCGACACCTACACGTGGCGCGGCAAGACGCTGACCACCAGCGGCGTATACTACGACTCGCTCACTACCGTCAACGGCTGCGACAGCGTTTATGTACTGACACTTACTATCACCAACAGCATCCGCACCCACGACGGCGCTGCTATCTGTCAGTCCGAACTGCCCTATCAATGGAACGACATCGTCTTCACCGAGGCCGGCAGCAAGGAAGCCACCTTTACGGCTGTTGCCGGTTGCGACTCGACAGTTACCTTCACGCTGACCGTATTGCCCGAATATACGATTGCTGAAAGCAAGACGATGATGACAGGTGCTGCTGAGACTTGGCACAACCGCGACCTAAGCAAGTACGCCATAGGCGAATATACACTCTATGACAGCCTAAAGACCGTTGCCGGTTGCGACTCCGTCTATGTGCTCACGCTTACCGTCAACGAAGCTCCTGTCACCTATGGTGAGGAAAGCGGCTCGTTCTGCGGAGAAGATATGTTCACTTATTACGACATGCAATATGCAGGCGGTACGTACAACGTAACGCTCAAGAACGCTAATATCTACGGCGGCGACAGTATCGTCACCCTGACCGTGACTGCTTATCAGACCTATTCGGTAAGCGTAGATGAGACGGCTTGCGAATCGTACGAGTGGTTCGGTAAGAAACTGACTAACAGCGGCGTATACCACGAGACGCTGTCGACCATCAACGGTTGCGACTCGACCATCACACTCAACCTCACCATCATCCACGGCGTCACCGGCACCGACAATATCGTGCTCTGCGCCAGCGACCTGCCTTATAACTGGAATGGCGAGATATTTACCGAATCGGGCGTTAAGACGCACACGTTCACAGCCGCTAATGGTTGCGACTCGGTAGTAACGATGACGGTAGAAGTAGTACGCTGCAAACAGACCGTTACGTGGCTCACAGAGGAACAAACGCTTACCGTAGGTGATTCGCTCACTCTCGAGGCAGAAGCTACGTCCTTAGAGCCCGTTATTTACGATCTCGACGATCCTACGCTGGCCATCATCACCGACGACAACGTGCTCGTAGCCATGAGTGCCGGTCAGGTAACCGTAACCGCCACACAGCGTGGTACTTACTACTGGGAATCGGCGGCCGCTGACCTGGTCATCACTATCGAACCGACCACGGCTCTGGATATCGTTCCGGCTGACGTAGAAGGCACCCGTAAATTCATCCGCAACGGGCAACTCTACATCATCCGTAACGGCGAGATTTACAACGCACTTGGTAAGCGTATCGAGTAAGATTTAGAGATTCTCTATAGCCTCTTTTTGAGGTCAAAAATTTCGGCATCTTGGGCTCCGATTAGGTGAGTTTCCGAGATGTCGTTTTTTAATATTGACATAAAGGAATGAATATAAATCGCAAGAAAAAACTATTCATTTTTTAAGAATCGGTTGACATCTATTGTGAAAACGCTCCGAATATTTGTCAGTTTGACATATTTGTAGTAATTTTGCATCGTCCGTAAAATAGGCTTTAAGCATTTCGGGCAAAATACTTACTAAGTAAGTACAGAAAATTAAGCAAAACAAGAAACAACAACATCGATTTTTAAGGAATAAAAGATATGAGAAACTTTTACAAAAATCTCAAAACATTAGCATTAACCCTTACGCGAGTAGGACATAAGTCCGATTCGATTCTCTCTCGATTCTGTCTCGTTAGTCTGATTTTGCTCGTAATGGGCGGCTTCACGATGAATGCGTGGGGCTCGACCTTAAAAGGTAAAACTGCAGTAGGCAGTGGAAAAGGAACAGCTAAAGTAGAAGTCTGTTATTATTCAGGGGCAGTTGTAGATGACAACTCAACAACAGGTTCTTCGCTTGTTGAGGCAAAAACAAGTGCCGTAACGGGCGTATCATGGTTCTATTGTACTTTTACGGCAACGCCTGCAGATGGTTATTACTTTGATGCATGGTATACTAATAGTGCATGCAGTCAAGGAAAACAAACTGCAAATTCATATTCTACGGGGTATTATAAAAGTACTTTTGGAACAAGAGAAGATATCTATTATGCTCGTTTTCTTCCTGTTACAGTAAGTTCAGCCGGATCGGCTTCGACTTCATTCAATCATCCGGAGCCAAAGACGGTAACACTATATTTCCCTGTTTCTGATAAAGCCGACGCTAATGCAGACTTTAACGCCCCTACGATTGAAGCCAATACAGGATGGTCTATTTCTTCTTGGAATTTGAATACTTCCACTCATAAGGTAGAGGTTATTTGTTCGTACACTGCTAGTTCCGACATCTCAAAAGGAGCTCATTCAGCCACAGTAACATTGAAAGCCAAGAGTAATAATTCTAATACCGGTACAGTAACTGCTAATGTAGATTTGACGCCTACGTTGACATACAAGAATAGTTCGGTAGATATCTCGGTAAGCGATGCAGACAAAACAATTATCAATGTTGATACGTTGCGTACCGCCTACAAGGGTGCAGATAATGTGGCCGGTGATGGAACGATTACGTATTCGTTGAAGACCGTTAACAGCAATGTATCACTAACATCTGCCGGTATTTTCTACGCAAAGGCAGAAGGAACGTACACTATTGTGGCAAGCGCAACCAAAAAACGTTATTATGCCCAGACTGCTGAGTTTACCATTACCGTCGGCAAGCGTACACCGGTAATCACTTGGGATGAGCCGGAACACATTTATGCAAGCAATGTATTGAGTAATCCGGCTTCGGCTTCCTACAAGGGCAATAATGTCACTTTGACACGCACCTATACCTCTCTTAATGAGGGAGTAATGACGGTAAACGGAACCAATATTACAGCGAACCCTCAATTGACCGTAGAGAGCAACTGTACCATTCGCGTGGTGACAACCGGGACGGGATATTACAAATCGGTTACCGCAGAACATGTATATTTCGTTGAGCCGAAGGCGACACCATTGTTTAAATTGAATGGAGAAGATCTGCCGGAATCGCCTGTAAAGAGTTTGAATCTATTGATTGGCGAAACGGCTACGATGACGTTTGAGAATACGGATGAGACAAACAATCGCTTCAGCTATCCGCAAAACAACAAAATCACTTACGTCACTTACGACCACTCGACGGGTATTATTACCGGTAAGAAAGCCGGTGATGAGGTGATTCAGTTCGCTCAGACAGGTACTCCTACCATCTTTGAGCACACGCGTTCCATCCACGTCTATGTACACAAACACAATGTGACACTTACCACGACGCTGAATGGTGGTACATGGAAAGTGGATAGCGTATATACCGGCAGCGTATATGGCATCGAGACGACGACGGGCGACGCGAATCAAGCGATGAATGCCGTAACGGTTACTTCTTCGAACGAAAATGTGCTGAAGCCTGTTGATGGAGGCTGGAAAGCAGTAGGTGCCGGACAAGCCACGCTGACGATTGCACAAGCAAACAACGACTATTGGACAGGAGATACGATTACTGCCACTATCACGGTAGAGAAATATGTGCCGACGATTACCTGGCACTTGGAGGCTTCGTATCCTTGGGGTGCGCATATCTTAACTCCCGTTACCTCTTCCAACGAGGAGTTACCCTTTACGCTTACGTCTTCCGATCCCACCAAAGCTGACTACGTGGACGGCAAGATTGAAGTGTATAATGTATCGGGTAATGTAACCTTTACGCTTTCGCAACAAGGCAACTATAAGTGGGCGGATGCAGCGCAGAATTTGACCTTTATGTTTAACTGCTTCAAACCGGAAAACCACGTGCCGTTTACATTAGCAACCAATAATTACAAACACTACGAGAAATCTACTTCTCGTGCATCTTGGAGCAGCCCGGGTTACTATTTAGGCGATGGAGGGTGGACAACAAAAGATGATTATGTCATCATTCGTTTCACCGGCATACCGCAGACCTTGTCTTTTGACAAGATATTAGAAACATCTTGGGGACAACTTCCCGGAACGCACTTATGTCAGGTTTATGAGAGTGTTGATGGAAACAGTTGGGGTGCGGCGATTTGGACGCACGATGAGCGTGTAGCTCAGAAAAACGGAAATAGCGTCAACTTGCAGCCTTCTACTCGATACATCAAGTTTGCATATCACGGAACGGTATATTGCGATTATAACAACATCAGCGTTACCGAGCGCAAGGAGGTAAGCGCCCCGACATCAGTAACCTTCCCGACGAACTCTGTGGATGCAAGCGCTAACACACAGACCGTTAATGTCAACTGGTATAACATTAAGCCCTGTACGGTAACGATTACCGGCCCGAACGCATCGTTCTTCCACTTGGCAGATGACAGTCCCGAGATTGCTTCTGCAATAGACGACTATGGCACGAAGGCAATAAAAGTTAGCTATGCTTATCCTGAAGGCGGGACACATACTGCCACTCTGCACATCGAGAGCGAAGACGGCTATACGGCAAATGTGGCATTAAGCGCTACGTCGAATAAGTTGACGCCGGCTATTACATGGAAGGAGAACCTGACGCCTATGTCTCGTGGCGAGAATGTGGAGAATCCGGCTCTTTCGCCTGTCACATTGGTTTACACTTCCACCGACTCCACCGTAGTGGATATAGAGGGCAACACACTTAAGCCCTTGAAGAAAGGAACCGCGACGATTACCGCCTCTTTTGACGGGACAAGCGATACCAAGTACAACAGTAACTCCAGCACGATTGATGTGGAAGTGACCGACATGAAGGTGCTGCATATCACTTGGCCGCAAACCTTTACACGTCTCAAATATTCCTCAGAGAAGCCCGAAAAGACGACTGCTAATTTTGCGTTGACAGCTACGGTAAGTTATTTCGATCCGGACACCAAGGAAGAAATCAACATCGATCGTACGGTTACCTTTACCAGCGGAGATAATACAGTAGTACAAGTATTAAAGGGCAATATCCTGCATGTAGTAGGCGAGGGCAACACCACGCTGACGGCACATGTGGATGGCATCGAGAATGAGTTTATTGAGGCGAACGTGGTACGTGCCGTCAAAGTGCGTGAGCCGAGTACCGACTGCGACACCTATATTTTGGAAGACGCGCATGAGTCCTTGTTCACGGAAATCAACTCGTTCGATGGTGTCAAGAAAGAATACACGTTGAGCGGAGAACCCGGTTATCTCACCTTCTCGGCATGGACGGAGAGATGGTATTTGGGCAAGATTGGGTTTGATCCTGCCGGCGATTTGAAAGTAGCGCAACTCATTGATGGTGAATGGAACGCTATTTGGAGCAACGGTTTGCAGGTAGGCGTAGAGCAGTCCTTTGGACCGATTGAGTTGGATCGTCGTGCCACCAAGATTAAGTTCTACAAGGAAGTAGGCTCCACTTGCTATCATAACTTCGCCGAAGGTTACATCACCTTGGCGCGTTATGTCGAGTTGGATAACACTCCCAAGAAGACCACTTCTAACATCGCCTTTACAACCAGCGAAACCAAGCCGGGCGTGGCCGTAGTGAAGACCTTTACGGTTAACTACTCGAATATCACCGACCAGTTGCAAGTCGATTTGACAGGTTCGGATAAGTTCTCTATTTTGTCCGCTACCACGATTGGTGAAGAGTGCGGCGATAAAGGAACGGCAACGGTAGAGGTACAATTCCTCTCGAATGACGTTGCGCATTATGAAGGCACGATTACTGTTCATAATGAGAACCAGTCGGTGACCGTTAACCTAAGTGCCGATGTAGATAAGCACGCTCAACAAATCACTTGGAATCCTGAAACAACGGATTTGAAGACCACGGATAATGTGACCTTTGACGCCACCACTTCGGGTTCGGCAGCAGGTCTTAGTGTAACGTACGTGGTGACGGAAGGAAGTGATGTAGCAACGGTGAATGAGACTACGGGTGAACTGACGATTATCAAGGATGGTACGGTAACGATAGAAGCTCGTGCTGCAGGTAACGACAGTTATTACGCTGCAACGGCTGTGCCGACCACCTTCACCATCAGCAAAGTGACGCCGTCCATTACGGCTATCCCGATGGCAGCCACGATGACGATGCCGAACACGAACTTGGGTAGTTGCGGTTTGACCGGCGGTACGGCATCTGTGGATGGTTCGTTCGCTTGGCTGGACAAGACTATCAATGCCACGCTCAACAATACGGGTTATACGGTAGTGTTCACTCCGGACAACGACGATTGGTACAACACGGCTACGTGCACGGTAGTAGTTCCGGTGAATAAACAAGTCAATACGATTACTTGGGACTTCAACGTCACCGAGATGTACTGCAACGCAGACTACACCTTTGACGCCACTGCGACCAGCGGTTTGGATATTCGTTACGAGACCTCTAATGCTTCTTCAGCCTATGTGGACGGCAACAACCATCTGTCCATCATCACGGGTGGCGAAGTGACTATTACGGCTTATCAAGACGGTGATGACGATTGGGCAGCGGCAACTCCTGTGAGCAAGACATTTACCATCCGTCGTTTCACGCCGCAGATTATTACATTGCCGACCGCAGCTCCGATGTCCATCGGTTGTCTGTTGTCCAACGCTTCGTTAACCGGTGGTTACGTGAGCCTGGATAATGTACAAGTACTCGGTAGCTTCGCGTGGGAGAACGGCAATACGCAAGTGGAGAACACGGCCGGTACGTTCCCGCGTACGGTCATCTTTACACCGTCGAACACCAACTACTACGAGCCGGTCAGCACGACGATGAATGTGGTGGTAGAGAAATATGGTCCTACGATTACATCGAATAATCTGCAAGCCACCTCTATCGAGTTCCCGCAAACGCTTTCTTACTCTACCCTTTCGGGCACGGTAACGGCGTGGGACTATGTGAAGGTGCCGAATGTAGAGGTAACCGGAACCGTTGTATGGCAAGACGAGACGACCGTTCTTCGTCCGGGTCAGCAAACCGGTATCGCTCTCTTCGTTCCGGATAGCACCGACTGGTACAACGCAGTACCGTTGTCCGTCAACGTAGTTGTAACCGGAGGTTATGTGTTCGACGGAACGACCACCTCTTGGACCGAGCAGACGAACTGGGAAGGCAACCTCGTTCCCGGAACAGATGATCCGGTGATTATCAAGAAAGATGTAGAAATCACTACTAATGTAATGGTAGGCTCTCTTATGATTGATAAGGATATCAACGTCATTGTGAAAGATGGTGGTGTACTGAACGTGGGCAGCGATGATTCCGGAACAGGAATCGGTGAATATGGTAACTTGCGTGTCAATAAAGGCGGAGAAGTGAAGCTCAATGGTACGCTTAAAGTCAATGACTTTATCATCGAATCGGCCATCGGTACGAGCGATGGAACCAGCCGCAGCGGTCAATTAGAGAATGTCAACAACCTGCAGCTCTACGGTGACGCTTATATCGATATCACCTTTGATCCGAGCGGAACGCTTAACACCACCGAATGGTACGGCTTTACCGTTCCCTTCACCGTGAATGGTTCCAACGGCATCTACCAGATGCAAGACGATAGCACGTTCATTAAGGCCACCTATGGTGTTCATTACATCCTTACGTCGTTTGACGGTACACGTCGTGCCACAACAGGTAAAGGATGGAAGCACGGTAGCACCATTCTGCAACCGGGACGCTTCTATATGTTTGGTGGCGACTCTCATCATAACACATACCGCTTCAAACAGATGCCCGGCACTGCGCTGCCCACCACCAATACCTCTTTGTCTTTGTACGATGCAGCTGATGGCAGCGATGCTAACTGGAATGCCGTAGGTAACGCTACCCTACACCACGTAAGTGTTGCGTTTGAGAATAGCGGTCTGCCGACATATGTACAAGTGTTTGAGAATGGAGCAAGTACTTATAAGGCCATCTCCACTAACGAGGCTAACTTCGTAGTTGGTTGTCCGTTCTTCATCCAAGCCAAAGAGAAAACCGAACTGATTCTTAATAATCCGACTGCCGCTACGGCCTACTATGCTCCTGCACGCAATAGCGAAAACGCACCATCTTATAAGATAAGTATCGAGCCAGAAGATGGTGGCTATTCTGACCAGATTTACATCTCTGCTTCACAAGAAGCATCGGCAGAGTATGAAATAGGTCACGACCTTAGTAAGGCCGGCATAGGAAAACGTACCGCACAGATGTGGGTAAATGCTTATGGCAAACAATTGTGCGTCAACGAAGCCGAGTTGAATAACTCTGTTGCTCAATATAACTTAGGTATGTACGCGCCCGCCAATGGAGGTTATCGCATTGCCGCATCGGCTACGCCGGAAGAAGTAACTCTCTACCTCACCATGAACGGCAATATCATTTGGAATCTCTCGAAGATGCCTTATGTTGCCGACTTAATGAAGGGTGAGAGCAACGAATACGGCATTTTGATGCTTGTTCAAAAGAGCAACGTCAGCACAGATGTTGAGAATATTAACAACCCGGATAATGAGGGCATTGAGAAGATTATTCTCAACAACCGCCTCTATATCCTCCGCGATGGCGAGATATATGACGCTACCGGTGCAAAAATACAATAAGAACGATGAAGAAATACTATAACACACCTATTACAGACATTTTGGCAATATTAGGAAAGACTCCCCTAGCCTTTCCGGATCAGAGCAATGCTCCCGAACCCCAATCGGCTCCTATTCGTGTGCCTGCTCAGAAATTGTACATTTAACCCAGTTTAAGCCCTTAATACGAGTATGAACGTACGAATGCAACGCATGCGCATGATCAAGAATATATTGAATGCGCAGGTAATAGATAGTCAGGAGCAGTTGCTCGGTGCCTTGCGGATGCAGGGTATTGAGGTAACGCAAGCTACTCTATCGCGCGACCTGAGAGATTTGCGCGCCGAGAAGAAAGTGATGGCTGACGGGTCATCCAAATATTGTGTACCCGCCAATCCGGTGATAGAGAAGCGCGTATTAGGTATGAGCAGCGATTTGGCACGCCTATCGATAGTGTCGGTGGACTTCTGCGGTCAGTTTGCCGTAGTCAAGACCCGTCCGGGGTATGCTAACGCAGTGGCGTACGACTTGGACAGCCGCGGTTCGTCGTTATTGCTCGGCACCCTCGCCGGCGACGACACCATCCTGCTTATCCCCCGCGAGACCACGACTCGCGACCAACTGCTCGACTTCCTCAACCGCGGATAATCCGTAGGTAAGAGAGTAACAAAATACAACATAGCCGGCTAAAGAGTCGGCCATTGTTGTTAAAATACACTTTTGCAGAAAAAAAACTATCTTAAATTTGCAAGTGTAAGAAAAATTTTGTACCTTTGCGCGACTTTTTGTGGGTCTAATAGATTAACCGGACGCAAACGGCGTCCATATAAGTAACGGTTAACGGTTACCGGTTATCGGTTAACGGTTAACAAAATTATGATGAATTGATGAATATTGTAACCAAAGAGATTGCTCTTCCGGACGGTCGAGTAATCAAACTGGAGACAGGCAAGTTAGCTAAGCAAGCCGACGGCGCTGTAATGGCTACCCTCGGCAACACGATGATTCTCGCAACTGTCTGCTCCGCCAAAGATGCAGTACCGGGTACCGACTTTATGCCCCTTACTGTAGAGTACAAAGAGAAATTTGCGTCTGCAGGACGCTTCCCCGGCGGTTTCACTCGCCGCGAAGGCAAAGCTTCGGATTACGAAATCCTGATTGCCCGCCTCATCGACCGCGCATTGCGCCCGTTATTCCCCTCTAACTACCATGCTGAGACATTTGTCAACGTGACCATGTATTCGGCCGACGGCATCGATATGCCGGAGTCGATAGCCGGTCTGGCTGCAGGTGCCGCTCTGGCTTGCTCGGATATCCCCTTCGAAGGACCGGTGAGCGAAGTACGCGTAGCACGCGTCAACGGTAAGATGGTCATCAACCCCACGTTTGAGCAATGCGAGAACGCTGACCTCGAGCTGATGGTTGCCGCTACCTACGACAACATCATGATGGTAGAGGGCGAAATGAAAGAGGTACCCGAAAGCGTTATGCTCGAGGCTATCAAAGCCGCTCACGAAGCTATCAAACCTCAGTGCCTGGCCATCAACGAGATGATGAAGGCTTACGGCAAAGAGACCAAACGCGAATATTGCCACGAGGTAAACGACGACGAACTCAAACAAGCCGTTCACGACTATAGTTATGCTCGCGCATATGCTCAGGCTACCAGCGCCGATACCGATAAACATCACCGCGAGGCTATGTTCTCTGCTATCTGCGAGGACTTCAAGACCGAGAAGGCCGATTATATGGCTGAGCGCGCCGAGGCATTAGGCGTAGATGTAGACGAGATAGCAGCCTTAGTAGATCGCTACTACCACGATGTAGAGAAAGAGGCTATGCGCCGCGCCGTATTGGATGAAGGTAAACGTCTCGATGGCCGTAAGACGACCGAGATACGTCCTATCTGGTGCGAAGTAGGTTACCTGCCCGGCCCTCACGGATCGAGTATCTTCACCCGCGGTGAGACTCAATCGCTCTCTACCGTTACCCTCGGCACCAGCCGTGACGAGAAAATAGTAGACGAGGCTCTCATCCAAGGTTCTGACAAGTTCCTGCTCCATTACAACTTCCCGCCCTTCTCTACGGGTGAGGCGAAAGCAGCCCGCGGCGTAGGTCGTCGCGAGATTGGTCACGGTAACTTAGCTTGCCGCGCCCTGAAGAATATGATTCCGGAGGACTTCCCCTACACCGTTCGCGTAGTATCGGATATCCTGGAGTCGAACGGTTCCAGCTCTATGGCTACCGTTTGCGCAGGTACCCTCGCCCTCATGGACGCCGGTGTTCCTATGAAGAAGCCCGTCAGCGGTATAGCTATGGGACTTATCTCCGAGAACCAAGGTAAGAACTACGCCATCCTGAGCGATATCCTCGGTGACGAAGATCACCTGGGCGATATGGACTTCAAGACCACCGGTACGAAAGACGGTCTGACAGCCTGCCAGATGGATATTAAAGTAGACGGACTCTCGTACGAGATTTTGGAGAACGCCCTGGCACAAGCTCACGAGGCACGTATGTACATCCTCGGTAAGATACTCGAGTGCATGCCCGCTCCGCGTGCTGACCTCAAGCCGCACGCTCCGCGTATTGTCAGCTTCTATATACCGAAAGATATGATCGGTGCTGTTATTGGCCCCGGCGGTAAGATTATCCAAGGTATCCAGGCCGAGACCGGCGCAGTTATCTCAATCGACGAAGATGAGAAGGGCGGCAAGGTTGAAGTAGCTTCCAACAACGGCGAATCGATGCAAGCCGCTATCGCTAAGATTAAAGCTATCGTAGCTCTGCCCGAGGTGGGTGAGACATACGAGTCGACCGTTAAGAGCATTATGCCTTATGGTTGCTTCGTAGAGTTCATGCCCGGTAAAGAAGGTCTGCTCCACATCAGCGAGATAGATTGGAAACGCTACGAGACAATGGAAGAGACCGGCATCAAAGAAGGCGACAAGATTATGATCAAGTTGCTGGAGGTAGATGAGAAGACCGGTAAGTTCCGATTGAGCGCTAAGGCTCTCAAAGAGAAACCCGAAGGCTACGTAGAGCCCGAACGTGCTCCGCGTCCTGAGCGTGGTGACCGTGGTCCCCGTCCCGAACGTCGCGGTCCGCG
The DNA here is from genome assembly GCA_017439235.1 of Paludibacteraceae bacterium. Classification (GTDB taxonomy): domain Bacteria; phylum Bacteroidota; class Bacteroidia; order Bacteroidales; family Paludibacteraceae; genus Colicola. The sequence continues at coordinate 39,910 of JAFSJN010000022.1, forward strand.
TCCCGAACGCAGAAACGGTACGCACGACTTCGAAGGTGACGGAGCCCGTCTAGATAGACGTCATTAAAATGTAGTCACTATGAGAACGAGACTCCTACTTATTCTCATAATCATAAGTCTGCTGCCTAGCTTAGGGCAGCAGACTGCTTTCGTGAACGATGTAAACTATCGTCTTGATGCTATCCACCTGACAGCCGAAGTAACCGCTACCCCGGGTCTCACGGGCGAGGTCGTTATACCGGAGTCGATACGCGTCGGCAACGACACCTATACCGTTACCGAGATTGGTGACAAGGCTTTTAAGGGCTGTAAGCGATTGACAGGGGTAGTACTGCCCACTACGCTGACGCGCATCTACCGCAGCGCCTTTGACGGCACCGCTATCGTGCAGGACAAGAACAACTGGGAAGAAGGACTACTCATCATCGACAGTTGTCTCATCGCTACCAATAAACTAATCAAACCCAGATGGCAGATGCCGGAAGGGTTGCGCTTGGTAGCCTGCGGAGCGTTCGAGAATAACAAGACTATCGTGCGCGTAGACTGGTCAGCCGATATGCCCCGTATCGATCACGACATGTTCCGCGGCTGCAAGAGCCTGGAGCGGCTGGTCATCCCCGAGACAGTCAATTGGATAGGACAAGATATATTAACCGGCAGCGGCATCTACACCAATGATAAGAAATGGCGCCGCGGAGCCTTAGTGATAGACGGATGCCTGATTAGCGTCAAAGAAGATGCACCGGCTAAGTTTGAATTCAAGGGCAAGGTGCCCATCCGATTGATTGCCGGCGGAGCGTTCCGCGACAATAAGACCATCAAAAAACTCTCCCTACCGGAAGGCATCACGTCCATCGCTGATGCTACTTTCTACCACTGTGAGGAGTTACAGGAAGTGACGCTACCCGCCTCTGTCCGGACTATAGGTCATTTTGCGTTCTACGAATGTGGTAAACTCAAGCACGCGACCCTGCCCGACTCGGTTGACGAGATAGGCGCACGCGCTTTCTACGGTTGTACAAACCTATTGAGCCAACATATTGGACCACAGGTCAAAGCTATCCCCGTAGGCTGTTTCTTTGCTTGCCGCAGTCTGCGTCTCTTGCCTCTGCCGGAAGGATTGGAGCGCATAGAAGATGGCGCTATGGCCGGATGTTCCAACCTGGAGAAGATTGTCTTCCCCGAATCGCTGACCTATATCGGTGAACAGGCTTTTGCCGGTTGCGTCAAGTTGGTAGAGGTCTCCCTGCCGGACGGCATCAATGAGATTAAGAAAGGCTGCTTTGCCGAATGCCGCCAGTTGTACCGCGTGCATCTGCCGGCTGCCCTGTATGCCGTAGGTGATGAGGCGTTTAAGACCTGTCTGGCCTTAGATAAGATTGCTATCCCCGACAAGACTTTCCGTATTGGTCAGTCGGCCTTTGCCGATTGTCAGCAATTGCAGCGTCTGGCCCTTCCTGAACAAGTGCACGTCATAGAAGCCGGCGCGTTCCGTAACTGCAAGATACTGCTGGAGATGCACCTGCCAGAACAATTGGAGGTATTGGGAGACGGAGCATTTGAGCATTGTCTGAATATGCGCAAACTGACTTTTGGTCCCAAACTAAAGAAGATTCCTGCGCGCGCGTTCAAAGAATGTAAAGGTATAGAAGAGATTGACCTGCCGGCCAAACTTACCGAGATAGGCGATGAGGCGTTCTTAGACTGCGTCCGCTTACGCAAGGCTTTCATCCCTGCTGATGCTACTATCGGCAAGAATGCTTTTAAGAACACCAAGATGATGCTCACCAAATAAAAAAAGCCGGACACGCAGTCCGGCTTTTCTATTCATAGCGTCTATTACAGACGCTCCAGCTCTACCGTAAAGTGACGCATCAGCGGAGCTTCTTTAGTAATCTTCAGTCCGCGCGTCAGGCTCATACGACGGTCGAAGACATTCTTCAGAGCCGCAGCGATAACGTCCATGTGATTATTGGTGTACACGCGGCGCGGGATACATAAGCGCACAAAGTCGAGACCTCCAAAACGATTCTCACGCGTTACAGGATCACGGTCGGCTAAGATATAACCTATCTCGCAGGCACGAATACCGGCCTCCAGATACAATTCACAGGTGAGGGTCTGAGCCGGGAACTCCTCCTTAGGAATTTGCGTCAGTATCTTATCGGCATCTACGAAGATAGCATGACCGCCGGCAGGACGCTGGTAAGGTATACCGTACTCGTCCAACTTAGCTGCCAGATACTGCACTTGACGGATACGCGTGTCGAGCATATCGAATTCGGTATTCTCCATCAATCCTACAGCCAGAGCAGCCATATCACGACCATTCATACCGCCATACGTAATAAAGCCCTCAAAGGGGATACAATAGAGTTTGCAGCCCTCGTACCAGTCTTCCTTATTGGTAGCAATAAAACCTCCCATGTTGACCAAGCCGTCTTTCTTAGACGACATAGTCATCGAATCGACATACGAGAACATCTCGCGGGCTATCTCCTTAATCGATTTATCGGCATAACCGGCCTCGCGAGTCTTAATAAAATAAGCATTCTCGGCAAAGCGGGCAGAGTCCAGATTAACAGGCACGCCGTATTTATGGCACAACTCACAAGTAGCCTTGATATTGGCCATCGAGACGGGTTGACCACCTACGGTGTTGTTAGTAACGGTCAGTACGAAAAAGGGCACATTCCCTTTATTCTCACTCAGCACTTTCTCCAACTTCTCCAGCGATACATTGCCCTTGAAGGGAGCCTCCAACTGGGTATCGTGCGCCTCATCGCAAGTTACGTCAATAGCAAACGCCTTACGCGACTCGATATGTCCTTTGGTAGTATCAAAATGGGCATTGCCGGGCACCACCTGACCGGGTTTAACCAGATACGAGAAAAGCACATTCTCAGCTGCACGTCCCTGGTGAGTAGGTATCACATACTTAAAGCCGGTGAGAGAGGTCACCACATCCTTGAATTCAAAGAACGAACGAGCGCCCGAATAACTCTCGTCACCCGTCATCATCGCCGCCCATTGACGGTCAGACATAGCACCGGTACCGGAATCGGTCAGCAGGTCGATATACACCTGCTCCGACTTAAGCAAAAAGACATTGTTCTTGGCTTCTTTGAGCCATTGTTCGCGCTCAGCGCGGGTGGATTTGCGGATGGGCTCAACCATCTTGATTTTCCACGCTTCAGCAAAAGGGAGTTCCATAGTATTACATTTTATTAGATTGCTTTGCAAAATTTGTGCAAAGATACGATTTTTTTTGTATATCTGCAAATTTATTTGTACTTTTGCAGCAAAATTAAGTAGATAGGCTATGCTTTTATTCCCGAACTGCAAAATCAATATCGGTTTGCGTGTCGTACGTAAGCGCGAAGATGGCTACCATGACATAGAGACCGTCTTTTATCCTATTAAGGGTCTGCGGGACGAATTGGAAGTAGAGAGAGTCTATAGTCAAGAGTCAAGAGCCCAGAGCGACTTGAGTTTTGTGCAAGAGGGATTAGCAGTCGATTGTGCGGCGGAGGACAACCTGATCATGAAATGTTACCGGCAGATGGCCGAGCGGTATCCTCAGATAGGGCCGGTACGTATCCGCTTGAGGAAAAATATCCCCTTCGGCGCCGGATTAGGGGGCGGAAGCAGTGATGCGGCTCATATGGCGATAGCCCTGAACGAGTTGTTTGCCTTAGGTCTCAGTCGCGAGGAGTTGGTACAAGAGGTACGCTCGTTAGGTGCGGACTGTGCAATCTTCATATACAACGAGCCGTGTTTTGCTACGGGAATAGGCGATATACTCACTCCCCTGCCCCTCTCGTTGAGCGGGAGACGCATCATCATGGTCAAACCCGACATTCACGTCAGCACTCGCGAGGCCTATCTGGGACTCGCTCTTTCAGCCGACACCGCCCCCCATACTCCGCCTTGTACGATAGAGGAAATGCTGAGGCTCAGCAACGACTTTGAGCAGACGGTTTTTGCCCTGCACCCCAAGTTGGCAGAAATAAAACAGCACCTGATAGATGCAGGTGCCGTCTATGCCGCTATGTCCGGTTCCGGGTCAACCGTTTTTGGCCTTTTCGAAAACGATACGGAAAGTAGTGCCCACGCCGGGCGTCGACTGCTTGATGAACAGACGGCCTCGATGGTAATCCTGGATGATACGCTGGCTTAGGCTCAGTCCCAGTCCCCACCCGCGTGCCTTACTGGTATAACCGGGACGGAAGACGGTGCGATACAGACTGCGGTCGATACCGCGTCCCGTATCCGAGATATCCAAGAGAAGATGGTCTTCATCTTCGCTCAACTGCAAGGTAATACGCCCTCTTCCGTCCATGGCATCGATAGCATTCTTAATCAGGTTCTCCAACACCCAACTGACCAGCGGTTTACTCACATCCGCCAGTACCGACTGCGCTTGGCATTCGGTCATCACCTCTACCTTAGACGAGATACGCGTACGCATATAGTCGGCCGTCTCCGTAACCAATTGATACAGGTTAGTCGTCTCCAGTTCCGGTTCCGAACCCACCTTAGAGAAACGCTCTGCTATCACCTGAAGACGGTCGATATCCAGCCGCATCTGCGGGATAAGGTCGTCCTCCGGATAACGTGAACTGAGCAATTCCTGCCAGGCATTAAGCGACGAGATAGGCGTACCCAACTGATGGGCAGTCTCCTTACTCAAACCTACCCAAACGCGGTTTTGCTCGCTACGCTGCCCCGTATAGAGGGTTACTACTGCAATGAGTACAAAGAGGAAGATAATACCGAACTCGATATAGGGGAAGAAGCGCAAGCGGGTGAGCATCAGCGATTCGTCGTAATAGATATACTGCACTATGTCGTCCGAGATACGCAACTCGATAGGGCCGTTAAGCGTACGCGGGTCGGCTACCGGATGTCGTACATTACGGCTGTCGATGACTTTGCCGTCCGCATCCGTCATATAGACGGGAATAGTGGTGTTGCCCTCGATGATGGTCATCAGAAAATTCAAATCCGTCGACTCATCCGCCAGAATCAACTGACGTGTTGCCTCCGCCCAAGTCTCCACATGACGCTGCTCCTCCTGCTGGAGTTGGCGGGCCAGATTATTGGTAAATAGTACGGAAACAATAACAATAAGCAGAGCTATAGACAAAAAAAGCGAGCCGGATTTATATGAGATATAAGGCAGTTTCATTTTTATTTGTGTTTTTCGGGTGCAAAGGTAATAAAAAATTTGCATATATGCAAAAAAAAATGTAACTTTGCGCCCAAATTGTAAATAAGTATACTAACTAAAAATATTTTTATCATGAAACCTACTCACATCGAGCATTTAGGAATTGCTGTAACGAGTTTGGAAGAGGCTATGCCCTTCTTTGAGTTTTTAACCGGTAGCAAATGCTACTCTATCGAAGAAGTTGCGGATCAAAAGGTTCGTACCGCTTTCTTCAAGGTTGGCGAAGTAAAGATTGAATTGCTGGAGCCTACCTGCCCGGAGAGCACTATTGCTAAGTTTATCGAGAAGAACGGCGGTCGCGGTGGTGTGCACCACGTAGCCTTCAATGTAGACAACGTAGCCGATTGTCTGGCCGAATGTGAAGCTGCCGGTATCCAACTCATCGACAAAGCTCCGCGTAAGGGTGCCGAGAACCTGATGATTGCTTTCTTGCATCCCAAGAGCACCAAGGGTGTGCTGACCGAGATTTGCCAACAACCTAAGTAATTCTTAATTTTTAATTCTCAATTTCGAATTATGGATCAAGCCAAATTGAATAAATTGGTCGATAGCCGCGAGAAGGCTATTGCCGGTGGTGGCGAAGCTGCCGTAGAGAAGCACCATGCCAAAGGGTGTTATACCTGCCGCGAGCGTATCAACATGCTCTTGGACGAGGGTTCGTTTGAGGAAGTGAACATGTTCCTCACCCATCGTTGCCACGATTTCGGAATGGACAAGAAAGTGTTCTTGGGTGACGGCGTAGCTGTTGGCTCGGGAACTATTGACGGTCGTTTGGTATATGTCTTTGCCCAGGATGCTACCGTTATCGGCGGTTCACTGAGCGAGACGATGGCGCTGAAGATTTGCAATGTCATGGATCAGGCCATGAAGATGGGAGCCCCGATTATCGGATTGAACGACTCAGGTGGTGCCCGTATCCAGGAAGGTGCGTGCGCTCTGGCCGGCTATGCCGAGATATTTGAGCGTAACATCTTAGCTTCGGGTGTAGTACCGCAGATCAGCGTTATCTTTGGTCCCTGCGCCGGTGGTGCTGTATATAGCCCGGCCTTGACCGACTTCATCATGATGACCGAGCAGAACTCGTACATGTTTATTACCGGTCCTAAGGTAGTAAAGAGCGTAACGGGTGAGGACGTCACCGTAGAGCAGTTGGGCGGCGCCAAAGTGCACGCCACTAAGTCGGGTGTCACCCATTTTGTAGCTGCTGACGAGGAAGAGGCCGTTCAGATGGTTCGCCGTCTGGTAAGCTTTATCCCGCAAAACAATATGGAGGAAGCTCCGCTGATGGATTGCACGGATGATCCTATGCGTGTAGAGGACGAGTTGAACGAGATTGTTCCGGACGATCCCAATAAGCCCTACAACATGAAGGACATCATCAATCTCATTGTCGACAATGGTGACTTCATGGAGGTGCAGAAAGACTACGCCAAGAATATCATCTGCGGTTTTGCCCGTTTCAATGGTCGTTCGACCGGTATTATCGCCAACCAACCTTCGTGGTTAGCCGGCGTATTGGACTGCGACGCCAGTCGTAAGGCAGCCCGTTTTGTTCGCTTCTGCGATGCCTTCAATATCCAGATTCTGACTTTGGTAGACGTACCGGGCTTCCTATGCGGTACAGGCCAAGAGTATGCAGGTATTATCGACCACGGAGCTAAACTGATGTTCGCTTACGGTGAGGCTACCGTACCTAAGGTAACCGTTACCGTTCGTAAGAGTTACGGCGGCAGTCACATCGTGATGAGCTGTAAGCAGCTGCGCGGCGACATGTGTTATGCTTGGCCAAATGCAGAGATTGCCGTGATGGGTGCCAGCGGTGCAGTAGGTGTACTGCAAGCTAAAGCCCTGAAGGCCATCGAGGATCCGGAAGAGAAGAAAGCATTCATCGCCGAGAAGGAGGCTGAGTACAAAGACTTGTTCGCCAGTCCGTATCAGGCAGCCAACCGCGGTTATATAGACGACGTCATTGAGCCTCGCAACACTCGCGTACGCATCATCAATGCCTTCGAGAAATTGCAGACCAAGCGTCTGAATAACCCGATGAAGAAACACTCGAATATTCCTTTGTAATATGACACTTCTAGCTGTAACCACACAAACATGGATAGTTACCGGACTGGGCTTCGGTATCGTCCTGATATTGTTGACCGTGTTTGTCTACATGATGAAGTTGCTGGGTTGGATTATGCAACCGCGTAAGGCGGCTGCTCCTGCCTCGCAACCGGCATCGCCTCCGGTACAGGTTGTCTCCGCTCCCGTCAGTAGCGACGAGCAAGAGATGGCCGCAGTAGCCTATGCGCTGTACCTGTACACTAACGACTTGCACGACCACGACACGTGCCATTTAACCATCCATGCGCATGCTACAGGATGGAACAGCAAATCATTCGGAATTAATAATCTATAACATCATCATTGAATATGAAAGAATTCTCATTCAAAATCAACGGCGTAGAATACAAGACTGCCGTAAAGGAAATCGAAGGCGGTATGACCGAGGTAACCGTTAACGGCAAGACCTATCAAGTAGAGACCGAGAAGAAAGCCGCTCCCGCTAAGGCTGCTGCTCCCAAGGCTGCACCTGCTGCGGCACCTAAGGCTGCTCCTGCTGCCGCTGCAGCTCCTGCCAATGGCGTCAAAGTGACCAGTCCCCTGCCCGGCTCTGTTATCAAAGTGCTGGTAAGCGAAGGACAAGCCGTTAAGAAAGGCGACACACTGCTCACCCTCGAATCCATGAAGATGGAGAATACTATTGCCGCTGAATGCGACGGTACCGTTAAGCAGATTGCTGTTACCGCCGGTCAGAATGTAATGCAAGACGACTTATTGATGGTTCTCGGTTAAGACGTATGGACGGCATCAATATACTGGAATTTTTCCTGAACATGGGATTCATGAATATGACCTGGCAACAAGGTGTTATGTTGCTGGTGTCATTCTTCCTGCTGTTCCTGGCTATCAAGAAACAATACGAGCCGCTATTGCTCCTGCCTATCGCTTTCGGTATGCTGTTGACGAATCTTCCGATGGCGGGCATGTTTCATGAAGAGCTGTGGACGGAGTTCCTGAATCCCGACAGTCCTATGTACCATAGTTACGGTGCCATTCTCAAGCATGCCGGATTATTGGACATCATGTATATCGGCGTTAAGGCCGGTCTGTATCCCTGCCTGATATTTATCGGCGTAGGCGCTATGACCGACTTCGGACCGCTGATTGCCAATCCTAAGAGTTTTATCTTAGGTGCAGCCGCACAGGTAGGTATCTTTATTACCTTCCTTTGCGCCAATATCTGGTTCACGCCTGCTGAAGCCGGTAGTATAGGTATTATAGGTGGTGCTGACGGTCCTACGTCTATCTTCCTGACCAGCAAACTGGCTCCGCACCTGTTGGGTCCTATTGCTATTGCCGCTTATTCGTACATGGCTCTGGTGCCGGTTATCCAGCCGCCTATCATGCGTCTGCTGACTACCGAGAAAGAGCGTAAGATTAAGATGAAGCAGTTGCGTCAGGTCAGCAAGACCGAGAAGATTGTCTTCCCCATCATCATTACCGCTGTGGTAGCACTGGTATTGCCCGATGCAGCTCCGCTTATCGGATGCCTGATGTTGGGTAACCTGATGAAAGAATGCGGCGTAGTAGACCGTTTGAGCAAGACGGCTCAGAACGAGTTGATGAATATCGTCGTTATCTTCTTAGGCTTGAGCGTAGGCGCTACAGCTACGGGCACTACTTTCTTGAGTGTCAAGACGCTGCTCATCTTAGCGATGGGTATTATTGCCTTTGCCCTAGGTAGCGCCGGCGGCGTACTATTAGCTAAACTGATGAACCTGTTCTCCAAAGAGAAGATCAATCCGCTTATCGGTTCGGCCGGTGTATCGGCTGTGCCTATGGCTGCTCGTGTTAGTCAGGCTGAGGGTCAGAAAGCCGACCCGTCTAACTTCCTGCTCATGCACGCTATGGGACCCAATGTGGCCGGCGTTATCGGTTCGGCCGTAGCAGCAGGTATATTGCTGACGATGCTCGGATAATATAAGTTATGAGTCATCTATTGGAAATACACGACCTGCATGCTACTATTGCAGGTAAAGATATCTTGAAGGGCGTGGACCTGACCATCAATGCGGGTGAGGTTCACGCCATCATGGGTCCCAACGGAGCCGGTAAGTCGACTTTAAGTGCGGTTTTAACCGGTCATCCAGCATATACGGTAATCGGTGGTCAAGTACTGTTTCGTGGCAAAGACCTCCTGGCTATGCCTGCCGAACAGCGTGCCCGCGAAGGTTTGTTTCTCAGTTTCCAATACCCGGTAGAGATACCCGGCGTGAGCATGGTTAACTTCATGCGCACGGCGCTCAACGAGACACGTAGCTATCGGGGACAAGAAGCACTCTCCGCTACGGAGTTTCTGAAACTCATGCGGCAGAAGAAGCAGCTGGTAGGCATATCGGAGAAGATGAACAACCGTTCGGTCAATGAAGGTTATTCGGGTGGTGAGAAGAAGAAGAACGAGATATTCCAGATGGCTATGTTAGAGCCGGTGCTCAGCATTTTGGACGAGACGGACTCGGGTCTGGATATCGATGCTCTGCGCATAGTAGCCGAAGGTGTCAATGCCCTTAAGACGGCAGACAACGCCAGTATCGTCATCACCCACTACCAACGTTTGCTCGACTATATAGTGCCTGACTTTGTGCACATCCTGGCCGACGGACGTATCGTCAAGACGGGCGATAAGACCTTAGCCCTTGAATTGGAAGAGCATGGCTACAATGGTATTGCATAAGGGCGAGACATTTGAGCATGTCTACATCAACGAACCGGCCATCGACCTGCACATCGTACAGGAGGCCGATTCGCATGTCAAGATTCATATTATCAATCTACAGGACAGTGAAGGACAGAGTGAGGTGACTAACCTCATTCATATCGACCACGCCGATACCGGGTGTATGACAGAGATTTATGCTCTCGCGTGCGCGGGTGCGGACGATAAGATTAGTACGCGCACACGCGTGCATCACGATAAGGGAGAAGGCGTCAGTCGCCAACTCATCAAATTCGTGTTACGCGACCGCGCACAAGGCTCGTTTGAGGGTGAACTGAAGATTCGTCAGGATGCGCAGCATGTCGATGCGCAGCAGCTGAACCGCAACCTCGTCCTCACGCCGACAGCCCTGATGCGTACCAAGCCGCAACTGGAAATCTATGCCGATGATGTCAAAGCCTCGCATGGTGCTTCGACAGGTCAGTTGGACGAGTCAGCACTCTTCTATATGCGCCAACGCGGCATCGATGAGCCTACGGCCCGACGGATGTTGATAGGAGCGTTTCTGAAAGATGTATTAGACACTATTGCTGATGAGCAGCAGCGCGAGGCATTAATGGACGCGATTGATCGTATAGTCTAACAGTGCTAACAGCGAGTTTTTAGCAGACGAGTCGTGGAAGGTATTGAGAGCCTCCACGGCTTTTATTTTATGCTCTTGCATCTTGCGATAGGCATAACGCACACCGTCGTAACGCATGACGAAGGATTTTATCTCCTGCTCGGCCTCAAAGATGTCGAGATGCTGGGCATCGTTACTCAGGTCTTCGGCCAATTGGCGTATCTGTTCAGCTTCGCTGCGTTCGGCACGTGCTAGGGCGATGATGAGCGGCAGGGTCACCTTGCCGTCGCGTATGTCGTTCATCGTCGGCTTGCCCAATTCATCGGAATCTGAGTAGTCGAAGACATCGTCTTTGAGTTGGAAACACATCCCCAGATGCAGTCCGAACTCACGCAACGCTGTCGACTGACGCATCGTAGCGCCCGATGACTCGGCTCCGGCTTCCATACAGGCGGCAAAGAGACTGGCGGTCTTCTGCTCGATAACGGCCTCGTATTGTTTCTCGCTTATCCACATGCCGGACTCGGTATGCAGTTGCAGCAGTTCGCCGGACGACAGGGTGGCTCCCATCGAGGCGATGATATTGAAGATACGCAGGTTGCGCACATTAGCCACCAGTTCGATGACCTTAGCCAACAGATAATCTCCTACGAGCACGGCGACCTTATTGCTCCAGCGCGTATGCACGGCTTCGACTCCGCGACGCATGGGGGACGAGTCCACCACATCGTCGTGAACGAGCGAGGCGGTATGCAGCAATTCGAGCGCCACGGCGGTCTGAATAGTCTTATCCGTCACGCCATGACACATCTGAGCCGCCAAGAGGGTCAGTTGGGGACGCAACTGTTTACCGCGCTTAGCGTGGATATATTGCAGCACACGGTTGAGCAACGCATTATTGCTACTCAGAGCCTGCTCAAAGGCTTTCTCGTAGAGCCGAAACTCTTCCTCAATGGGACGTCGTATGTCTTCTATGCGGGTCATGATAAATGGAATAAGCCGGCTCTTGCACGGGCATAAAAATACTCTCTAAACCGTCCGGGTCGGCCTTACGGATAAGCGGATCGCCACCGGGTTGCGGGATAGCCCACCATACTTCGTAGGCATCCGTCGTCTCGCCTCTCAGGCCGTCGTAACCGACGAACATAATGACTAATGTATCGTTTTGCACATCCGGCAACTCGAAGATATCTTTGGTTGCCACCAGCTCCGGGCCCCGGTTCACCATTTCCTTAGTAAAGTCGTAGTAGTAGAACTCCTCCAACAAGTCGTAGAAATAGAAGGAGGTGCAACCGGCAGTAAGGCGTATATCCGACATCAGACCTAATTCCCAGATATAAGTATCCTCATTGTTGCTGGGCGTGAGGATGAGGTCGGTATCGTCCATCTTAAGGTCGGCGATGTGTATATCGCTGGTGACGCGCTCCAAGGTAGTAAACGGTTCTTTGCGGATAGGCAAGACAGGCTTGTTATTGCTGTAGCCGACGAGCATGAGGTAGTAATCGGTAGCCGGATGAGTTACGCAAGCGCCGAACATAGCGCCCTGCTGAATCATTCCTGACCACTCTCCTTGCGTATGCGTCATGGAGTCCATCTCTTGAACAAAGCGTTTATCGCCATCGGCACCGCCGTAATACTTCTCATAATCCGCTACGGGCATCAGGGTCATCAGGTACTTGGTCTGTTCGGACGAGGGGAATACCTCTATCCACACCCGTTGCGCCTGGATACGGTTGATAGTTACCGCATAGTCACGCGGGAAGACCGAATCGCCTTTTACCGACTTGCACCCGCAAAGGAAAGGCAGCGTAATGAGTATCAGTAGCAACAACTTGCGCATAGCGGTTATCGGAGTTTGTGGAACATAGTAATCATAAACTTCATGCATCCCTCCACGTGATTGCCATAGTGGCCGAAGTTACAGGTATAGTCAGTAAAACCTACCTCCTTGAAGTTGCGGCACACCGTCTGCGAATTGATAAAGGGCACCGTCGGGTCGTCCATTGAATGGAACAGGTAGATAGGCGCTTGCGGGATGTAGCGGGACGGGATGCTGTTCATGATCAGTTGGCGATAGAGCCGTTGTGTCTGCGGCTGACTGCGGTCCATGCCCATCGGCGTCAGGATACAGCTCAGACGCTTCGAGCCTATCAGTTGTGAGAGTTGCACGCCGGAGTAGCGTTTGGAGTTAAACCACTCCTGATAATGACTCTTGAGCGGCTCTTGGAAGAACTGGTCAAAGGGTAGCGGATTCGACATGCCCTCCGACATACCTAAGATAATCATCGGCACGGCATAGGGGATAGGCGTATAGTCCTGACGCACGGACATGTCATAGGTGCGTGCCACGTCATAGGGACCGCTACCGCAGTAGTTGCGTTTGATGCGGAACTTCCCCTGGTAGCGCTCAACGTTCTCCATGCAGTACTGCACGAATAGCGAGGTAGCTCCGCCCTGACTATAGCCCATGATGATGACTTCATCGCTCTCCACTTTGATGCCTCGTTGCGCCAAGAACGGCCGCACAGCCAAAGCCATGTCGATGACGTTGGCGGCAGTGACGTAGGCTTGCAGGTAGGGATGTACGCGGTCGGCTGTCTCACCATAACCTATATAGTCCGGCATGATTACCACATAGCCCAAGGCGGCAAAGGCAGCCTCCAAGGGGAAGGTCTGCGTAGGTACTTCGTAGTTGGCAGCTACGGTATAGTGCGAGCAGATGATGATATTACGGATGCGTCCCTTAGTAGGATAGAAGACGGCTCCGCTCACTCTAATGTCGTTGTACATCGCATCGGTGGACATATAGGTGCCGCACACCTGATGTACACTTCGGCTGCACAGCGAACCTATTACGGCGCGTGCCAGGTCGGTCGAGTTGATGGAGCTGGCCTGTTGACGACCATGTATGGCCATCGGCTGTACCGCCATCGTATCCGACAGCGAATCGGCTACTTGGCGTCCCCATTCGGCCATTGCGGCAGCGGCTTCTTCTAACGGACGCCACGGTGCTTCCTGCTCCACGTCGTGCTCCTGCTCGCTATAGGGAAGAAAGACCTTGCCATTAGTCGGCATAGCCGAGAAGTCGACACCATAGGTCGGCTCGTCCTGCTGACACGAGGTGAGCAGTACTGCGGCAAACAGTAGATATGTCCATCGGCGCATCGTCATTGCCATCTATATCCTATACTGACCGTGAGCATACGGCTGGAGAGCATCACGATATCGTCCATATTGTTAAGGGCATACAGTCCACCTATCTCTAAGGCGCCAAACCATCCTTTCTGCCCCACCTGCATGCCGAAGGCGGTCAGTCCCCATCCCGGATAGCAGATAGTGTATTTACCGCGTACCAAGTCTTTCTCCGAACCGCCGTTGATAGTCAGTCCGGCAAAGACGGCGCTGTAGAGTTGGACCCACGGATGCCGATACCAGGTAAAGCGTACCGCGGGCAGGAAGCTGAGGTTGTAGTAGTTATGGGCAGAGTTGTCGCGGCGGTCGTGCCACCCCATACCGCTAAAGTCCACTATCATACCTGTGCTCAGCCAGCGCAACCACGAATATTGGTATTCGGCAAACAGGTGACCGGTAATATAGTCGGTGCGTATATTCGGACGTCCTATATGCGGGAACTCGTACTGCGTAGCACTCTCAAAGAGCAGATCGCCCCATCCTATCCTCACCTCATGACGCAAACTGTCCCACGTCTGCACCGTCCCCTTCGCCCCTACCGAGAGCGACAGGAGTAGCAACAAGACAATATATGTATAGCGCCATTTCATAATAGGCTGCAAAATTACAAAAACTTTTGGATATATCCAAAAAAAAGCGACCGGCAGGCCGCTTTTTCATCTCTAAACACTCAACTCTAAACTTTATTCCACCATCACCTTGACGGCGCGGTATTTCTCCTTGAGCGGTTTGGTCTCGTGGCGTGGGGTGAAGACGAGGATGTACATCGTCTGAGCCTCAAAGAGGCGTATATCGAACACCTCGTGGTCACAAGGCTCATAATCCGCCGTGCGGAGCAGTTTGCCCGTCAGGCTGTAGATCCAGTACGTGCCCTGCGTATTGGTCATCACGTGTACTACCGGGTTCTCGTGACTGACGATAGTGGGTGCTACAGCTACATAGGGTTCGGTGAGTACATTGGTACTGTCGATATGATACGGCGTCATCGGACAGGTCAGTATCGACTTGCCGTCATCCGCACGGGTGAGCAGGGCTTGGTATGCATAGTCATGATGCTGTTCCTCAGGTGTCGTCCACAACTGATGCGGCAGGTAGATATACAGCTCTCTCTCACCGGGGATAACTTCGCCATCACGCAGCCAGCGTATATCGGAGAAAGTATAACCACCATTGTATCTATCGTTGAGGATAGCTATAACATCATCCCAGTGCTGGTCTAAAAGCCAGGATGGGAAGAGTACATCGAAGGTGGTTGATGCCAAGTGCAGGCTGTCGCCACAAGCATCGTAGATGGTCATCGCTATACCGTAGGTGTCGGGACGAGGATAGTGCGTACGGTCGGCAGCGTCATGCGGCACAGGTAAGGTAAGCGTGACGGGTACTGACTGGTCGGCAGGAGCATCGTTGATGACGGTGTCGCGGAACGGCATCGCATTGCCGGGTGCATTGGTATAATGTACGCGATAGGAGTTAAAGGCTCCGCGTTGCATAGTAACGGTTACTTCCATTGATGCATCATCAGCACAGACATCGGGTACCTGCATCGTAGCCTCCATCGGTGCGCAGCAGGTATAGGTGGTGAGGGTCAGGAAGTAGAGTATACTATCGCAACCGTCATCGTTGCGTAGTGTGTCGCTATATTCTCCCGCTTGGTCTATAGTCAATGTATGGGCTGCCGTCCAGGTATAGGGCAATAAGGTATCGCAGATGTTGACTTCTGCTATGTTATGTATCGTATCCGGGCAGCAATGGTTATTAACGTGGAGCGTGAGGGTTATCGTACTGTCGCAGCCGGAGGCATTAGTGAGTATGGCTATCTTAGTGCCGGCCTCGGTCCAGGTGGAGTCTGCCCATACAATCGGTAAGGCTTCGGCGCAGACCGTAGTATCCTTAGCCAATGAGGAGACAGGTTTCGTTATCAGATGCAACGTCACTACACTATCGCAGCCTGCAGCATTCGTCAGCGTCAGTTGTGCGCCGTCGTTCGCTAATGTTCCATGCCAGTAATAATCCGTGCCGGCACAAACGTATGCTGTCGTATCACCTGTTGTAGGTTTATTAATCGTCAGATGCAGCGTACGGGTGCTATCGCAGCCGTTGGCATTGGTTGTATGATAGTCGTAGTCACCGCTGGCGGTATAGGTCGTACCATGCCATGTGAACGATGAGCAGGCAGTGGCAGTAGTGTCGCTCGTGGTAGGCTCATTGACGGTAAGCGTCAGGGTAATGATCGAATCGCAGAGGACACTATTGACCATCGTATCTTTGAGTGTACCGGCATCGTGGAGTTGTTTACCATGCCAGGTATACGGTAAGTCGGCACGACAGATAGCCGCTGCCGTATCGGAGGCGGAGAAGACATCTACCGACAGGTGGAGGGTGACAACAGAGTCGCATCCTGCGGCGGTAGCAGAGTCAAGGACATAGTCGCCGGCTTGGGTGCAGGTGATACCATTCCAGGTATAAGGCATCTGCTTATCGCATACCGTCAGATTGACATCTTGATGGTAGACGGGTCGAGTAATCAGATGCAGCGTTACTACCGAGTCGCAGCCGGCAGCATTGGTGAGTGTCATTTGTGCGCCGTCCTGCGCTAAAGTTCCATGCCAATAGAAGTCCGTTCCGGCACATACGTAAGCTGTCGTATCGCCTATAGTCGGTTGGTTAATGGTCAGCTGCAGGGTGAGTGTACTATCACAACCGGCGGCGTTAGTGAGCATGTGCGTATAGCTGCCGCTATTGGTATAGGTTGTTCCGTACCACGTGAAGGACGTGCATGCTACTGCAGCCGTATCGCCGGCGGTGGGTTCGTTGACAGACAGCGTCAGCGTAACAACGGAGTCGCATCCTGCGGCATTCGTCAGTATCTTAGTCTTAACGCCGGCATCCGTCCAGGTGGAGTCTTCCCACAGGAGCGGTAAGTCATTGCGGCAGACAGTGGTATCGTTCGTGCCCGCTGACGCATGACGTATCGTCAGGTGTAGGGTTCGCGTACTGTCGCAGCCTGCAGCGTTGGTCGTCTGGTAATCATAGTCACCGGACATCGTGTAGGTGATTCCGTGCCATACGATGGAGTCGCAGGCGACGGCTGTGGTATCACTCGTGGTAGGCTGATTGACGTAGAGCGTCAAGGTAACGATAGAGTCACAGCCTACGGCGTTCGTCAACACTTTCCTCTTGGTGCCCGCTGCAGTCCAGGTAGAATCTTGCCAGATGAGTGGTAATGCATCGGCACAGACGGTGGTGTCCTTAGCACCGTTGGTCGGTTGATTGATTGTCAGCTGCAGCGTCAGTGTGCTATCGCAACCGGCGGCGTTAGTAAGCATATGTGTATAACTGCCGCTGGAGGTGTAGGTCTGCCCATACCACGTGAAGGACGTGCATGCTACGGCAGCCGTATCACCGGCTGTAGGTTCGTTGACGGACAGCGTAAGCGTGACCACGGAGTCGCATCCTGCGGCGTTGGTCAGTATCTTCGTCTTAACGCCGGCATCCGTCCACGTGGAGTCTTCCCAGACGAGGGGTAGGTCATTGCGGCAGACGGTAGTATCGTTTGTGCCCGCTGACGCATGACGTATCGTCAGGTGCAAGGTGCGCGTACTATCGCAGCCGGCGGCGTTAGTGGTCTGGTAGTCGTAGTCACCGGACATCGTATAGGTTATTCCGTGCCATACGATAGAGTCGCAGGCGATGGCTGTGGTATCACTCGTGGTAGGCTGATTGACATAGAGCGTCAAGGTGACAATAGAATCGCAGCCGACGGAATTCGTGAGTACTTTGGTCTTCGTGCCCGCTGCTGTCCAGGTAGAATCCTCCCAGAGGAGCGGCAGGGCGGGAGCGCAGACGGTGGTGTCCTTAGCACCGTTGGTCGGTTGATTGATTGTCAGCTGCAGCGTCAGTGTGCTATCGCAACCGGCGGCGTTAGTGAGCATGTGCGTATAGCTGCCGCTATTGGTATAGGTTGTTCCGTACCACGTGAAGGACGTGCATGCTACGGCTGCTGTATCGTCGGCTGTAGGTTCGTTGACGGATAGCGTCAGGGTAATGACGGAGTCGCAGCCTGCGGCGTTGGTCAGTATCTTCGTCTTAACGCCGGCATCCGTCCAGGTGGAGTCTTCCCAGACGAGCGGTAGGTCGTTGCGGCAGACGGTGGTGTCATTATCCCCCACAGACGCATGGCGTATTGTCAAGTGCAGCGTGCGCGTACTGTCGCAGCCGGCAGCGTTGGTCGTCTGGTAATCGTAATCGCCGGACATCGTATAGGTTATTCCATGCCAAACGATAGAGTCACAAGCGACAGCTGTCGTATCACTGGTAGTCTGCTGGTTGACGTAAAGCGTTAGGGTGACGATAGAGTCACAGCCAACGGCATTGGCGAGCACCTTGGTCTTAGTGCCTGCTGCCGTCCAGGTAGAATCCTCCCAGATGAGTGGTAAGTCGGGAGCGCAGATAGTGGTATCGTTTGTGCCGTACGTTGTGTCGCAGTCGCAGATTTTCGTCTTAAGATCCAAGACCCAATAGACGCTGTCCGCACCGAACCAGTAATATCCCGTATCGCGATAAACGCCCTCATTCCACACTCTAAAATGTTTCCACTCCAATGTATCGCCAAGACACACTATAGTGTCAATAGAATCAGTAAACGGGATATAGCGTTGTGGGTTCAACGGAATAGAATCTCCACTTGGTTTTGAGCAATCATAACCATATAATCTCAATGTAACGATACTATCACACCCAGCATATGAAGGAATCGTGTCATAATATGTACCAGAATGCAATATTTCAAGTCCATGCCATGTAAAGGGGAAATCCGTTAAACATATTACAGCGGATGTATCGGAACGCGCAGGATTCCCCTCAGTAAGATATAGATATGCGATACTATCCCCCCCAACGTGAGAGGATAGAGTTGCCTTATATGTACCTTGGGTCCAAATAACTTGATTATTCCATGCGTATGGGAAATGCTCCGGACATAGCGTTAGATATGTTTTAGATTCTTTCGGTTTGATAACCGTCAGAATCATCGTCACAACACTATCACAACCAATTGCATTAGTATATACTCGTGATACCATTGTGTCTCTCATGTAGCGCTCCCCCTTCCACACAACACTTTCACCCTCTTTAATAGAATACCTCATAGTATCATACGACAATTCTAATACATTTAAAATTAATTGGCGAATACTATCGCACCCCCATTGATTAGTTAATGTATCGTAGTATACCCCACCGCTATTAATTTCTTTTGAGCGCCAAATATAAGGTAATTCATTTCTACAAATTGTTATCGTTTGGTCTTCATACACGATTGTGCCAATAGTCACTCTAGACGTGAGCATTGTATCACAGAAAAAATTTCTATTTCCAATGCGCAATTTTAAATCAATGACTTGTGAGGAATCAAAAACTATCGGATCCGGATTGCTGGAAGTTGATATTCGACCGTTTCCAAAATCCCATATGAGCGTATCACATTCCAGTTTTTGACCGTCATTACGATGTTTCATGTAGCTTTGATTAGTTACATATAGAGTATCTTTTTCCCCACACGTAACTCGATACACCCACTGTGGATATAAGTCGAGCCCACGGGCAAGTAAAAGAGAAATAGAGTCGCATACAGATGTACCTATAGTACAATAATAGTCATCTATCGCATTCCTATTCACTGTCAAACTAGCATTATGACCGACAATCGGGCCATTAGGAGTTCCTCTGTGCCAATTGTAGGATTTTGCATATGGAGGTGCAGAAATAGTAGCCACATCACACGACCCACAAAGATCGTAAATAGAGAATGCGTCAAAAGCCATATATAGACGACTTCTACAACGAGATGTTGAGCATCCTGCAGCGGCTCCTTCTATCCGAAGAGACTGACCAATATAATCCGAAAAGTCCCACACCAACACATCCCATGGCCGATATGTCTGTTTTTGTCCTAAATATGTTCCGGATTGAATAAAACCCGGAGACGGCTCCTCCTCTGACTGAGTATAAAAAGAACAATTTAAAATGGCTCCATCTGGAGAATAAGCATATATATAATCGTATGCCGGTATATGGCCGCCCGTTCCATGTGTTTTTTCAACTGCGAAAAACACACATAAGTAAGGATTTTCCTTTGTGGGAGTATATTGAAACCTTATGCCCGATGCCTCATTGTAAGATTGGTCAGGAGAATGTTCCGAAGAAATGGCATATACTATTAAATCTTCCCGATTTAATTTAGGGAGTCCACACCATATGGTATCATAATTAATGTCAAAATATGCCGAAGATTCCGTCAAAAAAGGATTCGCGGGTGTACCATGATAGGTTCGATAACTTGGGGAAATAGGTGCTGAAATAGCAACTACTACCCGAACATATAATCCGAGTAGTAGCAATATTCCATATTTCGTAAGACGTTTAATCAACCTAACTGATTATTTTATCTTTTGTCCTTGTGCATCGTAGATATTCGAGCCATAGTATATATACATTATACCATCTTTTATAACCTTGCCGGGACTTGTTGACACTTCAATTGGATCAAGCCTTGTTGGAAGATTGTGCATTGCTCCGACACGAACGATAAACTTAGAAACTCCCTTGTTTAAATGTAGGCTTACTGGAGTTGACAAGTCTGCCATAGTAATACCATCTTTTATCAACCATAAATCGTATGAAATATTACTAGCGCTCAAAGTATACTCTCCCTCTTGAGGGGCGTAAAGAGTAATCTGATAATCCATAGGGGCGGAGTCATCATATCGCATATCTTGAGCACACAAGATGGATCCATACGCATTTGCCCAGATATAGTGAGTATTGGAACCTCCCATTATTTTTGCTACATCCTTACCCACCTCATAGGAGTCGGTTCCAAATTCTGATGAAGATATGAATAATGCGTCATACACATTATCTCTACTAAGGCGTAGTTCACACACAAATCCACCCAAAATAGATGTTCGCTGAGGTGCATATAGATTGTCTGGGTTCGTTTCATTACTCGACATCAGGCTCAACTCTTTGCCCGCATTATCCACTTGAATAAAAAAAGGACATGCCATAACAAATGAAGTCATGTCAAATCTCTTTACATCATATTTGCTTAACTTGTTATTATAGACTTGACAATACTCAATATCTTCACCGGCACCACTTACACTAGCATGCACATACTCTAATGTAGTATTTCCAACGGCATTCCAGCCTTGATTCTTTATATCACCCGGAAACTCTTCAAGCGCAACACAACTGCTTCCTCCAAGTGGTGCAGCATCGTTTTTCGTAAAGCGCCAAACATTTTCATTTCCATCAATCCCAATCATATAAAAACGCCCTGCATGCATAGTGCCGCCTAACATTTTTTCCCAACCATTCCCTGTGTTTGCACGCAGATTTCCATTATACTCCCACACCAAATAATCAGTCCCTGATATATGACTACCATTGCCAGAAGCCCTTTTAATCCCAGACTCAACATCAACATCAAACGGTACCGTCAATCCATACCACTTATCCGGTGACGCTTCACTTTCTGTAGCTTCCAATTTTATATCAATATAGACCTTATTATTAACATTGAGATTCCCACTATAATTTCGGAGTTGAGAAGACTGACCGGTTGTAGCATTTAAATACAAATTATTAACTTCCAATGGCCCATTAATTGTAAGATTGCCACCCAATGCAATGGTCAAATCACGAATAATATGGTTATCCCCATCTATCAAGACTGATGAATTAATAGTCACATTATCATCAACATCATCTATCAACACGATAGATTTTGTTCCCCCCGCCGCAATAACGGCGTCCTCAAATGTCGCATATACTACATTGTCCACTTTATACGCAGACTTTCCGAAATGTGCAGCATACTCACCTGGGGCATAATCTACATCTCTAAAAACAGTGTTTATAGACGCATCATCCTCCCATTTAATAAAATGATACCCCTCATCAGGAACAGCTTCAATTGTGAAGCCACAACTCAAAGGCGTAATATTTACTTGACCGCCGGGATTTGTCTCTTTTGAATACTTTACGGAATTGGCTCCATGCGAAAAAACAGGGATCAAAGTTTCATCGGTCTCCAAATAGGTTTGAGACAGGTTAGAACTACCATTAGTCCATTTATAAAATGTTGCACAATCCGTGTTTGGGTTTGCAAGTAAAGTGAAAGAAGGTAAGAAGTAGTTCTTAACGGAAACTGATGTAGTGCCACCTGTTTGAATCACATCTTCAGTTTTAGTAAATACTGCTGAAATCGCCGAATCTAACGCAAAACTCATAGCATGAGTATACGTACGAGGATTCGCCATTCCTCCATCAAGCCACTGCTGGAAAGTATATCCAGGTTTAGGTACGGCATTAAGAGTGAAGGCATTTCGAGAATTTCGAATAACCTCAACATTGCCACCTGGATGGTTAAAAATTCTATAATTTACTATGCCAAGCGATGACGTAAAAAACGGCAAACGTGTTCCATCGCTCTCTTCATAAGTTATTACATCCTCATTAACGCCATTATCCCAGCTTTTGAATATTGCATCCGCATCAGCTACAGCATGTAAAGAGAAATTCGGAATTGAGGAGTCAAAAATTGACACTTCAGAATGACCATAATTTCGATTTATATCGCTTCTTTTGGCAAAAACTGCGTCAAAGGCCGCATCATCTCCGCCCTTCGTATGGGTATGGGTAATTATACTATCTGTTGTTCCATCGAGCCAAGATATAAAGTCATACCCATCAGCAGGTCTTGCTATAAGCCGATATTGTAATCCAGTAATAGGCTCAACAAAAACATGTCCACCAGGATGATCTACATAAAAGACAGAAACACTTCCATTTGTATTGATAAAGAACGGCTTACGATTACCATCACTTTCCCGATAAGATATCACAGCATTGGTGTTTCCATCATCCCAAATTCGAAATACAGCATCTGGATTTGGTTCTGCAGACAGTTGGAATGTGGGAATTTTCACATTGTCAACACTAACATTAATATGACCATCTTTCTGTGCAAGATCTACATCCCTAGTAAATACTGCGTATAAAGTAGTATCACGACTGAAGTCAGCAGGATGTGTATATGTTCGAGTCGAAGAAGCCCCAAGATCATCTGCCCATTGTAAGAAGGAATAACCGTTATTACGCAATGCCGATAAATTGTACGTAAAGCCTGAAGTATTAGAATACGTGATATTACCTCCGGGATGACCATCAACCGTAATGATTACAGAGCCTAATAAATTGATAAAATATGGCCTGCGATTTCCATCTGACTCAAAATAATCAATTGTAGTGGTTGACACGCCATTATCCCATCGCCTAAACGATACGTTTTCATGAGGTGTCACAGTTAAAGAATATTGCATCGTTCTACTATCGACAATGTCAGCTGTTACATCACCATCAGCAAAGGTCATATCCGCATTTTTCGTAAAAACTGCCCATAAAGTTGAATCTTTTGAAGGATCCGCTGTGTGCGTATAGTCTTTTTGGGCATTTGTATCTCCATCCGACCACTTAAGGAATGTATACCCAGCATTGGGAGTGGCGGTTAACCGAAAAGATAAGTCAGATAATTGTTCCACGCTAATAACTCCCCCAGGATGAGAGTGTAGAACGCGCACAACAGACGCATCACCGACATTAGCTAGCGCAATTATTGTGCATATAAGATTTATTATCGATAAGAAGCACCTTCTCATTTATTTTTGTTTTTTGATGACACTATTACTTACAAATCTTTCACAAGTCGAACACATCGCCCAGATCCTGCAGAATTCGATGAAATAGTAATGTCTGAATTTGACGTATTCATGTAGAGACGCCATGCAGTTCCACTAGAATTATAAGTTGACGTCCATATATACCCTTGAAGGTTACTTCCAACTTCGTTAACTGACGTACCACTTCTATAGCCCCCCTTCGGAATAAATATAGCACCATTTTCCTCCATTGAAGTCCATTGAGCATCAGTCAAGGTATTATTTGAATAATATCGAATAGTTTGAGATAATGATACGCCAGGATTTATCCAAGCATCGGGCAAAAGGATTAGTCCCTCTACTCCGTGAACGATTGCGGCATAACGCCTAGTAGAATAATTTGCTCTACTACTAAAAAGATATTCCCATTCCTCTTTTGTCAATGAGCGCCACGTGCCAGGAGCATCATTCCCGATCGTATTGTAATACCCCCAATCATATTTTCGATTATTTTCACTTGCTGTAGGTCCAAAACTAACCTCTGCATACGTACTCGAAGACGTTGAATAGGGATTGATTTGATAACCACTTGAACCAAACGCAAATAAATCAATCCACCCTTTATATGTGGAAGACGTTTGACTATTCGAACATTTCGTATTACCTATATAGACCGTTCCATAAGAATTATCCCCCACAAAATCCCATTGATGCTCCGCGAATCTAAATTCCCCATTTTTCGTTGAACCGCCACGCACTACATGAGTCAAATCACCAGCGGTCCCATTGCTCGTAGCTCGATATTGTAAATTTCCGGGAGAAAACGCAACTTTGGCACCACTACTGTTAATGGTAAATCCATATGGCGCCTTGCTTATCGTATACGTTACAATACTGTCACACCCCCTAGCATTTGTAATAGTTCTTGTGTATGTGCCAAAAGCAGGAAAAGTGAATCCATCCTTGTGATATGGCAACTCACCGACTTCCACAGAAGCCTCAAATGTTCCTTCTGTAGCAATACAATATTTAAACGTGATTCCTGTAGCACTAACAGTTGGTTGTTGCGCATTCAAAATTGTTGCGCACATCACAAATAGAATAACATAAATTATTGTTCTCATAGTGTCAACTTATTGAACATTTTTAACCAATCGGACAGATAATGCACGATAAACAAACCGATCATTGCCAGCTTTTAAGCCATCACTCGTATTAAAACTTACATAATAGGAATCGTCTTGGTCCTTATAGGATGAAGACCAATAGCATCCCGTACTAGTATCCAGTCTCTCTGTTCCGTTCCGATAGCCACAGGCAGGCAGAAATACCGCGCCATTCTTTTCCATCGCGTTCCACTGCGCCAAGGTAAAAACATTGGTACCATACGAGCTTGTTGTGGGACTCCAAGAAAAAGATATTGGCCATGTAAAATTATCTGGTAAAATCACCAACCCATAAACACCACTCACAGTTGCTAATGATCGCTTTTGCGTGGCATTTGTTCGACCACTCGACAGTAAGTATTCCCACTCCGATTTCGTAAGGGTTCGCCATTGATTTGCCTGATTACCGCCATTATACATCGCGTTACGAACCCCCCAATCATATTGAGTATTATTAATATTAATTTCATGGGGATAATCCTGATAACTTGTACTAGCATTACATGGAGAATGTCCTCCATACCCACTAGTTCCATATCCAAACATATCAAGCCAACTCGACGACGTTGGACTAAGACTTAGATTATTCCCTCCATTTCCCAAATAATCATATTGATGTATGGCAAAACCCCACGTATTATCGGATGCACGATACCGCAAATTCCCATGAGCGAACTTCACTCTTACTGTTGCAGATACAGAGAATTCCCCATTCACTTCACCTGGCGCCTGCCGTACTATATAGGAAACTATACTGTCACAACCACGAGCATTAACCTTAGTATCAACTTTTGTCCCATAATTGGTAAAATTATATCCGCAAAAAGTTAATGGAAATTGTAACGGATCTACCTCTAAAATCGTATCCCCTTCTGTCGTCTCGCAATATTCAAATATTGCTTTGGAAACACTTACTGTTGGCGCTTGAGCCATTGCAAATGTAGCAATCAGCAGGGTAACTCCAAAAAAGAATAGTTTTTTCATAAGTTAAAAATAGTTTTTATAAAGTTATACACTAATTCGTCTTAAATATACAATTTGCCCAATCGCTGCGGGGCACTGGTACTAGGATTGAGAGGCCCCCTTTCCGACCCATCGCTTGCAACATTAACCGGCGGGATCATTAATTCTCCCGCGTGGAAGAGGATGTTTTCGGTAATGGGTTGTAAGTAAAGTTTTTTAGTTATCATCGTTGTAATAAATTACTGTATAAAAAGCAAACGACCTGCCTCGAACGTAGTCGGAGCAGGTGGCAGCATGGTTATTCTTGGTGGTAGTTATGCGCGGAATACCCCCTCCATGCAGATTGACCGCATTCGCAAACCTTATGGGTAGTGGCATTCGTCATAGCTATTGTAATAGTTGTTACAAATGTGGCTGCAGAGGTACAAAAAAATATTTATATATGCAAATATTTTTGAAAGAAAATTAAAAAATGATTAGGGATTAGTACTGATGCGATAACTTTAAGAAAAAAACAGACAAAACACTTTTGAATGATTAAAAACTTTGTTTTTAGTGTCAATTACTGCTAAAAACTCCTTAAAAATATATTTTTAGATAATTTTTACCACCAATTCCTCAACTCTTCGAGTTAAATCATTCAAAAGACATAAACATAAAAAACATATTTTTTTTCAAATCGAAAAGTCTGAATATATTCATAGGTTGATGAATATAAACAATATACAGAGCAAGTTACTTAAGTTAACGCATCAGTAGTAATTAGGGATTAGTGATTTTCGATTAGAGTGAGGGGCGATAGAAATTAAAAATTAAAAATTAAGAATTAAAAATTAAAAATTATTAGTTAACCGAAAACGCGCTTCGCTTTATGGAAAACAAGGCGAAAGGATGCAACGGCATCCGTGCGATAATCCATCCGTATCGTTCGTAAACAAGTTTACAACGCATCCGTCTGAATTATCTCTAAAGTACAACGACAAGCGTCTTACTTTATTCGCCTTCTAAAGAAAACGAGTTCGAAAACGTTGCTCTTAGTTCATATATTTGTTTTCTTGTTGGTTTTCTTACCATGTTTTCTTCTAAGGTGACGAGGTGGTGGTTACACCATGGTAGATATCCACGGATAGACGAAGCAGCTCGTGCTCGGCAGAAGATATGGAACCAGCATTGGTAAAAGAGATAGGGAATAAAGTGGGTAAAGAGTCGGTAAAGAGTCGTTTATGTCGTACGAAAGGAGGTAAGCCATGCAACGCATCAGAAAGGATGAAATAGTACAAAGATTGGAGATTTAAGATTTCAAATTTAAGATTGAAGATTTAAGATTTAAGATTTCAAATTTAAGATTGAAGATTAGTGATTAAAAAAGTACCTCCGAGCACTAGTGTTATTACGTTAGTACTGGGAGGTACGATTTTAGTTTTGTTTTTCTGCACTGAAGCGTGTTTCGAGCATGCCGAGGCTTTGGTCTTCGTAGACGTGAACGCCGAAGCGTCGACGCCATTGGTTTTTAAGGCTATTCCACCATCCTCGACGCACATAGGCGTAGACATAGGGATGGAGGAAGAGGTTGAAGCCACGGCCGTGTTCTTCGCAATACTGCGCAAGTTGTTCGGCTATGGTGTCCGTAAAGAGGATAGAGGGTTGGATACGTCCTTTACCCATACACGTAGGACACACTTCCGTAACATCTACTTCCACCGCGGGGCGCACGCGCTGGCGAGTAATCTGCATGAGACCGAATTTGCTGAGCGGCAACACAGTATGTCTGGCTCTGTCGCGATTCATCAGTTCGCGCATACGATCGTAGAGGAGCTGTTGATGGTCCTTATCGTCCATGTCGATAAAATCGACGATGATGATGCCTCCTATATCCCGCAATCGCAACTGATGGACAATCTCTTCGGCAGCCAGCATATTGTATTGAAACGCATTCTCTTCTTGGTCGGCAAACAGCTTTTTAGAGCCCGAGTTGACATCGATGGAGAATAGGGCTTCAGTTTTGTCGATAACGAGGTATCCACCATTCTTAAAACCTACCGTTCGTCCCAGTCCCGTCTTCATCTGGCGGGTGATATCGAAATGGTCGAAGATAGGTTGTGTACCCTTGTAGCGTTTGACTATTTTAACCGCTTCAGGAGCGATCAGTTCTACGTACTGTTTAACCTCGTCGTAGATAGATTCGTCATTTACCTGAATGCTGGTAAAATCGGTAGAGAAGACATCTCGTATGATACCAATTGTTCGTCCGAGTTCTTCGCTGACCAGTCGTACTTCGACATCCTTAGCGGGTGATTTCTTGCCGGTCTTATCCACCTTAGGCGGCTGTTGTAGGTTACGCATAGCGTCTTCCCACCGTTTGACCAGCAGTTTGAGTTCGCCATCCAGTTCCATCACTCGCTTATCTTCGGCCACGGTACGTACGATAACGCCATAGCCCTGCGGGCGGATAGATTGGATGAGTTGTTTGAGGCGGCTACGTTCGGCTTCGCGTTTGATTTTTTGCGAGACCATGACTTTGTCGGCAAAGGGCATCAGTACCATATTGCGTCCGGCTATACTGAGTTCGCCGGTGACACGCGGTCCTTTGGTATTGATAGGTTCTTTGATTACCTGTACGGGAATCATGTCGCCCACTTGCAGTATGTCGCCTATATTTCCTTCCTTGCCCACCTCCGGTTGTTTGGTCAGTCGCGACATCGGCGGCAGTTTGCGCCGGTCGCTCTCCAACTTACGGATATAATCGCGTTGGGTCAAAAAAGCGGCACCCAAATCCAAGTAGTGCAGAAAAGCTTCCTTTTCACATCCGACGTCCACAAAGACGGCATTGAGAGCCGGCATGACCTTTTTGACCCGACCATAGTAGATATTTCCCACCGCAAAATTGTCGGCATCGCGTTTCTCGCGATTGACTTCCTGAAGACGGTCATCTTCGGTCAGGGCTATGGCGATCTCATCAGGGCGGACGTCCACAATCAGTTCGCTTTTCATATTTCAATACATTCAATAAAAAGGGCTTTGCAGCCAACCGCCTTGCGCCCAAGACAGCTTATCGCCACAAAGCCTCAATGATACATTCTCGCCTATTAAGCAAGCGTTTTACTTATGCTTATGGCGATTCTTGCGCAAACGTTTTTTACGCTTGTGCGTAGACATCTTATGTCTCTTATGCTTCTTTCCGTTAGGCATAGTATAGTAATTAAAAATTAAAAATTACAAATTAACGATTTCCAAAGATTACATCATCTCGAGGAAGTCATCGCTGGGCTTGAAAGCCGGAATCTTATGCTCGGGAACGATAATCGATTGCTTAGCGGTAATATTACGAGCAACCTTCTGAGCACGTACTTTGGTGATGAAACTTCCGAAGCCACGGAGATAAACATTTTCTCCCTCGCTTACAGACTGCTTAATGTTGGCCATAGCGGCTTCGACAACGTTAAGGATAGTGGCGCGATCATAGCCGGTCTTGATGGCAATGGCGCTAACAAGTTGAGCTTTTGTCATAATATATATCTTTTACTTTTTTTCCTAAAAGGTGAATTTGTGTGCAAAATTACTATAATTTTCTTAATTACAAAAACTTTTTGCAAAAAAAAATCACTTTTTTTTCATTTTTTCTTTCTTTTCCTCTCAAAACACCCCTTAATGCGCCTCTAACCAATTGTGTCCCACGCCACAATCGGCAATCAAGGGAACCGAGAGGTGCACCACATTTTGCATTTCCTCTACCACCATCTGCTTAACGGCTTGCACCTCAGCCTGAGGCACATTGAAGTTGAGTTCGTCGTGCACCTGCATAATCATCTGAGCATGGAACTCGCTCAGACGGCGATGGATAGACACCATAGCCATCTTAATAATATCGGCCGCGGTGCCCTGGATAGGCGCGTTGACGGCATTGCGTTCGGCAAAAGAGCGCACGACAGAGTTATGCGACAGGATATCGGGCAGGTAACGTTTGCGCCCGAAGAGCGTCTCCACACAGCCGTGCTCACGTGCATACTGCTTCTGCGATTCGATAAAGTCGATGACACGCGGGAAGGCCGCGAAATAACTGTCAATAAGTTCCTTAGCCTCCTGACGCGAGCAGTCTAATTGCTGCGCCAGACCGAAGGCCGAGATACCATAGATGATACCGAAATTAGCCGTCTTGGCGCGTCGGCGTTCGTCGCGGGTGACGTCCTGAACCGTTTTACCGAAAATTTTAGCCGCCGTAGCCGCGTGGATATCCTGTCCAGAGCGGAAAGCCTCTATGAGGTGCGGGTCTTGGGACATATGCGCCAACAGCCGCAACTCGATTTGCGAATAGTCGGCACTCAGAATCAGGCATCCTTCGTCGGGAATGACCGCACGGCGAATCAGTTGTCCCCGTTCGGAGCGTATAGGCAGGTTTTGGAGGTTGGGATTGGACGAAGACAGACGCCCCGTAGCCGTAACGGTCTGGTTATACGTAGTATGTATCTTACCCGTCTGAGGATTTATATACGAGGGCAGGGTGACCACATAGGTGGAGATGAGTTTTTTGAGTTCACGCTGCTCCAATATCTTGCCCACCACCGGATGGGTGTCTTTGAGCGCTTGCAGCACCTCCTCGGACGTGGAATACTTACCTTTGCGTCCGCGTTTGGCCTTAGGGTCGAGATGCAGGGTATCGAAGAGTACTTCGCCCACTTGCGCCGGCGAGTTGATATTAAACGAGGTGCCCGCCAAGGTATATATCTCCTGCTCCAGCGTCTCCAGTTCAGCCGTCAGGTCTTTCTCCGCCTGCTTGAGAATAGCGACATCGAAGCGCACTCCCGCCTTCTCCATATCCCGCAAGACGGGCACGAGGGGCAGTTCGACCTCGTTGTACAGTGTCCACAGTGCCGAATCGGCTTTGAGCGCATCCCAGTCGGGTTCACGGTAGGGATTAAACGATACCTCGGGATTGAGCAGATAGGCACAGAGACGGTTCTCTATCGTATCGTACTGCGGCGCCTGAGCGGGTGTTAACTCTGCGGAGCTTTCATCGCCAAAGAGGCTGAGTGTCTGCTCCTGCGGCGCGGCCTTACGAGCCGGTGCAGGACGCGAAGCTTCGGCAGGAGCGGATTTGAGTAAGGAGTTGAACTCCAGTTGCGTATAGAGTGGTGCCAGTTGTGCCCAGTCCTTGTCGCGCAGTTGCATTTGCTGTTCATTCCATTCTACCGGCACATCGGTGCGGATAGTAGCCAGGAACTTAGAGAAACGTATCTCTTGGGCTTGTGACACCACTTTTTGCTGCAAGGCGCCCTTCAGTTCGTTGGTATGCTCCAAGAGGTTCTCCACCGAATCGAACTGCTGAATAAGTTGCACGGCGGTCTTCTCCCCCACTCCTTTGCATCCGGGTATATTATCGCTGGCGTCCCCCATCAAGGCCAGCAAGTCGATGACCTGTTCGGTGCGGGCAATGCCATACTTGGCGCACACCTCAGCAGGTCCCATCTGTTCGAATCCTCCGGTATGCCGCGGGCGGTATTGCCAGATACGTTCGCCCACCAACTGACCGTAGTCTTTGTCAGGCGTAGCCATGAAGACCTCCACACCTGCAGCCGCAGCCTTCTTAGCCATCGTACCAATAACATCGTCCGCCTCAAATCCCTGCACCTCCAATACCGTAATATTCATCGCCTTAAGGATATCCTGGATGATGGGCACCGAACGGCGTATATCTTCAGGCGTCTCTTCGCGCTGCGCCTTATATTCGGCATAAGCCTCGTGACGGAAAGTAGGTCCATGCGGGTCAAAAGCTACCGCTATATGCGTAGGGCGTACGCGTTTGAGTAAGTCCTCAAGCGTAGTGACAAAGCCGTAGATGGCAGAGGTATTCTCCCCTTTAGAATTCATGCGGGGGACGCGGATAAAAGCGTAATATGCGCGATAGATCATCGCATACGCATCGATGAGGAGCAGTTTATTCATGGGCTATTGAGTTAGTCGGCATTACCATCGGATAGGTTCCTGCCCGTGTTGTATCAAATAGTTATTGGCGGCGCTGAAATGTCCGCAACCGATAAATCCCCGGTAGGCACTCAGCGGACTGGGATGCGGCGCCGTCAAGACGAGGTTGCGACGACGGTCGATAAACTGTCCTTTACGCTGGGCATAACTGCCCCAGAGCATATAGACCAGATGTTCGCGGCGGTCGTTGAGGGCGCGAATAGCGGCATCGGTCAGTTCTTCCCATCCTTTATTTTGGTGCGAGCCGGGACGATGTGCCTCGACCGTCAGCGTAGCGTTGAGCAGCAGCACGCCTTGTTCCGCCCAGTGTTGCAGATTGCCGGACGAGGGAATAGGAGTGCCTAAATCGCGGTGAATCTCCTTGTAGATATTGTCCAACGACGGCGGTACTGCCACTCCGTCATTGACCGAGAAACACAAGCCGTGCGCCTGTCCGACATCGTGATAAGGGTCTTGGCCGATAATAACAACCCGCACCCGAGGGAACGGGCACGAGTCGAAAGCATTAAAGATAAGTCGGGCAGGAGGGAAACAGGTCTTTGTCTGATACTCGTGGCGCACAAAGGAAGTCAGCAACTCAAAATAAGGTTTATCAAATTCCGGTTGCAAGACCTCACGCCACGTATCATCTATCCTGACCTCCATCAATCGACTATCAACATAGCATCTCCATAATCGCCGAAGCGGTATTCTTCCTTAACAGCCACATCGTAGGCGTGCATGATTGTATCATAACCGCCAAAGGTAGCTACCATCAGGAACTGAGAGGATTGCGGGAAGTAGAAGTTGACGAAGAACGTATTGGCTGCCGTAAACTCATAGGGCGGGAAGATGAACTTATTGGTCCATCCGTCGTAGGCTTTGAGTTGGCCATTGGTGCCCACTACATGCTCCAAAGCGCGCATTACCTCGGTGCCGACAGAGCAAATCTTACCGCCTACCTCACGCGAGTGGTTCACAGCCTTGACTACCGATTCGCCGATGATAATCTGCTCGCTATCCACCTTATGCTTGGTCAAGTCCTCTACATCGATGGGTTTAAAATTGCCCAGCGACATATGCGAGGTGATAAACTGCTGATTGACACCGGCTATCTCCATACGTTTGAGCAGGTTCTTACTGAAGTGCAGTCCGGCAGCAGGCACCGCTACGGCACCTATCTTAGAAGCAAAGATAGTCTGATAACGCTCGTTATCCATCTCACGCGGCGTCATATCGGGGAAGGCTTTCTCAAACTCCTCCAACACATCTTCCGGCATAGGACGATGAATATATTTAGGCAGCGGCATCTGACCCAAGCTGTACAGATACTGCGTAAACTCGGAGTTGTCGTAGTCGGTCAAGAAGCGCAAGGTACGTCCGCGAGCGGTGGTATTATCGATGACCTCAGCCACGATCGTCGTGTCCTCGTCGAGGAAGAGTTTATTACCCACACGAATCTTACGGGCCGGGTCTACCAATACATCCCAGAAGCGATTCTCATGGTTGAGTTCGCGGATGAGGAAGATCTCGATATTGGCCAGGGTCTTCTCCTTTTTAGCATACATGCGCGCGGGGAAGACTTTGGTGTCGTTGAAGATAAACGTATCTCCCTCACCGAAATATTCCACTATATCCGGCATATGACGATGCTCTATCTCGCCTGTCTTACGGTGCACCACCATCATACGTGCCTCATCGCGATAAGGCGTAGGGAACTGAGCAATCAGATGCTCCGGCAACTTAAACCGAAACTGACTCAGTTTCATGTTATATTGGTCAAAATGGTTCAATTGTGTAATATTTTATGGGTTAATATTCTATTTATGCTTGTGCATCCTGACTATCCAGCATGCGTTCAAAATCCTCAAAAGTGATACAATCCTCGATGCGTATGTCACCGACTCGTGTGCGGCGCAAGGCTATCAGGTGTGCGCCGGTCTGCAGGCGTTGCCCTATATCGCGCGCCAAAGCGCGTATGTACGTTCCTTTAGAGCATACGACCCTCAGGGTCAGTTGCATCGTCTCGGCATCGAAGGACAGCACTTCTATCTCGTCAATGACCAGCAGTTTGGCTTTCAGCTCCACCTCTTCGCCCTTGCGCGCCAACTCATAGGCCCGTTTGCCGTCTACCTTAACGGCTGAGAACATCGGCGGCACTTGCCACTGTTCACCTAAAAAAGTAGGTATCACCTCGTCTATCAATGCCCGCGTGATGTGCTCCGTAGGATAGGTAGCATCAATAGGTTTCTCCAGGTCATAACTGGGTGTTGTAGCGCCTAACTGAAGGGTGGCGATATATTCCTTATCGTGGTTCTGCAGTTGGTCAATCAACTTAGTCTTGCGTCCCGTACACACCACAACTACACCTGTTGCCAAAGGGTCCAAGGTGCCGGTATGGCCGACCTTGAGTTTTTTGACATGCAGCCGATGGCACAACAACCACCGCGCCTTACCTACCACATCAAAACTGGTCCAGCGATAGGGTTTGTCAAATGCTATTATTTCTCCCTCAACAAAATTCATAGACGATGGCGAATGTACCTATTACAAGGCAATAGACGGCAAAGTATATGAGTTTCTGACGTTTCACTATTTCCAACATCCATCGGCAAGCTAACGCACCTACTACGAAGGCTGAGACAAAGCCTGTCAACATAGCCGTCAGACTGAGGTGAGTGACCACATCGCCCTGCAGGATGTCCAACACGCTGAGCAGAGTCTGTCCAAGGATAGGTATCAAGACCATCAGGAACGAGAACTGCGCTACCGATTCGCGTTTATTGCCCAAGAGGATACCGGTAGCTATCGTTGTACCGCTACGGCTCAAACCCGGCAAGACAGCACACGCTTGCGCTACGCCGATGATGAGCGAATCCCACCACGAGATAGTCTCCTTATGACGCGGACGAGCATATTGCGCAAAGCACAACAGGGCAGCCGTCACCATCAGACAAATACCAACGACCAATAAACCGCTGCCAAAGATAGCCTCTACATAGTCCTTAAACCATACGCCCACCACAAAGACAGGAATCATCGACAAAAGAATCTTGCCCACATATTGTTTCTCGGTATTCCACTGCGGCGTAAGGAAAGTGCCCTGTAAGAGTTGTGCTACCGGACGCCACAAGACAAGCAGCGTAGAACAAACCGTAGCCGCATGTACCATAACGTCAAAAAGAAGCATGTCGCCCTCTTCAAACTGCACATTCAGCAAGGCCTGCCCGATAGTCAGATGACCCGACGAGGACACCGGCAAGAACTCAGTCAGTCCCTGCACGACACCCAATATAAGAGCCTGCCACCACGACATAATGACTACGTTTACTTCTTACGACGCCACAAAATAGCGACAATCATAAACAGGAAACCGAAGAACGAAATCATCGGTCCTACAGTAATACGACGGAAGGAAAAGATATCCGGATTGTATTCTGTGGCTCCGCTGGGTTCACCAATCATCAGAAACATTCCCGCTACGATGATGACAAAAGCCACAGCTACCAGTATAGCATTCAGTTTGGGGAGATTATATTTCATATAGTTTATCCGTTTTCATTCTAATATATCGGTCGGTAGCAAAGAGGGACGCAAAGAACGTCATGAGCACACCTACGGCCACTACCGTCACCGCCACAAAGGCTATATTCTGCCACGTCAACGCAAACAACAACACACCCAGATGGCGGAAACAATACCATACGGCAGCCGCTAAGGGCAGCAAGGCTAAGATACCGGCCTCCACACCCAGTAATATATTGCGGCGAATAAAGGGAGCACGGATGACCCAAGGCGTCGCGCCTACCAAACGCATCGTATTAATGAGGAAGCGCTTGGAATAGATTTGCAGACGTATCGTATTAACTATCAACCCCACAGCCGTCAGCAACAATATCAAAGCCACCACCATCAGGATAAACGACAGACGGTTGACATTACGGTCCAAGAGTTGAATGATATCCTGCTGGTAGATAACGCGGTCTACATAGGGCAGACTCTTCAACTGCTGTTCAATCCACGCCACGCTGTCGGCGCAAGCATATTCGGGTACCATATGTACCTCAAACGCATCTGCCAAAGGATTATAGCCCAAGAAGCGAACAGGGTCTTCGCCCAAAGAAGCGATATGCTCCTGCAAGGCCTGCTGCTTAGATATATAGTCGCGACTAAAGCAATAAGGCTCTACCGCCAATATATTATCCAATCGAATCACTTGGGAGGTATCGGCATCTGCGCGCATCACGACCGTTAAGACGAGGTTTTGACGCACCTCATCTATCACACGGCGAGCCGAGAGCAGGACAACACATTCCAGCCCGACTAAAAACAAGACCAAAGCCACACTGACAGTGGTGGTCAGATTCATATTAAAAAATCGCTGTTTCACGCGTACGCAGATAATAAAGGGCAAGTCTATCAGACCTGCCCCCTATCGCTTATTAGTACTCCCACAGGTCCTGCTCAAAGGTAAGCAGTTCGTTTTCAATACGTGCCTGTTCCTGCTTAGCATCTTTCTCGGTCTTGCAATAGTCCAGAATCATACGATTGTACATATTGCCTTCGCCGATGATGTAAGAGGAGAAGAGACGTTTTTGGAAGAATTCCTCGAAGGTCACGCGCTTAGCCTCATTCTGTGTAGGAATGATATAGCGTTTAGCCAGATAGGGGCGCAACTGGTCGTAGAGCACCCAGAACTTAATAGAGGTACGCATAAACTGCGCGCGGTCGTCCTCATTACCGGAAGCCATGTCGGGCTGCATAGGAGCCAAGGCGATAATCTTACGATAGAGACGCGATGTGCTGCGGTCGAAGAAGATAACCTCGTATACCAAGTACTTGAGTTGGTTGCGCACATAGTTCTCGTAACGGGTGAAGTTGGGAGTCATCTTACCCGATTCCTCATCATAGAGTAAGAGGTAGGTATCCGGGTCTTCACGATCCAGATCAGCCCATGTACCGGTCATAAAGAAGTCGGGAACCTCATTGCGGGGTACCAGACGCTCCTCATTAAACGTCGGCTTAACCATATACTGATCGGGACGATAGATATCACAACCTTTCGCTACGGCATCCAAGATAGTACGATACAGACTCCAGTAGGTAGGATCATCCGCATTGATGGGGAAATAGAGTTGGAAATTCTGCTTAAAACGCATATCGATGACGCGATAGATATCACGACGCCACACTACATCCTCAGTACGATGACGTATTGTAACCAGCGAATCAGCCAATTCGGTCAACTCTTGTGTTTCCAAACGTACCGTTCCGTCAGGAGCCAAGAACGGATTGATTTGATACTGGGCTTGGGCAGAGAATACCGCACCGAGTAAAATCACTAAAACACTTAATTTCTTCATATTAGGTAGTATTTGTTACTTAATAATCAAACCGAAGTTCGGCAAGGTCTTAATCGCGCCACCCGGCTCTTGATATTTGATGGTAAGGATGTTCAACATCTCGTTACTCTTCATCTTAGAGATAGCGTTAATCATATCCTTATTGAACACATTACCCGTAGCCTGGATCATACGTCCGCCGGCATACATCTCAAAACTCTTAATGGTAAAGGGCAAGTTGAGTACGCCATCGGGTCCGTAACTGGCCTCCAGGTGAGCATCAGCAGCCGTCAGAGCTTTCTTAGCCACTTTCACGCTACCGTCGTAGGTTACCTCGTTAGCTACGAAGAAGCAACTCGGCTTCGGCAGAGGTTTCACGCGGAAGGATTGTGAGCCCATATTGGTCAGTTTACCATCCACCTCAGCCTGTACGCTGATAGTCACGGTCTTAGCGGCCGTTTGAGGTTGAACAATCCATACACCGTTACGGCGGTCAATCTTAGCTCCCACGGCGCTCACTTTCAACTTGTCGGTAGGCACACCGGGAACAGAGATATCGTATTTATTGTCGTAACCGGAATAGATAATGTCCATATCCTTATTAGAGATAGTAACCGAAGGTTCACCTACGGTATATTGTCCCTTGAACTCATAGTGCGTCGTATCACCGGGCATCAACATGTATCCGCGATAAGTCTGCTGACCTACCGAGCCGGCTACGATATCGTATACGCCATTGGGATATTCCTTACCATTGATGAATACAACGGGCAGGTTGGTCGTATCTACCGCAGCCGAAACGATACGGGCACGATAGTGACCACCTTTCATAATATACTCGCCGTTGTCGGGAATAATAAGAGCTTGCACAGAGTTGATGACGAAGTCAGACGAGCCGGCCGATTTGAATAAGAACTCCAAGAGGTCATTCTCAGCCAGACGTACATCGTTCTGATATTTAGTCAACATAGCAAATACAGCACCTGCGGGCATCTCATCAAAGATTGACTGCTCCCAAGGTATCGTCTCACCCTCATCGTTACGGACATCGCTGGTGTTAAACAAGTCGCTGAACATTTGCACTTTCTCGTTCCACTCGTGAGCGAACTTAGGATCGGTCATCTTATGTTGGATGCATTCCGACTCGGCAGTAGTCATGTACACACGATACTGTTCCATGCGCTCTTTGAACTCTACGGCGTGTATCTTACCGCTTTCGCCACGTTGCGTCAAAGCATACTCGTGCGGTTTGTTGGTATCACTACCGTTCTTAATAGTCTTAGGCATCTCGGTCAGTTCTACGCCCTTAACCTTACCTTCTACCATACGTACGATGTCCATCTTGAAGTTCTCGATATAATCGTAGAACTCATCACTCATCTGCTTATTGGCTTGTGCCACAGCCCACCATTCGCCGTACTTTTTCATGCCACCTTCGTCTTTACTATAGGCAGCTTCGAAGGTGCGCATCAGGTCGTTGGTTCGTCCTTCCGTAGAAATGATGGACGATTCCATACTCTTACGTAACTTGTTGAAGCCGTTCAAGATGTCCGCTGATACATTCAGGGCCAACATGGCGGTCAACACCAAGTACATCATGCCTATCATTTTTTGTCTCGGGGTTTCCGGACAGTTTTTTGCTCCACCCATCTCTTAACGTTTATAGGTTTTAAGATTGATTTATTGGATTGAACACCTGATTATCAGGCTAGTGCACTCAGCATATTGCCGTACACTTTATTCAAGTCGGCTACCTGAGCAGCCAATTTCTTATTGGCTTCCTCGTAAGCCTGCTGGTTCTTCAGTGCCTCAGCTGTAGAGGTCTGCAATTTGGTCATATCGGCATTAACAGCCTGCAACTGCTTAGAAGCTTTCTCCACCTCAGCCACCTGAGCCTTGTAAGCCTCAGCCTGAGCTTGAAGCGCACTGAGTTGCAACTCATAAACGGCATTCACCTCACCCAATTTAGCGCCAACAGCAGCGATGCTCTTATTGTATTCTTTCGTGCCGGCTACAACACCTTGCATATCGTTCACAATAGTAGCATAGGTATTATTCAGTTCATCCTGTTTCTGCCCCAGAGCTTCTGCACCTGCAGCATACTTGCCGGCAGCTTCTCCGGCGGCATCCAATTTCTCGCCCAGCTTAGTGGTAGAGGTCGCCAATTTACCCAGATCGCTCAATTGGTTGGCCGTAGTAGCCAGATTTGCAATACCTTCCTTCAAGGCCTTCATCTCTTTATCATCCAATACAGAGCCTGCCTTTTCTTCGCCCTTACCGGTACTCATACCCAGTTGCGCTTTAGAACGAGCGATACGCTCATCGGGAGAACCGTACTCCAACAACTCGGGGAACACGTTAGCCCAGTGGAATTCCTCGTGGGGAGCTTCCAACACACCAATCGTGAACAAGAAAGCCTCTGTACACATACCGAGTGTCAACACTATACCTGCGCCGGGCCAGTGCATAATCTTAAACAATGCACCTACGATAACGACGGCAGCACCCATAGAGTAAATAATATTGACCCACTTCTTACCGGTGTAAGAGTGATACCAGGTCATGAACTTGTTTTCCTTGTGGCCTTCGAATGAATCGTACCAATTCGAATACGCATTTGTGTTTTGTACCATAACAGCAACTATTTTTTTATATTATTATTCTAAGTTTTGATTGTCTATTAATCGCCGATATACGAGCGAACGCAACGGAAGCCGATATAAGCACGGCTCTCGTACTGATATTCCGACGAGCGCACACCGCACTGCAGATAATAACTGATATCCTTCCAGCTACCACCGCGGATTACCTTTTGCTTCAGGGCATTCGGGTCATCCTTGCGAGCCATGTATTGGAAGTTAGGATTGACATCACTTACGTAGGTATTAGCCGTAGATACATAAGCGGTAGCGGTCCACTCGGCCACATTACCGGCCATATCGAACAGACCGAAATCGTTCGGACGGAACTGAGCCACCTTCATCGTCATGGTACCCGTATCATCGTTATAGGCACCACGATAGGGCTTAAAGTTAGCCAAGAAGCAACCCTTGCCGTCGCGAGCATAATTGCCTCCCCAAGGATACATAGCCATCTTGCGGCCACCGCGAGCGGCATATTCCCACTCAGCCTCGGTCGGCAAACGATAGATATGCGAGCTAACCTTCGTATTGCCCTCAAAGAGTTGGGTACGCCAATCGCAGAACGCGTGCGCTTGCTCCCATGTAACACCTACGACAGGATATTCCGTATATCCGGCGAAGGAGAAGTAACCGCGCAACATCGGGTCGTTGTAAGCATATTGGAAATCGCGCAGCCAAACCATCGTGTCGGGATAGACACTAAT
The DNA here is from genome assembly GCA_017439235.1 of Paludibacteraceae bacterium. Classification (GTDB taxonomy): domain Bacteria; phylum Bacteroidota; class Bacteroidia; order Bacteroidales; family Paludibacteraceae; genus Colicola. Next base: position 80,225 of record JAFSJN010000022.1, read on the forward strand.
AATCTTTCTGGTAATCAGATCTTTCGGCTCACGCAGAGGACGTGTAATAGTACTATCCTGAATCCAGCCCTGCTCATCGACCCAGAATGTATCTACACGAGCAGTAGCACCAGCAGGATATTTACCTTTGGACACATCATATTTGTTTTGCAGAAGGGCAGCCTGATCGTAGTTCATCCAACTATAACGATAGTGCAACTTAATCGTTTGCAGACCGCCATCGCTGTAGAACATCGGTTCCAAAGCCTCTTGTACCTCTTCCTCCTTACTATTCCAAGGAATTTTCTTACGCCAGTTGATACGATAATTCTCCTCATCGAATTCGCCGTTCTTAGGTTGGATAGCGTAGTCAGTCATTCCGGCATCAACCAGCAATGTATAGGCCATCGAGTCACGCACCCAATTCACGAACTGCTTGTATTCGTTGTTGGTAATCTCTGTCTCGTCCATCCAGAAGGCATCCACCGTCGTCATAAAGATATTGTCCGGCTGGTGGAAAATAGCCGATTGGGTATTTTCGCCCATCATGAACGATCCTTTCTTAATAAAGACCATACCATACGGATTGGCTTCTTTCCATTGAGTAGGTTTAGTTGCGCCCACCAATTCTCCGGCAGGGCCGTTGCAAGAAGCCATAATCACGGCCATTGCCGCGGCATAAAGAATGCTTTTAATCTTCATATAACTTTAATTATAAATATCTTACACTTTTATATTTATTGGTTCTACGAGGTTTGAGGATATTAAATCCATAGGCCAAAAACACCTCATGTGAACCATAGGTTCCTCGAATTAAGTTATTCGCCGGCAATTCATAGGTGTACCCCAATTGCAATCCGCTAATAATATCTATACCCAATAGTACATTCACACTACCAGCGATACGGTATCCCAATCCGAAACGATATCTCTCTTTCAACTCGGCCAACATCGTTAAGTTAACATCCCAGTTAGCAAAATCCGTCATCACCATCATACTGGGTTTAAGTACCCAATCGCGGTTGCGCAGCCGCCAGTTGTAACCTCCTGCTATATACATCGTTCCCACTAAGCGAATGGTTGCCAAATCGCTCCATTCTATCTTCGGGCGCGTCACGTGACTATAACTGGCGCCCACCCACCATTGCGGAGCCGAATACCAGATACCCAGGCCCATATCGAAGGACATACCGTTACTGCCGTTCTGTCCGCTGCCTTGCGGGATAGCATCGTCATTGGCAGAGAAGAAACCGAGTCCTTCACCGCCTACGGCGGAAACTATTCGATCCAGATTAACACTGTCGGTCTTAAAACTAACATTCACAAAGCCCAAATCGATACCGGCTGACAAATAACCATTTCCAATCTTATGTCGGTAGGCATATTGTACATGAAGAGCCTGATTACTGAACAAACCATATTTGTCGTTCAAGAAGCGTATGCCGGCTGCATGTTTGGTCTTACCGATTACAAAAGGCGACGAAAACGTAAAGTAGGTAGTCATCGGCAAATCCGACATGCCCGTATATTGCATACGATGCATTCCGGCTACTCGCATCAAATCGCCTTCCCCCGCCGCTGCGGGATTATACGTGGTTTGCAAGTGCATATATTGTCCCAACTGAGGATCGGTCTGCGCCCATAGCACGGATACAGTCACCGACAATGCAAGCAGAACAACATATCTTTTCACTTTGCTTCTCGTTTCACTTTATACCCAGCAGGATTAATATTCCTCTTCATCAAAGAAGAAATCCTCCTTCGTAGGGTAGTCGGGCCAAAGATCTTCTATACTCTCGTATATCTCATCTTCGTCCTCCAATTCTTGCAGATTTTCAATCACTTCCATCGGCGCACCAATGCGGTTCGCATAATCCAACAACTCATCCTTGGTTGCAGGCCAAGGAGCGTCCTCTATCTTCGATGCCAATTCAAGTGTCCAATACATAGTTTATGGTTCTTTTAGGTGCAATACGAGTATATAGTCTCGCAATTAACGCGCAAAGGTATAAAAAATTATTTGTATCTGCAAAACTTTTTCTATTTTTTCCACAAAAAAAGCGAAATTCCCTCATTTTTTGCCCATTTTCTACTCAATAAGAAGAAGAAATCGCTCAATCTGTTCACATATTGCATTGCCTCAGAGGGGACATCAACAGCCCACATCCGACGCTCCAAACGGCGCGTTACAGTACGGCATAAATGGCATAAAGAAACACCCTCGCTGCCCCCCGGTAAGACAAACGCTCGCAAAGGCGGCAATTCGGTCTGCAATTCATCTAACCACACCTCTATCTCCTGCACGTCAGCCGCTGTAATCCAATCACCCGGAGCCGAAGATAGCAAGGCACCCAAGTTAAACAAACCATTCTGGATACGCTCCAAACGGGCACCGATGATTTCATCTTGATTCTTAGAAGCCAACAATCCGACCCACGAATTTAATTCATCCGCGGTGCCATACGCCTCAATACGAGCATCAGTTTTATCCACACGCTCGCCATTGGCCAAAGAGGTTTGCCCCTTATCGCCTGTCTTTGTATAAATACTCATATGCGTAGTAAATAAGTTTTACGTTCCAGATGAGGTTCAAAAAACACCAGCCCCATATTCCCAAAATCCATCGTTGCCGTCACTTTAGGATGATGTATTATCTGTTTCCATGCGGCATACATATCGGGTGAATAGCGAATATCATCCACAGCTACAATACCATCGGGATGGATACACGATGCAATAATCTCAAAATAACGCAAGGTAGCTTTCCCCGTATGGTTGGCATCTATAAAAGCAAAGTCTATCTCCTCGCGCGCGTAATTATATAAGGTGTCATCAATGTTACCCTGTACCAAAACAATATTTTGGATATCCAAACGACTCCAATTAGCCTTAGCCAGCGCAGCAATCTCATCGCTTCCCTCGAAGGTCACTACCCGATTGCGCGAATCGGCCGCCGCCAGGTAGGCCGTAGTGATACCCAAAGAAGTTCCCAACTCTATAATATTCAAAGGTCCATGCGGTTGTAAGCGATATTCATCTCCCGTCATATGCATCACGAGGCGAAATAACAGTTCCGCAGTCGTTCGGTTGCTCAGACCTGTCTTCGCAATAGCGGTCACTCTTCGCAGAGTGGACCGCGTACGCCCCACACCATAATCTGTGACCTGTATCGTCTGGGAAGATTGCAACATCGCCAATCGTTGCCGTTCTATCGATTGCCATGCATAATAACGATTCGAATCGCGGAACACCATCCGAACCAGATAGAACAATCTGGGCGAATGGATTCCCTCTCCCCCTGTATTCCATGCCGTCACATGATGCCACAACAGGGAAAAGCAATGATATAGGGCATTGTTTACCACTTAGCTACCGTATCGTTAAAGATGTTTTCCGTAATTTCGGTAATCATCGTTGCGCACAACTCCTCCTGCACGTCCGTCAACAATCGGTTGGCATCAAAAGTCTGAAACGCCGTATATGTCTTTTCAAAACTCTCTTCGGGATTGACATTATTGGTGAAGCGCACCCGTATGGTCAAGGTCAGTTTTGTTTCACTGGAATAGCTGTCTGCAGCAACTGCCATAGGAGTGAGAACATAATCCGCTATCTCGCCTTCCAACTCCAGATTACCCCCACGGCGAAGAATTTGCAGACGTGTTTGACGAGCAAACAAATCACGCAAAGCCTCACTAAACTCGTTACTCAACGATGGATTCACCAAGGCTGCCATATTGGGAAAATCGGCTATCGAAATACTCTTGGTAGTACTATAATCAATACTTGCTCCATTAAAACGATAACGAATAGAGCAGCCGGTTAACAGTAGGGTTAAGAACAACAATGCCCCTAAAGAAAGGCCATGAGCAGATGCTATTTTCATAATTGGTATTCCTTTATCTTGCGATACAATGTTCTCTCTGACACGCTGAGCAGTCTAGCCGCATCACGCCTATTACCACCCGTCTTCTCCAATGCTCGGCGAATAGTTTCCCGTTCCACCTCTTCCATACTGCCCACTTCCTCGGTATATACTTCCTCAACTTGATAATCCCGCTCCTTATGACGTGGCGTAAGCGTTTGCGCTGATTGCTGAATAGTAGGAGTGGCGGATGCTATAGGCGACTTTCCCTGCAATAAGCCATTCAATTGTTGCCGCATCTCCGACATCTCACGTTTCATATCGAACAACACCTTATAGAGCAATTCGCGCTCATTCATATAGGTATCAGAACCAGCTTCGGGTCTAACTAACTGCAAACTCGTTTGCATCTCATTAGCCGGCAAGTAGCGGCGCAGTGTATCGGCGGTAATATCATGATTCGTCTCGATAATACTAATCTGTTCCGCCACATTCTTCAGTTGCCGCACATTCCCGTTCCAATAATAATTCTTCAGCAGCTCGGTCGCTTCCTCATTCAATCGGATAGCCGGCATACGATAGCGATCCGAGAAGTCAAGAGCAAACTTGCGGAATAGTAATGGGATATCCTCTTTGCGTTCACGCAAGGCGGGAACTTTAATTTCCACGGTATTCAAACGATAGTACAGATCCTCCCGGAAGCGTCCTTCTTGTATTGCTCGAGGCATATCCAGATTAGTAGCAGCCACCACGCGGACATTGGTTTTCTGCACCTGACTCGAACCCATGCGTATAAACTCGCCCGTTTCCAGAACGCGTAATAAGCGTACTTGCGTTTGCAACGGCAGTTCGCCCACTTCATCTAAAAACAAGGTTCCTCCATTGGCGATTTCAAAATACCCCTTACGCTCCGCCTTAGCATCCGTGAACGCTCCTTTCTCATGGCCAAACAACTCACTGTCTATCGTCCCCTCCGGAATAGCTCCGCAGTTGACGGCAAAATACGGGCCATGCTTGCGCGCCGAATAAGCATGAATAATCTGCGGGAAGAACTCTTTACCCACTCCCGATTCTCCGGTAATCAGCACACTCAAGTCCGTCAGAGCCACCTGAACGGCCACTTCGATGCCTCGATTCAGTTGCGCATTTTGGCCGATAATACCGAAACGCTGCTTAATGGTTTGTATCTCTTGTGTTGACATATTCCTAACAATATCTGCCATTTTGGCATACAAAGGTACTGCTTTTCGGGCACATATGCAAACTTTTTCGCAAAAAAATAAAAAAAATGGTCAAAAAATTTGCACAGGTCAAAAAAAAGCAGTACCTTTGCAGCCGCTTTTGAAAAAAGTAGGGGTCCATTAGCTCAACTGAATAGAGTACCACACTACGGATGTGGGGGTTGCAGGTTTGAATCCTGCATGGATCACAAAAAAACAAAAACGCATTTGAAGAGATCCTCAAGTGCGTTTTTTATTTCGTTTACGATTCGCTATTTCAAACTATCTTTAGCAGCACGTTCTGCCTTGAAATGTTTCCATTGCAGCATCAGCCACTCCTTCAAAGAAACATAGTCGGCCGGTTGTGACAAGTCGATATGAACATCTTCTTTTTGCTTGCGGTAGAGCGAACGCTTGACAATAGTAGAATCAGAGTCAGAGGCAATAATAGGAGCACTTACGCGCATAGGAGCTATCGGTTTCACCGTAGTAGTATCCAAACTGCGCTCTATCCCTAAAGCGCGCACAGAGTCAATCTGCGCCACTTGCACCTCTATGGGTTCCGGTTCCTCGTAATAGGTTCCGCCATTGGTGACAAGCCATACGGCATAACCGCCGGCTGCCACAATAACTAAGCCTAATAACGCAAAAGGTAGGCCATAACGAATCTTTTGTCTAGTACGATAACGGATGTGCATACTTAGCGGTCTAAAGAATGGATAGATTGTAGGTAATATAAGATTTGTTCAGCCAGGTATCGTGGTGTATCTGCAGGGGGCACATCTACCATAAAATCATGTATTCCCTTGCGAATCAAACGGCCTGCCTTGAAATCACAGGGCGCATACATCGCCAAATATTGCAGCGGCAAACATGGCTGTTGCGTTAAATCTAATAACAAGTCAAACGGTCGGCGCAACAGGTCGTTAATGATTTCCTGTTTGGGTGCCTTTAAGATATTGATATCGCGTTCTCCCAAGATACGAGAGGTCGGCAGAATAGGCGAGGTAACATCTTTCTTACCGGCGCAATAGCCCCAGGTGGCCACATCTTTATCCTCCAATAACAAACGCTGTACTAATTCTCGAATATATGGATTACGCTCTTGCCAATCACTCTCATAAAGGATAAGAATCGAACGCACATCCGCATATCGAGGAAAAGCGACATGGCGAACAGGACGATGACGCATACGATAGGTAAATATCCAATCACGTATATTCATATGCATTTTATGCCTTTAGCATGTTTAAAAATTCATCTTCACTCACCAGCGGCACTCCTAATGACTCCGCCTTCTTACGTTTCTCGGGTCCCATATTCTCGCCGGCTAAAATAAATGAGGTCTTTGAACTGACAGAACCGGAATTTCGACCTCCATTCTGTTCAATCAGCGCCTTATATTCATCTCTGGAATGGTTTTGGAATGTACCGGAGATCACAATTGTCTTATCGGCCAACACATCACTCATTTTCTCTTGCTCATGCTCCGCATTCTCCATTTGCACACCGGCAGCACGCAAACGAATCAATACATCCAAATTCCGTTCATCCAAGAAATACTGGACGATATTTTGCGCAATCTGCGGTCCCACATCCTCAACCGCAGTCAACTGCTCATGCGTAGCCCATTGCAATTCGTCAATACTACGGAAACGACGGGCGATCTTCACCGCGGTAGTCTCCCCTACCATCCGAATACCCAATGCGAATAGCACGCGGGGCCAAGGGACTTGTTTCGAAGCTTCTATGCCACTTAAGATTCTCTCAGCCGACTTATCCCCAAAACCTTCCAATACGGCGATATCATTTCGCTTCAACGCATAAATATCCGCGATATCTCTTACCAATCCTTTCTCGAAGAATAAATCTATTGTCTCTGCTCCAAGTCCATCAATATCCATAGCTTTACGCGAGACGAAATGTTCCAAACGGCCTTTTAACTGGGGAGGACATGCCGTATCGTTGGGACAACGCCAAGCAGCCTCGCCCTCAACACGCACCAGCTCGGCCCCACATTCCGGACAATGAGTGATAAAAGAATATCCTTCATCTACATTCTCGCCCTCTCTCTCTCCGCCTTCTCTGCCTGTAATCTTGGGGATAATCTCTCCCCCCTTCTCTACCCACACACGATCTCCCTCGCGGATATCCAGTTGACGAATAAAATCTTCGTTGTGCAATGTAGCCCGTTGCACCATCGTACCGCTCAACTGCACAGCATCCAGATTGGCTACCGGGGTAACCACCCCCGTACGTCCCACCTGGTAGGTAATGCGGCGAAGTGTCGTTAACTGTTTCTCTGCCGGAAACTTATACGCAATAGCCCATCGCGGAGTCTTAGCAGTATACCCGAGGGATTGCTGTTGGGCGATACTATTCACCTTTAGAACAATGCCATCCGTTGCCACGGGCAGAGTACGCCTTTCTACATCCCAATAGGCGATAAACTCCATCACCTCATCTACCGAATGGCACAAACGCACGGCATCACTTACTGGGAATCCCCATTCTCGCGCTTGCTGTAAACGTTCGTAATGGGTCGTCCCCTGTAGATTCTCACCCACGATATGATACAGATAACATGTCAGCCCGCGACGACGCACTTCTTCCGAATCTAATAATTTAAGCGTTCCGCTGGCCGCATTGCGAGGATTGGCAAACAATGGTTCATCATTCTGCTCACGCTGACGATTAAGTTGTTCAAATCGCTCCCAAGGTAACAATATCTCGCCGCGGATCTCATAATGTTCCGGAAGCCCCGCCACCTTTGTCGGGATAGAAGATATAGTACGAATATTACGCAACACATCATCCCCACGCACACCATCTCCGCGCGTCAGAGCCCGAACGAGCGAGCCATGCTCATACCATAGCGAGATACTCAATCCGTCATATTTCAATTCCGCCACAATCTCCACTCCAGAAGGCAACCGACGCACCCATTCTTCAATTTCTTCTCTGCTATACGAATTGGCCAAGGACAACATGGGATAACGGTGGGCCACTTGTTCAAATCCTTGACGTCCCAAGTCTGATCCCACATGGTGGGTTGGAGACGAAGGATCGTCCATCTCAGGATGAGCATTCTCCAAGTCTTGCAGACGGTGCATCTTTGCATCAAAATCGCGGTCGGACATAGTGGGTGCATTATCCACATAATAGAGGCGATTAGCCTCCTCCAATTCGCGCCGCAAGACTTTTATCTCGTCACGCTCAGCCGCATCAATATCGCTGAATAGATCCATCATTGCAGAAAAATCTTCTTACGCAACGTCACTCCGTCATGATAGAGGAAAAAGACATATAAACCCTTCGTCAAAGCGGGTATAGAGTGCATATCTATCGTTTGCTCCTGTGCACCGGTACTACCGAGAGCCTTATCATATACCAGCAGACCGTCTATACTATAAATACGCAGATGTCCCTGACGAACATTTTGTATCACCAATTTGGAATCTACGACTAACATATCCGCCTTCGTATACACAGCCTGATTGGACAAGCGCAATCCTACCACAACAGGGTCATGATCCGAGCACCGGAACATAGTGGTATCCGAGCTGGTATACGAATACTTGTCCTGTTCATCAGAATTGATATGGAAAGGCGTCATACCCGTCACCTGAGGCAACAAAGATGTATCGCACAACGCATGATCCAGATAACCGGCCTCGCCATAATACACATAACTATAACTACTATCGGCATGGAAATAGCGATGCAGGTCCACCATACCTTTTTGGGTCAGTGTCCGAATCGGATCTTCCATACCATACGCATTCAAATCCCCCATAATCAGCAGATTATCATCATTGAAAGCCGTGCGGCATCTATCATACAAATTGGCCACAGCCTTGGCTTCTTCAACACGGCTGGCATTGTATTCTCCCTGTCCATCCCCTTGATCCGCATCACTTCCTGTACCCGAACCTCTTTTTGCCTTAAAGTGATTGATGGAATACAAAAACTTTTCTCCGTTCTCTTTTTGACGGAAACATTGCATCATTTTGCGGTTCTTCACGCCTGTACTGGTAGAGTATAATGTTCCAAAAGGCTCCACCGTTTCCGAACAATAGACATAACACGACTTAGTATAACTACCTGAAGCTGAAGTATTATCGCTCACATACTTATATGTCCGACCTGTCAGACGCGTCAAATCGGCCGCTATTTCCGCTTGCGCATAAGGTCCTTGTTCCACTTCCACCAAGCCATAGATATCCGCATTAATAGTAGCCAATGCTTTGCTGACTTTCTTACGTTGTTTCTGATGTTCCGCATCATCACGCGGACCGTAACCAGAATCAAAACCCACTTGTTGCGTCAAATAATACTGCAGATTAGCGCCACACACTAATAAGGTATGGGGCCCCCGGGCATCAATAGCGGCCATATCTATACCTTGCATCAATTCCTCACGAGTATTGCCGGCCCAAGTACATGACTGCAAAGTTAATTGCGATGTCGACGACACCGTGACGGTCAAATCGTGTAGACGTTCACCCGTACGATGATATCCCGACACTCCCTTTAGCAACACCGAACCGTTTCTGTTCAGCGTTAACATTGAAGCATATTCCGAGGAACCCGGCAGCACCTGATTAGTAGGCGAGAAAAGACGCCTTGGCGAGACATAGATGGACGCCCCTGACACATAGGTAACATACCACGGTTCATCAAACGTAATGGTACGCCCCGTATACGCATTCAAATCCGATGCCACCCAAGTAGCCGGATTATCAATATGTACCGTCTGAGCCTGCTGCTCCGCCATTGTCGTAAGACCGACAAACAAACTCAACAATAGAATCCAATGACGCATATTCATAGTTTTTAGGTTGCAAAGTTACACTTTTTTTTGCATATATGCAAATTTTTATGTACTTTTGCACACAAAAACAAAATATTATGGATTTACGAGGATTAGGCACAGCATTGATTACGCCTTTTGATGCCAACGGAGCCGTCGACTACGAAGCATTAGATCGTCTATTGGAAGTACAACTGCGAGGAGGAGTAGACTATATCGTTGTCTTAGGAACCACAGGAGAAGCAGTCACACTAACCGAAGAGGAATGCCACTCCGTACGGCAGTACATTGTACAATACATCAACGGCCGCCTACCGTTGGTGTTGGGGGTGGGCGGCAATTGCACCGCTGCTGTCATTGCCTCTCTCCAAGCCATGCACGACGAGTTATGCTCGAACCATGCGGCTATCCTTAGCGTCTGTCCATATTACAATAAACCCTCTCAAGAAGGTTTATATCTACACTTCTCCTCTATTGCCCAAGCCTCTCCTATCCCTGTTATCCTATACAATGTTCCCGGACGCACAGGCGTAAACCTGTTGCCGGAAACCGTTATGCGCATCTACAACGCATGCCCGAAACGTATACTCGGCATCAAAGAAGCATCCGGCAATATCGAACAGATAAAGAAACTGATTACTCTGGCCAGGGGAACCGACTTACTGGTCATCTCCGGTGATGATGCCCTTGCCTGCCAAGTAATGAAAGCCGGTGGTGCCGGACTCATCTCGGTAGCATCCAATGCATGGCCCAAAGAAATAGCCACTATCGTGCACCACAAGAATCACGCCCTTCAAGAGCGTTTTGAGCCAATGATTAATCTAATCTTCAAGGAGGGAAACCCCAGCGGCATTAAGACGGTTTTGGCGCAACAAGGCCTAATCAGTAATGTTCTTCGTTCTCCACTGGTGCCCAATTCTCCTGCCGTACAGGAAGAGATTGCTGCAGCACGCCGCCAATTATCTACTGAAGAATAGTCTGCAAGATAGCCTCCAATCGGTCAGCATAAGCGCGGAAGCCCAAATCGGTAAGATGGATACCGTCGACAGTCCCTTCTTCGTCACGCCCCGTTTGGCCCTCAAAACTCATATAGTAGAGATTGTCCGGATTATCCGCCTTTAAGCGGTTGTAGTTCTTGTGCCATTCGCTATTCTTAGCCGGTAAGTAATCCCGCAAGGAACTGTCAAACTTGGCATACGGATAAATCATTGTCTCCACCATCACTATCGGAACATCCGGCTGAGCGCGGCGCAAGATGTTGACAAAATCATACGTCAACGTGTCGCACATCATTTGCGTGCAATTGGGCACAGGATCCAACACGAAACAAGCTACATCTTCCATACCCGCCATCAATCGAGCGATGTACATATCCATTTTACCCTCGCCGGAAGTGGCCAGATTAACCACCTCCATATTCAAATCCCGCTGAATCATTGCTGAGGATACCATACCTGTACGAGAAGCACAACCGCCCTGCTGAATGCTAGTTCCATAAATGACGATTCGCTTCCCCTTACGCGGACTATCTACCCGAGGATATTCTAATCCGGCAGCAGAATCAACACCTATCTCCAGCCAATCGATACCATCATACAGAGGCAAATAAAGCATATATTCATGCCATGCCGTATCCGTATGGCTCAAATACACCTTGTGCTGAATGGAATCCTTGATGGGGCGTGCCGTATTCACATACTGCCACTTGCCAGTATACTCATTGAGACGATATAAATCCGTACCTTTAATACCTGTCATCGCCATATGCGCCATATAAAAATCTCGCTGCAGATGATAGCGGGCACCCACATTCGCAGAATTGGTACGAAAACGCACTCCTATACCCGCCGAGCACGTGTATAACCACCATTGGTTCTCTCTACACGAGTCCTGCATATACTTCGGTAAACGTTGATACGGAGCCGAAGTCTCTACCCAACCTTTATTTATCAACCGAAAATGTGTAGCATCTTCATAACGCAGTATCGACTCTTCGGCCATCATGCTTATGATGCCACACACTGCAAATAAGAACAATAATCCGTGTCTCATCGTATTTTCTTTTATAGGTTTTGTTCCAACAAGAAGGGCACCCATTTAGGTGCCCTAACTTAGTGAGTCTTACTTAGCTTTCTTCGCCTTGTCAACCACAGCCTTGAAGGCTTGAGGATGATTCATGGCCATGTCGGCCAGAACCTTACGGTTGATGACGATACCGGCTTTCTTCAACGCACCCATGAGTTGACTATAACTCAGTCCCTCCAAGCGAGCAGCAGCGTTAATACGCTGAATCCACAAAGCACGGAAGGTGCGTTTTTTGTTCTTACGATCGCGATAAGCGTACTGGAGACCTTTCTCCCAAGTGTTTTTGGCGACTGTCCATACATTTGCACGGCCACCAAAATTACCTCTCGTGAGGCTCATAACTTTCTTGCGACGAGCGCGTGAAGCTACATGATTTACTGATCTTGGCATAGTTCTGTAAATTTTTGGTGGTTAATGACTTAGCGGAGCAATAGCATTTCGCGCAGGCTTCGCATGTTAGACTGATCGACCATAGCAACGTGAGTCAGATTACGTTTCTGCTTTTTGGTCTTCTTAGTAAGAATGTGACTCTTGTAAGCGTGTTTACGCTTGATTTTACCTGTTCCGGTAAGCGTGAAGCGCTTTTTGGCACCGGAATTAGTTTTTACCTTTGGCATTTTCTTTAAATTTAATTAGTTTATATTACGTCCGGTAGGCAGCACAATTAAAGGTAGGCCTCCGGGCTTTTTTTCCTTATTTCTTAGGCGCAATCATCACAATCATACGTTTGCCTTCCAACTTAGGCGTCGTCTCGGGTTTACCGACCTCGGCCAAGTCATTGCAAAAACGCGCCAGCAGCAATTCTCCCTGTTCCTTAAACAGAATCGAACGGCCACGGAAGAATACATACGATTTCACCTTATTACCATCCTTCAAAAACTCCTGCGCATGCTTCAGTTTGAACTGATAATCATGGTCATCCGTCTGAGGTCCGAAACGTATTTCCTTAATCTCTATCTTCTTCGAGTTCTGCTTCTGCTCTTTCTCTTTACGTTTCTTCTGATAGAGGAACTTCTGATAGTCAATGATACGGCATACCGGCGGCACAGCTGTGGCACTAATTTCCACGAGGTCCAGGTTCTGTTCATCGGCTATCCTCATAGCCTGTTGGTAGGTGTATATACCCTGCTCAACATTGTCGCCCACGAGGCGAACTTCTTCGACACCGCGAATCTTATCATTGATACGGTTCGGCATCTCTTTTTCTACACGGCCACGACGAGGGCCGTTAAACGGGATTGCTGCTATAGTTTTGTCCTCCAATAATAAAAAATCGTGCAAAGGTACAACATTTTTTTGAAACTGCAAATAAATTTACGAAAAAAATCATTTTTTTTATAAAATGTTTGCGTATATGCAGGAAAAAGTATACCTTTGCACGCTAAATTTGGCAGAAAATGTCTAAAAAAACTGAAAATACTATGTCGCACAACAAGTTTACGGCCTCTATATTGGCCGCGGTGGCGCTATTAATCGCTGCCTGCTCGGATTACAACAATGTACCCGCCAACCCAATAGATGACCGTTTCCTTGATACTGCAACCGTCGTAATAGACACAACAGGTGCCATTTCGTGTGCCAGAGCCGTACAGTTGGGTGACTCAGCAGGGAATGTCAAAGTAATCGGTTATGCCACCTCTGCAGGAGAAGTCTCCAGTACCAAGCAACAAACAGTATGGATGGCAGATGCAATAGATGGAGGAAATGTATTCGAAGCCTATTTGTGCAATATTTATCGTAAGGATACTATCCATAATGGTGACCTTGTTATGGTTACAGGAACCGTTACCGTATACAATACTACCACCGAGATTAAGAATGGCAACATTTACATCATTCGCCGCGCCCCCAAGACATATACCTATTATACCGAGTCGTTAGCCGGCTCGTTAGGCGACTTCACCGTCAACACTATTGAAGGTGCCGCATGGGAAGCCAAAGCCACCTACGCTCAAGTCTCCGGTGCGCAGACCCACACACAACTTATCTCGCCTACTATTGACTTAAGCGAGACAACCGATCCTGTGCTTAAATTCGGTCATTGCCACATGAATAGTACCGACCCGCAAACGCAAATGAAATTATACGTTCGCACTGCTGATAGCGATTGGCAGAATTTGGAAATACCGGAGTACGCTGCAGGAACCACACCGCCAGTATTCGTCGAAAGCGGAGCCATCAGCCTAAAAGCATATGCCGGACGAACCGACCTGCAAATCATGTTCGATTTCAACACCACGTCAGTCAGCGGCACTCCCGCCCCCACTTGGCGTGTCAAGAATATTAACATAACCGAGACAAAATAATAAAAACTATACATTTATGGCAACATTACAAAAAATCAGAAATCATGGCGTCATCCTCCTTGTAGTGGTGGGTTTAGCCATGTTGGCGTTTATCCTGGGCGACTTTTTGAACTCAGGTAGCAGTTTCTTTAACCGCAGCCGCGAATATGTAGGCGAGATAGAAGGAGTTAAAATCCACTATACCGACTATGAGGCCGCCAAAGACCAACTCACTGAAGTATACAAAATCGAGACCGGACGCAACGATTTTGACGAGGATATGGCCTCGCAAATCCGCAATCAGGTATGGCAAATGATGCTTATGGACTATACCCTCAAGGCTCAAGCCAAGAAAATCGGTATGGACATCACCGCTGAAGAGCTCAGCGAGTTGTGCATCGGTAACAACCCTCACCAACTCATCCGTCAACGTCGCGCCTTCTATGACGAGAACGGACAATTCAACCGCGACAACCTCGTACGTTTCCTCCATTCTATCGACCAGGAAGCCGAGACTAACGAGCAGGCTGAAAACCTCAAACAGGCTAAAGACTATTGGATGTATTGGGAGAATGCTACCCGTCTCACCTATATGCAGGAGAAGTATACCGACCTCATCCAGAAGATGATTACGGCCAATAACATCGATGCTAAGTACCAAGCCATCGCACGTGATAGCAAGGTGGATGTACAATATGTGCTCCAGCCCTACTATAGCATGCCCGACTCACTCGTTAAGGTACGTTCTCTCGATGTCAAGAAACTCTACAACAAACAAAAACCTCTCTACAAGCAGACTCCTAACCGTAGTATCGAGTATCTAACCTTTGCTATTATTCCATCAGCACAGGATACTGCAGACACACGCGCCCTTATGGAGAGCATCCAAAATGAGTTCTACACCACCGACGATATCGCCTTGGTAGTCAACACCAATTCGGACGTAATGTACGAGGGACGCAACTATTCGGCGACTACCGTGCCTGCTATGTACAAGGACTTTGCCTTTGCTCGCAATGCTAAAGCCGGCAACGTCACTCCCCTCACCCTCGACAATGGTGTATTCCGTATGGCTCGCCTCGTTAAGTGCGGCTATGCCATGCCTGACTCGGTACAACTGCGCCCAGTAGCTCAAGAAGGACAAGAAGAGCAAGAGCCCCGTTGGTACACTGAGGAACAACTGCAACGCAATATTGCCGAGCCTGCTTTTGCCGGCAAGAAAGGCGATAAGTTCACCGTGCCCATGGGATTAGGTGAAGTTACTATCGAAATTACCAATGTTGCTAAGGCTACTCCCAAGGTGCAATTGGCAATCATCGAGCGTGCCGTCACCCCATCCAGCAAGACCTATTCTGTCTTGTATAACCAAGCTAAACAATTTGTCATCAACAACAAGACTGACGAAACCTTCCGCGCTGCCGCTCAACAGGCCGGTATGCGTCCGCAACCCGCTTACGGTCTGCAAAAGACCCAAGATAAGATTGCTCAACTCAAGCAGAGCCGTCCTATCGTGCGCTGGGCTTTCGAGGCTGAAGAAGGACAAGTTAGTGATGTTTTCGAGTGCGGTGACCAATTCGTAGTAGCTCTCCTTACCGAAGTGAACGATGGCGAATACCGCGCCCTCAAAGATGTACAACCCGAATTGCAACTCCAGGCCCTCAATCGTCGCAAAGCTGACAAGATGTGCCGCGAGATGCGTAAGGCCACTACCCTTGAAGAGGTTGCTGCCATTGCCGGCACTGAGATTAAGAATGCCGAAGGCGTAACACTTTCTGCTAACCGCTTCGCTAACGAAGGTAACGAACCGAAAGTAGTAGGTCGCGCTTTCAGTGCAGAACCCGGTCAAGTAGTAGTCATCAACGGCAATCAAGGTGCATATGCCCTCGTAGCCGGAACAAAGAACATGGAAGCCCCTGAATACGACGCTGCAGCTGAGATTCAACAACTCAACATGCGCTTCGCTTATAGTTTACCCTATCAGGCGATTAACCTCATTCAGGAACAAGCCGATGTCACCGACAACCGCGCTAACTTCCAATAATCAGAACAACAACACCATTAGAAGCCACCCATCGAGGTGGCTTCTTGTTTTATCTCACCCCTATCCTCTTATATATGCACGCACAACATGCGCGACGAGCAAAGATGACTAATGTGTAAAAATTGACGGAAAAGGTTGATAAACGATACGAAGTGTCATATACATTTGTATATGTCATTTCTTTTTTGTACCTTTGCACTCGCAAAAAATAGAGATATTAACCATTTAAACACCTATACAATGAAAGCATTCATGGACAAAGATTTCCTGTTGCAAACGCAGACGGCGCAGGAGTTGTATCACGAGCATGCAGAGCACATGCCGATTATTGATTATCACTGTCATCTCATCCCGCAGATGGTTGCCGAGAACAAGCGTTTCGAATCCATCGCACAGATCTGGCTCATGGGCGACCACTACAAATGGCGCGCCATGCGTTCGAATGGTGTGGACGAGCGTTACTGCACAGGCAAGGACACGACCGATTGGGAGAAGTTCGAAAAATGGGCAGAGACCGTTCCTTATACTTTCCGTAATCCGTTGTACCACTGGACCCATCTGGAGCTCAAGACCGCTTTCGGTATCGAGGAGCGTCTGAATCCTGAGACCGCACGTGCCATCTATGACAAGTGCAATGACCTCATTGCCAACGATCCGAAGTTCTGTCCGCGCGGACTGATGAAACACTATCATGTAGAGCTGGTTTGTACGACCGACGACCCGGCTGACTCCCTCGAATGGCACAAGATGGTCAAGGAAGACCCGACCGCAGAGGTACGTATGTTGCCGACTTGGCGTCCGGACGCAGGTATGAATATCGAAGCCGCTACTTGGAAAGCATATATCGAGAAACTCGCTGCTGTGGCCGGCATGGAGATTCGCAATTTTGCGGATTTGGTAGATGCGCTCCAGAAACGTCATGACTTCTTTGAGTCGATGGGTTGCCGTCTCTCTGACCACGGAATCGAGGAGTTCTACGACGAGCCATATACCGATGCAGAGATCAACGCCATCTTCCAGAAAGCCCTCGCCGGCAAGGAACTGAGCGCATACGAGATTCGTCAGTACAAGCACGCGTATCTCCATGCGCAGGCAGAGATGGACTATGCTTCCGGTTGGACGCAGCAATACCACTACGGTGCGATCCGTAACAATAACTCCAAGATGTTCGCGCAACTCGGCGCAGACACCGGTTTCGACTCCATCGGCGAGTTTACGACAGCGAAGGCAATGAGTCATTTCCTCGATGAGATGAATAGCGAAGGACACCTCGCCAAGACTATTCTCTATAACCTCAACCCGTGCGCAAATGAAGTGATTGCTACCATGCTGGGTAACTTCCAAGACGGTTCTGTTCCGGGTAAGATTCAGTTCGGTTCGGGCTGGTGGTTCCTCGATCAGAAAGACGGTATGGAGAAGCAGATGATGGCTTTGTCCAACCTCGGTCTGTTGAGTCGCCTCGTAGGTATGTTGACCGACAGCCGTTCGTTCCTCAGCTATCCGCGTCATGAGTACTTCCGTCGTACCTTGTGCAACATCCTCGGCAATGACATCGAGAACGGCATGATCCCGTACACTGGCTACGAGAAGAAGCGTGTACAGGATATGGTAGAGGATATCTGCTACAATAACGCGAAGAACTACTTCAAATTCTAAAAATCAAAGAATACCATGTTCCTGACTCTTACATTGTTGGTTCTTCTGGCAGTTGCTGTGTTTGTTCTTCCGTGGCTACTAAAAAATCCCTATGCGTTAGTGTTAGTATATATACTACTTATATGCGCAATAGTTGGTGTAAATTGGTATGGTGGTTGGAAGTATGACCATGACAAAGAGCTGCGCTTGGCAGAATTAGGATTTGTCTGGAGCGGAGGAACAGAAGACAAAATGTTTGCCAATGTTGCTCCGGAAAATATGGAAGAAGTGACTTCGATATACAACTCTCAAATGGGTGTGGGATGGCCGGCAAAAGTTATCGTAACATGTTTTCCTTTGGTGTTGTTCTCAACAATATTTTATTGGCTCATGGCTTTTTGTCATAGGCTTGTTATTAAAAAGAAAGAGAAGAATAAAAATTTATAAAACTCAACAATCATGGCTAAAATTATTACGTTGGGCGAGATCATGCTTCGCCTAAGTCCGGAAGGACAAGATCGTTTCATTCAATCTGATCACTTCCGTATCATCCCCGGTGGTGGTGAGGCTAACGTAGCTATTTCGTGCGCTAACTATGGTCACGAGGCGTATCTGGTAACGAAACTGCCGAAACATGAGATCGGTCAGATTGCTGTTAACTCGCTTCGTCGTTATGGCGTAAAGGACGATTACATCGTTCGTGGCGGCGACCGCGTAGGTCTGTACTACTGCGAGACCGGTGCTTCGATGCGTCCGTCGAAAGTGATTTACGACCGTGCTCACAGCGCAATCGCTGAGGCTGATCCGAAGGATTTTGACTTCGACAAGATCATGGAAGGTGCAGCATGGTTCCACTGGAGCGGAATCACTCCGGCTATCTCGGACAAGGCTGCTGAGATCACGAAGCTGGCTTGCGAGGCTGCAAAGCGTCACGGTGTAACCGTTTCCGTTGACCTCAACTTCCGCAAGAAACTGTGGACTTCCGAGAAGGCTATCTCGATCATGCGTCCGCTGATGAAGTATGTAGATGTTTGTATCGGTAACGAAGAGGACGCAGAGTTGTGTCTCGGCTTCAAGCCCGATGCAGATGTAGAAGGCGGCGAGACGAACGCGGAGGGCTACAAGGGCATCTTCGAGCAGATGATGAAAGAGTTTGGCTTCAAGTATGTTGTTTCGACGCTTCGCGAGAGCTACAGCGCAACGTTCAACGGCTGGAAGGCTATGATCTACAACGGCAAGGAGTTCTACCAGAGCAAGCGTTACGAGATCAACCCGATTATCGACCGCGTAGGCGGTGGTGACAGCTTCTCCGGCGGTCTGATTCACGGTATGCTCAAATATCCGGGTGACCAAGCATCGGCTCTTGAGTTCGCAGTGGCTGCTTCGGCTCTGAAGCACACCATCAACGGCGACTACAACCTCGTTTCTGAGGATGAGGTTCTGAGCCTTGCAGGTGGTAACGCTAACGGACGTGTTCAGCGCTAACGCTTATTTATGATTTCAAATTTAAGATTTCAAATTTATGGCAAAGTTCGATAAATTTCAGGTGATGGCCAAGATTAAGGCTGCACCGATGGTTCCTGTGTTTTACCACAAGGATGTGGAAGTTTGTAAGAACGTGATTAAGGCTTGTTACGAAGGCGGTGTACGCGCGTTCGAGTTCACCAACCGTGGCGATTTCGCACACGAGGTGTTTGGTGAACTGAGTAAGTGGGTAGCTGTAGAGTGCCCGGACTTGGCGCTCGGTATCGGTAGCGTCGTAGATGCTCCGACGGCAGCTTTGTACCTCCAACTCGGTGCTAACTTCGTTGTAGGTCCGCTGTTCAACAAAGACATCGCAGTAGTCTGCAACCGTCGTTGCGTGACGTATTGTCCGGGTTGCCTGACTCCGAGTGAGATTGGCTTGGCACAAGAGGTAGGTTGCGATTTCACGAAAGTATTCCCCGGTGATGTAGTAGGTCCGAACCTTGTGAAGGGGCTCATGGCTCCGATGCCGTGGTCGAAGATCATGGTTACCGGTGGTGTAGCTCCGGAGAAAGAGAACCTCGAGAAATGGTTCGCTGCAGGCGTTTACTGCGTAGGTATGGGCTCCAAATTGTTCCCGTCCGATAAAGTAAAAGCCGGTGACTGGAAGTACGTGACCGACAAGTGCAAAGAGTGTTTTGACATTATTGCAGCATGCCGCAAATAATTTAGAATTTTAAATCAATTAACTATGAGTACACAACAAAAACTGATGACTAACTGGCGTTGGTGGCTGTGTTCGTTGCTCTTTGTGGCTACGACCATCAACTATTTGGATCGCCAAGTACTTTCTCTGACCTATGAAGAGTTCATCAAACCCACGTTCCACTGGACAGATGCCGACTATGGTAATATTACCGGTTTCTTCAGTATTTTCTATGCTATCGCATGCTTGTTTGCCGGTAAGTTTGTAGACTGGATGGGCACCAAGAAGGGTTACCTGATTGCTATCTTTGTATGGTCGTTAGGTGCTTGTTTACATGCAGCCTGCGGCGTTGTAACGATGTACGTAGAAGGCTATTCGACAATGGATGCCATGCGTATGGAAACAGCAGCAACCGCCATCTCAGGTATTGCTGCCACGGGTGTTTGGTTATTTCTGCTATGCCGCGGCATTTTAGCACTTGGCGAAGCAGGAAACTTCCCTGCGGCTATTAAGGTAACGGCAGAATATTTCCCAAAGAAAGACCGTGCTTTTGCCACATCGCTCTTTAATGCAGGTGCTTCGGTAGGCGCTTTAGCGGCTCCGCTTTGCATCCCATCTCTGGCCAAGGCTTACGGCTGGGAGATGGCCTTTATCATCATTGGTGCATTAGGATTCATTTGGATGTTCTTCTGGCAGTTTATGTACGATAAGCCAGAGCGTTCCAGTCATGTTGACGAAGCCGAATTACAATATATTCATCAAGACGATATCGACTTATCCGCTAAGGATGAATATGCTCCCGTTATCTCCATATGGAAAGCTATGTCTTTCCGTCAAACCTGGGCTTTCATTGTCGGTAAGTTCTTTACAGATGGTGTTTGGTGGTTCTTCCTATTCTGGGCTCCGAGTTATTTCCAAAATCAGTTCGGATATAAGGCTTCGGAAGGTATCGGCATGGCTCTTATCTTCACGCTTTATGCTATTGTAACGGTGGTATCGATATGGGGCGGATACTTGCCAAAAGTCTTTGTAGAAAAGAGAGGAATGGAACCCTATTCGGGTCGTATGCGCGCCATGCTGCTGTTTGCCTTCTTCCCCCTGGCAGCCCTACTGGCTCAGCCGTTAGGTGTACATTTCAATAGCGCCTGGTGGCCGGCTATTTTGATTGGTCTGGCCGGTGCGGGACACCAAGCTTGGAGCGCAAACCTCTTCTCAACGGTAGGAGACATGTTCCCCAAGAGCACTATTGCTACAATTACTGGTATTGGTGCTATGGCCGGTGGTGTAGGCTCGTTGATTATCCAGAAATGTGCAGGTAACCTCTTCACCTATGCCGAGCAAGCCGGCGAGGCTTTCTCGTTCATGGGCTTTACCGGTAAACCGGCCGGCTATGCCGTGATGTTCTGCTTCTGCGGTATTGCTTACGTGCTGGCTTGGGTAATTATGAAAGGTCTGGTACCGAAGCATAAACCTATTGTCATTTAATAGACGAACATTAATTAAAAAGAAGCGGCTCTGATGAGTCGCTTCTTTTATGGTTGGACATGGGATTTTTATTGTTTTATTTGTATGAGCTTCATGGTTTGGCCGGTAATGAGACGGGAGTCAGCAGGTTAATGATAGCAAGAGCTGTCATCGCCTCTACTACGGGCACGGCACGAGTGGCCACACAGGCATCATGACGACCTTTGACACCGGCCTTAGGAGTCGAGGGTGTAGGTTTAAAAACACAGCGGAAGGCTATTTCCGAACCATCCGATATGCCACCGGCTATACCTCCTGAGATATGATTAATCGCAGAGCCGGGCTGAGTAACCCCTCCGAAGCCGGTCCCATATTCAAAGCCCTTACAGGCATTAATACTCATCACGGCAAATGCCAGATGGGCTTGGAGTTTATCAAAAATCGGTTCTCCTGTTCCTATAGGCAGACCATTGATGCGGCACTCTACAATACCGCCAATAGAATCGCCATCTTGTTGGTAGGCCGCAATCGTGTCGTTAAACTTCTCTGGGCATGTTTCAGCACCTACTTGTACCAACTGTGCCTGAATAGAAATACCATTTGCAGCCAATTGTTGTTTCGCAATGCACCCTGCCACCACACGTGCTGCCGTCTCGCGCGCCGAGGCTCTGCCACCGCCACGCCAGTCACGGATACCGTATTTCTGTTCGTATACGCGGTCGGCATGTCCGATACGGTAAGAATGTTTAAGCCATTCGTAATCGTTGGGGCGGGCATCCTTATTGCGGATAAGGAAAGCTATGGGCGTACCGAGCGTAACACCATCGAGAACACCGGATAACCATTCTACCTCATCAGGTTCATTTTTAGAGCGGGCTGACGCCCCTGCAATTCCTTTGCCGGCACGCTTTTCCAACTGCTCACGCAAGAGCGCAAAATCGATATGCAAACCGGCAGGTACACCATCCAGCACACCACCTATAGCCGCTCCATGCGACTCTCCGAAGCTGGTAAACGTCCAATTTTCTCCAAAAGTATTCATATTCGACGGCAAAATTACTAAAAAGTTTGGATATATCCAAAAAAAAGTGTATCTTTGCACGCTAAACACATAAATTAGAATTAGTATGCGTAAATATTTCATGATTATGTTATCGTGTGCTATGCTATTCGTTTTGACTGGAGCAAGCAAACGTCCGATAACATTATTTATGGTGGGTGACAGTACAATGGCTGATAAGACCGAATTAGAAGCCTCTCCCGAACGCGGTTGGGGACAATTATTTCCCTCGTTTTTAGACACCACAAAAGTGTGCATTCAGAATCACGCTAAGAATGGCCGTAGCACACGTAGTTTCTTAGCTGAAGGCCGTTGGGACGAAGTAAAACGTCGTATCCGTCGCGGCGATGTGGTGATTATCCAATTCGGCCACAACGATACCAAACAATCCGATCCCAGACGTTATACCAGTATTGAAGACTACGAAGCCAATCTCATGCACATGATTGGTGATGCACAACAGGCTAAGGCTTCTGTTATCTTATGCACGCCTATCTCGCGTCGTTATTTCAAAGAAGGCGTCTTTCATCCCCGTCACGGTGCCTATCCGGAAGCGGCTCGCCGTGTAGCCGAAAGGATGGATGTGCCGTTATTGGACTTGGAAGCCTCAACAGTTGAATGGTTGACTAAATTAGGTGACGAGGCATCCAAAGCATTCTTTATGAACGTTGCCCCGGGTGAATGCACCAAGTTCCCTAATGGGAAAACCGACGATACGCATCTACGCGAGAACGGAGCGCTAACAGTAGGTCAGATGGCCGCCAAGATGATTGTGGAGCAAGAAATTAAACCATTGTGCAAATACATTCGTACAGAGTATACCCAACCTATTTATACTACGCCTTGTGGCATTAAATAAGATGAAGAAAGTTTACCTTTTATTAGGTCTATTAGCGGCCGTGATGAGCGTTTCGGCCGAACGTATTGACATGATTCCCTTCGGCGATATGGAGTCGTGGGTAGTGCGTTATATCAAAGAATCGAAAGTAATCGGCGGTACTACGCGTACTTTATATGCTTTAGGCGAGACGGATACCATTCGCGGTAACGTGCCTTATGTATACGGTAAGAACGGCAATCCGTGGTCGATGAGTGATGCATATGCCGTTGTGTCCGGTATTCACAAAGCCGCCGGTACAATCTCGCCCGAGAAACGAGGTGACGGAACTTGCTGCCGTATGGATGTAAAAATGCTGGAAGTAAGTGTATTCGGCGTTATTGATATTCATGTATTGGTGAACGGCACTATTTTCTGGGGCCGCACGATAGAGCCGGTGAAGACGGCTAAAGATCCCTATTCGAATATTGATTTCGGAGTACCTTTTACCCAACGTCCTACGGCGCTTATATTGGATTACAAGTGCATCATTTCGCCCGAAAAATGGATTTGGCGCGCGACTGGTCTATCGGCCTCCAAGAAGATAGAAGGACATGACGAGTGCGAGGTCTTTCTGCTGCTGCAAAAACGTTGGGAAGATGCTAATGGTAAGATTCATGCTCAGCGTGTCGGGACAGCCTACGAACGTTACACCAAGACGCAAAAGGATTGGGTCAATGGTCATCGTATCCCTGTTTGGTACGGAGATATCACAGGTCGTGCCGAGTATAAAGACTATATGGGGTTAAAAGATTTGTTCCGTGCGACCAACTCCAAAGGTATGATTACACCGGTAGTAGAAGAGAGTTGGGCCGCAGCAGATGCCGTCCCCACGCATGCCATACTGATGATTACGTCAGGTTGTTATCCAGCTTTTTACGGCCACGACGGTAATGTCATGTGGGTCGATAATGTCGGACTGATTTATAATGATTGATTGGTTAAATACGATTGATTGGTGCCTGGTCGGGACGTTGGTAGTGCTTACAGTTTACCAACTGTATTTCTACTCGCGCATCTTGGCGGCTCCCTTGCGAAACAGTCGTCCTGCGACCAACGAGAAGGACGCTGCAGAGACAACGGAGCGTCCGGGCGTTTCCGTTATCGTATCCGCCCGTAATGAAGCCACTCGTCTCAAACCTTTTTTACAAGCATTGTTAGAGCAAGACTATCCGTTGTTTGAAGTCATCGTGGTCAATGATGCTTCGGAAGATGAAACGGCTTTGGTATTGCAAGAATATAGTTTACTCTATCCGCGTCTGCAAACCACCTTTGTGCCTCTCGAGGCGCGCGTACGATCGTCGAAGAAACTGGCTTTGACCTTAGCAGTCAAGCATGCCAAGTACGAATATTTATTGCTTACGGATGCTGATTGCCGCCCAGAAAGCAAATCATGGATTAGCGAGATGATGCAAGGTTATTTCCATAGCGGACAACAGGAAGATACGTCCATAGAGGTGGTTTTGGGTTATAGCCCCTATTTCCCCGAAGACAAAGGAATTAATCGTCTTTTGCGCTATGATACTCTCTTTAACGGGTTGCACTATATGGGACGAGCTTTAACCGGTCATCCGTATATGGGTGTAGGACGCAATTTGATGTATCGCAAATCATTATTTGAACGTAATCACGGCTTTGCCGGACTGATTAATTTCCGTGCCGGAGACGATGACTTATTCATCAATAAAGTAGCCACAGGAAAGAATACAACCGTCGTATGCACACCCGGTTCGGTGGTGTGGTCATTACCTAAGACCTCATTCCGCGATTGGTGGTTGCAAAAACGTCGCCACCTAAGCGTTTCCCCTCATTATCGCTTCACCTCTAAGATGTTAATCGGTTTGGAACCCATGGCTCGCGGACTATGGTATGCCATCCTAATAGCTGCGTTTGTGATAGGATCCGCTCCGGTTGCCTTACTGGCATGGAGTCTACTGATAATACGTTTGCTAACACAACTCATCGTAGTGAACCTCTCTGCCCGTCGTTTTGGCGAACCCGGATTTGGATTGGAGATAGTGTGGTACGATATCTGCTTGCCTATACTGACCGCTATGCTCATGTTCACACAACGTAAAAAGAACTACTCCCGTTGGTAAATAACAATAAACATTATACACTATGGAAGAACAAAAATTAAACATCAACCTCACGCCGGAAGTAGCCGAGGGCACATACGCCAATCTGGCTATTATTGCTCATAGCTCGTCGGAGTTTGTATTGGATTTTGCCCTTATGATGCCCGGACTCAAACAGGCTAATGTGCAATCTCGCATCATCATGACGCCCGAACATGCCAAGAAACTATTGTTCGCTTTACAAGAGAATATCGGCAAATATGAAAAACAGTTCGGTAAAATACAACTGACCGGTACTCCCGCTCCCGGAAGCACTATTCCTATGTCCTTCGGCGGCGGAGAAGCTTAATGTCGGGCACATATAAGATTAACGTATTAAGATTTGACTATCATGAAAACATTTCCCGCCTCGCAGTTAATCATCAATGCAGATGGTTCTGCGTTCCATTTACACCTTAAGCCGGAGTTTCTGGCAGATAAAGTTATTTTGGTTGGTGACCAAGATCGCGTAAATATGGTTGCTTCGTTCTTTGACGAAGGTTCTATTGAATGTGAAGTACAGAGTCGCGAGTTCCACACCATTACCGGTAAGTTCCAGGGCAAACGTATCTCGTGCATCTCGACCGGTATCGGCACAGATAACTGTGATATCGTGATGAATGAGATTGACGCCCTGGCAAATATCGATTTTGCTACCCGCACCGAAAAAGCAGAGAAACGCTGCCTCGACATCGTACGTATCGGCACATGTGGCGGTATGCAAGAAGATATCCCGTTAGGTACCTTCTTGGTCTCGCAGAAAAGTATCGGCTTTGACGGGGTATTGGCCTTCTACGAAGACCGCGACAAGATAGCAGATGTAGGGTTTGAGAAAGCGCTGGTTGACTTCATAGGCTATCCTAAGAAAGCAGCCGTACCATACGTCGTATCGGCTAACCCGGAATTAGTAGACCGTATTGCTCAAGACGATATGATGCGCGGTTGCACCATTGCCGCCAATGGTTTCTATGGTCCGCAGGGACGCGTTCTGCGTGTAGGTTTGGCCGTACCGGATATCAACGAGAAGATTACTGCCTTCCGTTACGAAGGTCAGCGCATCACCAACTACGAGATGGAAGGTTCATGCATTGCCGGCTTAGCTCTTCATATGGGACACCGTGCGATGACCGTGTGCTGCGTTATCGCGCAACGCAAGATTGAGGCCGCCAATACCGATTACAAACCGCGTATCAAAGAGTTGGTACGCACAGTACTGGAGAGATTTTAATGAAAAACAAAATAGTTATCATACTGGCAACCTTAGGGATTCTCTGCGGATGCCAAAATAAAGAGCAAGCATTCCAATATAACGTGGATAAGTTTTATGATTTGGAGATTCTCCGCTACGATGTACCGGAGTTTGAGAGTTTGACACTACAACAAAAGCAGTTGGTATATTGTCTGAGTGAGGCAGCCCTATGGGGACGCGATATTCTGTTCGATCAGAATGGTCGCTATAATCTCCGTATTCGCCGCGCACTGGAGGCATTATATCTCAACTATCCTTATGAGAAAAGTACGGATGAATTTGCCGCATTCGAACGCTATCTCAAGCGTGTATGGTTTAGCAATGGCATACACCATCATTACAGCGAAGATAAGTTCCTGCCGGAATTTACACAAGAATGGTTTGTCGCTGCATGTGACAAAGCCGGTGTTAACTATGATGCAGCTATCTTGCCCGTTATGTTTGATCCGACTATTATGCCCAAACGAATGACCGCGCAAAACGGCATCGACCTGGTGCTTAACTCTGCCGGTAACTACTACGGCGAGGGCGTCACACAAGCCGAAGCAGAAGCTTGGTATGCCGCGCATAAAGACAACTCTCCGGAACCAATGTGGATTGGACTCAACTCGCAACTCGTAAAGAACGAGCAGGGTAAAATTGTAGAGCGCGTATATAAAGTAGGCGGACTCTATGGTGAGGCATTGGAGAAAGTCGTTTACTGGTTAAAAGAGGCGTTGAAGTACACCGAAAATGATGCACAGCGATTGGCAATAGAGAAGATGATTGCCTTCAACGAAACGGGTGATTTGAAAACTTTTAATGAGTACTGTATCGCGTGGGTAAAAGATTTGGATAGCCGTGTTGACTATGTTAATGGCTTTACCGAGACCTATTCCGACCCATTAGGCATCACCGGTACGTGGGAATCGATGGTTAACTTCAAAGATTTAGAGGCCACTAAACGCACACAGTTAATTTCCGATAACGCACAATGGTTTGAAGACCACTCGACGACCGACCCAAAATACAAGAAAGAGGAAGTCAAAGGTGTAACGGCTAAGGTCATTACGGCAGCCTTTCTTGCCGGAGACTGCTACCCCGCTACGCCGATTGGTATTAACCTTCCAAATGCCAACTGGATTCGCAAAGAGTATGGCTCCAAGTCCGTTACCATTGATAACTTAATGCACGCGTATAATGAGGCAGCTAAAGGTAATGGCTTCAATGAGGAATTCATGATAGATGATGCCACTCGCATGCTCTACAACCAATATGGAGCCTTATGCGGCGATTTGCATACCGATTTGCACGAATGCGTAGGCCACGGTAGCGGCAAATTGATGCCGGGTGTTACTAAAGATGCTCTTAAGGAGCACGCTTCGACTATAGAAGAGGCACGTGCCGACTTGTTTGGTTTGTACTATTTAGCAGATCCCAAACTGGTTGAGTTAGGTTTGTTGCCGAATAACGAGGCTTACAAAGCTGGCTACTACCAGCAGATGATGAATGGTCTAATGACCCAACTCGTGCGGATTGAGCCCGGCAAAGATATAGAGGAAGCGCACATGCGTAACCGTCAACTCATCGCCAAATGGGTTTATGAACATGCTAATGGCGAACTCGAAATTATTGAGCGTGATGGTAAACACTATCTGCAAATAAATGACTACGAAGGAGTTCGTCGTTTGTATGGCGAACTGCTCGCCGAAATTCAACGTATCACCTCAGAAGGCGATTACCCTGCCGCCAAAGAAATGGTGGAGAGATATGCTGTTAAGGTTAATCCTGAACTGCATAATGAGATTCGCGAGCGCTACGCAAAACTGAACCTCGCTCCATACAAAGGCTTCGTAAATCCGGTATATAAGGTTACACGCAACGCTGCTGGAGAAATTGCAGATGTACAACTCGACTTTACGGAGGGATACATCGAGCAGCACTTGCGCTATAGTCGGGACTATAGTCCGCTACCGGATATCAATTAGTACGGTTTACAGAAGACTCATTACCACTTCGCCTACGGCTTGAAGCGTATTGCGGTCGATATGCCGCATATCATCTTCAGTAGTATGCCACCATGAAGCAAAACCGGCATTGCCGCGGGCGTCATAGTGAATAATATCCACCATCGGGATTCCGGTGGTGGTATTTACATAATAATGGTCATCGGTGATGGGATATGACAAAGCCGCAGAAAAATAACGTCCATGTCCCAAACGCTGGGCAATGCGCCAAATAGTCTCCACATAATCATTGGCAAATTGGACAGAGTAATATTCCTTAGGAAAGACAGCGTCGGGAGCCCCGACCATATCCAATAGTACGCCGAAGCGATACTTCAAATCCAACGGCATCTCTGTGCCATAGGCATATTCACGAGCCCATAATTGAGAACCCAAGCACCAGGTATTCTCACGTTGCTGACCGGTATAGAAAGCCGGAGTACCCATATCTTCGCAATCGAAAAGGACAATATCCGTAGGCGTAAACGGTTCGTTGTTAGCTTGTTTGATACCCAATTGACGGGCAATCTCTAAAAGCACTCCTACTCCGCTAGCGCCATCGTTTGCACCGGGAACACCCTGAAAGCGTTGCGAATACTCATCTTCCTCATCGCACCACGGACGCGAGTCGTAATGAGCCGCTAAAAGGATACGCTCTTCTTGAGAGCCTTGCGGAACAAAAGAGGCAATGATATTGTAAATCTGCTGTTCATGACCGGCATAATTAATCATACGCCCCTGCTGAAGCGTCACTTCTGCACCGAATCTCTTCAACTGTTGCACCAGCCATACTGCACATTCCGTATGCGCTTTGGAATCCGGCATACGAGGTCCGAAATTCACTTGTGCAGACACATACGAATATGCCGAATCGGCATTAAACGAAGGACGCGTCATCGGCGATTTAGACTGAGAGAACGGAGCAGAACAGCCGACACATAATACGGCTCCGACAACGAGAGTAATCCACTTATTCATAGTGCCTCTATCAACGTATATTCAGTTCACTTATACTCCTATGCTCCTGAATAGCCAATATCGTTTCGGCAATGGGATCCGCGATACTGACCACATGTACCTTAGGACAGCGCGTCGTATCAAAAGGTATTGTGTCTGTAAACACCACTTCCTCCAATTGGCTATCCATAATATTGGTGCAAGCATTGCCGGACATGATGCCATGAGCGACAACAGCACGTACCGAACGCGCTCCGGCATCTTTCATTACCTGAGCGGCCTTACATAATGTTCCGGCAGTATCGGCCATATCATCCACGATAACAACATCTTTATCTTCCACATCACCCAAAACTCGCATTTCGGATACCTGATTAAAGTTAGGACGATGCTTGTAGCAAATAACCATCGGCACTTCACGGTCTGTCAGTACATGTAGTTTCTTGCAGAAAGCGGCGGCGCGCTTCGAACCGCCCACATCCGGCGAAGCGACGATAAGATTTTCCAGTTCCAACGACTGAACATATTTAGCCAGCACATTAGCGCCGTATAAGTGGTCTACAGGAATATCAAAGAAGCCCTGAATCTGGTCTGCATGCAAATCAACGGTAATCACACGATCTGCTCCGGCTGTTTGCAACATGTTGGCCACTAATTTGGCTCCGATACTGACACGAGGTTTATCTTTACGGTCTTGACGAGCCCAACCAAAATAAGGAATCACCGCAATAACCTTGTACGCACTGGCTCTTTTGGCTGCATCAATCATCAGCAGCAGTTCCATCAAGTTATCGCTATTCGGACATGTCGATTGTACCAAATAAACCGACAATCCTCGTACCGACTCCTCAAAAGAGACTGCAAACTCACCATCCGAGAAACGATCGATTTTCACATTCCCGAGCGGACAACCGAGATGATCACAAATACGCTGGGCGATAGCGCCACCCTTACTTCCTGCAAAAACTTTGTATGAACTTGTTTCCATAAAGATAGAATTTTTCAAAATTCCCTGCAAAGGTACAAAATATTTTGGATACATCCAAAAAAAAGTAACACATGAACGCTTTTTTTTGCATATGTGAGAAAAAAGCAGTACCTTTGCACCCGCAATAAATGAATATCATGTATACTCCTTGTTTGATTATCGGTTCCGGTCCTGCCGGATATACAGCAGCCATTTATGCTGCGCGCGCCAATATGCATCCTCTGGTTATTGAAGGACCGCAAATCGGCGGACAGTTGATGACGACCACAGAGGTAGAGAACTTCCCCGGTTACCCGGATGGTGTTGCTCCCTTCCAGATGATGGACGACATGCGTCGCCAAGCCGAACGATTCGGCACGCAGTTTATCTCCGGCAGAGTAACCAAAGTCGAATTCCAATCGCATCCGACCAAAGACCAGCCACACAAAGTGTGGGTTGATGACACTACTATCTACGAAGCGGATACGGTAATTATTGCCACGGGAGCCGGTGCCAAATACTTAGGCATCCCTTCTGAAAATGAATATCGCGGTCGTGGTGTGTCAGCTTGTGCCACCTGCGACGGATTCTTCTATCGCAAGAAGATAGTCGCTGTAGTCGGTGGTGGAGATACAGCCTGTGAAGAGGCACAATATCTGGCCGGACTTTGCGAAAAAGTATATATGATTGTACGCAAACCGTACCTGCGCGCATCCAACATCATGCAGGAACGCGTCAAGAATAATCCCAAGATTGAGATATTATTCGAGCATAACACCTTGCGCCTTACCGGCGAGAACAAAGTAGAAGGCGCTGATTTGGTCTATCGCAAAGGGGAAGCGGACGAAACGGTACGTCATATTGACATCAACGGCTTCTTCTTGGCTATCGGGCACAAACCCAATACCGAATTGTTTAAGGATTTCGTAGCTCGCGATGCCGAAGGGTATATTGTTACCAAAGGTTATTCTCCCCAATGTTATGACCTCTCCGGTGAGTATGAACTTCCGGGCATCTTTGCTGCAGGTGACTGTGCCGACCCGCATTATCGCCAGGCCATTATAGCGGCCGCCTCCGGATGCAAGTCGGCCATGGAAGCGGACAAGTACCGGAGAATCCTAGACCTTACACCTACGAAATAGGAAAAAAAGTAACGGGAGACTCATACGAATCTCCCGTTGTGGTACCTCTTGGAGTTGAACCAAGGACACATGGATTTTCAGTCCATTGCTCTACCACCTGAGCTAAGGTACCCTGCCAAATTCGACGGTTGGTCGGCGAAAAAGCGTGCAAAAGTACTGCTTTTTTTTGATATGACCAAATTTTTTGAGAAAAAAAATGCTTTTTTATGCAAAAAGATACAGATTCATTACTTTTACGCCCTATTGCATATGCCCGAAACGGGTTTACGGACAAATTCGGTATTCCTCGTCAATCGCGTCCTGATTCGCAGATTGAGACACGCATTGTCTTAGAACCGGCATATAATCACGAAGAGGCCTTACGAGGTATCGAATCGTATTCTCATCTTTGGTTAGTGTGGGGATTCTCACAAGTGCCTGCCACCAACGAAGTATCTCTGACCGTTCGTCCTCCTCGTTTAGGTGGAAACCGCCGCGTAGGTGTATTTGCCACACGCAGTCCTTTTCGCCCTAATCCATTAGGAATCACATCTGTACGATTAATCAGAGTAGAGAGTCCGCAAACCGAGGAAAACGCAAAACGATGGCAACTGATAGTAGCCGGAGCGGATGTATTAGACGGCACACCCATATACGACATCAAACCCTATCTCCCCTACTCGGATGCTCACACGGAAGCCACCAATGGCTTGGCGGGAAATACGCACGACTATCATTTGCGAGTATTATGGGGCGACGAAGACGATGTTTTTAGCACACTCTCGCCCAACAAAGTTACAACTTGGACAAAAGCTAAAGAGGATTTGACCGAAATTTTAAGTCAAGATCCACGCCCCGCTTACCAACACGATCCGGATCGCATCTACGGACTGGATTATGCCGGCTGGAACATCCAATTCCGAGTGCAAAAAAATACACTTTATGTATTAAAAGTAACCTCTATTCGACAATAAGGCCATTTTTTCTTTGAAAAATTTGCTTATATCGATACTTTTTTATATCTTTGTGCGCTCTTTTTGAAACAAACGAGCGTGCATGCACACGCGTATAAATTGTGCTAATATTATTAAACATTTAATACAATGAAAAAACAAATTTTATCTCTTTTGGCCTTGGTGGCAGTTATGAGTTTGTCGGCCAAGACTATTTATCTAAACACAGGTGGCGGTTCGCTGTGGGAAACAGACGGAGCCAATAAGTTTGCCGTATGGCACTGGCAAGGCGCCGGCAATGGTACTTGGTCTGCATGGATGACACGCGTTGCAGGTTCTGTATGGCAGGTCGACATCGCTGACTCCAGTGATAGAGTCATCTTCTGCCGATTCAATAATGCCGCTGCTGCTCCCGATTGGGGTGCCGACATGTGGAATCAGACCGATGACCAAACACCCGGTGACAACGACTTATTCAGAATCACAGCTTGGAAGGCAGAAGAATGCCAAGAAAACTGCAAGAGTATCGGTGTGTGGAGCAAATATGTTCCCATTGAAAACCAGAAATATTATATTGCCGGTAACGGCGTGGCTGGTAATCCGTGGTGTTGCGGTCAGGACTGGAAACCCGCAGCATGCGTATTAGACTCCGCCAGCAAATCCATTTCGTTCCTTAGTGTTCCTGCCGGATCTTATCAGTTCAAGATTACGGATGGTACATGGGCCAGCAGTTGGGGAGCCTCGGATGTAGATGCAGAAGCCAGCACGAAGGGTTGGGGAGCAACCAGCAATGGGGATGTCTCTTTCAAAACCACCATCGCCTCGGATATTACAGTAGCGTTCAATCCCACTACTGCCCGCATTACCTTAACCGTCAGCAGCGAACTCGCGCCTATTTACACCAGCGCAGTCCCCTTGCAATGTCCGGATGTCTTGCTGCAAGGCTTCTACTACGATTCGTATGAAGTGGATTCGGCACATGCCGGTACCTCGGACTATGGCGACACCAAATGGAAGACGCTACTCAAACAAGCCGGTGAGATTGGAGCATACTTCGACCTGATTTGGTTACCGCCTTCAGGCTACGCCAGCGGTGTCGGTTATCACCCCAAACAATATTCCAACCAAAACTCCGATTGGGGTTCACGTGCGGAGTTGGAAGCTTTGATTGCCGCGTTCCACAACTCCGGAACGAAAGTGGTTGCCGATATCGTTGCCAATCACACCGAGGCAATGGCCAGCTGGTGCGACTTCGCGGTTCAAAACTTCGGCGAATACGGAATATTCCAACCGGATGGTTCGTATATTTGCGAAGACGATGAGATGAACTGGCCGGAGATGAAAGCCGACACCTTAGCCGGTCCGTGTTGGAAGACAGCCACCGGTCCGAAAGATGATGGAGCAAACTGGGATGCCGCACGCGATTGGGCACATAGTAATGTACAAGTACAAGCCCTGTTCAAAGCTTACCTCAAGTGGATGCGCAATGTCATGAAATATGACGGATGGCGTTACGACAAAGGTGACGGATTCAACAACTGGCACATGCACAACTACAACACAGCTTCGGAACCGTATATCGCCTTTGAGGAGCGCTATGACGGCAATGTAGAGAACTTAAAAGCCGGTATCCGTGATGCGGAGATGGACATGATGGCATTGGATTTTGCATTAAAGTTTGATGGCATCAAAGGTTTTGAAAGCTGGAATTACGTTGGCCGCAAAGGTCTGATTGCCCCGGATGGAACAGGTAGCGACTATTGGAAACGTCACGCAGTAACATGGGTAGACAACCACGATATGTTTATGCGCGAGGATAATGAATTGGAGTTCTGCGGTCGTGGCAAATCGATGACTCCCGAATGCAAAGCGCGTCTATTGGGCGCTAATGCATTCATTCTCTCCATGCCGGGTATTCCGTGTGTCTTCTATCCGCACTGGTATAAGTATAAAGCTGAAATCAAGGACATGATTAATGCGCGTCACTTGGCCGGTGTTCATAGCGAGAGTGAGGTTTCGGATGAGTACTGGGACATGGACGGAAATCGTTGCGCCGGTTATCAGGCCACAGTAAAAGGAAAGAACGGCTGGTTGATTCTGTGTCTGGGAACAAAAGCCAACAAGCAAGGCTTCGGCCCTGACTATAAATTAATGGCAAGCCTGTATAGTACATTCAACGACAATGGCAAACTGATTAACGAGAGTTATGAAATATGGGTGAACAGCAATGCCGACATGGCTCCCGGGATCATTGCTACTCCTGATGCCTCCTTCGAAGACCAAGAACAGGGCATTACCGTTACCGTTACTGCGGTAAGCGGTTCGTGCGATCAGCCAGTTATATACTACACCACGGACGGTAGCAATCCTACTACTGCTTCGGATGTATATACCGGTCCGCTGAACTTCAAGCAGACGACCACCCTGAAAGTAATGGGTGTTTGCGGCACAGCACAATCCAAAGTGCAGACCTATACCTACACCTATCGTGAACCTTTAACACGTGGCATACGCGTACGCTTCAATAAACCGGCTCAATGGGATAAAGTGTATTACTTCGCATGGATTCCCGGAGAGGACGAACAAGGTAATCCCACGGCAGAAAACATCATGGGAGCTTTCCCCGGCCAACGCATTTACCAAGATATTGACGGTTGGTACACCTACGAATTTGACCAATCATTGGATTCCGTTAATTTCTGTATCTCGTCAGGTGTAGACTGCGGTGGTTTGAATATCCGCTCCAACGACTTGATGGTCGATTATGATGCCGACTTCGGATGGGAAGAAGGTTTTGAGACCGAGAGCAAGTATGAGCATAAGTATTTAGAGCCCGTTATCCTTACACCCAAATTTGATCTCAGTCTGAGTCCTGAGGAAGGTGTCTTCCGCAGCCAGACTGAAGGTCAACGCGTCTTTATCAATGCTGTAGGTCGTCATGGAACCAGTATTTATTACACCACGGACGGTTCGGATCCCGCCACTTGTGCTAATCCGGCTGTAGACAGCGTATCCTTCATGATTTATCAGACCACCAAAGTGCGTGCATACGCCTTTGATGCCACCGCTAATGAACAGACGCCCGAATATTCGGCCACTTATACCTACAAAGCTCCGCAACAAGGAGCCATCAAAGTACGCTTTGCTAAACCGGAAGAGTGGACCGACCTCTATCTCTATGCATTTACTCGCGTTAAGGTAGGCTCTAAATTCAAAGATACACCCTATTCGTTAGATGGCAAGAGCCCCAAATGGCCGGGTATGAAGTGGACCACAACAGAGGAGGAGAATGGCGTCCTGTGGCATACTTGGACCATGAAACCTGAGGTTAAGGAAATCTATGTTATCTTTACAGAAGGCAAAGATAAACCGCAAACGCAAGATATCTACTTGGCAGAAAACACCTGCTATATCTGGCGCGAAGAATGTAAAAAGGCCGTTGTCAGTCCCTTCTGCGACGGCACGAATGATTTGGAAGAGATTATAACCATCAGCCATGAAAACAATGAGACATACAAGATTATCGTGGACGACCGCCTCGTCATTATTCGTGACGGCGTTATGTATGATGTGTTGGGGCGTCGCCTCTAATGCGTCAGCCAAGACTATCTACCTCAATACCGGTGGTGCTTCGTTATGGGAAGTAGACGGAGCGGATAAATTCGCTGTATGGCATTGGCAAGGTACAGCACAAGGCGCATGGTCTGCATGGATGACACGCATCGAAGGATCTATTTGGAAAACAGATATCGCCGATAACAGCGACAGGGTCATCTTTGTCCGTAGTGACAAGACAGCCACCACTCCGGACTGGAATAAGCAATGGAATAAAACGGAAGACTTAACTATCCCTGCAGGAAAAGACTTATACACTATCACCGGCTGGGGAGAGGATGATGGCGATTGGTCAACGTATGGCCAAGTAACACCTCCGGTAACTCCCACTGAGTTTGAAACGGCTGTTCCCTCCCAATGTGAAGATATCATGCTGCAAGCATTCTATTGGGATAGTTATGCAGACAAAGGCTTTGGTGACACCAAGTGGCAGACACTGACCAATCAAGTATCGGGTATCGCACAATCGTTTAGCCTCGTCTGGTTGCCGCCTTCAGCAGCTCCGGGGCCCGGGGGCATGTATATCCCGTCGTGTTATAGCACACAATCGTCCAACCTCTTTGGTAAGAAAGCTTATTTGCAATCGCTTATCACCTCTTTACATAATGCAGGCGTGCGCGTACTGGCGGACATCGTCATCAACCACTGCGGCAATAAAGGCACAACTTGCGATTTCAGCGCGTTGGACTTCGGTTCGTATGGTCAGTTCGAACCGAAAGAGAATTGGATGACATCGAATGATGAAGGTGTAACGAAATACGGCTGTCAGGGCGGCGACCACGCCGATGATGGACAACATGATGCCAATTATGGCTCCGCACGTGATTGGGATCATAAGAACACCAATGTACAAGCCATGTGTCGCGCTTACCTACAATGGATGAAGAGTGACATGCAATACGATGGTTTCCGTTTCGACTACTCGGGCGGATATCATGTCAGCCATACTGCGGATTACTTGACGGCATCAAAACCCTATTTCTCTGTCATGGAGTATTGGGACGGCAATGTAGCCAATCTGCGTGCACGCATAGATGATGCGTCTAAGAAAACATTGGCCTTCGATTTTCCCAATCGTTATTCTGCCTTCAAAAATGGTATTAGTGCCGGCGATTATTCTAAGTGTAAATCCTCCGGCTTGCGCGGACAAGGCTATGCCAAGTATGCCGTTACCTTTATTGACAATCACGACACCTTCCAACGCACCGATACCGAATCCGACATCGCTAATTCAACCAACGGCGGAAGCATCAACAATAAGAGTCTTATCCTCCAATGCAATGCATACATACTCTCCTTACCGGGTGTGCCCTGCGTGTTCTGGCCGCATTGGGTGAAGTACAAGAGTGATATCAATAAGATGATCGCTGCCCGTCGCGCTGCAGGTATTCATTCTGAGAGCTCGATGATCGAGAATGCCGGCACCAATTGGTACGAAGCTACCATCACCGGCAAACACGGCGAAGTTATCCTATATCTCGGCTCATCGGCATCCAAAGCCGCTCCGCAAGGTTATACCACAGCCGTTAAGGGAGATAAATACGCTATGTATTATATTTCCTATCAAACGCCGGTAGAGGAGGTTATCGCTCTGGTAGCCACTATCGACTGGACACGTCCTGTATATAGCATTACCGGACAACAAGTGTCTGCATCCTATCGGGGAGTGGTTATCCAAGACGGACATAAATTCATTCGTTAATGAACAATCAAAATATTAACCACAAAAACTAACGCTTATGAAAAAAATCTTCACATTCTTAGCAATGATGACATTAGCCATCTCGCTGAATGCCAAGACCATCTACCTCAACACAGGTGGTTCCAAATATTGGAATCAAGATGGTGCGGTATTCTTCATTCATGCATGGGGCGGAGCAGCTGATTGCGACACCATCATGACCGTAGAACAAGGCGATGTCTTCAAAGCTGACATCCCGGACGACAAGGAATATCTCCTATTTGTCCGTATGCCCGCCGGAGCTACTGCTATCGTTTGGGACGGAGACAAAAAGTATTGGAACAAAACACAGGATTTAACAATCCCTACTGACAAGGATTGTTATACAATTACCGGTTGGAAAGAAAACGAAGGTGAATGGTCTGTCTACACTCCCAGTTCCGGTCCTACTCCTCCGACTCCGACTCCCGGTGGTGAGAAAGATTATTTCCTCAAGGGCTGGAGCGGTAAGGATATTGAGACACCTACTGCTGACGAGCAGTTTGAGCACGGTCTATTGCCCTACACCGTAGTCAGCGATGAAACTCACGGAAACATGGGATATTTCTTCATCCTGATTTGCGACAAGGGACAAGTAGTCGGCGAGCAATACATGGCCGCTCAATTCACGTCCGAATCACATGCCACGATGGTAAAAACAGGAGGAGAAAAGATGGGTGTTCCCGCCGGTGAGGTTACCTTCTACCTCTACGACAACGAGGATGGCACTTACGAACTCTCTACCGCTCCCATCGCCGGCAAGAAATTGGTCGACGCCGATGAGACAGCTCTGGAGGCCGTTACCAACACCTTGGATTTCAGCGCACCGATGTTCAACGTTATCGGACAACCCGTTGATGAGAACTATCATGGTGTAGTTATTCAAAATGGACGCAAATACATTCGTTAATCTTAAATACTAACAATTAAATGAAACGTCTACTAATGATGTTATTTGCGGTTATTACCGCAGTAACAATGCTGTGGGCAGCTGAGGGAGGAACGCTTTCGTCGTCTATCACTCCTATCGACCCGACGCAAACCGTCACACTGACGTATGACGGAACAGGTACCAATTTTGCTAATTGGGAACCCCAATGTTTCATCCACACATGGTTAGTGGCTGCTGAAGGTAAGACTCTGAGTAAGAGTTATACCACTGAATGGGCTACTTGCAATGGGGATGAAGACTATTCGGCTCTCGATAGCAAAGTTAAAATGACTAGAGTAGGTGCAGGACAGTACACTATCTCTATGAACATTCAATCTTTCTTTGATGTTGCTGAAGCTGATTTAGACAAAATCGGACAGATTGGCGTCATGGTGCGTGCACAGTATGACGGCGAGAGCAACAAGACGAAAGAGTTATTTGCTCTTGTTGAGTACACCGCTCCATCCGGAGGCGAGAGTTCGTCTATCTATGTTTGGAATGGTATTGGTTCCACATCAGCAGCGATTCAGACCGGTGGTACTGCTGAAGCTGTGCAAACATCCGGAGAAAACATGGTCGTTGGAGCCTCACAAAAAGGCAATTATTGCTTTAAAGGCAACAAAGGCTTTAACAAAGGTGAGTATTATATCGGCATCGCCCTCAATAATGGTGTCAATGCCGGAGATACCATCCGAATAGCTTATTTCCGCACTGGAGATAAAAATAGCTATATGTTAGGAATGGACTTCAGTGCCGACAAGGCTTCTGCATCTACCGCTCACCAAATCTTATTGAACAACGATCCGCAGGTATTAGCCTCGAATGGCACTCCTGCCGATTCTATCTTCATTGTACCTGCCGGAGTTTCTAACGCTAAATATGTTCGCTTATACCGCAACTCTGGTAGTACAGGTATGTGGGTAGCTAAATTTGAGTTAATCAAAAAAACGGCTGCACCGGCACCTCCTGCAACGCCTAACTACTACATCGCTGGTACAATGACCGAATGGGCTAAAAACATGATCAAGATGAATGCCGGTAATGCCGACACACTCACGCTGGACATTGCCCTCGAAGCCGATAGCCTCTACGAGTTCAAAGTGGTACGCATCGAAGGCAACGATACTACTTGGTTCGGTAATGCCGAGGAAGCTACCATGGTCTATGGTAATAGCACCGGTTGGTGGCTCAAGGGTGATAAGAACATCGGTCTGCAAACAACGACCAAAGCTAACTACACCTTC
>JAFSJN010000023.1 GCA_017439235.1 Paludibacteraceae bacterium
TAGAACTTCGTTCGCATCCGCACAGTCACTACTTACAAACACTTGATGCCCGGCTTTTTGCAAAGCAGCTGCCACTTCCGAGACGAACTTTTTGTTCTCCCGATTCTCTTTAATAAATATCTTCATGGCCTTCTCCATATGGCTTGTTCCTTTCTTATGTCAAAAGGAACAAGCTGAATCGGGTGCAAAATTACAAAAAGATTTGCACG
This sequence comes from Paludibacteraceae bacterium, assembly GCA_017439235.1. Lineage (GTDB taxonomy): Bacteria > Bacteroidota > Bacteroidia > Bacteroidales > Paludibacteraceae > Colicola. The sequence goes on from JAFSJN010000023.1 coordinate 210, forward strand.
TAAGCAAAATATTTTGTACTTTTGCAGTCAAAAAGATGGCATTTGCCATCATTTGCATAAATAGAGACTACTATTATGGCACAAAACGCAACACCTGCATGGTCTCGGCATACAGTCCAATAGCCGGGAGGCACATCGCAATGCCTATCAAGATTTTTCGGTTCATCCTAATCACATTATCGAATTTTTGGCGCAAAGATATAAAAAATTTTGCATTATGCAAAAAAAAATGTACTTTTGCACAAAATTTTGAGTTATGAGGTATCGAGATATACAAACCATAGTGAGAAGTCTGTGCATAGCCTTCGTTGCAATAGCGGCTACAGGCTTGGCACAAGCGCAGATAAGTCAGTACGCATTGGCGGATTCGTTGACCGAATATGCCAACAGAATTGCCGTAGTAGGTACCATAAAAGTGAGTAACGTACGCATCAAAAACCAGTATATATCCATCTACACCAACGGCAACATAGCCGCCCTGTCTCTCTCCGAACGCGAGATAGCACGTCTGCGCGGCAAGGTAAGCGAATGGGTGCGCGGCGACCGCAATGGTAAGGTCAGCATCTTCACCGACGGACACGAGATAGGCGAGTTGGTGACATCGCGTCACCGCCTGCGTCCCGCTAAACAGCGTTACGTGCTGCAGCCCGACCCGATGATAACGAATACCTCGCTACCCGTCACCTTAGACAACGCCTTAGCAGGGCAAAACATAACCGTATGGGGTAGCCACGGACGTTACTATAATGCCGAGAAAGATGCATGGCTATGGCAACGAGCCAGAATGTGGACCATGGTAGAAGATCTATACACTACCTCCTACACCGCTCCCTATCTGGTGCCCATGCTGCAGAACGCCGGAGCCGTTGTCATCCAGCCCCGCGAGTATTACCTGCCCGGCAAACAAGCCGTATATATACGATGGCAGACACCGCCGCAGAAAGGTAAGAAACGAACACCCGCCTACACCGACGTCACCGTGCGTCACGGAGGCATAGAGACTATCTACCGCGTCAATACCCGTATGGGCGGAGGCGTTTGGCAATACCTATGCATGGTAGAAGATACAGCCTGCATTGTGACAGGTGAGGGCATCGACGTTTGGTTCGGAGGCGGAGAAGGTACCATAGGCCGCGGACCACAGACTACCACCTCCGGTATGCCCCGATGGATGGAAGCGGCACGCTACTGGCTCGAATATGCCGGCTATCCCGACAGCCTCTACAATATCAACGAAGATATCAACGACTACAAAGACGACTACCAATGTCGCGGCTATTGGGTCAGTTACCTCACCGGCGGCAGCGTATGCGCACCTAAGGCTCCCGGATTAGGTATACCCCTGCTGATGAGTATGGCCTTCCACACCGACGGCGTCTCCGTGCCCGAAGATACGGCTATCATCGGCACCTTAGCCATCTACAGCGAGAAGAACGAAGATAAAGGCCTCACCTACCCGACCGGCCATTCCCGTCTTCTCGGACGCGACCTCGCCGACTATATACAATACCAGATAGTACACGACATACGCGCCGTCTATGCTCCCCAATGGCCCTGTCGCCGACTGCTCAACGCCCCCTATTGCGAATGCCGCTATCCCGAGGTGCCCAGTATGCTCTTGGAGATGCTCAGTCATAAGAACATGGGGGATATGATTTACGGTCTCAACCCTGCCTATAAGATGCTCGTAGCACGTGCCATATACAAGGCTATGGCTCGTTTTGCCGCCGCACAACAGGGGATAGAAGCCGTCATCCAGCCCCTCCCCGTCAGCCGTATGCGTCTGCAGCCGACCGGCGAGAAACACACCCTGCGCCTCAGTTGGCAGGCTACGGTCGACAGTCTGGAGCCGAGTGCTAACCCCACCTATTATATCGTATACACACGCACCACACGTCTGCACGGCGAACAACTCATACAAGGCGACTGGGACAACGGACGCAAGGTCACCACACGCTACACCGACATCGTTCTCGAGCCGGGCGTAGGCTACGAATGGTACGTAGCCGCCGGTAATGCAGGCGGATGGAGCCTGCCCTCGGAGACCCTCTCCGCAGGCATCAGCATGCAGAGCGAACAGCAACCTATACTGGTCATCAATGCCTTCCACCGCGTAGACGGGCCCCAATGGTTCTCCGACTCTACCTACGGCGGCATAGTGCCCGAGACATACGCTATACCCGACCGCTACGAACTCAGTTACTTAGGACAGCAGTTCGACTTCGACCGCTCACGCGACTGGATATCGGACGACGAGTCGGGGTACGGTATGTGCCACAGTACGATGCAGGGACAGGTGATGGCCGGCAACACCTTCGACTACCCCTCCCGCCACGGCTATAGTCTGCTGCGCCAAGGACGCACCTGGTGGAGCTGCTCCGCCGACGCGATAAATAAAATAGACACCCTCTACGCCTTAGCCGACGTCATCCGCGGTAAGGAGAACACCCCCGACACCGTCCTCAACGCCGCCCTGCACGACTATGTCGCCCGCGGCGGACGCGTACTCATCAGCGGAGCATATATAGCCTCTACAGATTCAGCCTTAGCCGCCGACCTGATGCATGCCCGTCTGCGTGCCGACCACGCTACCAGCACCGGTCGTATCCGTGCCCGTGAAGCAGCCCTGCGTGCCGCTAATGACTACACCCTCTACCTCACACCCAGCAGTCGGACACTGCATGCCGAATGCGTAGACGGACTGGAACCCGTAGATAGCGCACGTGTAGTAGCCCGCTACAGCGATACACAGATGGGCGCCGGTATAGCTACCGATAAGACCCTGCTATGGGCCTTCCCTATGGAGAGTTTACACGAATTTGATACCCTATACGAGCGGTCGATACAATGGCTGCTCAACCCTCAAGACGATGAAAAAGAAAAACCTACCGCTGCTGGAGCATATTGAGATAACCGGCATAGCCGCAGAAGGAAAGGCGTTGGTCCGATTAGGAATTAGTGATTCTCGATTAGAGAATACCTCTGACGGGATAGTGTGTTTTGTGCCGTACTGCGTGCCGGGCGACATAGTGGACCTGCAAGTGACGCGCAAGAAACACTCGTTTATGGAAGCCCGCGTAGCGCGCCTGATACAGCCCTCACCGCTGCGTTGCGATGCCGTATGCCAACACTATGGCACCTGCGGCGGATGCAAATGGCAGATACTGCCCTACGAGGAACAGAAACGATGGAAACGCCAACAGGTAGAAGATAACCTGCGCCGCATAGGACATATCGAATTGCCCGAGATACAGCCCACCTTAGGCTCCGCTAAGATTTACGGCTATCGAAACAAACTGGAGTTCACCTTTGCCGACCATAAATGGCTGACTACGGAGCAGATGCGCGCCGGTGTACCATTTGAGCCGGGACTGGGCTTTCATATTCCCAACTGTTTCGATAAGGTGCTGCAGATAGATACTTGTCACCTGATGGACCCGCTCAACAATGAAATAAGGAACACAGCGCGCGCATACGCGATAGAGCACGGTCTGACTTTCTACAACGAACACTCGCACCAGGGCCAGTTACGTAACCTCATCCTGCGCACCAATCACGCCGGTGAATGGATGGTCATCGTCGTCTTCGGCGAGCCTCTGACGGAAGCGGGCAAGGGACTGTTAGAGCATCTGAGCACGCAGTTCCCGCAAATCATCAGCCTGCTGTACTGCGTGAACGAGAAGATGAACGACACCATAGGCGACCAGGAAATACTCGTCTATCGCGGTCAGGACTATATCATGGAGCGGATGGAAGATCTGCAGTTCAAAGTAGGTCCCAAATCGTTCTACCAAACCAATACCGACCAGGCGTATGAGCTATACAAAGTAGCCCGCGAATATGCCGCACTGACGGGCACGGAGACGGTCTATGACCTCTACACCGGCACCGGCACGATAGCTAATTTCGTAGCCCGCAAGGCTCAAAAAGTAGTAGGTATCGAATATGTGCCGGAAGCGATAGAGGACGCTAAGATAAATGCGAAGATAAACGGCATCGACAACACGGAATTCTTCGCGGGGGACATGAAGGACATTCTTACCGACGCGTTCGTGGCTTCACACGGCCGTCCGGACGTCATCATCACCGACCCGCCACGCGCCGGAATGCACGAAGATGTTATCAAAGTAATCTTAGCTGCTGCCCCGCGCAGGATAGTATATGTGAGTTGCAATCCCGCCACCCAGGCACGCGACTTGCAAATGATGGACGAGGCTTATAAGGTAACCCGCGTACAGCCCGTAGATATGTTTCCGCACACGCAGCATGTAGAGAACGTTGTACTGTTAGAGGCGAGGGCATAAAAAAGGACAGGCTCTCTACATCGCACCGCTACAACCTCCTACCCTTGCTTCGGTCAAGACCTGGGGGAATTCAGAGGGAGCTGGTCGTATAGCACCTGTCCTAAACGAATCCGGCTGCAAAGGTACAACAAATTTTTGACTTACGCAAATTTTTGGGGAAGAAATTAAAAATTTTCGATTAGTGATTAGTGATTAGGGATTTTATTATACGACGCATATATGCCGCTTTGCCATTCAAGGCGAATGAGGATCAGGAGGCCGCCATCAGCAGTTTGGCGACCTTTTTGAGCAGTCGTGATGAGCGTCCCGCTTTTCTGCTGAGCGGCTATGCCGGCACCGGTAAGACGAGTGTTGTCAGTGCCTTAGTCAAAGCCATGCACGAATTGCAGCAACCCTGTGTACTATTAGCCCCTACCGGGCGAGCCGCTAAGGTGATGAGTCACTATTCAGGTTTTCAGGCTTTTACGATACATAAATGGATTTACCACTGCCATCCGGAGACGATGGAGTTTCGGCTGGGCTACAACAAAGCGCAAAACACGCTCTTTGTGGCCGACGAGGCGAGTATGATAGATATGCAGGTGCTGAACGACCTGATACAATTTGTGTTCCAGGGTCAGGGTTGCCGTCTTCTGCTCTTGGGCGACGAGGCACAGCTTCCGCCAGTCGGTTATGACGAGAGTCCGGCACTGGATAAGCCCACCTTAGCCTCGTACGGGCTGAATATGTATACCGCCCGATTGACACAAGTGGCCCGACAAGCCGAGCAAAGCGGTATATTACTGAACGCCACCACCTTACGTGAGCGATTGGAGATAACTCCCACGCCCGATGTATGCTATATAGAACCGGCACAGGTAGCGGAGACCATAGAACAGAGTTACCGCGAAGTAGGCCTCGAGGAGACCCTCGTCATCACGCGCAGCAACCGCCGCACCAACCTCTACAACCAAGGCATCCGTGCGCAGATTCTATGGCGCGAAGATATCCTGCAGGCGGGCGACAGAATTATGGTGTCGCGCAACAACTATTTCTGGACGCTGCAGTACGATGATCTACCCTTCCTGGCTAATGGCGACATGCTGGAGATTGTGCGTATGCGCAACGAACGCGAGATATACGGTTTCCGCTTTGCCGATGCGGTCTTGCGCAGTCTGGACTACGAATGGGAGATAGACGCCGTCGTATGGTTGGACACGCTGACGACCGCCACGCCGGAAGAGAGTTATCAGTTGCAGCGCACCCTCTACGGCAAGATAGCGGAAGACTATCCCGAGATACGCAGTAAGAAAGAGTTACGCGACAAGGTAACCGCCTCACCCTACTACAACGCCCTGCAAATCCGCTATGCCTATGCCGTGACCTGCCATAAATCACAAGGCGGACAATGGAGACACATCATCATCGATGCCGGACCTGCACCCGAAGATTTGAGCGAAAAAGATGACCTCAGATGGCATTATACTGCCCTTACCAGGGCCACAGAACAGGTGTATTTGTTAAAAAACAAATAAATATTTGGTCATATCAAAAATATTTTGTAATTTTGCGCGTTGATTTGTAATTTATACAGCAAAATGCAAAATATGAAGTATTCTTTTCTCTCTTCAGTTGTCGCTCTGGCTATCGTAGCAGGGCTGATGAGCAGTTGTAAAGCCGATGTCGACTTGAAGAACATCGACAAGCGCACCTGGGTGAATGTGGGCTTGGCTCTGCCTATAGGAGACATCACCGCCACCTTGGGCGATTTCTTAGGCGACAACCAGGTGGACAACATCTTTATCAATGACAAAGGTATCATCTATTTCCGCGACACCTTTGATATCTCGAGAACGTACCACGAGGTAGACTTAGCCAAGTATATCTCGGAGGCTCATCAGGATTTCAAGGTATACGAGCAATTGGAAGGGCTGCCATTCTTTGAGGACGGTAAGATTACCGGTATGGGCATAGAGATTCCCCTATCCTTCCCGCTGACGATTAAGTTGAACGGCATCAACACAGATGTCGACAATGAGCGTCTGGATAGTGCGCAGATTAAGAACGCCAGCTTCGTGAGCAATATCCATACTACCGACCTGCCCTTACCTTGGGAATGGATTACTCGTGTGGAGATAGAATTGGGCGAAGCCTTCTCGCGTCCGGAAGGTAACACCGTTCGCGTATACACCAAAGGCGACGGATACGGATACAATCAGGATATTGATATTCCTATCGAGGACTTCACAATATGCTTGATGAAGAACCGCAATCTCAATCCCGCTACCGACCAAAACAAATACAACTACAACACGATTGACAGTTGTAACTTTACCGTACACTTCTATTTCGAGGTGCCCATGGGCATAGAGGTAACAGTGCCGACAACAGCTGCCTTCAACTACGATTTGGCGGTACAATTCATCAAATACTACGCTATCTGGGGCTACTTTAAGCCGTCCTCAGAGATGCGCGATGCGGATACGGTAGTTATCGCTAAAGAATGGCCCAAATGGAAAGACCTGCAGCGTGCACGTCTGCCCTTTGCGGAGCCGACGGTAGATATGATGGTGACCACACAGGTGGCCGGCCGCACCGTAATGCACGGCGAATATCTCTATGCCGAGACAACGGCTGACGGACAAAAAGAATACGCTACCTTCAACGGCAGTCACAAACGCGACTATCCGTTTACCGAAGGCCAATGGTTGCCGCTGACCAGCGAGATAGGCGATTCGGCTACAGCACACATCCCCTTTGACAATACCGAGACCAACGGACGTATAGACCGCTTATTTGCAGTGCGTCCCGATATCTTGGGATATAAGTTCAATATCGAATTTGACCGTATGGTTACGCCGCAGATACGTATTACCGAGAATACGGACATGCGCATCGACGCCGACATTACCCTGCCCTTTATCTTCAACGAGGGCATAGGATTGAACTATTTCGATACGGTAAACGATGTCAACCTCACCGATTACACCATTGACTCGCTGCTCGCCGATGCCAATATATTGGACACCGTAGTAGCCAGCGACATTCGCGTCTACTTACACGCTCGCAACCGTATCCCGCTCAATATCAAGGGTGTTGTACGTTTTGCCGATTCGTTAGGCAATATCATTATGGACCCCGTTGACCCGACAGTACCGATGCGTCTATCCAATACGGATACGCTGCGTTTCCTGCCACCTAAGTATGTGCGCGAAGGTGGTACCTATCACATCAGCGAACCGGGTGAGAGCGTATTCATCTTAGTAGTAGACAAACCGCACTTCGATTTATTCAATCAAATCAAGTCGATACGCTTCAATGCTTTTGCAGATGATGACCCGTTGCATTCGGCTTATCGCGACATACCGGGATTCCAAGTTAAGTTGGATTCGTTGGATGCGCTGACGATACAGATAGGTGTAGCGGCTAACATAGATGCCGTCATTAACCCCGATGGTAACACTAAAAAATAAGGAGGCAGGACAATGAAGACACTACGACGTTTCGCACTTATCGCCCTGACCCTTGTCACGGCATCGGTATCGGCCCAAGAGGTTGCCACATTATTCTTCCTGGAGAATGCTCCTATGCGTCATATGCTCAACCCGGCCTTCCAACCGGTGAGTGACGGCTATGTATTAGTATCGCCATTGGGCTATACCAGTCTATGGTTGGGTAATAACTCGCTGACCGCCAGCGACCTCATCTTCAAGCAGAACGGTCAGACAGTCACCGCCCTGCACCCGGACGTAAGCAGAAGCACGGTATTGAAACCAATCCGCAAAGTGACCCTCAACGATATGTCGCTGACGATGAACTTAGCCAGTTTTGGATTCCGCTACAAAGAGAAAGGCTATATACATATCGGCATCTCGGAGCGCGTAGAGGTCGGTCTGTCGGTGCCCCGTACGCTTGCTGAGTTCGTATTGGACGGCGGGATGGCCAACCCGGATGGTATCAACTCGTATGATATCACCCGTTTGGGTTCACGTATGAGTGCGTACATGGAGATTGCCGGAGGCTATTCGCACCAACTCAACGAGAAGTGGACGATAGGTGGTAAGTTGAAATTCCTATTGGGCCACGCGTATATAGGCTTCCATAACAACGACCTGAAGATCAAGACCTCGACCGAATCGTGGCATATACAAGGTACAGGTAACGTAGTTATCGCCGCTCCCATCAACAAGAGCGTGCTGCCTAACGAGTTGACCTACGACAATACCAAGGGTATCAACGTAGGTGACCTGCTCAAAGGCCTGGCTGCAGCCGACTATATAGAGCCGCAAGGTTACGGTGCTGCCTTAGACTTCGGTTTTACCTATAAGCCCCATAAACAGGTGCAGATCTCTGCCGCCCTGAACGACTTAGGATTCATCGTCTGGAACAAAGGATATTCCTATAAGACATCCGATGACTCGATATACACCGGCATACCGGGCATGCAATACGACCGTTATAAGGATGCCAATAATAAGTTCGACAGTCAGAAATTGCTGGACGATGTAGTAGACGCCCTCGAGAACTACGCCCGCAGTATCCACTCGCAGACGCATACAACCAGTTTCACCCGCATGCTCTCGGCTCGATTGAATGTAGGTGTAGATGCCAACTTCTGCCACAACATCTTAGGTGTAGGCATATTAAGCAAAACACGTCTATTCAACAACCGTCTGTACGAGGAGGTAACAATAGGCGGCGCTGTACGTCCCGTAAACTGGTTTAACTTCGCCCTCTCCTACTCGCTCATCAACAACGGTAAGTACAGCAACTTTGGTGCCGGTATCAGTATTATGCCTTACGACGGCATCAATATGACGCTGGCTATGGACTATATCCCCACCACCTATGCATATACAGGCAAGGCCCCCATCCCGTACAAGACCAGCGGAGTGAATCTCGCCTTAGGCTTCTCCATCGTATGGGGCACCAACCACAAGCCCGACCAGGATAAGGACGGCGTATGGGATAAGATAGATATGTGTCCCAATACACCCAGAAATATAACAGTAGACCTGTTGGGTTGTCCTATGGACACCGATGGCGACGGAGTGCCCGACTATTTGGACCAATGCCCGGAGACTTCGGAGAAAGCCTACGGATTGATAGATACCTTAGGATGTCCGTTAGATACCGACAGCGATGGCGTTGCCGATTATCTGGACCGCTGTCCGCATACGTTGCCCGAAGCAAGAGCCTATGTTGACTCCTTAGGTTGCGATAAAGACACCGATGGCGACGGCGTACCAGACTATATGGATTCGTGTCCCAACACGTTACCAGAGGCCAGAGCCTATGTAGACGGTCTCGGTTGCGACAAGGATACCGATGGCGACGGAGTGCCCGACTACCGCGACCAGTGTCCGGACACCAAACCGGAAGCTATTCCATTTATCGACTCGCTCGGTTGCGACCGCGACGACGACGGTGACGGTGTTCCGAACTATATTGACAAATGTCCCGAGCAACCCGGTCCCGCTTACAACAGCGGATGCCCGGAGGTGAAGAAAGAGGTTCGTAACCTGCTCAAGAAAGCTATGCAGGGTATCCAGTTCGAGACCGGTAAAGCCATCATTAAGTCCTCGAGTAATCCTATCATGAATGAGATAGCGGCACAGTTTATCGCTAATCCCAATTACATGATAGAGGTACAAGGTCACACCGATAACGTCGGCAAGCCTGAGCGCAACAAAGAACTCAGTCAGCAGCGTGCCGAAGCGGTACGTGAGTACCTGATTGGTGCCGGTGTACCTGCAGAGCGTCTGACGGCCGTAGGTTATGGTGACGAGATGCCCATTGCAGACAACAAGACCAAGAAAGGTCGTGCCGAGAATCGCCGCGTAGCCTTCGACATAACGATAGAGCAGATATCTTACGAGACTATCTATGACCACGCCGATTCTACCCTCCTCCGTCAACACTTAGAGGAGATAAAGGCTATGCAGATGCCGCAAGAAGAACAAAAATAAGCATATTAACTAATAAAACATTTATACTATGGGAAGAGCTTTTGAATATCGCAAAGCGACAAAACTGAAACGGTGGGGTCATATGGCCCGTACATTTACCAAACTGGGTAAAGAAATCACGATAGCAGCCCGCGAGGGCGGTGCCGATCCGGATGGTAACCCGCGCTTGCGTATGCTGATTCAGCAGTGCAAACGTGAGAATATGCCTAAGGACAATATCGATCGCGCCATCAAGAAAGCTACCGATAAATCGTCGGAAGGCTACAAGGAGATCAACTACGAAGGATACGGACCACATGGTATAGCTATCTTTATCGAGACCGCTACCGATAATCACATGCGTACGGTTGCCAATATCCGCTCCTACTTCACCAAACACGGCGGCAACTTAGGTACACAAGGCTGTCTGCAGTTCTTATTCGACCGTAAGGCCTGCTTTACCGTAACGCGCAAGGACGGCGTTGATTTGGATGAATTAGAGTTGGAGTTGATTGACTTCGGCGTAGAGGAGTTAGACGTAGACGAGGAAGAAAACACCATCGTTATCTACTGTGACTTCGATCAGTACAACGGCATGCAGAAATACCTGGAAGACAACGGTTTCGAAATCCAATCGTGCGAATTTGTCCGCATACCGAACGATACCAAGACGCTGAACGATGAAGAACGCGAGTCCGTACAAAAACTCATCGACAAGATTGAGGAGGACGAAGACGTTCAAAATGTATTCACCAATTTAGCAGACTGATTTTGAATCTTATCCCCACATATTTCCGGCTTACGGACACGCAGGCGACGCAGATGGCCGCCCTGGAGGAGCTATATCCCGAATGGAACGAGAAGATCAATCTTATCTCGCGTAAGGACATAGCTAACCTGGAGGAGCACCACTTGCTGCATTCTCTCGCCATAGCTAAAGTATTGTCCTTTACGCCCGGCACTACCCTGCTAGACGTTGGGACAGGAGGCGGTTTCCCGGGAATCCCGTTGGCGATACTGTTTCCGGAGTGTCAGTTTACACTTATCGACTCTATCGGTAAGAAGATTCGCGTAGCGCAAGATATTGCTGCGCATATCGGCTTGACCAACGTAACGTGTATACAAGAGCGGGCAGAAGAGGAACACGGACAGTACGACTTTGTTATCTCGCGAGCCGTGATGCCCCTGCCGGATTTGGTCAAACTGGTGCGTAAGAATGTGCATCACCGTCATCGTAATGCTATGCCTAACGGCTTAATCGTACTGAAAGGCGGCAACCTGGACGGTGAGATACATGCTTACCGCAACATAGCCGAAGTGACGGAGATAAGTCAATTCTTCCGCGAAGAATGGTATCGCGAGAAGCGCGTCATATACTTGCCCATATGAGTGAGCGCAAGGACATACCGAGGGCCGTCAACGGCATCTTCAAGGACCGCGGCAGTAAGTTCCTGAGTTTCGCAGAGCCTATCGGCTCAGAAGATGAAGCTAAGGCACGTATAGCCTGGTACAAAAAGAAATACCACGACGCCAGACATGTATGTTACGCCTATCGTCTGGGAGAGGATTTATACCGCACCAAAGACGACGGCGAGCCTCACGGAACGGCAGGAGCCCCTATCCTACGGACTATAGATGCAGGGAATTGGGATAAAATATTGGTAGTAGTAGTGCGCTATTTTGGCGGCACATTATTAGGAACAGGCGGCCTAATGGTTGCCTATAGAGAAGCGACAAAAGATGCTTTGTCAAAATTGTAATTGTATGAAAGTAAGAATGAGTAATCCTTATCGACACATCCAGGCATACCCGATGAACGGATTGCTGCAAATCACAGACTACGTAGCCTTACTGCCTTTCTTGCGCAGTTTGGCTAAGAAGACTTGCACCAGTCTGACATTAGATTATGCCGAAGGTCAGAAGGAGACTATCGAACAGGATATCAAGCACGGAGCCATGTTTATGACCAACCATCGTGATATCGTGATGGATGCCGGTTTCCTGACATTGCTGGTGCGTGCCAAATACAATATCCGCCCGTACGTAGGCATGGGTAACAACCTGTTCGGCAAGTGGTGGATTAAGCCCTTAGCGCGATTTAATCACGCGTTTGTGGTGATTCGTGACGGCGGTCCGCGCGAGATTATGCAGCATAGTCAGACTATGGCTTCGTATCTGCGATTCTTGCGTCGCAAGCATCATAGTATTTGGTTGGCTCAGCGTGAAGGACGCGCCAAGGACAGCGACGACCGCACGCAGCCGGCTGTATTAAAGATGCTGACCTTAGGATTCGACAAGTCGACCTGCTTCCTGGATGCGATGAAGGAAATGAATATCTGTCCCGTGTCAATCTCGTACGAATTCGACCCGTGCGACTATTTGAAGGCACAGGAGATGCAACAGAAACGCGACGATGCGGCTTGGACTAAGTCCAAACACGACGATATCGTATCGATGAAAACCGGTATCATGGGCCATAAGGGCCGCGTCGTGTTCCGCCTGACACCCTCTGTCAACCACTGGATAGACGCCAACCGCGAGAAATTGGACGCTATGACGCGTAACGAACAGATATTGGCCGTAGCTGCTCAGATAGATAGACAGATTCACCAAAACTATGAGCTCTTTGAACGTGGAGAAGAGTTTACGACCTACCTCCAGCAACAGGTGGCAAAAGTAGATATTCCCAACAAAGACGAGGCCTTCCTGTTGGAAAAAATGAATGAGATGTACACTAATCCGGTTAAGAATTATGAAGCAAGCAATCTTCCCGGGGAGCTTTGATCCCTTTACGGTAGGACATTACGATATCGTTAAGCGCGGTCTGGAAATCTTTGACCACATCACCATCGGCATAGGTCGCAACTCTACTAAGAAGGAGACCTTCCCTATTCGTGAGCGATTGACAGCTATCCAAAAGATATTTGCTGACGATGCGCGCATAGATGTGCAGATATACGATTGCCTGACGGTAGATTTTGCCAAACAGGTAGGGGCTGAGTTTATTCTGCGTGGCATTCGTTGCGTAGAAGACTTTGAATATGAGCGAAATATGGCAGAAGCCAATAAACAATTAGGCAATGTAGAGACGATTTTGCTATACACGCGTCCCGAATATGCGCACATCAGTTCTACCCTCGTACGCGACCTATACGCCTACAATAAAGATGTATCGGCGTACGTTCCTAACCATTTGAAATAAACAACTATGCACTCTCCGGCACGAAAGATATTGGTAGGTTTGCTGTTGGCTTCCGCTACGCTGTTACAGGCACAAAAAGCCGATCAGACCTCGCTCATTCAAAAACACCTGACTATCTACACCGATGTCATGCGGCAGTTGGATATCAACTATGTGGACACGCTCAATTACGAGGATTTAGTAGAGACCGCTATTCAGCAGATGCTCCGCAAGGTCGACCCATATACGGTCTATATCCCTAAGAGTGAGGACGATAACCTCAAGATGATGACCACAGGCAAGTATGGAGGCATAGGTGCTATCATTATGCAGCGTGACTCGTTTGTGATAGTCAGTGAGCCGTATGCCGGCAATCCTGCTGCCGAGAATGATGTTTTGGCTGGAGATACTATCGTGTCCGTAGACGGATTCGACTGTTTCAAAAAGACCACCAAGGATGTGAGTGACCACTTGAGGGGCAATCCCGGCACTAAGGTTAAGATTACCCTTCGTCGCGGCGGCTATGATGAGCCATTGGTACGCGAGTTTGAACGCCGCGAGATACACTTGCCAGCTGTCACCTACTCGACTAAAGTAGGAGGTGAAGATTCGGGAATAGGCTATATCCTCTTCTCGGAATTCACTTCGGGTAGTGCACAGGACTTCTTAGTGGCCTTAGAGCGTTTGGTTCGCGAACAAGGAGTCAACAAGCTCATCATTGACCTTCGCGGCAATGGCGGCGGCATCATTGATGAGGCTATTCAGATGGTCAGTTACTTTGTGGACAAGGGTACCGAGGTAGTTACTACCAAAGGCAAGACCGAGGCATCGAATCGTTCATACAACACACGTACGTCGCCTATCTATAAGGATATGCCGTTAGTTGTATTAGTAGACGGACACTCTGCTTCAGCCGCCGAGATTGTATCGGGCAGTCTGCAAGACTTCCACCGAGCTACACTGATAGGTCAACGCACCTTTGGTAAGGGATTGGTGCAATCGGTTCGCCCGATAGCCTATGAAGGTCACCTAAAGGTAACTACGGCACATTATTACCTGCCCAGCGGACGCTGCATACAGGCTATCGACTACTCCGCTCGTCAGAAAGGCGAACAACTCAAACGCGACACCGCCGGTGGTATTTTGCCCGATATAGTGATGGATGATTCGGCAAAAGTGGATATCACTTACTCGCTGTATATCAAGCATATGCTTTTCGATTACTCTACGCGTTATCATCGTATGCACGACACTATTGCCCCTGCCGACCAATTTGAATTAAGCGATGCAGAGATAGAGGATTTCCTTGGATTCTTAGACGAACGTGGCTTTGAATACGAGACGGAGACGAGTAAGTATTTCAAGCAGACTTTGGAAGTAGCCGAACACGAAGATTTGGACTCGACCACTATCGCATCGCTGAAGGCCTTTAAGGCGCAGTTGATTCCTTCGTACCGCGAGGCCGTCTATCGCAATCTGCAAGCCGTCAAAGATGCTCTGGCCGCAGAGATAGTACAACGGTATTATTTCCAGCAGGGTCGCGTAGCCTATCTGCTGCGCTCGGATAAGGAATTAGAACGCGCGATAGAAATTATTCGTAACGAAAAAGAATAGACTATGAATAGATCGGTTGTAATAGGTAGTTTGCTGATACTGATGGGCTTATCTTCCTGCGCCAATCGTGGTGTGGGGCCTCAAGGCGGTCCGATAGACAGTATTCCACCCTCTATTGTGCGCACGAATCCGGATAACGGTTGCCTCAATTATACCAAACCTACCATCGATATCTATTTCAATGAGTATATCCAGTTAGACGGCAGCACGGACAATATCCTGGTATCACCACCGCAACAACGGCCGCCAGAGATTAAGGTCATCGGCAAACATATTCACGTAGCCTTTCAGGACACCTTGCAGCCCAATACGACCTACACGATTGATTTTGCGAACTATATCGTTGACAACAACGAGAAGAATCCCTACCCTGAATATGCTTTCTCCTTCTCGACGGGTGACGCCATCGATTCGCTGGAGATATACGGGCAATTGATCAACGCAGAGAATCTAAATCCTATGTCGGGTGTTGTAGTTGGTCTGCACAGTAACCTCCACGACAGCGCCTTCACCACACAACCCTTCACGCGTATCGGCAGAACTGACGAGAATGGTGAGTTCTCTATCAAGAACATCCATGCAGGTACGTATCGCTTGTATGCTCTGCATGACCAGAGTCGCGACTATATTTATCAGCCCGGCGAGGCAGTAGCCTTTGTTATGGAGCCTATCACGCCCCGTATCGATGTACAGATAGAACACGATACTATTTGGAAGAAAGACACCTTAGACGCACAAGGGCACAAGATTGCAGACAGTATCTACACATCCGAATACTACTATTACGAGCCATCGGAGTTGCTGCTCAAGTGCTTCAAGGAAGACAAACGACGCATCGCTTTCCAACGAGTTATACGTGAGAATGCTCACTATTTCCAATTGATTTTCAGTGCCCCGCAACAAGACTTGCCCACGCTGCGTGCCTTGCGATTGGAACAGGACTCATTGGCCGCTGATACAACGTGGGTTAACTTCCTCGACTACTGCGTATTACAACCCTCTACCGGCCTCGATACACTCACCTATTGGCTGACGGATTCGGCGGCCATTAAGATGGATTCGATACGCTTCGAGTTGACCTACATGAAGACCGACTCGGTATACCAATTGCAGCCACAGACGGATACTATCATGGCTGTCTATCGTGCTCCACGTCTGAGCGCCAAGGTATTGGCACAGCAGAAGCGCAAGGAGAAAGCGCTGGGATTGCAAATCAATGCCAATGTGAATAAGAAATTCAATATCTACGACACTATTTGCATCCTTTCGCCAACTCCCATTGCCCGCATCGAACGCGACAGCGTGCATCTGTTGGAATATATCAACGACTCAACAACTATACCGGTGTCTACCCGTGTGCAACTACGTGACTCATCACGGATGGCATATCAAGTCATCGCCCGCTTGCGTCACGATGCAGATTATGATTTGGTCTTAGACTCAGGAGCAGTAGTGGACGTTTACGGCAAGACGCACAAGAAAGAAACCTTTATCATGCATGTGCGCCCGCAAGAGGACTACGCCACACTGACGATTCGTTTGGCTACTCCCTGTCCTAACGCCATCATACAGCTGTTAGACACTAAGGATCAGCCTGTTCGACAAATGCCCGTAACCGGTAATAATGCTGCTTTCCGCTATGTGGAGCCAGGATCTTATTACCTGCGTATGTTCGTCGATACCGACCATAATGGTCGCTGGACAACCGGTGATTGGCTCACCAAACGGCAACCCGAAGAGGTGTACTACTTCCGCAAGAAACTCACCTTACGCGCCAACTGGGACTTCGAAGAGATTGTCGATTGGCAGAATGTTCCCCTATTGCAACAAAAACCTCGTGCTATCCGCAAAGACGAGAATAGCACCAATAAAAAGAAACGTTGAAAGGCAAGTGGATCTTTTTGAGCATAGGATGGGCAGTACAGGTAATCGCCTATCTGTGGATGCCCGCTAATCCATGGTCGCTGGTGAGCGGACTGTTAGGCATAGCCAGTGTCGTGCTATGTGCCGAAGGGAGTTTACTGACCTTCTTTTTCGGAGTAGGACAGATACTGACCTACACCTATTTATGTTGGTTGGAGCGATTCTACGCCGGCATAGCCATTAACGCCTTCTATTTTGCATCACAGTTTTACGGTCTTTGGCATTGGCGCAGACGCATCGTACAAGGCGGCGATATAGCCTCCTTGGCTTCGGTTGCGGTGCCTACTAAGACCCTATCGTGGCGTATGATGGTGATGATTATTGCCCTATTAGGCGGAGCATCGTTGCTGGTAGGCTTTCTACTGCAGCGTTTGACTAACGATACGCAGCCCTATTTAGATGCCTTAACGACAGTACCGGCTATCGTAGCACAGATAATGATGGTGCGCGCCATTCGCGAACACTGGTTCTTATGGTTCGCTATAGATATCCTATATATCGTAATGTGGATGCGCGCAGGAGACTGGTGTATGACGATGCAATATTCATTCTGGTGTATGAATTGCATCTACGGATACATACGCTGGACTCATAATGTGCAGAAAGCATAGCCCTGACTGAGCAGATATTCAATCACTTGCGGCAAGGCTTCAGGAGTACAATGCGCACTCTTGAGCGAATCGTGAAAGAGAATAATACTGCCCGGACGAACATAACGACGGACGGTACGTACGATCTCTTCCGCCGTGCGCTGACGCTCATAATCGTAAGTAATGACATCCCATAAGACGATTCGATAGCCCTGTTGGCGTAAAGCACGCAATTGGGAGGGTTTGGCCCAGCCGTGAGGAGGACGGAAGAGTTTGGATGTGCGATGCTCGATTAGTGATTCTTGATTAGGGAAGCAAGCCGTGTTGGCCAAATAGTCGCGGATAGTAGATTTAAGTCCCTGCAAATGATTATAGGTATGATTGCCAACCTGATGACCTTCCTCCTGTACCTGTTGCGCCACCTGCGGATACTTGTGTATATTCTCTCCTACCTGAAAGAAGGTTGCTTTAACATTATAACTACGTAAGATAGCTAAGATAGCAGGCGTTACCTCAGGAATAGGTCCATCGTCAAAAGTCAGATACACACAGGGTTTCGTGGCGCCCGAACGAGCGATATACCGTTCTCCCCTCCACACGATAGTGCGCCAAAGAGATTGTATCCACGAAGGTACGCGATAGAGGTGTATCATGCCGGAAATGACTAATTAGGTTGCAAAGATATAAAAAAATTTGCGTACGTACAAGTTTTTTTGTACTTTTGCATGTTTTTTAAGCATAATGATGAAATCATTTCAAGCATATTTTTTTGATATGGATGGCACCCTATTCGACTCAATGCCTCACCATTCGCAAGCCTGGGAGACCGTGATGCGTCGTCACGGATTGGATTTTACCGCTTACGATTGCTATCTGAATGAGGGACGTACAGGTCAAGATGTCATCCACGAAGCTATATGGACGAAGGAACACCGCGAAGCCTCAGAAGAAGAGATTTGGTCGATTTACAACGAGAAGACCGAGGAGTTTCATCGTTTAGGAGGTGCAAAGCCCATTCCGGGAGTGAAAGATTTGTTAGAACTCTTGGTTTCGCAAGGAACACAAGTATGGATAGTGACCGGTAGCGGACAGCAGACACTATTCGATACGCTCGATGAATCGTTCCCGGGTATCTTTACTCGAAAGTATATGATAACCGCCTTAGATGTCGTTCATGGCAAGCCTCATCCCGAACCTTATCTGCGCGCTTGGGAACGTTGCGGATTGCCCAAAGAAGAATGCTGCGTAATAGAAAACGCCCCTCTGGGTATTCAATCGGGCAAGGCTGCAGGGTTGTTCACTATCGGTGTGAATACAGGCATCTTACGGCCGGAAGACCTGCTTCGCGCAGGGGCGGACCATGTTTATAATAACATGGCCGCCCTACGAGAAGCGATTATAGAGGCTTTCTAATTACTCTTCCCAAGCTAACGAGCTGGCACCTAGAACGGCTGCGTCAGCTTCTTTGAGGTCAGAGAACAAGACCTTCACTTTGTTGCGCCATAAGGGCAACACGTTGTCGTTAATGGCCTTAACAACTGGATCCAAGATCCAATGACCGGACTTAGTCAGACCACCGAACATAATGATAGCCTCAGGAGCAGAGAAGGCAATAAAGTCAGCTATCTGCTGTCCTAAGATAGTACCTGTATAGTCGAAGATTTGCTTTGCAACCTCGTCACCCTGTTCGGCAGCATCGAAGACATCCTTAGAGGTGATGTTATCAATATCTAAATTGCGCAGGATAGTCTCTTTGGTAGTGGAGGAGATAATCTCCTTAGCCGTACGAGCGACACCGGTAGCCGAGGCGTATGCCTCCAGACAACCCTTCTTGCCGCAGTTACATTGACGTCCTTCCGGTCCGCGAACAGCCGTAGTATGTCCTAACTCACCGGCAAAGCCATCGTGACCATATACTACCTTACCGTCGATAACGATCCCCGACCCCACACCGGTGCCTAAGGTAATCATGATGAAGTCCTTCATACCCTTAGCAGCACCATAGGTCATTTCGCCCTGTGCGGCAGCGTTGGCGTCATTGGTTATCTTGCAGGGGATACCAAAGCGCTCGGTCATCAACTCAGCAAATGGCACCGAAGGCCAAGGCAAGTTCATGGCACCCTCAATACGACCGGTGTAGTAGTTACCATTGGGTACGCCGGCTCCTATTCCGCGGAACAGCGAGAAGCCGCCGATAGGTTCCACAATCTTAACTGCCTCTTCATAGAGAGCATTGATGTAGTCGTTGATATCCGGATACTGTTGCGTTTTGATAGACGTGCGAGCGATAACGTGACCGCGTACATCTACGATTCCTAAAACGGAGTTGGTGCCTCCCATGTCAAGACCAAGTACATAAGGTTTTTCCATAGTATTAAAATTTTAAGTGATTAATGTTATTATATTCTTTATTTTCCGCCGCCACCAAGAGCGATATACAATGCGATAAGTGCCTGTGCGCCATTATAGAGGTTAGAGGCTTCGTTCAGTTGGGCCGAAAGTAGCGATTCCTGTGCAGTCAGCACTTCGAGGTAGCTGGCCTTACCGCTATGCATCAATTCGTGCGTACCCTGGTAAGCATGGTGCAGCACCTCAACCTGACGTTTGTAAAGGACATCCTTGTCGCGTGCTGTCTGACAATCGGCCAAGCACTCGTTGACCTGGTTACCGGCATCGATGACCGTCTGCACGTAACTATTCAACTTATCCTGTTGATTAAGTTTGGCAATCTTCAGACTGGCCACCAATTTTCCTTGCGAGAAAATAGGTTGTACCAACGAGGCTGCCGCCTGCATGAGTAATGATCCGGGATCGGCTATCACACCGCTATTGTTAGTCCAGCCGAGTAACCCGGATAACGAGAACGACGGATAGAATGCCGCCTTGGCTGCAGCCGTGTTATAGAAGGCTTCAGCAAGCGCCTGATCGGCAGCCTTGATATCAGGTCTGTTTTGCAACAGCGCAGCCGGCACCCCCATACTCCAGCGTTCGGGAAGTTCATAAGTCCCCCACTCTGCACGCTCGATTGTCTGAGGCGTGATAAGCAAGAGTTTGCACAAGGTGTTCTCAATGTTGCGAATGCTCCGACGCGTATCTACAATCTGCATCTTGACGCTTAGATTCGATGACTCCATTTGATTAACGGCTGTCGAATAAGCCTGTCCGTTCTCCCACAAGGCCCGCTCGGTTTCCAGAGAGATATCCCATAGACTATCAGTGGTGATAAGAATCTGCAACTGTTTATCCAAGAGGAGCAATTGGAAATACTCTTGTGCCACAGTGGATACGAGGTTGGCTTGCGTTGCCGTACGCGAGGCTTGTGCCTGCTCCAATATAGCTTTTGATTTGCGTTTATTGACCGTCACCGAGCCTGAGATACCAATATTCCAATCCAGCGACAGAGGCACATTATACGACAACGTCGACGAGCCGAGTGTCCCGCTGGAGGACATCATCCGAGAGATACCAACTTGCGGAGAGAGACTCAGCGAAGGCAAATAGGCCAACTTAGCTGCCTTAAGGGCTGCTTGCGCCTGTTCCACGGCTATTTGAGCAGATTGCAGATCGGTATTACGCGCCAAGGCTGAATCGATGAGATTCTGCAGCAGCGGATCTACAAAGAAATCACGCCAACTAATCTCAGAAGCGGTGATGGACTCCGTATTCAAAAGTGAATCCTCCGGCAGTGCTCCGAACAAGTTGTCAGGCGCATCGGTCTGCGATTTATATTTTTTGTACACACCGCAACTGCTCAGCAGCAGCATACAGCATATAGAATACAGAATACAGTTTTTTGTTCTCATTTTGTTTCCTCCTTTCCATTTTTCGCTTTCTTCGTTTCTCCGTCCTCTTTCACCGGACTACCGCTCACTTTCTCTTCCAGGATTTGGAAGATGATGAAGAACGCCGGGACAACGAATACCAAGGCAAGTGTGCCGACCGACATCCCCCCAACGACACCTAAAGCGAGAGCACGGTTACCGTTAGCACCTGCACCACCCGCGATAATCAAAGGAATCATGCCGACAATCATCGTTATAACGGTCATCAAGATAGGACGCAAACGGTCTTTACAAGCCTCCAATGCAGCATCCACGATGGACAGACCTTGCTTACGACGCTCACTGGCAAACTCGGTAATCAAGATAGCCGTCTTAGCGAGCAGACCAATCAACATAATCACACCGGTCTGCAAGTAGATGTTATTCTCCATACCGGGCAAGCCCATCTTATTACCTACCCATGAGAAGAGGAAGGAGCCCATCAGACCGAACGGCACAGATAAGAGCACCGCAAATGGCGTAAGCCAAGAGTTATAGAGCGAACCCAGGATGAGGTAAATCAAGATAATACAGATAGCATAGATAATGACAGTCATATTGCTCTTAGAGCTCTCCTCTACCTCACGCGACATCGAGCCGTACTCGTATGAACAATAGGTCGGCATAGTCTCTTTGAATACCTCTGCAATTACTTGATGTGCTTCCACTTCCGAATAGCCATTACCCGGCGTTACGGAACAGGAGATAGATTGGAAGAGGTTGAAGTGCTTATGCGATGACGATCCGACAATCTCTTCCAACCGAACAAATTGGGAAAGCGGCGCCATCTTATTGTCGCTAACCTTAATATACATATTGTTCAGCGATGAGGGGTCCAGACGATACTCGGGCGCAGCACCTACCAGAATATTGTATACCTTACTGAACTGGTTGAAGTTACCCACATACGAGCCGCCACAATATGAGCCGAGCACATTGAGAACCGCTTTAGCCGTAATACCGGCACGTTGGCATTGGATGGGATCGACGTGGACCTTGAATTTCGGGAAGCGCTCCGAATAAGTGGACATCGCATTACTGATTTCCGGACGCTCCTGCAGTTTAGCAAGGAAGGCATTGGTCTTATTACCGAAATCGGACATGTCACCGTCACTTCTATCCTGCACCTGCAGATCAATACTATTTGAGGTACCGTAACCCGGAATCTGCGGCATCTGGAAGGGCAATACTTGCGCATTCTTGATACTCTTGCAATCCAGGTAGAAGCGATAGATTACGAGGTCAATATAGTGTTTGAAACCCGGACGGTCGTCCCAGTTCTTAAGACGAATAATGAGCGTAGCATAACTCGAGCCGTTGGACGATATCAGACCATAACCGCTACACAGGCCATAACTCTCCAACTCAGGAATCGCTTTTACCTTCTCCTCTACCTGCTTCATTATCTCGCTGTTCTCATGCAGAGTCGAGCCTTCCGGCATACGCACCTCGCACATGATTACACCTTGGTCTTCTTGCGGAACGAGGCCCGAAGGCATAATCTTCATAAACAGCACCATGAGAACGATAGCACCGCCTAACAAGGCAAACGATAACGCAGGACGCTTCAGGTATTTTTGCACAGCTCCTTGGTATTTGCCGAGGATAGCATTATAGCTGGCTTCGTAAGCAATCTTGGTATAATAGTCAATGCCTTTCCACTTACCGCCTTTTGCGTTTGTCTCCTCGTTAGGTCGCATCAGTAACGCACAGAGCGCAGGACAGAGAACCAACGCACATACGCAGGAGAGACCTACCGATCCGGCAATCGTGATACCGAATTGGGTGAAGAATGTACCGGATGTACCACTCATAAAGGTGACAGGGATAAACACCGCCATAAATACCAACGTACACGAGATAACGGCTACAGACACCTCACTCATCGCCTGACGGGTAGCCTCGATGGCTTTATCCTTAGGCGTATTGCCTGGCATCTTACCTGTCTCGAGTTTGGCCATTACGGCTTCAACGACGACAATGGCATCATCCACCACCGTACCAATAGCCAATACAAGAGCGAACAGAGTCAATATATTCAACGAGAAACCGGCTAATTGCACGATAGTAAACGTACCCAGCAGAGACACGATAATCGAAATAGAAGGAATCAACGTAGCCTTCCAGTTCTGCAGGAAGAAATAAACTACCAAGATAACAAGCAGAATAGCGATAACGAGCGTCTCAACCACATTGTGAATAGCAGCAAAGAGGAAGTCGTTACTGGTTTCTAAGATCACGAACTCCAATCCGGCAGGAAGAGTCGGTGTGA
Organism: Paludibacteraceae bacterium; assembly: GCA_017439235.1. Lineage (GTDB taxonomy): Bacteria > Bacteroidota > Bacteroidia > Bacteroidales > Paludibacteraceae > Colicola. The sequence goes on from JAFSJN010000023.1 coordinate 23,842, forward strand.
GCTGTTTATACAACTCATCAATCTGCTGGTTCACCAACGTTGCGTTAGCTCCGGGCGATTGGTTAACTAAGTAGAATACACCAGGTTGACCATCCATACTGGAGGTCATCGTATAGCTCTTAGCGCCAATCTCGACAGTTGCCACGTCTTTCAGGTACAGCACGTTACCGCCTTCGGTAGTACGTAGAACGATATTCTCAAACTCCTCGATGGACTTGAGCGTACCCTTGTACTCCATAGGATATTGGTAAGCGTTCTCGGACTGCTGACCAAGGGTACCGGTAGAAGTCACGAAACTCTGGGCCTGAATAGCCGACGATACATCGTTCGGTTCCAAACCATACTGCGCCATTTGATCCGGTTTGAGCCATACGCGCAGGGCGTAAGTGTTACCCAAGTTGCTGACGTTACCGACACCTGTGATACGCAGCAGACGCGGTTTAACGTTGATATCAATATAGTTCGAGATAAAGTCTGCATCGTACTTGCCGTCGGTCGATTTAAGACCGGCAATCTGTAGAATACTATTCTGACGTTTGCTCACCGTTACACCGGTCTGAATAACATCACTTGGCAGCAATGCTTCAGCCTGCGACACACGGTTCTGGACGTTCACCGCAGCCAGGTCGGGATCCGTACCCTGCTTGAAATAGACCACGATAGACACGTCACCCGTCGATGAAGCGGTAGCAGTCATATAGGTCATATCCTGAACACCGTTAATCTGCTCTTCAAGAGGCTGGATAACGGATTTCATACACGTATTAGCATCCGCACCTGTGTAAGAGGTAGAAACATCCACCGTCGGCGGCGCGATATTCGGATACTGCTCAACAGGCAAAGTGTTAAGGCTGATATATCCGACCAGCATGATGACAAGCGCAATCGAGATTGCCATCACGTTTCGTTGAATGAAAATATTTCCCTTCATAAAAAATCTTCAATCTAAAATCTTAAATCTTCAATCTTTTTCTTCAGGAAAAAGTACTCTCTGTCCTTCAACGAGGTTATTGGCTCCTTCGGTAACGATGACGTCGCCCACTTCCAATCCTTTGGTAACCACCAGGTCGCGTTCGCTGCTGATACCGATGGTCTCAACGATTGTACTATAGGCACAACTGTCTGCTGCCACCTTGTATACCAGCGATTTGCTCTGCAGACGCACTACGGCGTTCTGCGGAACGACCATCACCTCTTTTATCTCAATAGGAACAACTACCGTACCTTGGATACCCGAATAGAGCACACCGTTTGGGTTGGGGAACGTAGCCTTGCAGGTCAGTGCACCTGTTGTACGGTCTACAGTACCGGTGATACTGGTGATACGACCTTTCTTATTGTACTCTGTTCCGCTCTTGAACAGGAAAGTAACATCCGGGAAATCTTCCAACGAACCCTGATCATCCATATTCTCGGCATTTGCACGTTCCTCCAATATCGACTCACTTACGGAGAACTCGGCGTACATCTTGGCATTACCGCTGACCATGGTCAGATAAGTAGCCGTATTTACTTGGTCACCGGCAAAGACAGGTATCGAACCGATGATACCATCCACAGGGGCAGTAATAGTGCAGTAGCCGAGGTTCACACGGGCACGGTTGGCCGTTGCCTGGTACTGAGCTACCGAAGCTTGTGCCTGCTTAAACTGGTTCTCTGCATTGTCAAGCACGTATTTGCTGACGATACCTTTTGCGAACAAGTTCTTGTTGCTCTCAAACTCCAACTTAGCACTACTCTCTTGTGCCTGTGCTGCCAGCAGATTGGCCTCTGCGGACTCCAATTCCAACTGTGCATCACGACTATCAATACGGAAGAGGACATCGCCTTTCTTGACCTGTTGACCTTCAACGATGCATACTTCCATCAGTTGTCCGCTCACCTGCGGTTTGATGGTGACATCCGATGTACCTTTCAGCGTAGCGCTGTATTTGAGCGGCAGGGTAATGTCGCTCTTGCTGATGGTCATTGTCTGATACGAAGTCTGAATGGCTTTAGGGATGTCCAAGCCGCATGCAGTCAGCATCAATGCTGCTGCGAAAAGAGTTACGTGTTTGATTCTCATAAGTGGTTATGATTTTTGTTAGTATTTTTCTTTAATCCAGTTTCAATACAGCCAGGAAGGCTTTTTGCGGTACTTCTACGTTACCTATCTGCTTCATGCGTTTCTTGCCTCGTTTCTGTTTCTCGAGCAGTTTGCGTTTACGGCTCACGTCACCGCCGTAACATTTGGCTAACACATCCTTACGCACCTGTTTAACGGTCTCGCGGGCAATAATCTTAGCGCCGATAGCGGCTTGAATAGCAATATCGAATTGCTGACGTGGCAACAGTTCTTTGAGTTTCTCGCACATGCGTCGTCCGAAATCCATCGCATTATCTCTGTGCGTCAACGTACTCAGCGCATCCACCTGTTCGCCGTTGAGGAGAATATCCAGTTTGATCAGATTCGAAGGCCTAAAGCCATTCATATGCCAATCGAACGAAGCGTAGCCTTTGGATATAGACTTGAGTTTATCATAGAAGTCGATGACTATCTCGCCCAAAGGCATATCGAAGAGCAATTCCATACGGTTGCCGGATATGTACTCCTGCTTAACTAACTCACCGCGTTTGCCCAGACATAGCGTCATAATAGGACCTATGTAGTCGGCTGTCGTAATGACCGAAGCGCGGATATAGGGTTCCTCGATGCGGTCTATTTCGGTTAAGTCAGGCATACCGGCAGGGTTATGTACCTCTACTTTGCCACCATCTTTAGTGTAGACATTATACGATACGTTGGGAACCGTTGTGATAACATCCATATCGAACTCTCGATCCAATCGTTCTTGTACAATCTCCATATGCAACAGTCCCAAGAATCCGCAACGGAATCCGAAGCCTAAAGCCATCGACGACTCGGGCTGGAAGGTGAGTGAAGCATCGTTGAGTTGGAGTTTCTCGAGGCTGGCGCGCAGGTCTTCGTAGTCCTCGCTCTCGATAGGATACACACCGGCGAATACCATGGGTTTTGCTTCCTCAAATCCGTCGATAGCCTTGTCGCAGGGGCGTGCCACATGCGTTATCGTGTCGCCTACCTTCACTTCCGTACTCGTCTTAATGCCGGAAATAATATATCCTACATTACCGGCGCTTATCTCGTTACGCGGACTGAAGTCCAGTTTGAGGACGCCTATCTCGTCGGCATCGTATTCTTTACCGGTATTAACAAAGCGCACGCGGTCTCCGGTATGCATGGTGCCGTTCACTACCTTGAAATAGGCAATAATACCTCTAAAGGAGTTAAATACCGAGTCGAACACCAGACACTGCAGCGGAGCATTTGCATCGCCCACAGGAGCCGGTATGCGTTCGATAATAGCGTCTAATATAGCCTCTACACCTTCACCTGTCTTGGCGGAACAACGCAGTATCTCCTCGCGTTTGCAGCCCAACAGATCGACGATTTCATCTTCTACGCGTTCGGGCATAGCGTTCTCCATGTCGCACTTGTTGAGCACAGGGATAATCTCCAAGTCGTGCTCGATAGCCATATACAGATTGGATATCGTCTGCGCTTGTACTCCTTGTGTGGCGTCTACTACGAGTACCGCACCTTCGCAAGCGGCGATGGAGCGGCTCACCTCGTAACTGAAGTCTACGTGACCCGGAGTGTCGATAAGGTTGAGAGTATACCCTTTATGGTTCATCTGTATGGCGTGACTCTTGATGGTAATGCCGCGTTCTTTCTCCAGGTCCATATCATCCAGTACCTGGTTCTCCATCTGCCGCACATCAACCGTATGTGTCAATTCCAACATACGGTCAGCCAAGGTCGATTTGCCGTGGTCTATATGAGCTATTATACAAAAATTTCGGATGTTCTTCATCTATCTTCTATGGGGTGAAATATATCTAAGCCAAAGGCTTGTGTAAATGCATTTGTTTCGCGAAGTGCTTCGGCGGTATCCAAAACCACCGACTTCGCCATTAAAAGTATGCGGTCCGAGAAGCGCATAGCCAGGTCTAATTCGTGCGTCGCGATAAGGATGGTCTTGCCTTCATCATGCGCTAAACGGATAAGTAGACGGAACAAGTGGATGCGGTTCGGCAGGTCCAAATGAGCCGTTGGTTCGTCTAACAGGATGACGGGTGTCTGCTGCGCCAAAGCCTTAGCGATGAGGACGCGTGCCCGTTCGCCGTCGGAGAGCGACGAGAAGAGGCGTTCCCCTACTCCGTCTATGCCGGCTGCCGTCAGCGATTCGGATATGATGTGTTGATCACGGTCGGTCAGTCCGCCTAAGAACGAAGTATACGGATAGCGTCCTAAGGCTACCACATCGTGCACGGTCGCGTCCGCGAGCCCCTCCGCGCGCGTAAGAACAAGCGCCGTATCGGGCATAGAGTACGAACCGGCCAACGGTGATTGCAGGCCGGCTAAGGTGCGCAGTAAGGTTGACTTACCGCACCCGTTAGGTCCCAACAGACACACCAACTCGCCCTGTCGGAATGACAGATTCATATCCGCTTGTACGATCTTGTTCTCGTAGCCGATAGATAGCGCGTTAAGATGGCAGTTGGTCAGGTGCATCTATTCGTAAAAATATTGTCGCGTTACACGTCGTGAGACGGAAGTAAGTATTTCGTAGTTTATCGTGCCTAAGCGCTCTGCCAATTCGTTGAGCGGCATATGTTCGCCAAACACTTCAACTATGTCTCCGGGACGGGCATCTGCACCGGTAACATCTATCATCGCCTGGTCCATACATACATTGCCCACTACGGGACATCGTTTGCCACGTACCCATACTTCGCCGCCGTAATTAGAGAAGCGTCTGTCGAAGCCGTCCGCATAGCCGATAGGTATGACGGCTATTATGCGGTCGGAGGTTAGCATTGTATGTCGTCCGTAGCCTATTGTCTCGCCGGCCTTGACGGTCTTGACGGACAGGATAGTAGTGCGTAGCGTGCACACATTATGCAGCTCGGCTCCCACAAACGAGAATCCGTACAAGCCGATACCCAAACGGCACATATCAAACTGATAATCAGCAAATCGCTCTATACCTGCCGAGTTGCAAATATGTTTAATAACAGGATAGTTAAGTCCGGCTTTTAGGACTTCGGCGCAGGCATCGAAATAGTGTATCTGCTCTAAGGTAAAATCATCAAACTGCGCTTCATCCGAACCCGCGAGGTGCGAAAAGACAGACGCTACACGCACGGCTTTCTGATGGGTCAGTTTATCGATGAGCCAAGGCATATCCTCACGATAAAAACCAAGGCGATGCATGCCCGAGTCTATCTTGATATGTACCGGCACCTGTTCCAGTCCCTTAGCCTCTGCTGCAGCAATGACGGTCTTAAGGGATTGGTGGCTATAGACGTTCGGTTCGAGGTTGTTTTCGAGAATCAAATCCATCGCTGCCACTTCCGGGTCCATAATGATGATGGGCAGCGTGATACCTGCGCGACGCAGTTCTACGCCCTCATCGGCAACAGCCACGGCCAGGCAGTCGACGTCCCCACTCTTTTGCAGCGCCTTGCTCACCTCGACACTCCCGGCGCCGTACGCAAAGGCCTTGACCATGCACGTGAGTTTGGTAGTAGGTTTGAGCAGACTGCGGAAATAGCGGACATTCTTAACCAATGCCGTCAGGTTGACCGACAGCACCGTCTCGTGCGTCTGCTGCAGGATACGGGCAGCTATGGTCTCCTCGTCGTACCCCAGATAGCGCATCACAGCAGCGCAGGTGCGCACATTCTGATGCGTGGGGTCTTCGATGACTACCTCGCTATGCGTAAACAACTGCATCTTTTCCTCTCGCTTGGCTTCTATGGACGGGAAGTTCTCGCCATGCTCGGGACCTATGTATGTGAGTACGCCTATTGTCGGACGGATGATGCGCTCCAAGCGCTGCATCTCACCGGGTTGCGATATGCCGGCCTCAAAGATAGCCAAAGCGGGCTTGTCGCTACTCTCTTGCCCATCGCTAATCGAGGCTAACTGCCATACACTCAGCGGAACGCCTATCTGCGAGTTGTACGACTTAGGCGAGCGGATGATGGTATAGTCGTCTTTGAGCAGTTGGTAGAGCCATTCTTTGACCACTGTCTTACCATTCGAGCCGGTGATGCCGATGACTATACCTTTATATTTTTCGCGCACGTACGTAGCCAGCGTCTGAAGTGCCACTAAGGCATTCTCACGCACAAAGGCCTGCACGCCGCGAGTCTGTAAATCGGGAATATACTTAGCGCCGTCGTTGCGATCGGTACGCAGGGCGAAGAAGAGTGTATGCTCAGGGTCAGAACCTAACTGCCGTGAGTCGGTGAGTAGCGCACGGATATCCAGGTCTTGCGCTGCAGGACCTTCTACCCTCGACACTCCGGCTAAGGCTTTATTGATTTCCTCTACCCGCATACTTACTCCACCTTAGCGTTTTGCAGTTCCCAACCGGTCATCGTAGCTATATAGGGGATTAGCACATGGGCTACTTTGCGATGTGCCTCATAATTAGGATGCGAGTCGGCACCTAAGTTACGGTTGTCGTTGTGGAACAGTCCTTCGAACAGGCCGCAGTAATGTACGTTCTGCAGTCCGCATTCGCCTGCCACCTGTTGTACATAGGCAAAGAGGTAGTCTTGACCTTTCTTCGTGCAGCACAGGATAGGATGTTCTTCTCCGTAGTTAGCTTTTACCTCGTTCAGCAACTGCATATAATGCTCGCGGAAGGCTGGGAACGAAGGCTGCATCTTTACCGAGAAGTCATTGGCTCCCAGGAAGATAACGGTGATATCCGGGCGGAAGTCCGAGCGGGTCACCTGCCAACGTGTAGTGGCTGTCGAGTCCTCGTCAAAGGTCTGCATATAACGGTCGGGCATATACCATCCGGGGAGTTTGGTGTTGTAATTACGGGCGATACCCATACCAGAATGGGCGATTAGCATATAGTCGGCATCGAAATAACGGGCTACGATAGAGGCATACGATTTAGCGGATGTCTCGGTAGCGGGCGTGAAGCGGTCGGTACGTACGCTGTTCTCAGCGCCGTAGCCGCAGGTGTAGCTGTCGCCCACGAACTCTATCTGTCTGGGTTTGAGACTGTCGGCTTGTAATAAGTCGCCCTGTACCAGTATCTCTTTGAGCGTGAAGCGTCCTTGTTCGCCTTCGGTGCGTTTGAACAGAGTGAGCGTATGGGTGCGGGCCTTACCTTTGGCGCTGAACAGGGTGACGATAGTGTCGCCGCTGACAGTGATTACTTGGTCGGGCTCGGCACTCATCTCGCGGTCCACATAGACATTAAACCAATCTTTTCCCGTATCCGAGCATACCATGCGCAGTTGTGTGCCGGTAAAGCGCAAACGGACATAGGTGGCGGTCCAATCGAAACTGACGGATGTGCCTTCTTGCCATGTACGACCGACATAGGTGATGCGCGAATCGGTAGCGTGTACGCCCGTCTGGGCATATATACTCAGCGTCCCTAAGACGCAGCAGATAAGGGTTAAGATAGTTGTTCTCATGTCTATGTAATGATTTATCGGTTATTCAAAAGCGCCCATTTGGAGCATCGATACCTCTTTGGGAGTGAGGAAACGATAGTGTCCGCGGGTAACGTTTTTCTTCGTCAGACCGGCGAAGCTCACGCGATCCAGTTGGGCTACTTTGTACCCTACTTTCTCGAATATACGGCGTACGACGCGGTTTTGGCCGGAGTGAATCTCCAAACCTATATGCTTGCGGTCGCCCTTCGTGAACTCCAATGCATCGGGAATGACGCGTTCGTCATCCAATACGACACCTGCGCGTATCTCGGCTTCGGTATCTTCGTCTAAGTCGCGGTCCAGAGTTACGGCATAGATCTTTTTCTTACCGAACTTAGGATGGGTCAGACGGGCTGCCAAATCGCCGTCATTGGTGAGCAGCAGTACGCCCGTGGTGTTGCGGTCGAGTCGTCCTACAGGATAGATACGCTCCGCGCATGCGTTGCGCACGATATCTATTACGGTGTGGCGTTCTTCCGGATCGTCGGTGGTAGTAACGGTATTCTTCGGCTTATTGAGCAGGATATATACCTTGCGTTCGCGGCGAACGGGCTGGTCATGGAACATGACGCGGTCGGTCGGCAGCACTTTAGCGCCGAGGTTATCTACTACGGTGCCGTTAACGGTTACTACGCCTGCCTGGATAAAGTCATCGGCCTCGCGACGCGAACATATACCGGCGTTAGCGAGGAACTTATTCAGGCGAATGGGTTTTGTCGGGTCCTCATAGCGCTGCTTGTATTCCATGCGTTTCTTTTGCGAATACATACCTTCATTGCGCTGGATACGGGGACGGAAGCCTTCACGGCGTTCAGTGCGCTCCGGACGTTCTACACGTTCGTAGCGGTCGGTGCGTTCAAAACGCTCACGACGTTCGGGGCGTTCTACGCGTTCATAACGTTGGTTAGGATTGAAACGAGGGCGCGGAGTGCGTCCTGTCATCGGTTGATTGTCCTTTTGCTCACGCGAACTCTCGTTCTGACGGTAGCCACCCGGACGTGGGGTGCGGTTGTTTCTGTCGAACATAATACTAAAATCTTTTTTCTACTTACGATATAGGCTCCGGAAGCGCCGGAGCCTATATCATTGTTGTGTCGCACGATTAAGCTTCTGCAGCTTGCTCGATAGCGAGTTTACCACGATAGTAGCCACAGCTGGGGCATACGGTGTGATAGATGTAATGAGCACCGCAGTTGGGGCAAATAGCCAAAGCGGGCATTACAGCCACGTCATGGGTACGACGTTTCGCTTGTCTGGTGTGCGATTGTCTTCGTTTAGGATGTGCCATAATTATTTACAATTTACAATTTACAATTTCAAATTTACTATTTCCAATTTATGCTTCGGGCTCTTCCTCGGTGCGGCAAAGGTGAGCTTGGAGAAGTTGATCCATTTCGGGATTACACTCGCCTTCAGGGTGACAGTGCACTGTCGGAAGATTAACTATTATCAATTCATATGCCAACCATTCGATGTCTAAGGTCTGCGCATCTTCCTCTATCTCCATCATATCCTCGGCCTCCACGGGAAGCGTCATCGGCTCGAGACATCTGTCGCAGGTAACCTGCACCTCGCCGCTCACGAATATACGCAAATCAAAATCGTTTTCGCGCAAATCCAACCATGCGTGCGCATGCACCTGACCGCCCAGGAGTAAGGGGTGCTCCATCGACGCAAAATACGCGCTATCCAACTCGTAATCATACTCGTAGCGCCCTATCTGCAATTCGTTTAAGCGTATCATACTTAACCTTTTCACCAAAATTGGCCTGCAAAGGTACAACATTTTTTCGATATACGCAAATATTTTTGTAAAAAATAGAAATTTTTCTCGTTTTGGGCCTTATTCCAAAAAAATGACAGAAATATTTGTGTATATAATTTTTTTTCTATAACTTTGCAGGCCTTTTGTGTATGAGACTGATTTAAAACTTTATTATATAATCAACTGACAATGGAAAACAAAAAACGTGTTTACACTTTCGGTAACGGTAAAGCCGAGGGTAATGCCCAGATGCGTGAGCAATTGGGTGGTAAGGGTGCAAACTGCGCCGAGATGAACCTTGTTGGTGTGCCTGTTCCTCCGGGATTCACTATCACCACGGACGTCTGCAACGAGTATTACGAAGTAGGTCAGGAGAAAATCATGGAGCTATTGAACGACGACGTTATGGCCGCCGTTAAGCACATTGAGACCCTGATGAACAGCAAATTCGGTGATCCTGCCAACCCGCTGTTGGTATCCGTTCGTTCGGGTGCACGCGCTTCGATGCCTGGTATGATGGATACCATCCTCAACCTGGGTCTGAACGATACCGTAGCTGAGGGCATGGTAAAGAAGACCAACAATCCTCACTTCGTATACGACTCTTACCGCCGTTTCGTACAGATGTACGGTGACGTAGTGCTGGGTATGAAACCCGTCAACAAGACCGATATCGATCCCTTTGAGAAGATTATCGACGAGGTTAAGGAGATTCGCCACATTAAGTTGGATAAGGACCTCAACGTTGAGGAACTCAAGCTCCTGGTAGCCCGCTTCAAGACCGCTATTAAGGACCAGACCGGTAAGGACTTCCCCAACGATCCTATCGAGCAACTCTGGGGCGCTATCTGCGCTGTATTCCGCAGCTGGATGAACGAGCGTGCTATACTCTATCGTAAGATGGAAGGAATTCCTGACGAATGGGGAACAGCCGTTAGCGTTATGGCTATGGTATTCGGTAACATGGGTGAGACATCGGCTACGGGTGTATGCTTTAGCCGTGACGCCGCTACCGGTGAGAACATCTTCAACGGTGAGTACCTGGTTAACGCCCAAGGTGAGGACGTAGTAGCCGGTATCCGTACTCCGCAACAGATTACTATCGAGGGCAGCCGTCGTTGGGCCGCTTTGCGCGGTATCAGCGAGGAAGAGCGCGCCTCTAAATATCCTTCTATGGAGGAGACCATGCCGGAGCTCTATAAGGAGTTGAACGACATCCAGCTCAAGCTGCAAGCTCACTATCGCGACATGCAGGATATGGAGTTCACCGTTCAAGAAGGTAAGCTCTGGTTCCTCCAGACACGTAACGGTAAGCGTACCGGTACGGCCATGGTGAAGATTGCTATGGACCTGTGCCGCGAGGGCGTTATCTCTGAGAAAGAGGCCATCATGCGTTGCGAGCCGCAGAAGTTGGACGAACTGCTCCACCCTGTCTTCGATAAGGACGCTTTGAAGAAGGCTCAGGTTATCACGCAAGGTCTGCCCGCTTCTCCGGGTGCTGCCTGCGGTCAGATAGTCTTCCACGCCGACGATGCACAAGAATGGCATAACGACGGTCATAAAGTTATCATGGTTCGTATCGAGACCTCTCCTGAGGACTTGGCAGGTATGAGTGCAGCCGAAGGTATCCTGACCGCTCGTGGCGGTATGACTTCGCACGCAGCTGTTGTAGCTCGCGGTATGGGTAAGTGCTGCGTATCGGGTGCAGGTGCTATCATGGTTGACTACAAGGCTAAGACCGTTACTATCGAGGGCGTTACCTATAAGGAAGGCGACTATATCTCGCTCAACGGTTCGACGGGTCAAGTATATGCCGGTCAGATTCCTACTAAGGCTGCAGAACTCAGTGGTGACTTCAAGGCTCTTATGGACTTGTGCGACAAGTATACCAAGATGCAGGTTCGTACCAATGCCGACACGCCGCATGATGCACAAGTAGCTCGCGCCTTTGGTGCTAAGGGTATCGGTCTGACGCGTACCGAGCACATGTTCTTCGATGATAAGAAGATAGTAGCTATGCGTGAGATGATTCTCGCCAAGGACAGCGAGGGCCGCGAGAAAGCACTGGCTAAACTGCTGCCGTACCAAAAGGCTGACTTCAAAGGTATCTTGGACGCTATGGACGGACTGCCTGTGAACATCCGTCTGCTCGATCCGCCTTTGCACGAGTTCGTTCCGCATGATCTGAAGGGACAAGAGCAGATGGCGAAAGAGATGGGCGTTTCCGTTGAGGAGATCCAGACCCGTGTAGCTCAGTTGGCAGAGAACAACCCGATGCTCGGTCACCGTGGTTGCCGTCTGGGAATCACCTTCCCGGAGATCACCGCGATGCAGACCCGCGCTATCCTCAGTGCCGCTTGCGAACTGAAGAAAGAAGGCAAGAACCCGATGCCGGAGATCATGGTACCGCTCATCGGTATCCTCTATGAGCTCAAACAGCAGAAAGAGATCATCCAGCGCGTGGCTAAAGAAGTATTCGCTGAGTATGGCGTAGAGGTAGAGTTCGAGATCGGTACA
>JAFSJN010000002.1 GCA_017439235.1 Paludibacteraceae bacterium
CGCCTACCGTTTTGGTCTACGCCCATTACGACGTAATGCCTGTCGAACCTCTTGATGCTTGGCACTCCGACCCTTGGGAACCGTCTATACGTGACGGCCGTCTCTATGCACGAGGAGCGGATGACGATAAGGGGCAGGCCATGATTCAGGTCAAGGCCTTTGAATACCTCGTGCGTGAAGGGTTGATGAACTGCAACGTCAAGTTTATCTTTGAGGGTGAAGAGGAGATTGGCTCGCCTTCGTTGGAGGCGTTCCTGACGGAGCATCGTGACCTCTTAGCCTGTGACCTGATACTGGTATCCGATACGTCTATGATTGGTCGCGATACGCCGTCTATCACTACCGGCTTGCGCGGCTTGGCGTACTGGCAGGTGGAGGTGACGGGACCTAACCGTGACCTGCACTCCGGCCATTTTGGCGGAGCTGTCAAGAATCCCATCAATGCCCTGTGCGAGATGTTGGCTAAGGTGGTGGATGAACGCGGACGAGTGACTATCCCGGGTTTCTATGATGACGTCCTGCCCATCCCCGACGAAGAACGCGCTATGATAGCTAAGATACCTTTCTCGCAGGAAGCCTATAACCGGGCTATCGGCGTCAGCGATGTCTTTGGCGAGGAAGGCTATTCTACCCTGGAGCGCAACTCGTGTCGCCCATCGTTTGATGTGTGCGGTATATGGGGTGGTTATACGGGCGAGGGTAGTAAGACCGTTATCCCGTCTAAAGCCTATGCTAAGGTGTCGTGCCGCCTGGTGCCCAATCAGGACCACGAAACCATCAGCCAGGCCTTTGCCGCTTATTTCCAATCGCTGGCTCCTCAGGGCGTACAGGTGACCGTCACGCCTATGCACGGCGGTCAGGGCTACGTGTGCCCGATAGACCTGCCTGCCTATAAGGCGGCGGAGAAAGCCTTTACGGAAGCCTTTGGTAAGCGTCCTGTCCCTGCGCGTCGCGGAGGCAGTATACCTATTATTGCCGATTTTGAACGTATACTGGGTGTAAAGACTATCCTGATGGGCTTCGGCTTGGAGCAGAATGCTATCCATTCGCCCAACGAGTCGATGGACTTAGACGTCTGGGAGCGCGGCATACAGGCCGTGACGGCTTTTTATCGTTATTTATATTAATTTTATTAATACCTCTTAATTATGTCATTTTTCACTAAATCACCTGCCGCACCGCTTATTGAGTGTGATGAGGCAACCCAAAAGAAACGGTTTAAGCGTATGCAATGGTCTACTTTCATTGCTATTACCTTAGGCTACAGTATGTATTATGTCTGCCGGACGGGCTTGAATGTGGTTAAGAAACCCATTATGGATGCCGGTATCCTGGATGCCACGCAGTTGGGATTGATATCGTCTGCACTCCTTTTTACCTATGCTATCGGTAAATTGGTGAATGGCTTCTTGGCCGACCACTCCAATATCAAGCGTTTTATGGCTACCGGCCTCCTGCTGTCCACTATAGCGAATGTGGTAGTAGGACTGTTGGGCTTGATAACCGTTAAGACGATGACTATCTCCATTACGCTCTTCTACTTGGTCTTTGCGGTTATGTGGGCTATTAACGGCTGGTCACAGTCGATGGGTGCTCCTCCAAGTGTGGTAGCCTTGTCCCGTTGGTGCGCTAAATCGAATAGAGGCACCTTCTATGGTTTCTGGTCGTTGAGTCACAATCTTGGTGAAGGTCTGTCCTTTGTCTTTGTAGGAGCAGTAGTAGCTATGTCGGCCTGGTATTACGGATTGATAGGTGCTGCTGTGGCAGGATTGATAGGCATTATCATTATTATCTTCATGCTGCACGACTCGCCTGAAGCTATGGGAATGCCTCCCGTAGCAGTTTTAGCAGGGGAAGAACAACAGGAAGAAGCACAAAAGCAAAAATCGGTAGGCAAAGCGCAATTAGGTGTCCTCAAAAACCCCTATGTGTGGATTCTGGCTTTGGCTTCGGCCTTTATGTATGTCAGTCGCTATGCAGTCAACGGTTGGGGAGTACCTTTCTTGCAGGAGAAAGGCTTCGACCTGGATCATGCTTCTTATATTATCGCTATCAACGCTATCTTTGGTATTATCGGTACAGCATGCTCCGGATGGATCAGTGATACGCTCTTTAAGGGTAATCGGTATATCCCCGCTATTACCGCCGGATTGCTGGAGATAATCGCTTTGGTGATGTTTGCTTACGGCGGAAGTGCCGTTTGGATTAATATCTTGGCTATGGTGATTTTTGGTGTCGCTATCGGTATACTGATTTGCTTCTTAGGAGGCTTGATGGTAGTAGATATCGTTCCTCGTGAGGCCAGTGGTGCCGCTTTGGGTGTTGTCGGCGTAGCATCTTACGCCGGAGCCGGACTCCAGGATATCATCAGCGGTCACCTGATTGATGCCAATAAGGTGCTTATCTCTGCAGCCGGTGAACCGGATTTGTATAGATATGATTTCAGTGCTGCATTACAACTATGGATTGCCGCTGCAGCAGCTTCGTTGGCGCTGATGATTTATATCTATATCCATACCAAACGTCGTCCTCAATCTCAAGCTTAATCGTATGAAGAATTTCTTTGATATCCGTTCGCGCGTAGTGGTGCTGACGGGTGCTACCGGCGTTATCGGGCGTTGCCTGGCGGTCTATCTGGCCGAACAGGGTGCACGCGTGGTGGCTATAGGCCGTAATGTGGAAAAAGGTGCGGCTCTTGAAACCGAGATGAATAGAGTAGGTGAGGGCTTCTTTGCTTCGGTGGACGTCACGGACGAAAAGGCTCTCCAGGCCTGCTGCGATACTGTCGTTCAGCGTTACGGTACTATCGACATCCTCATCAATGCTGCAGGAGGCAATATGCCGGGCGCTACTATCGCTCCCGACCGTTCGTTCCTCGATATCGAGGACGATGCTATCCGCCGTATTGTCGAACTCAACCTGATGGGTACTGTCCTGCCTACACGTATCTTCGGTCGCGTATTGTGTGAGCGCCGCAAGGGTGTTATCCTGAACTTCTGCTCCGAGTCGGCTCTGCGTCCTCTTACTCGCGTCTTCGGCTATGGCTGCGCTAAAGCCGCTATTGCTAACTATACTAAGTTTATGGCCGCTGAGATGGCGCAGAAATTCAGTCCTGACATACGTGTCAACGCTATCGTGCCCGGCTTCCTCATTACCGACCAGAACCGCGCCCTGCTCACTAATCCTGACGGGTCGCTGACCTCGCGTGGGCATCAGATTATTGCTCATACACCGGCAGGACGTTTCTCCGAGCCGGAAGAGTTGTTGGGTACTGTGCATTATCTTATCTCTGACGCCTCGTCGTTCGTTACCGGCTCTTTGGCTGTCGTGGACGGAGGCTTTGATGCTTTTAGTATATGATTTACTGTACACAGACGATGCGTTGGTTTGGGCCTTCTGATCTCGTCTCTTTAGCCGACATACGCATGGCCGGCGCTACCGGTGTTATTACGGCTCTCCATCATATTCCCAATGGCGAAGTGTGGCCAATTGAAGAGATTACACAACGCAAAGAACTCATCGAAGCGGCCGGCTTAGAATGGACGGGTGTGGAGAGCGTGCCCGTACATGAACATATCAAAACGCAAGAAGGTGATTATCTCCGCTATATTGACAACTATTGCCGTACCATCCGCAATCTGGCTGCTTGTGGTGTTAAGATGGTTACCTATAATTTCATGCCCGTCCTCGATTGGACCCGCACCAACCTCGACTATGTCTTCCCGGACGGCTCCCATGGACTTATGTTTGAGCGCGCCGCGTATATGGCTTTTGATCTCTTTATCCTGCGTCGCGAGGGGGCGGAGCAGGACTATACGCAGGACGAGATACAGAGTGCCCGCGATCGGTTTATGGCGATGGATGAACAGGAGAAGGCCACCCTTACCCGCACTATGATTATGGGGCTTCCCGGTGCCGAGGAGAGTTTTACGCTGGATCAGTTCCGTGCGCAGTTGCAGCGCTACCGCTCCATCGATGCGGAGCGCCTGCGTGCCAACCTTGTCTTCTTCCTCTCGCGTGTCTGCCCGGTGGCGGATGAGGTAGGTGTGCGCCTGGCTATCCATCCCGATGACCCGCCTACACCCGTCTTCGGTCTGCCGCGTATCCTATCCTCAGCCGATGACTTCCTCGCCCTCATACAGGCTGTCCCCAACGCTTCTAATGGTCTATGCTTATGCACAGGCTCGTTCGGAGCTGCCGGACATAACGATGTTATCGATATGATGCAGCGCTTCGGCGAACGCGTCGCTTTTGTCCACCTCCGAGCTGTTACGCTCATGCCTAATGGCGATTTCTACGAACGTTGGACGCTCGAGGGCGATGTGGATGCCGATGCTTTCCTGGAGGTTATGCTGCGTGTTGAACAACGCACGGGTGTCTCTATCCCTTTACGCCCCGACCATGGACATGCTATCTGTTCCGACCTCGGAGGACAACGCACCAATCCCGGTTATACCGGACTGGGACGCCTACGCGAACTGGCCGAGATACGCGGCCTCGAACACGCCATTGCTCGACGGCTGTAAAATCAGCTTTTCGATAAATGATACAAAGAATCTGCATTCTAACTATCGCCTCACCGCGGGCGTAATAAGCGGTCGTCGTTCACCGACGTTAAACAGGAGGGCATAATGACAATTAGCGTTTGCTATTTTCGGGATGTCGTGAAACGTGAGAAACTTCTAGACAAAGAATACCGAAGAGAATACAAACGTCTGCGCTTTGCGTGGACGACATTAATCTATAAAGTGAGCGGCATTCACGTGCCGCTCACTTTTTTATCAACCACTGATACCCACGCAAACATAATACGAATCGGGCTTGCAACGGAGCCGCATTGGGTGGTTATTGCGTGATTATTGTGTGGTTACTGCGTGATTCAGTTTGCACCGTAAAGCCTGTCGCCAAACATGTCATTACTTAACTACCGTAACATCCACGTGTGGATAGGCAAAGCTGAAGCCGGCTTGCGGTAGCTCGGTGTAGAAACGCTCCTGCATAGCAAAGAACACATCCCAATAATCGGCCGATTTAATCCACGCACGCACCACAAAGGTGATGTCGTTATCGTTGAGCGACAGTAAGGCGACAAACGGCGCAGGAATAGATTCCATGCGATAGCTTACTGTGGAGAGTTGATAATTCTTGAGGTTGAGTTGCTTATACAGCTCATTTATATCCGTATCCGCTTGCAGGATACGCGGCTCGGAGTTAAGGATATCGAGGATAGTGGCCTTACAGGACTCGACATCGGTGCCATACGCTACACTCACTTTCCACTCTACACGACGCAGCGGACGAGCAGAATAGTTGTCTATCGTACCATTGCTGAGCGCGCCGTTGGGCAGAATGACCACGCGGTTATCGGGCGTAAGAATCTTGGTGGCGGTGATGTTCACCTCTACGACCTTACCGCTGAAGCCCTGCGCGGCGATAAAATCACCGGACTTAAAAGGCTTGAAGGCTAACAACATAATTCCTCCGGCAAAGTTCTGCACCGTACCCGACAAAGCCATACCGATGGCCATACCTCCGGCCGCTAACAACGCCGCTAACGATGTTGTGTCTACACCTAAGGTCCCCACGGCGATGATGACAATCACTACCGTCATCGCTATACTCACCATCGAGGTGATAAAAGAGGCTAAGGTCGCCTCTGTCTGACGACGCTCAAACATGCGCTTCAGTAGCCGTTTCACCCAACTGATGAGCCAGATACCGATACTATAAATCAGCAACGCAGCCAGCACTTTTAATCCAAACTGAATAGCACTCTGCAATACTCCCTGCCAAAAAGCTTCCGGATCGTTTTGCAACTGATGGATCATATTATGAGCCACTTCGCGCACCGAGTCACGGGGCAACGGCTTGGGGGTAGGAAAGGTAACTTGAAACAGCATAGGACAAAAGGTTTTTTCGATTTTGTGTGCAAAGTTACAAAAATATTCGCAAACGTGCAAATATTTAAATTAAAAATTAAAAATTAAGAATTAAATTTGCTCAATCGCCAAAAAAAGTGTACCTTTGCAGTTCGAAATGGAAGAACAATCTCTGTTGGAAGAATTGAAAACCTTTTACGCTGCCTTGCCGAGGAGTGCAAAAGGGTTGTTGCTCGCCATCCTTATCGGTGTACTGATGACGCTGCTTTGTATCATCCGCTGCAGTAGGCAGGAGGTGGAGACCGTAGAGCAGGAACAGCTGCAGGAAGAGGACCTGCACGAGGTGGCCTATCCCGGACGAACGTTTAAGTATTCGGAACGATTCCGCGACAACCAGAACCGACATATCGAGACCGCACAACGCCTGGGACTCAATCCTCCGCCCAAGGATCGTAAAGAAGCCGCACGGCTGCACAACCGCCTGGTGCCTATCTATACCAATAAATATTATATAGTAGACGACCTGACGCACTCGGTGCCTTATCTGGTGCCTACAGCCGCCAAACGTCTGAATGCCATCGGTGAGGAGTTCGCGGACATCTTGGAGCGCAACAACTTGCCGCATTATCGCTTCCGCGTTACTTCCGTACTACGCACACAAGAGGATATACGTCTGCTGCAGCGAAGCGGGAATATCAATTCCGTTACTACCTCTGCCCATAACTACGGCACGACCTTCGACTTGGCGTACACTAAGTTCGATAAGACCACTCGCACAAGCGACTATATGACCGACGACAACCTCAAACTGGTCTTGGGACAAGTGCTCCTCAATCAGCAACGCGCCGGACATGTATATGTCAAATATGAATGGAAACAATGCTGTTTTCACGTTACCGTACGCAACTAAACCCCTATCACTATGTTCACTATCCTCTTTGCCGCTATCCTTCCGCCCATCCTGCTGGTGCTATACATCTATTGGCGCGATAAATACCAGCGTGAACCCTTTGCACAGCTGGCCAAAGGTTTCTTCTACGGTATATTGTCTACATCCGTTGCCGCCGGTATAGAAGCCTTGCTGAGCGCTACAGGCTTAGTGGCCTTGGAGCCGGCCACCTGGCTCGGTGCTCTATGGAAAGCTTTTGTAGGAGCTGCTATACCCGAAGAAATGGTGAAACTGCTGTTCTTATGGCTACTGCTGCGTAAGAATCCTTATTTTGACGAACGCTTCGACGGCATCGTCTATGCCGTATGTGTCGGTATGGGCTTTGCCGCGTCGGAGAATATACTCTACCTGTTCCAAAACATCGGATCATGGCAACAGGTAGCTGTCTCGCGCGCTATGTTTGCCGTGCCGGGGCATTTTATGTTTGCCGTAGCCATGGGCTATTTCTATGCCATGCTGTACTTCGGCGATATGAGTTGGCGCAAGGCCGGACGTATCTTCTGGGTACCGGTATTGCTGCATGGCGTATACGACGGTTTGCTCTTTATGGCTAACCTGGAGACAAAATGGGCAGGTATGCTGCTCATCCTTTTCTACCTCTTCTGCTACCAGATGCTCAAAGGCGGGCAAAAACGCATCCGAGCCCACCTCGAACGCGATAAACAAATAAATCAAAGAAACCATGAGTGTTCATGTTCAAACTTCACGTATGACGACGGCCAAAATCCGTCAGATGAAACAGCAGGGCGAAAAGATAGCCATGCTGACCTCGTATGATTACACCTTAGCTTCGTTGGCTGACGCAGCCGGGGTAGAGATATTGTTGGTAGGCGACAGCGCCAGCAATGTAGTATGCGGCAACCAATATACGCTACCCATTACCGTCGAGGAGATGATTTTCCTGACTAAAGGGGTAGTGCGTGCTGCGCAACACGCGTTGGTAGTGTGCGATATGCCGTTCGGCAGCTATCAGGTCTGCGAAGAAGAAGCCGTCCGTAATGCTATCCGAATCCTCAAAGAGAGCGGTTGCGATGCCGTTAAATTAGAAGGCGGAGAAGAAATACTGCCCGCTATTCGCCACATGATTCAGGCCGGCGTGCCCGTATGTGGTCATCTGGGACTGACACCTCAGTCGGTCAACCAGTTTGGCGGTTACGGTTTGCGGGCCAAAGAGGACGCAGAGGCCGATAAGTTGGTGCACGATGCCAAGTTGCTGGACGAAGCAGGCTGTTTCTGCATCGTATTGGAGAAGATTCCTGCGGCATTGGCCAAGCGTGTGACCGAGACTGTCTCGTGTCCCGTCATCGGCATAGGTGCCGGCAACGCTACGGATGGTCAGGTGCTGGTCATGCACGATATGTTGGGCCTCAACCAAGGTTTCAAACCTAAGTTCCTGCGCCATTTCGGCCAATTGGGTGAACAGGTCATCTCCGCTGTCTCCAACTATGTGGCGGCCGTCAAAGACCAATCGTTCCCCAACGCGGAGGAGAGTTATTGATGCGTCGCCAAGCCTACATATTGCTGCTCTTTCTTGCTTTTTGCTCGACCTTATGGGCTGAGCAAAGAATTCGTGTGGAAGAACTGCTGAAGGACTGGAATGCGTATCAGGGGCAGTATGTCTGTATCACCAATCCCCTCATAGTGTGCGGTGTCTTTCGCGACTCAATCATCCTGGCTCCCGAACGCCTCTTTGTACCCGAAGAACGTGCCGAGGGACTGGCCGACGGAGACAGTACGATGTATTGGCAACGGGTAGGGTACAACGACAGCCTGCGAATCAGCTTGCATTCCCGTCATCCTTACTACCTCAACTTGGGCGCGACTGTTACTCGCTTGCGTGCTCGGGTGATAAAGAAAGGTGTTCTGTCCGCCGGTCGGGAGCCGACATTTAAGAATTGGCATCCAAGCAAGCGGTTGCCGAAACGTGAACGGGGAGATTTGATGATCTGTAGTGCCAATATTCAGAACTATTTTGTGCATTTAGGCGGCTATACCTCTAAGCGCACTACGCCCGAGCAACACGCTTTACAGCAGCTCAAGACCGCCACGGCTCTCAAGACGATGGATGCCGACTTGTATGCCTTGTGCGAATTAGAACGCGGACCTTCGGCACCGCAAGAATTAGTGGACGCCATGAACCGCCTGGCGCGCTGCGAGGTGTACGATTTTGTGCGTACGGGAGCTGAAGACGGCGATACGATAGCGGTAGGCTTTATCTATCGTAAGGATCGTGTGCGACCCTGCGGACCGCTACTGTTTGCCTATGCGGATGATATGCAGGGTATCTATGCCCATCGTTTTATCTTACAGGGATTTGAACAGATTAGTACAGGAGAGCGGTTGGTCGTCTCTCTCAACCATCCGCGCAGCAAACGCGGCGACCCCGATATAGCTAATGCAAAACGAATGAACAATATCCGCCAGGCCATGAAGTGCATTCATCGGGCTTATGCCGATAGCCTCTATACAGACCCGGATATATTATGGTTGGGCGATTACAATTGTTACCGCTATGAGCAACCTGTACAGACTATCGTTCGAGCTGGATTTGCCGACCTGTCAGCTGTGGATAGTACGCATTATACCTATTCGTACCGTGGCGAATGCGGCACGTTAGACCGCGTATTTGCCTCGCCTACTATGGCGGAGCAGGTTAAGAGTGTACAACCTGTTCACTGGAATACGGACTATTACTATTCGGCCGCTTTCTGGAGTAAATACAATTTTACTGCCAACGGATTAACGCGTCAGGCTAAGCGCAATATGCTCTTTCGCTACTCTGACCATGATGCGGTGCTTATCCGCGTGGCGTTAACACCTCGCCCTGACCGTCGTGCTGATTAATCCATGCCAGTATCTCTAAGGCGGCAGCTAAGGAATTGCTTTGTTGACTGACCACCAGATAGACCGGCTCACTCATTTTTATTTGTCCTTGGCGCACCAGTTGCAAAAACAGGGATTCAGTACCACCTGTCAGAACGGCTACTACCTGGTGAGACTTGACAAACGCTTCATCGGGCACTAAGGCCTCCGGCAGGTCTTCGTGATGAAGAGAAGATGTAAGAGTGTATAACATTTTCGATTCGTGATTTTCGACGACAAAATTATACTTTTTCCCGCACATATCCAATAATTATGAGCATTTTTTGTAAAAAATGCAGGAGTGAGAGCACTTTTTTGTGAAAATATTTGTGAAAACGAAAAATTATCCGTATCTTTGCAAGCAAATTCCAAAGTATACGGAAATCGCCGAAGCGCCTGAAAGGCTGTAGGCATATTCATATAAACCCAAACTATTATGGCAGATTTAAAATCAGGCATTCTCCTGGCCCAGGATGAGAAACTCGTTTTCGAGCTCGAAGCTGAATTGTGGGCAACCAGTTCTAACCCTATCGCACGTACAATCGGTGAGTTTAAAAAAGCAATTGCCGGTATCCTGGGCTTCAAGCGTCAGGGCTACCTCGTAATTACGGACAAACGCGTCGTTGAAGTGCTTCAAATGAAGGCTTGCTATATCTTCAATCAGGGTAAGGTAGTTAAATATATCCTTCCGAGCAGTGTTAAGGAAGTAGGCTATGTTAAAGAGGGAACTTGCTGTGGTTGCTTCTGCCAGTCCTATAAACTGTATTATGAGGCCTTTACTCAGGTAACCAACGTGCTGCTGCCGGATGCTGACGAGGCTGAGGCTCAGAAGGTTGTTGACGCTTTCTATAAAGCAATTGCTAAGGCTCAATAATGCAACACCCGATCTCGACATTCCCGAGATTCGTCTATTTGAACAGCTACGCCTTTCTCCTCTTGTTTATGGGAGTGGGCGTAGTTTGTGTGCCGTTATATAGATTCAGTTGGTGGTACGTCCCGGTGCAGGCGATTATCGCTATATCCTGCTGGAAAGGCGCGGCCTCTATCTTTAACTCTTGGAACGATAAGAAACGTAAGTACACCCTGCTGATGACCCGCAATGCGGAAACATTGCGACCCGATACGTTTACCGAGTACATGCAAGCCCCCTGCGGACGTTTGCTCGCGCGCGTAGTGATGCGCGACTTGGGACGGAGCGGACAATATAAAGAATTGAAACAATTACGCAAACCGTTTTGGCAAAACGCGAAAGAGAGTTGTCGCCCACGCAAAACGGTAATATACAAACCGCAAGAATGAATACTATTTATCTGGTCCTGTTTGCCATCCTTATCCCTGCTTTGGCAGTATTGATTTTTTGGACTCTGCTGCGTCCGCAACCTAAATCGCCTACCAAGGTCCTGCTGACTATTATCTTGGTGTTGGGTACTATCCTGTTGGACGGACTGCTCGTATCCTTGTCCATGGTGCCCGACAAAGCCGACCAAATGCTTAGCGATGGCGTAGCTATACTGGAGACGCGCTTGGAGCGCTCTCAGCCCGGTTGCCTGAATGAGATAATGAATCCCGACAAGCTGTCTACCGTTCTCTCTCAGGCACATGATGTTAAAGGTTTTGTCGATGACAACGAAGAGGTAGATTGGCTCGTTAGCCTCATTGGATGGAAATCGTTCCTTAACATGGCGGACGGATTGGTATCCGATACCGAGGAACATGTGGGTTGGTTTGCCGAGAATGGTGTGCCCTTTACGCTGCATAATATATTCGACTATACCCTCATTCGTACCAACGAACTTATTGTTCGCATCGTACGCATTCTGCAAATCATCGTGCTCGTCATTGCAGCGCTGTTCATGATTATCATGATTGTATGGCCGATGATTATGAAAAAAGATATGCAATCCTCCGGTTCTAAAGGAGTCGTCTTTGGAGAGGAGGCTTAATAGTAGTGAAGCATAGACAGACGATATTGTTTATCGGCTTAGTGGTGCTCTTGGCACTGCTGGCTTGCTTGGATGTGTGCTGCGGGAGTGTATTTATCTCTCCCCTCACGCATCATCTGTCGTCAATGGATTACCGCATTATCCATCATCTTCGTCTGCCAAAGATGTTGACTGCCATTTTGGCAGGTGCGGCGCTCAGCGTCAGTGGTCTGACTATGCAAACGCTTTTCCGCAATCCGTTAGCCGGTCCATACATCCTCGGCGTATCGTCCGGAGCCAGTCTGGGGGTGGCGCTGGTAACGATGTTGGGCAGTATGGCTTTGGGGGCTGCATTAGGAAATGTAGCCGTCAGTATAGCAGCTATTTGCGGCAGTGCCGTAGTGCTGCTAATCATGCTGGTGCTGTCGAAACGAGTGCATTCCAATGTGAGTCTGCTCATCATTGGTATGATGCTTGGGGCTATTGCCGGAGCATTGGTCAATGTGTTGCAAAACTACTCCAATCCCGATGCTCTCAAACTCTTTATTGTGTGGACGCTTGGCAGTCTGAGTAATGTAGGATGGCAGCAATTAAGCGTTTTGGCATGTATTTTGTGTGTTGGATTTGGGTTACTCGTCTTATTGGTCAAACCTCTCAACGGTTTGCTGTTGGGCGATGACTATGCGCGAGCCTTGGGCGTCAACGTTCCGCGTGTGCGTCTGGGCATCGTCTTAACCACGGGCTTATTAGCAGGCGGCGTTACTGCCTTTTGCGGCCCGATAGCGTTTGTGGGTGTGGCTGTCCCGCATATTGCGCGAGGATTATGCCGCACTACCAATCATCGCATCACGGTGCCGGTAGCAGCACTGGTGGGGGCTGACTTATTGCTCCTGTGCGACATACTATGTTCGCTCTCCACCTATCCGCTGCCGATATCAACGATGAGTTCGTTGTTCGGAGCACCGATAATCATTTGGATATTAATAAAAAAGAAAGATATATGAATTTGATTTCCATCATCAGTAAGTTGTTCGGCAACAAGGCTCAGCGCGATATGCGCGAGATACAGCCTTATGTGGACAAGATAAAAGAAGTCTATCCTGAGATTGACGCCTTGAGTAACGATGACTTGCGTGCCCGCAGTCAGGCGCTCATGCAGCGTATCGTCGACCAGGTAAGTGATAAGAAGAATCGTATCGCCGAACTCAAGGCCGGAATAGAAGACCTGGAGATAGATCGCCGTGAGAAAGTATACAACGAGGTAGATAAGTTGGAGAAAGAGATTCAGGAGGATTATAAGGCAATCCTGATGGATATTCTGCCCGAAGCTTTTGCAATCGTTAAGTCTACTGCCCGCCGTTTTGCCGAGAGTGAGTATGTGCGCGTCAAAGCTACCCAGATGGACCGCGACTTAGCTGCCGATACCCGTTTCGACTTCGTGGAGATAGACGGTGACGAGGCTGTCTATTGCAATCATTGGACGGCAGGAGGCAATGAGATAACGTGGGATATGGTGCACTACGATGTGCAACTATTTGGCGGCGTAGTACTCCATCAGGGCAAGATTGCTGAGATGGCAACCGGTGAAGGTAAGACCTTGGTAGCTACACTTCCCGTCTTCCTCAACGCCTTAACGCACGAAGGGGTACATGTGGTAACCGTCAATGACTATCTGGCTAAACGTGACTCCGAATGGATGGGACCGCTGTATATGTTCCATGGCTTGACCGTCGACTGTATCGATAAATACAAACCCAATAGCGATGAACGTCGTCGTGCCTATGCTGCAGATATCACCTTTGGTACCAATAACGAGTTCGGTTTCGACTATCTGCGTGATAATATGGCTACTTCGCCCCTCGACTTGGTGCAGCGTGGTCATAACTTCGCTATCGTCGATGAGGTGGACTCGGTATTGATTGACGACGCTCGTACGCCTTTGATTATCAGCGGACCTATTCCGCGAGGCGAGGATCAGATGTTTGATGAATACAAGCATCGTGTCGAACAGCTCGTGCGCACGCAGCAAAACCTGACTACCAAACTGCTTACCGAAGCTAAAGCTAAGATGGGTAGCGAGGATGAGAAAGTGCGAGAGGAAGGTGAGTTGGCTCTCTTCCGCTCGTTTAAGGGAATGCCTAAGAATAAAGCTCTCATCAAATACCTCAGTGAACAGGGCGTTAAAGTGCGCCTGCAGAAGACCGAGGAGTTCTACCTCCAGGAGAACGAGAAGAATATGCACATTGCTACCGATGAGTTGTACTTCGTTATCGATGAGAAGAATAAATCTATAGAACTGACCGACAAGGGTATTGATACGCTTACCGGCAATACGGACGACCCCAACTTCTTCGTCTTACCCGATGTGGGATCCGAGATGGCGGACTTGGAAAAGGAAAACCTGACGGCTGAAGAGAAACAGCAACGCAAGGATGAGATTTTGGCTAATTATGCCGTCAAATCCGAACGTGTACATACTGTTCACCAATTGCTGAAAGCGTATACGCTCTTTGAGAAAGATGTCGATTATATCATTGACAATAACGAGGTTAAGATCGTGGACGAACAGACCGGTCGTGTTATGGAAGGTCGTCGCTGGTCGGATGGTTTGCACCAGGCTGTAGAAGCTAAGGAGAATGTAAAGGTAGAAGGTGCTACCCAAACCTTTGCCACTATCACGCTCCAAAACTACTTCCGTATGTACAAGAAACTATCCGGTATGACAGGTACAGCGGAGACAGAGGCTAAGGAGTTCTTCGATATCTATAAACTCGATGTAGTAGTTATCCCCACCAATCGTCCTATAGCCCGTAAGGATATGGACGACCGCATCTACCGCACCAAACGTGAGAAATACAATGCCGTTATTGACGAGATCGTGGCTTTGGTCAATGCCGGCCGACCGGTATTGGTAGGTACTACGAGCGTAGAGATATCCGAGTTGCTGTCCAAGATGCTTAACTTGCGTAAGATACCTCACAATGTGTTGAATGCTAAGTTGCACCAACGTGAGGCGGAAATAGTAGCCGAAGCCGGTCGTAAGGGCGTAGTGACTATTGCTACTAATATGGCCGGTCGTGGTACGGATATTAAACTCACGCCGGAAGTGAAAGAGGCCGGTGGTCTGGCTATCATAGGTACCGAACGTCACGAGAGCCGTCGTGTCGACCGCCAGTTGCGCGGACGTTCCGGACGTCAGGGTGACCCGGGTTCGTCGGTATTCTTTATCTCGCTCGAAGATGACTTGATGCGTATGTTCGGTAGTGACCGTATCGCCGGCATCATGGATCGTATGGGCTGGCAGGAAGGAGAGGCTATTGAGCACTCTATGATCTCCCGCAATGTGGAGAAAGCCCAGATGAAAGTGGAAGAGAATAACTTCGGTATCCGTAAGCGTTTGATAGACTACGATGATGTAATGAATCGTCAACGTAACGTCATTTACGCTAAGCGTCACCACGCCCTAATGGGGGAGCGTATTGGTGTGGATATCACTAACATGATCTATGACACCGCCGAATCCATCATCGCTGATGCCCGTGATACCATGGACTACGCTTCGCTGGAATATGCTGTTATGCAGACCTTTGCTATGGAGGTGCCCTTCGATGAAGAGACTTTCCGCGGCACCAAGGAAGAGACCTTGAGCGATAGGCTGGCTGTAGCTGCTATTGAGACCTTCAAACGCCGCATGGATAAACTGATGCAAACGGCTAATCCTGTTATCCAGCAGGTATACAAGGACAAAGGCGCTATGTACGAGAATATTCTCGTGCCTATTGCTGACGGTAAGCATATTTACAATATCTCCGTCAACCTGCGCCGCGCTGCTGAAACGGATAGCAAGGAAGTAGTGAAGGAGTTTGAGAAACGCATGATTCTCTATGTTATTGACGATGAATGGAAAGAGCATCTTCGTCAGTTGGACGACCTGAAGCAATCGGTTCAGAATGCGTCCTACGAACAGAAAGACCCGCTGCTCATCTATAAGTTAGAGTCGTTCAATATCTTCCGCCAGATGTTGGATAGCTTCAACCGCCGAGCTATTGCAATCCTGCTGCGCGGATATATTCCTCAGCAGCAGCCTCAGAATGTGCAGCAAGCCCAGGCTGAACGCCGTACGGATATGTCCCGTTACCGCACTCAGAAAGATGCTGTACAACGCGCAGCACAAGCCAGCGGACAAGCTGCCGCTGCCGGACGCGATACACGCGAAATGCAACGCCCCGAACCGCTGCGTGTGGAGAAAAAGCCGCGCCCAAATGATCCTTGTCCTTGTGGAAGCGGTAAGAAATATAAACAGTGTCACGGTAGAATGGAGGCATAAACGATGTTGGGCTTCGTTACTTGGAATGTGGATCCTATCCTCCTGCATATAGGAGACGGAGGAATACGATGGTACGGCTTATTATGGGCTATCGGCCTGTATGTGGCGTATCTGATTCAAGTTAAGTTATATGCCCATGAGAACTGCCCTAAGGATTGGCCCGATAAGATATTTATCTGGATGACCTTGGGCACCATTATCGGAGCGCGATTAGGCCATTGCTGGTTCTACGAATGGCATTGGACTGACGACCCGATACAAATCTTTGCTTGGAATATCCATTACCGCAATCCCTATATTGAGCACCCCTTGTGGTTGCTGCGTATATGGGAAGGCGGACTGGCCAGTCATGGAGCCGCTGTTGGTTTGATTATCTCCTCTTGGCTGTTAAACAAGAAACATTTTTCCAAACAACCTAAGTTCCACACCTCGCTCATCTGGATTTTTGACCGCTTGGTTATCGGCGTGTGCGTTGCCGGGGCATTGATACGTTTGGGCAACCTGATGAACTCCGAGATTTACGGCGGCCCGACCGACCTGCCGTGGGGATTTGTCTTCGTGCGTGACGGACAAACCGTACCTTGCCATCCTACCCAGATTTATGAGATGCTTTATTGTCTCGTAGCCTTTGGGGTAACCTGGCTTATGTATTGGAAAGGCAAGTGCTACCGACGTGAAGGACTGATTTTCGGCGTGTTCCTGGAATTGGTCTTCGGTACACGGTTCATGCTGGAGTTTATCAAGAACGACCAAGAGGCTTTTGAGCAACAGATGCTTCTCAATATGGGACAATGGCTTAGTCTTCCTCTGATTGTATGGGGAATATGGCTCATCGTCCGTTCTTTGCGTCGCCCATGCGTCGATTGCTGATAGCGATATTATCCCTTTTCTGTTGCTTCGCTGCTGCGGGGCAGACTAAGGATACTGTCTATCTGAAAGATATAATTCCTCAGACGGTATCTGATGATGAATTGTTGCTTCAGATGGTGGCTAATCAGAGTCGCCAAATACGTATGCGCGACTCGTTGCGTTTGGATTCTATCTACAATGACTTATTGGAACGCGAGGTAATGCTGACGGAGGCATTGGCTATCCTGCGCGACTCGATAGCGGTTATGCGACCGAATATGCCGGTAGAGAAAAAACGCATCGAAGATTCCATCATGCATAAACGTGACTCAGTAACTCGCGTATTGGTGCACGAGGCGCGCAATCGGCGATACCTCATCGAACCGAGTATAATCCCTGATTTGCAGGAGGATATGGCCGACATCCGTCGCGCTATCCGTTACGAACAATCCCCTTGGCGTAAAGAAGCCGTCACGATGCTGCAGTTCTCGCAAAACTATATCTCGCCCAATTGGTACAAAGGTGGTAACTCCAGTATCGCCGTCTTGGCTTTGATGAAAGGACAGATTAACTATCAGAAAGACAAAATCAGTTGGGATAATATGGGCGAATGGCGTGTAGGTGCTACAACAGTTACCGGTGACTCGCTGCGCAGTTATAACTTTACCGATGACCTGTTCCGTATCTATACTAAATTTGGTTATCAGGTCTATAAAAATCTCTCAGTGGCTACCAGTGCGGATTTTCAAACCAATTTCTTTAATATCTGGACGGCTAATAAACCTAAGGTTAAATCCTCGTTCCTGACGCCGATTAAGTTTAATCTTACCCTTGGTATTGACTACAAACCGGTTAAGAACCTCAGTATTATGGTCTCGCCATTGGCCTACAAGATGGTATATGCCTATCATGGTGATTCGGTCTTGGGTACGGATGTGACGAATTATGGTATTAAGGCCGGTCACCGAATGCTGAATGAGATAGGTAGTAGTATGCGTGTACAGTATGTATGGCAACCTCTGCGCGAAATAGCATTGGATACTGAGTTCTATTTCTATACCAATTACCACCGCGTGGAATTGGATTGGGAGGTCAACTGCCAGTTTATCATCAATCGCTTCCTCTCCGCTCGGGTGACGCTGCACCCGCGCTTCGATAATACGGTGAAGAGCAGCGATTCGAAGGCTCACCTTCAGTTCAAAGAACTGCTTTCTATAGGCTTTGCCCATCGTTTCCATTAAAAAATGCGGCTAAGTGCCGCTTTTTTTTGCATATATCAAAAAAATTTTGTATTTTTGCACGCTAATTTGAAATATAATAAAACAATCTATATATCATGGCTAAGAAAATAGAAACTAAGAAAGAAGTTCAGTTCTCGCTTGTGTACCGCGATATGTGGCAGTCGAGCGGTAAGTATGTCCCCCGTAAGGATCAGTTGGCTAAAGTCGCTCCCGTTATTATCGATATGGGGTGCTTTGACCGTGTAGAGACCAACGGCGGTGCCAGTGAGCAAGTGAACTTATTGTACGGAGAGAATCCCAATCTGGCAGTTCGCACCTTTACTAAGCCCTTCCATGAGGCGGGTATTAAGACCCACATGTTGGACCGTGGTCTGAATGCGCTGCGCATGAATCCGGTGCCTGCAGACGTGCGTCAACTGATGTATAAGGTGAAGCATGCGCAGGGAACGGATATTACCCGTATCTTCTGTGGACTGAATGACCCGCGTAATATTATCCCTTCTATCAAATGGGCAAAGGCTGCCGGTATGACAGCTCAGGCTACGATGTGTATCACCTATTCCAAAGTGCATACGGTGGAGTATTATATCAACCTGGCAGAGCAACTTATCGAGGGTGGTGCCCAAGAGATTTGCCTTAAGGATATGGCCGGTATAGGTCGTCCGCACATGTTGGGCGTCATAGTAGCGGCTATTAAGGAGAAACATCCCGATATTATCATTCAATACCATGGCCATACGGGTCCCGGCTTCTCCGTAGCTTCGATGCTGGAGGTAGCTAAAGCCGGCGGTGATGTGTTGGACGTAGCTATGGAGCCGCTCAGCTGGGGTAAGGTGCATCCGGATGTAATTACCATCCAGGCCATGCTCAAAGATGCCGGTTTCTTAGTTAAGGATATCAATATGAAAGCCTATATGGAGGCGCGCAGTCTTACTCAATCGTTCATTGACGACTTCCTCGGCTATTGGATTGACCCGAAGAATGCGCTGATGACCAGTCTGCTGGTAGGCTGTGGTCTTCCGGGTGGAATGATGGGTTCGTTGATGGCTGACCTGAAAGGTATGCATGCTGCTATTAATGCTAACCTGCGCAAGAAAGGTCAGCATGAGTTGAGCGAAGATGAACTGCTGGTAGAACTCTTCGACGAGGTACAACGTATATGGCCTATGTTGGGTACGCCTTGCTTGGTAACACCCTTCTCGCAATATGTTAAGAATGCCGCTCTGATGAATCTCTACTCCAAGTCGATGGACGAGAAACCTTTCACGCGCATGGATCCCGCTATGTGGGGTATGATTCTGGGTAAGTCGGGTAAGCTGCCCGGTGAGTTGGCTCCGGAGATTATCGAGTTGGCTAAGGAGAAAGGCTTCGAATTCTATACCGGTGACCCGCAGGCTCTCTATCCGGATGAGTTGCCGCGCTTCATCAAAGAGATGAAAGAACTGGGCTGGGAGCGCGGACAGGATGACGAAGAATTGTTTGAGTTCGCGATGCACGAGAAACAATATCGTGAGTATAAGTCCGGTCAGGCCAAAGAACAATTCAATCAGGACCTTATCGAGCGTATGCGCAAAGCCGGCAAGCAGATTCCTGCCGAGTTGTTGCCTCAGCCTAAAGAAGGTGAAGCCGATATAGCAGCTGTAGCTATGGCGCTCAACTTGTATAAGAACGAGGCTCGTCCTACCTTTAACGGTACGGTTATCCGCCGCCATGCTACGGAGTGGAACCGCAAGGGACTGATGATGAGAATGTAATTATTTCAATCCAATCAATATGAAATACAATTTTAATGCAGGACCGAGTATCCTGCCTCAAGAAGTAATCAAACAAACAGCCGATGCCGTTCTGGATTTCCAAGGAGAAGGCTTGAGTATATTGGAGATATCCCACCGTGCTAAGTACTTCCAGCCGGTAGTAGATGAGGCGGAAGCGCTGATGAAAGAGTTGTTGGGCGTGCCAGAAGGTTATCGCGTGCTATTCTTAGGCGGAGGTGCCAGTCTGCAGTTCTGCATGGTTCCGTTCAATATGCTGGAGAAAAAGGCTGCCTATCTCAATACCGGTGTGTGGTCTAAGAAAGCCATCAAAGAGGCTAAGGGATTTGGCGAAGTGGTAGAAGTTGCTGTCAGCACCAATTCTATTCCTACGGATTATGAGATACCCGCTGATGCCGACTATTTCCATATTACTACTAACAATACCATTTACGGCACCGAGATATCGGAACGCAAATTGCAGCAGATATATGCTAAGAAAGGTAATGTACCCTTGGTAGCCGATATGTCGTCGGATATTTTGAGTCGTCCTATCGATGCCTCTAAATATGATATCATCTACGGCGGTGCCCAAAAGAATATCGCTCCTGCCGGTCTGACTTTTGTCATCATTAAGGAATCGTGCTTGGGTAAGGTGAGCCGTTATATACCGACTATGCTTAACTATCAAACGCATATCGACAACGGTTCGATGTTCAATACTCCTCCCGTACTGCCTATCTATACCGCCCTGCTGAACCTGCGCTGGTTGAAGGCTAATGGCGGAGTAGAGTGGATTGACCGTCGCAATCAGCAGAAAGCCGATTTGCTCTACAACTGCATCGACTCATCCAAACTCTTTATGCCTACTATTACGGAGCAAGAGGATCGCAGTCGTATGAATATCTGCTTCGTCCTCAAACCGGAGTATGAGGAGTTGCAAGACGACTTCTTCAAGTTCGCTACCGCTAAGGGCATGGTCGGCATCAAGGGACACCGTCTCGTAGGCGGTTTCCGCGCTTCGTGCTACAATGCTATGGATGTAGCCGGTGTGCAGGCTCTGGTAGACTGCATCCGCGAATATGAAAAGCTGCACTAATTGTTAATGCTTAAATTCCAATTACAATGAAAGTACTTGTTGCAACAGAGAAACCCTTTGCTAAGGTGGCTGTAGATGGCATCCGTGAAGTGGTAGAGGGCGCAGGATACGAATTGGCGCTCTTGGAAAAATATTCGGACAAAGCCCAATTGTTAGAAGCTGTCGCTGATGCGGATGCGCTGATTATCCGTTCGGATAAAGTAGATGCCGAGGTGTTGGATGCCGCTGCCAAACTGAAGATAGTGGTTCGTGCCGGTGCTGGATACGACAATATCGACTTGGAAGCCGCTACGGCGCATAAGGTAGTAGCTATGAATACGCCCGGTCAGAACTCCAACGCTGTAGCAGAGTTGGCACTGGGACTGATGGTCTATGCCGTTCGTAATTTCTACAACGGCACCAGCGGAACGGAACTGCTTGGCAAACGCTTGGGTATTCATGCTTTCGGTAATGTGGGGCGCAATGTAGCCCGAATAGCTAAAGGTTTCGGTATGGAAGTATCGGCTTACGATGCCTACTGCCCGGATGAAGCTATGGTGGCTGCCGGTGTGACGCCGGTGCACAGCGCCAACGAGTTGTATGAGACCTGCGACATCGTCAGTCTGCATATCCCGGCTACGCCCGAAACCATCAAGAGCATCGATTATGCTCTGCTCAATAGAATGCCTAAGGGCGCTATATTGGTCAACACGGCTCGTAAGGAGGTCATGAACGAGGAAGATTTGATTCGCCTGATGAATGATCGTGCGGACTTTAAGTATGTGACCGATATTATGCCTGTTGCCGATGCTCAGATGCGTGCTTTCGAGGGACGCTATTTCGCTACGCCTAAGAAGATGGGTGCCCAGACTGCTGAGGCCAATATCAATGCCGGTATAGCAGCCGCTAACCAGATTGTCGACTTCTTTAAGAACGGTAATACCCGTTTCCAAGTCAATAAATAATGCGAGGTCATCGATTCCATATCCTTATGTGCCTGCTGTTGTGGGGTGGAGTAGCCTTAACGGCTGCCAATATACTGCGTGTGAGCAGTTTTGACGGACGTTATTATACGGTGCCCGATCCGCAAGGTGCAGACCATATCTATGCTTTTTCGTCGGCCTTGCAGGCTAATTTTGAGACTGCGAACGGGCAGAATGCCAATTGGACAGACTTGACAACCGGTCAGGTATATTCCAATATGAATACCTTTATCAATGTCGAAGACGGACATTGCTACAAGGTGGAGCAGGGTGCAGAACAGGAGACCTTTGTCGTTATCGATTATAGCCTGCATCGCCTATCCGGCAAGGATGTGCGTGTGGTGCCCGACTGTGAGGAAACGAACTTTACTATCGAAGGCTTGAGTCCTATCCGCTATACATCTGACAGCCTCAATATGGCCGGAACGTATGTGCAGATGACCTTGCCGTATCAAATGGTGCTGACATACGACGATAAGAAATGGCAGGAGACTGACTGGTTGAACTATTCGTATAAAGATAGTCTGGCCTTGTCTGATCCGTCTCATTTCTCTATCCGTCCGTTGATGGATGACGCTCGCTTTACGCTTACTGAGGTGCAGTTCTCCGAGGTGCTGCTGGGTACAGCCGATAAGATAGAGACACCTGTTGTCGAGGCTGTAGCTGTAGGTCTCTTCCCCGTACATACTACTACCACGCGTGGCGAGGCGATAGAGAACGAAAACATGCGTCCTATATCGGATAGTGTATTGAGCGGCTCGGCACCGCTGGATATCTATTTCCAAGCCCATCCATCGCCCAAGGCGGAATATTTTGTATGGACTATCAAGCGCGAGAACGAATTGCGGACTACCCGCACGGAAGCCAATATACGCTACATCTTTGATGATGCCAATTCGGCCGGAACAACGCAGTATCAGGTCTCGCTTATCGTGGGTAATGCCCATTGTGCCGATTCGTCCTATTCGGCTACAGTTACTCTGCATACCTCTATGCTGCTGGTGCCTAATGTCTTTACTCCCGATTGCTCTCCCGGCCAGAACGATGAGTTCCGCGTGGTCTATCGCTCGCTGGCCTCTTTCCGTTGCTGGGTATTCAATCGCTGGGGACATCAGGTATTTACATGGAACGATCCGGCTAAAGGATGGAACGGACGCATCAATGGACGTAAGGCTCCCGTAGGCGCTTATTACTATATTATCGAGGCTACCGGTACCGATGGCGTCAAATACAAACGCAAAGGTGCCGTCAACTTGATTCGCAATGAAAAATAACCCAATATGAAAAAACTGACACTTATGGCTTTTGCCGCAATGGCATTGATGGGATGCCAACAGAAAAACCCATTCTTCAACTATCAGAATTGGAATACTCCTCACGGAACTTATCCCTTTAATGATATTAAAGTGGAGCACTATATGCCTGCTTTTGAGGAGGGTATGAAGCAGGGCTTAGCTGAGATAGATGCTATCGTGGCTAATACTGAAGAACCTACCTTTGAGAATACCATAGAGGCTTATACCAATTCGGGCCACCTGCTGGAAGTGGTAGCTTCGTGCTTCTACAACCTTGCTTCTGCCGAGACTAACGAGCAGATGCAGGAATTGGAAGTAGAACTGAGTCCTAAGCTCAGTGAGTATTCTACTACTATTCGCCTCAACGAAGGTCTGTTCCAACGTATCAAAGCCGTCTATGACCAGCGCGAGTCGTTGGATCTCAATCCTGAACAACGCAAGTTGTTGGATGACATCTACGAGGGCTTTGCCAATAATGGCGCTAACCTCTCGCCGGAAGGTAAGGAGCAGTTGCGCGAGTTGAGCATGCGCCTGTCAAACCTCACTACCGCCTATGGCCAGAATGTATTGAAGGCTACTAACGCCTGGACTTATCTGGTTACTGACGAGAATGACTTGTCCGGCCTCAACGATGATACCAAGGCTATGATGAAGGCCAATGCTGAGAAACAGGGACAGGAAGGCTGGTTGATGGACCTCAAGCCTACGACCTATATCCCCTTTATGAAGGACTGCGACAACCGTGCTTTGCGTGAGAAACTGTATATGGCCTACAATAGTCGCTGCGTGGGTGGTGAGTTTGATAATACCGCTAACATCGTGGAGATAGCCAATACGCGTCTTCAACTGGCGAAGTTGTTCGACAAACCTACTTATGCCGTTAAATCGCTGCATAAGACCTGTGCCGAGAAGCAGGAGACTGTGATGTCGTTCTTGGACCAACTGCGTGATGCTTATATGCCGGCTGCCCGTAAGGAGATGAAGGAGCTGCAGGAATATGCACAATCCATTGGTTTCAAAGGACAGATTCAACCTTGGGATTTCTCTTATTACTCCAAAAAACTCAAAGATGCCAAATATAGTATCTCGGATGATGTGCTCCGTCCTTATTTCGAGTTAGAGGCTGTTAAGCAGGGCGTCTTCGGCTTGGCGAAGCGTTTATATGGTCTGACCTTTGTGGAGAATAAGAATATCCAGGTCTATCATCCTGAGGTATGTGCCTATGAGGTATTCGATGCCGAGGGTAATTTTGTGGCTGTCTATTATGCCGATTTCCATCCGCGTGAGGGAAAACGTGGTGGCGCTTGGATGAACGATTTCAAGCCTCAGTGGCGTGAAAAAGACGGTACAGACTCGCGTCCGCATATCGTCAACGTGATGAACTTCACGCGCCCTGTTCAGGCTGATGCGGAAGGTAAGGGTGGTAAGCCCGCCTTGCTGACCTACGACGAGGTGCGCACTTTCTTGCACGAGTTTGGTCATGGTTTGCATGGTATGCTTACCAAATGCCAATATGCTGCGCTGAGCGGAACGAATGTGCCGCGCGATTTTGTGGAGTTGCCCAGTCAATTCAACGAGAACTTCATTGATGAGAAAGAGTTCCTCGATACCTTTGCTAAGCATTATGAGGATGGTAATGCCCTGCCTCAGGAGTTGCTCGATAAGATGCATGCTTCGCAGACCTATCACGCAGCCTATGCTTGCGTACGCCAGTTGAGCTTCGGTTATCTGGATATGGCTTGGCATACGTTGACTGCTCCCTTTGAGGTGAAGAAAGATACCTTAGCCGAGGTTATTGCCTTTGGTAACAAGGCAATGGAGCAGGTACAAGTGATGCCTGATATCCCCGGTACACAGATGGAGACGGCCTTCACGCACATCTTCTCCGGAGGCTATGCTGCCGGATACTATAGTTATAAGTGGTCGGAGTTGTTGGATGCTGATGCGTTTGCTCAATTCCAGGCTGCTAAACTGGAGCGTGGTTCTATCTTCGACCAACAGGAGGCAGACCTCTTCCGCACCAATATCTTGGAGCGTGGCGGTACTGAAGAACCTATGGCACTCTATCGTCGTTTCCGCGGTGGAGAACCTACTATCGACGCTCTGCTTAAGCGCGACGGATTGAAATAAGGTCTTATAGACTTTGTACGTCAGAGAGTATTTGCCGCTTTAGCTCGTCTAAGGTGGCAAATTTCTTTTCTACCCTTATGTAACGCAACAATCGGATAGTCAGTCGCTGCCCGTATAATGAGCCCTGAAAACCGGGAATATGCACTTCAATACTGGTCCCCTCGTTACCGATAGTGGGGTTAGTGCCGATATTCACGATGGCCGGATGATGTTCGTTACCCCATTCGGCTTCTACGGCATAGACGCCGTTCTTGGGAATCAGTTTATCTTTCGCTACCTGTATATTAGCCGTAGGAAATCCTAATTGACGTCCTATGCCCTTGCCGTGCACGATATCGCCACTCATACTATAGGTATATCCTAACATCTTATTCGCCCCCTCTACATCGCCGGCTGATAAGGCACGCCGAATAGCAGAGGACGATACAGCCCCTTCCGGTGCCTGTGCAATAGCTTGTATGCGGATGTCTATACCTTGAGCCGCCTGTCGATAGGCTTCTATACCGTTCAGTCGGTCGGACCCAAAGCGATGGTCGTAGCCCATCAATAGGGTGCGCACGTGGTATTGTTCGCTCAGTAAGGCCATAAACTCGGCTGCG
This sequence comes from Paludibacteraceae bacterium, assembly GCA_017439235.1. Lineage (GTDB taxonomy): Bacteria > Bacteroidota > Bacteroidia > Bacteroidales > Paludibacteraceae > Colicola. Next base: position 25,866 of record JAFSJN010000002.1, read on the forward strand.
GTAAGCGATTGGATGTCGGCAAAGTCGAAATCAAAGATGTTATCAATACCTGTCGCTCGAAGCAAATCCATTCGCTCGTTACACGTAGTCAGCAATGCTGGTGAAGGACCGTCTAAAACCTGACGGGGATGGGTGGTAAAGGTTACTACCGCACTCCTTAGTCCTTGCTCTTGCGCCGTACGACGCAAGCAGTCAATCAGAAAGCGGTGTCCGCTATGAACACCGTCAAAGAATCCTATGGTTGCTGCATAATCAGTATTCATAGCAACCGGCATCCGGACGCGACTTACGCTCGCGACCTACTTTGTCGAAGGGATACTTACTACCTGCTATACTATCACCTATGCCGCGGGCAGGTGAGACGCTGTCCAAGCGGAAATCGTAGTATTTATATTCGCGGTAGAGATAGTATGTATTCACAAATACGGTGTCGCTGTCCGAGGCATATACATTGTCGTGACACCAATCGGTCTTGATACTGTCCGCTTTGAGGTAACTGCCTGTTATCTCGCCTTCGTAGTATTTGGGCAGGGGAGTTGCTACTACTAAGTTGTTGTCTCTGGCTCCGGTAACGATACTGTTGAGCAGGTGCAACTCGGTAGGCGCATATTCTTTACTCAGGTTATTGATATATACTGCCGCTACGTCTTGGCGACTCGTATTGTGGATATTCAGGTTGGAGTAGGGCCATCCGAAGAACGAAGCTACGGTAGTATGGACGATAGTGTGTTTCCCGCCTTCTAAGTAGAGGCAATAAGCCGCACAGTTGCTTATCTCGCTGTTAGCGATAGTGGCATCGGTGTTTTGCAGCACGACTCCGTAGATGGAGTGATTGTGTATGCGGGCGTTCTCTATCTGTAGCGTTCCCATATGTTCCGGACTCTCCGAATAACAATACAAGCCTATCGAACCGCTCAGTATGTCGATGTTGCGGAGCGTATAGGCGGGTTGGTAGTTGTTGTCGGCGTAGTTGATGAGGAATACGCCTCCCCATTGACCGGAAGCTACGGCGTAGGGGACGGAGTCAAAGAGATGGTCTAAGCGGTCGCCGCGAATGGTAATAGGATTGTCTTTCTCGCCCATAGCTTGTACATCGCCTAAGGCATAGATAGAAGCCTTGTTGTGCATATAGAGTGTGGCACCGGGTTCGAAATAGAGCGGACCGCCTACTACTACTGTATCGTATATCAGATAGGGCAGACGGTTGATAAAGGTGTGCGTGTCATAGTTGGTGCGGCCGCTGCCGTTGGGATTGCGGATGATGCGCACATTCTGACCGTAGGCCTCTAAGGCTATATTTTGTACATTACCGTTCACCAGAAAGCGTATCGTATCCGTCACCAATATCGGTGAGTTCTCCTTTTGCGGGTCGATGGTTACTCGGATAAACAGGAATAGACTGTCCTTACCGTTCAGCACGATATTGTGCAGGTTCTCCATCTTATTCTCGCCGTCCAGGTTGAGTTTGAAATACGAGGCATTGCCATTCTCTAACCAAACATCGCTAATGCGTATAGCATTGCGATTGCGGTTGTATACCATCACCTGCTGCGTCGAACTGCCCATGCCGGTAAAGACGGTGTCGAAGAGCACCTCTTGCTTCGAGAATGCCAATTGCATACTCGGATCCGAACTGATTTGTTCTTCGCGACACGCGGTGAACAGTATAGTCGTCAGCATTAGGTACAATAGGATATAGCGTCGCATCATACTTATTCGAAGTTAAAGGAGATAGTGAGCATCTGGTTCGACAATCGTTTGATGGCACGTGTATAGAACTCGTCTTCGGCAGCTAACTGCGGACGTTGTTCTATAGGCGTCAGGGCGTTTTTGAAGCCTATCTGGTATTTAATCTCCGGACAGAGTTTGAACCATCTAAGGTAGAAGTCGCATCCGAAACCGAAACTGATGAAATAGTCCCAGCGTTGTTGATAGATCGGACGCTCTTTCTGTCCGCCGAAGTCGAAGGCTGCTCCGCCGCCGAATATCAGGTACGGACGGTAGTTCTTCTCGCGCTCTGCCGACCATTTCAGGTATAGCGGCAGCGATAGCGGTAGCGACAGTACTTCGGCTTTGTTGCCGTTGCCGCTACTGCCCTTGACGGGATTACCGCTGGCGGATTTGTACGTTATCGTCTTTTGTCCGAAGTGCAGGGTTGGCGTGAAGCGCAGGTTGAGGTGACGGCATAGGCGCAGGTCGGTAATAAAGCCTACGGAGAAACCCGGCATCAGCGTGCTCACTCGGGCGTGGTAGACCTCGCCGTTGATGGAGTCTTGCGTGTCGGTCACACCAAATGCCATCAGGTTCATGCCTAATGAGAAACCGAAGTGGATGAGCTTGTCATCTACGTAGGGGTTATTCATCTGTGCCCTGGTCATTGTACTGATCAGCAGCAGACATACTATTATTATTTTGTCTCTCATTGCGTTTTGCTCTCATGTTTCCGAAGTTATAGGTCAAACCAATACCTATCGTTCGGCTGTGCCAACTATTCTCCTGGTATTGCCAGAAGCCATCGCCGGAGGTGGTATTGCGACGAGCGCGTGAGTCGAGCAGGTCGCGTACATTCAGTTGCAGGGCCAGGGCGTTGTTGAGGAACGTCTTTCTAAGGCCTATATCTATTGAGTAACTGTGCGATGTCTGTCCTTGGGCTACTACACGCGGACTGCGGTAGCGACCGCTTATCTGAGCTGAGAAGGTCTTGGTGAACATAAAGTTCATATTCAGTCTCGCCGACCAGGCAAAGATATTTTGCTCGGGGATGACTACCTGGTCAAAGACCTGCCCGTTCAACGTCGGCGTATAGGTGGCGCGATCCAAACGGTTGTAGTAGAAATTGACGCTGGTGGTCAGTTGCAGCAGTTCTTTAAATAGTCTGTTCTTGCCGACTAACTCTACACCGGCCTCGTGACGCGTACCTAAGTTGATAAACGTGCTGCGCATAATAGCTGCATCGCGGTAGCGTATGTTTTGAGTTACTTTCTCCGCATAGCGGTAGAAGAGTCCGGCGCTGATAGTGTGGCGTTCCCAATTCTTGAGGTAGTTGAGTTCTAACGACGAACTGTATTGCGGGTTCAGTTCCGGGTTACCGTATTGTATATACGTCGGGTCGCTCATGTCTTGCCGTGGGTTGATCTGGTGTCCGCGGGGACGGTCGATACGGCGGGTATAGTTGACTTGCATCTCGTGTCCCTTGCCGAAGTTGTAACCGATATATACCGACGGGAAGAGTTGGAAATACAGCGTATCGGCGCTATACTGCGTCAGGGTGTTCGTCGCATCGTAGTAATCCGAAGTGATGTGCCGCTTGTATATCTCGCCGCGCAGACCTACCTGCAGCGACAACTTGTCCCAGAACCTATTACCGTAGGTAATGTATAGTGCGTGTGTCTGTTCGTTGTTGCGGAAGTCGTTGTAGTAGGGTAGTAACTCTGCCGTCCTGTTATCATTGGCATCGCAGTCCCACGCTTTGACCAACGCCTTGCGCCATGCTAAGTCGGTTTGCCAACCGGCTTCCAGACGACTCTGCTTGGTGGGTTTCCATTCGTAGTCGGCTTTCAGCTGTACACTGCGGTCGAGGTTCTCGCTGAGTTGCTCTTGGGTCACTTGGTTGGTCTGCTCGTAGAAGTTATCTTGATTGAATCCGAATTGCATGAACTGGGCGGACATGGAGAGCTTACGCGCTTTGGATATCTCGAATCGCCAATCGAGCATAGCGTTGCCGCCCGGGTGGTCACCTGTGCCGCGTTGATTGCGGTCGTAGTGCTGCGTGAGCGAATCGATGTTGGCGCTATTGCGCGGACCGACATAGTTGGTTACCTGGTACAGGTCGTACGAGTTGTTATTCTTATTGATGCTGGAGAACCAGCCGCCCGTCTTGTCGTTAGCGGTATTGACCATGCCAAATCCGCTTACGCCTATGATGGAGCGTTCGGTAACGTGGAAGTCCAAACCTGCTCTGACGAATAGTCCTCCGCCCAGGCGGTTGGTGCGTCCGTTACGTTTGAGACGAGTGATAGCGGTAGTGTCGCCTGCGGCATCTATGTCGTAGTTGTAGCGGTCGTTGATGGTGCGCCCGTTAGACGAATGGTAGTGGTAGCCCACATTGAAATAACCGTCTACTATCGATTTTGAGAAGTTGAAGTTCAGTCCGCCGCGTCCTCCGGGAGGTGTAGTCCACGGCTCGGAGAGGGCGTAGTCGATATTGGCGTTGACGCTGCCGTAATAGCCGGCTTTGCGGTCTTTCTTCATCACTAAGTTGATGATACCTGCGGTACCTTCGGGCGAGAACTTAGCGCTGGGATTAGTGATTATCTCTATCTCTTTGATGCTCTCGGCAGGCATCTGGCGGAGTATGTCGGCTCTGTTGTCGCCGGTCAGTCCGGAAGGCTTACCGTTAATCCACACCTCTACATTCTCCGAGTTGCGCAGACTGATATTGCCTTCTTGGTCTACGTCTACCGAGGGCACGTTCTCCAATGCGTCAGTCACGCTACCTCCTGCCGCGGCTAAGTTTTGGTCTACGGTGAACACTTTGCGGTCTAATTCAAATCGCATCGTGCTGCCCTGAGCTACTACTTCTACCTCTTGCAGCACCTTAGCGTCCTCTTTGAGCCATATCTTACCTATGTTGACGTCTTGTCCATCGATGACGATAGGACGTAGGGCGTCTACATAGCCTACAAAGTTGACGGTCAGTATATAGCGCCCGTTGCTGAGACCGGTGAGGGCAAACTCGCCGTCCTTGTCGCTCATCTCGCCGGTGAGCGGTGTTGTCTCACCTTCGCGGGCGATGCTGACGTTAGCAAACTCTACCGCCTTGCGTGACGAAGCGTCCATCACGCGTCCCGTGACGGAGTAGCCTGCCGCATAGAGCGTAGTACTAAGGGCAAGCAGCCATAATATGTTCCACAGCTTGTTCATAGCAATCGTTGCCAATGAAGGTCTTCCGGCATACGTCGGTCAATAGACTGTGTCGGCGGAAGTCTTCGCGTTCATAGATATTGGTTAGGTGTACTTCGTATACGGGTACTTGTATACAACTTATCGCATCGCGTATCGCTACGCTGGTGTGCGTATATCCTCCGGCGTTGAGGATGATAGCGTCTGTGTCAGCTTCTTGCAGCCAGTCGATGATGTCACCTTCGTGATTCGATTGGCGATACATAAACCATACGTCGGGCCAAGCCTTCTGCAGACTTACCATTATCTGTTCCATGCTGCGTGTGCCGTAAAGTGCCGGCTCCCGTCGTCCCAGCATGTTCAGGTTCGGGCCGTTGAATATAGCGATGCGCATAGCTTTAGCGTGCTCCGTTAACGGCTAATAGGAACTCATCGTTGTTGTCGGTGCGCTCCATGAAGGTCTTCAGTTTATCCATCGCCTCAGCGCCGTTCATATCGCTCAACTGCTTGCGGATGACCCACATGCGGCTCAATACCTCAGGCGGCAGAAGCAGGTCGTCGCGACGCGTGCTGGAGGCCGGTATGTCTACTGCGGGGAAGACACGTTTGTTGGCTAACTTACGGTCGAGCTGCAGCTCCATATTACCGGTACCTTTGAATTCCTCAAATATCAGGTCGTCCATCTTGCTGCCTGTCTCGGTCAGGGCGGTAGCTATGATGGTGAGCGAACCGCCGTTCTCTATGTTACGTGCAGCACCGAAGAAACGTTTGGGTTTATGCAGCGCTTGTGCTTCTACACCGCCACTCAGTACCTTACCGCTGGCAGGAGCTACGGTATTGTAGGCACGTGCCAGACGGGTGATGGAGTCGAGTAGGATAACTACGTCGTGACCGCATTCTACCAATCGTTTGGCTTTCTCGTGCACAATGTTAGCTACTTTGACGTGGTTCTCGGCGGGCTCATCAAAGGTCGAGGCTATCACCTCGGCTTTGACGCTGCGGGCCATGTCGGTCACCTCTTCAGGACGCTCGTCAATGAGAAGTACAATCATATAAACCTCCGGGTGGTTGGCGGCTATGGCGTTAGCAATCTGCTTAAGCAGTACCGTCTTACCGGTCTTTGGCTGGGCTACTATCAATCCGCGTTGTCCTTTACCGATAGGTGCGAACAGGTCGATGATACGTACGGACAGCGGGTCGCTCTTGTCACCGCGGCACAGGGTGAACTTCTCATCCGGGAAGAGGGGCGTGAGGTTCTCGAAGGCGATGCGGTTCTTAGCTACTTCGGGTGCCAGGCCGTTAATGCGGATGACTTTGTCCATGGGGAAATATTTCTCCGTATCTTTATTAGAGCGGATTGTGCACTCTACCGTGTCGCCGGGTTTGAGTCCGAACTGGCGTATCTGCTGTTGGCTGACGTATATGTCATCGGGCGAGCTGAGGTAGTTGTAGTCGGCGCTGCGGAGGAATCCGAATCCGTCGGGTGCGCATTCTAAGGTACCCATAGCTATTACTTTCTCGCCGAACGAGGTAGTAACGTTGTTATGGTCTTCTGCTGCAGGCTCGGCGGCTGCGGGAGTCGGAGCGGGTGCAGGCGTCTGTACGGGAACAGGAGCTGCTTGTGCCTGGTTCTTCGGCTTACGTCCGCGGCGACGCGGTTCAGCCGGCATTTGTGCTACGGGCACGGGAGCGGGCTGTATAGCGTCCATCTTGGGCGCTTGCTCTGCTTCAGCGGGCTGACGTTTCTCTTCGTATAGAGGCTTACGGGCTTCTATAGCTTGTACGGTGCGATTAGCCTTGTGGTTGTTTTGCTTGAGGCTTTCCTGCATCTCGCCCAATTGTTCTTTCTCTGTGCCGACAGTAGCTATTACGGAGTCGGCTTTCAATCCATTGGTGTTTACTTTCTGAGATTTGATGCGTACGCGTGTTCGTTCGCGTCTCTCTCCGTTGTTTTTTCTCTCGGCTGCGCGTGCGTCTTCTTTAGCTTGAATCTGTTCAGCGCGTTGGTCGGCTTGAGCATCCAATATCTCATAGATGAGCAGTTGGGTGTTTTTTACGTTGCCGTGCACTTTTACGCCTAACGTCTTTGCGGCCTCTTTCAATTCTTCGAGCGTCATTCGCTCGAGTCTTTTCATGTCGTATTGCATAGTATAAAAACTGTATTTTCGGAAACGATGAGATAGATTTATCTCAAATCGGCTGCAAAGGTACAAAAAAAATTCGACATATGCAAATTTATGATGCAAAATCCGTCATTTATTTTGTATACATACAAAAAACACGCCTCGAGCGTTGCCCGAAGCGTTTTGTCTCTAATCCATCTCGCCCACTAATCAATATGATGTCCCATTAGGTGATTATTGCCCAAATATACAATTGTTAATGCATCTGTGGTCTCTATAACGAACGCGTTTCATCTAAATAGAGATCTAATATGCGGTTCGATACGTTGCATAAGTTCGTCGGCCGTCAAGTACTCTTGTCTTCCCATACTTGTCGTGTCCATGATGGGAGCCTCAATTACATCTGGATTTACTTTCATAGTTGCCTACTTTTGCAATTTCGGCTGCAAAGGTACAACAAAATAATCAAATATGCAAGTTTTTGCGCCAAAAAATCATCTATGCTTGCATAAATTGACTTTTTGACGCAAAAGCTTGTAGTTTGCAGGATACTGCGAATGTACTTTCGAGGTGGGATTATCCCTAATCGGTCATCGCTTTTCCGCGGCGGCGGAAGGCAATGACGCCGCAGAAGGCGAGGGCGCAGAGGAGTAGGGGAATAAGCGCATCACCGATAGGCGAGTTGTCCTCATCTTGCTCACCTACCTCAGGGTTATCGCCGTAGTCGGTACGATTACGACCGGCAATTCTGGATGGTGAGGAAGACGTTGTAGTGGCCATATCGGAGACGGTGGTGGCGCCAATAGCGCCCACTTGTGCCGAATAGTTACTGCCGGACATCTGCATCGTGGAGGTCGATTGCCATTCTTGTGCCTGTTGGGCCGGGGCAGGCGCGCTCACGATGAGCGCCACCATAACCCATAACCCATAACCCATAACCTTTACATTTGTTTTCATATTCATAATATTTTTATATCCTAAACTTTAACCTATCACCTTTACTTCACTCTATTGCCGCGAGCATCGTAAACAACGCCATTCTTCATGATGTAGAGCTGATTATCGTAGATGTATTTACGAACTCCCGTAACCTGTAATCCGTCACCCGTAACCTCTTTGACATCGGTTGTCGCATGTTGCACGTCGATCTCGAGTAAGAAGCGATCGTTGATAGTACCCTTATTTAGATATACCTCATAGTCTTCAAGTGCGAGGTTCGTGCGCGTTTGCGTGTACGTGTCTATTAAGGTTACTGTTCCGTTTATTCCTTCCGGCATTGAGAACGTGTATGTACCCTTCTTAGCGATGATAACGCCGACCTCAATCGTTTGGCTCTCTACGGGCGTTGTGCTATATGCTACATCGTAATCGCCGGCGTATACATAGATGTTGGTCTTGCCTTTATTAACCATCTTGTACAAGTCTTCGTTGAGTACGAAGCCCTTATCGCTGCCGTCTTGCAGCTTCACGAATGCACGGTCGGCCTCTTCGCCGTTGTACTGCAAGTTCAGGCGAATGGTCATATTGGTATTCGTGTCCAAAGTGCGTGCAGCTATAGGACTGGGAGCAACAGTCGTCCAACTGAATGTTCCGGCATATTGTACCATATAAGCGTGCATTGATTTGAGTAGGCTGGAGCCTTGTACCAAATCAGTTACCTGCCATGTGTTGTAGTTAACTCCATCCGGTTGGTATGTATAGCAATTCCTGATAGGATTCGTACCACCGTTCGGATAGGTGCTTGCATATGCGGGCAACCCTATCATACCCCAGTTGGAGTCGGTTTTATCGTGGTTCAAAGTATTCGTACCCTTTGTCCATGTTCTGCCGCTGGTGTGTGCATGTTCCTCAACGGTAAACGTTCCGGATGCGGCATCTATTGTTCCGAGGGTCGTACTTGTGGACGGGAAGAACAAGTATATAGCCTTACCATCAGCGATGTTGGTCCAAACGCCTTTACCATCTGATCTGTTGAATTCTTCACGATCCAGCATCAGGCTATAACCGGTATTGGCTTTCAATGTCTCATTTACATCCATCGTCTCCCAGAACGAATCGGTCTCCATGAACCAGCCTATCTGAGCACGTTTCACACCATTGTAGGTCTGGATGATGAATTCTTTGCCGTATTCACCTACACCGAAGATGTCTTTTATGTTTACATCAAACGGGAAGGAGAAGTAATAGCGGCAGTATTTGTATGCTCGATAACTATTAGCCGCCCAAGAACTCATCTGACCCGACATCTGATCTTTCGGGAACTCAAATACTCCATATGCACGTTTTACGTTCTTCAGTGCTCCACTACCCGAGAAGGACAACTGGGTAGAAGCACCTTCTCCGCTACGTACATACATCATATCCGTTTGCAGGTCGATAGAAGTGGTTACCGGTAAACCATCCGGCATGTAAGCGGACATGAGATAGTCGGTCTTGAAGTCATATACCAAACGTACATGATAGCGTGTAGAGCCTTTCGTTGTACCGCCCATCAAGTAGTTGGTAGTAGGATCTATAAGTGTTTGAACCGTGACGGGAGCAGCTTTCGGATAGTCGGTCTTCACACCGGCTTTAGCACCCGGATAAACATATGCATCCATTTGGTACGTCCAGTTTCCATTATCCTCAAACTTCGGATTGGAGCTGTAATAATCGGTTCCTGATGTTGCTGCACTATATACATAGTCTGCTGCATTCGGAACGAGGTATATATATTTCTCACTCATTGAAGATCCTAACAGATACGTACGTTTTAGCGTGTTCGTCTTGGTATCATAACTGAAGCGAACGTTAGCGGCTTCCGGAAGAGTCTGGTAAGCAATAGCATTACGGGTCAATATAGCATCGCTCTTCAATGTATCCGTAATCTCGTTGTTGTAGTCATTAGCGATAACGCACTTCACGTTGGTTGTTTTATTGCCAATCCACTTACACATGTAGTAATCGAATCCAGCTGCAGTAGCATTGATGGTGTTCTTATCCAAGATGTTTTGCTTGTAGTTAGCCCATCCACCGGGTGCGCAATCTGTCTTGATATAGAAATCACCGGTATAGAGACCTGCATTCGAAATTGACGATACCGCATCTGTGGCAATCGCTACGTCGAATACATATACACCCTTGCCCTTATTAAAGGTCGTGGTGTTGAACAAGCCTGTGCCTGTTCCAACAGTCGTGTAACTGCCCCAAACAGGATAGCCATTAGTGATAGCGGAACACTTGTACAACTTCAAGCTCTTAGTACCCGCATCCATATTCAGATACATAGAAACTGTCTTTCCACTTGCATCTGCGGCTTTGATTACATCTGAGTGACTGGTCTTGTCTACAGCATCTACAGTGTACTCATGTACCAACTTATAGTCGCCTACGCTGACAGGGTAGATGACATTAAGTTTCATCTTATCACCACTCTGGTCAATAACGAAAGTATAGTAGCCTTCAGAAGTGGTATGAATCGTAAACTTAACGTCATTGTCTGTTAATGTGCGCAAGTCTTCATTCATCACGATGTCGTTGTTGTTGGCTGATGTTACCTTCGACGAAGCCAGATAGTTCAGACCGCCTGAAGAGGTAATCATATAGTCACGGTCAGAATTGGGTGCATCAATACGCAGACTGAACTGAATAAATGTAGCATCATCGTTGGTAGCATAAAACTCACCTTCTTGTGTGTAGTTGTTCGTACTATTAAATCTCTTTAGATAGTATCCCGCTCCGTTGTTTGCTCTTGTATCATACTTCATCCAATAACCGTTGTCGAAATAGTCAACACCATTGTTACCGGTAGTCTTAGCCGTATGGTAAGGAACAAACATGTTCAGCGCCTTATTGTAATCGCCACGCGTTGCTGCTTTGGTGTTATAGAAGGTATAATTTCTACCATTCTGGTTCGTTTTCGTGAAACCGACTTTCTCCTTTGTGCCGGCTGCAGCAGTCGTAAAGTTACGTGGCACATATGCCCACCAAACATTGGTGCCCTTTATTTGAGTCATGTGGATACGCCAGTCGTCATGACTAAAATTTGTAACGGCTTGATTAGATCCATTCCATGTGATACCTAAGTATACGTACACATCGCCCCAATGCGTTACCGTCGAACCATCGTCAAACACATCGCGGAAATAGATCTTCTCCAACTCCGTGAAGTTCGCCGTCAATGTCTGGCCGCTGGTCTCACCATTACCACCGCCGGAAACGGTAATCGTGGTATTGGCTTCACCTGTTGCACTTGGAGTGAAGTCACTACCTTCTTTTACTGTCCATCCACTGAAGTAATAGCCTGTATTCGGCACAGCCGTTATGCTCGGGTGAGTATAAACACCGGCCTTGATAGACGTGATAGTAGCACTACTTGCATTCTGTACGTGTCCATACGCATTGTGATCAAGTGCTACCGTTGTCATTTTTTCCGAGAACTTAGCATAGACGGTCTTGTTGCCGCCGGAGATAGTCAGCGTCAGTTTATTACTACCATCAATAACAGCACCGCCTTTACCATTCTCGTATTCCGTTGTACAAGCCTGGTTGCTGTACCAACCTACGAAGCGGTAGCCGGAAGCAGGTGTGGCTTTGAATGTCATCGTACCGCCGCTTACTACGTATTTGCCGCTCGTGAGCGTGATACTATCATTATCCTTCGCGTACGAAATAGTACCGCCTCTCGTGTTGTCATAATCGTGTGACGTATCTTCATTATAGAACGATGATACATTATACGTCACGGTGTAAGACGTCGGGAACTGTACCGCCATCTTGTGATCCGTAATGTTCCATGCAAAACGATACGTTCCCTTACCGGCTGTCGTCAAACCGCAGTCACGTCTACCAGTCACGAATTGCCATTCTTTACCATTATTGCTTGCATAATTAATGTAAGCATTAGCCGAACAATCTTCATCATAACAATAATTCTCATTGCCCCACCAATTGCCAGAACTCATATCGTATATCTTGAAGGAGTAGTTGGTATTTGCAGGGAAGTCAATCTCCACATAGGCGGTATCCTGTTTTGAGCCGGTTGCTCTCTTTCCAAAATGGTCAACACCATACTGGCGCATGTTCCAACTATTGAAACTACCACCTACAACCCAAGACGATACGAAGTTTGCTTGAATCTCCGAATCTTCTGTAGCAGTAACGGTAGTAGATTCATCCTTATCATCAGCAAAAGTAACATCACCGCTTACTTTAACCCATTCTCCAAAATAGTAACCGTCATCCGGATCAGCCACAATCGATGCACCTGTTGCAATACCGGCGCTGGTCGTTCCGCCAGCCGGAGTAGTAATACTACCGTGACTTCCGGCCGTTACTGTCACCGTGTGCATGTCTTCGGTGTAGCAAGCATATAATGTCTTATTACCGTCCATCGTAACTTCAATAGCTCCGTCGGTATCTGCAATCTTACCTTCTGTACCTGCAGCGTTCGTATACCAACCTTTCCATGTATATCCAGTCTTCGCTGCCGGAGCAGTCAAGGTGACCGTACTACCGCTTGCTACATAACTTCCGCTTACCGTACTTGGGTCGGTAGAGATGCTGGTGTCATCTTCATTACCCTTCACTGTACCGATGTCATAAGTTAATGTATACGAAGTTGGGAAAGTAATAGTTACAGTAGGATTTGATGCATCACTGTAATCTATCTTTACTTCATAATTACCGGTAACATCCGCACGGAGTTGAACATTGTCATGTTCACCTCCACCTGTACTCATGGTCTGTTCGCCGGAAGTACGACCGTACCACCATTCACTTTCGTGTTTGTCTGTCGCAATACCAAAATAAGAATCTGAGGCACCTTTCTTGACGAGCTTAAAGTTGAAGTTTGCATTATAAGATCCCGTATTCGTTGAGCCTATGTTGAACGTATGGTACACAACACTTTCAGTTGAGTGTCCGGTCTTTTTAGTCAAAGCGTGCTCCGTACTCCATGCGGTACCACCGAAAGCACTACCGCCTTTTAGCACCCAGGTACTTTGTGTCAGTACTTCGTTATATTTTGCTGTAACCGTAACGTCTTCTCCATCACCATTTGAACGAACGGTAATCGGGTTTGCAGTTGCTCCTCCTACATCAGTACGCTCACCGTTGGTAATCGTCCAGCCAGCGAAGGTGTAACCTGTTCCGGCTGCGGCTGCTGTAATAGTCCGTTCTGTTACATAACCGACAGTAGTCTCCGAATTTGTAACCGTTGGCGCGCTATAACTCGGGTTACCTGCGTCATAAGAGCAAGAAGTGGTAATATCTGACATAACTTCCGTAAACGAGGCGGTAACCGTCGCATCTTCCCAAGCTTCAGGCGTAAATACACCAGAAGCGCTATTGGTTTTAACTGAACCTTCACCAGATGATTTAGTCCAAGTGTCAAACTCATAACCGGTGTTAGCGCGTGCATAAATATTAACATCGTCATCTGTCGTAATATCTGTGATGGTTGCACTACTATCCCAATTCGAATTATCGTTACTTACTTCTCCTCCCGTACCGGCGGATAAAGTAATGGTACCTCCGGTGCGAGTCTCAAACTTTACATAAATGGTTTTCGCGGCTGTCAGTGTGCCTGCATTATAAGACGTTCCTCCTGTTTGCAGTTTCTTATTGGAAGAACAAGCTGCATCGCTATACCAACCTTCTACTTGGTAACCATCATCAGGATCAGCTGTAAACGCGATAGACGTTCCGATATTAAGCGTACTGGAACTTGACGTCGTAACTGAAGAGCCAGAATTGAGAGTGATACTACCGTAACGCGTAGAAGAATTAACACCATATGAAACTGTGAATTGTTTCTTTTTGAAACGTGCTTCAAGTGTTATTGCATCTTTCGGATTCCATGTACTTGGAAGTGCATCGTTTGAGATGTATTCTTCATTTGTCGCGTCATACCAACCAACAAAATCATAATCGGATGATATATTTTCAGCTTTCAATGTTGTATTTGCACGGTAACAAGCCGTAAAATCTGCCGAAACAGTTGTCGCATTTAAAGCAATAGAAGCAGAGGTTTCTGTTGTACAACTATTCCAAGCATTCATCTTATATGATTTTACTGACACTTTTGCGGGAGAATTGCTTGCATCAGAATAAGTCGAACCGCCATTTGTGGACACTTTTACAACCAATGTGTGCTCCCTATCTGTTAAGGCTGAATATGTCGTTGCATATGAACCACTCACAGAACAACCACTCGTGCTTGTGGCCCCTTTGAATAATTGATAGTATCCATTGAAATTCCAGTTATTTTGCCTTGCCGTGTAGGTGCTCGCATATGTGGTGAAATTAGTCCACGTCGTTGTCTGAGACTCCCAATCTGATGTTTCAGCTACTTTGAGAAAATTAAAGTATGAAATAGCAGGATCCCAACTACTACAATCTGGGGAAGAGACATAAAACAAATTGGTGTTCCCTAGTTTTGTCATGAGCGTGGTATAAATGTACCAATTGCTATTGGATTTATCCTGCCAATACACAAATTTTACATTGGTCGCTCCAAAATCAGTACCATCAAAATACACATTACTGCTATTGGTACTAATTCCCCACATCTGTCCGACACCGAGGGTGAGGAGCATGACAAGGATTGCCGCATAGCGGGCGAAGTGCTGCGGCGATTGTTTCTCATGGCTAAATGATAATAGCCGATTAAGTAAGTTTGAATTTTTCATAATATTTTTATATGTTAATGTTAATTATTCGATAATATGCATCTGATTGGGCTTCTCGTAGCGTATTTGTAGTTGTTTTAGGGCTTGTCTAAATTCGTCGAGAATGTTTTGCTTCTTTTTTATACAATCATAGACACCGCTAAATTCGCTAAGAGAATTGTCTCCTTTTTCTAAATCAAAAGAGGCTTGTACACTTGATTTTTGATGATTGAAAATTTCTGCAAACATAGCATCAACTTCCTTGCACCATGCGTCTCTTTCTGCTTCTATTGCAAATGTATCATTTAGTTGATAACCCATGTAATCTACATAGTCACCTTGGTATTTCTTCAACAATCTATTTGCTTCAGCTATTTGCTGATTAACGAGAAATATTGTGTGGTTGATAGTAAGGATGATATCATTCTCATTCTTGCCATTAATTAATATATTTTGATCTAATATACTCATGCTATGCTGTCTTTAATCTTGCTTATTTATTGACTGTTTGGCATCTTTAAGTTCATCTTCTGTATAAACTTCCACTTCGATACCATTGAAATTGTTAGCCCTTACGTATGCTTGTACACTCGCTTTGTGAGCCGGTTCGGGGACGATAATACTGAACAATGCTATTGTAAAGATGCTCGTTCTCTGGCGCAAATAATTGGCGGCTTCCAACAAGTCGTCTAATTTGTGCCTTATTAAGGCCGGCAGACTGGTGCAATACAAAATATCCAGTACAATATTTTTATCCTCACCTAAGTAGAGACCATCTAATCGGATTTTCCGTTTGCCCCGTATCATCAAGTATATATTCCTTTGTAGCGCAGGATATTTGGCCTCGTAATAATCCATCGCTAATCCTTCTATGCGTTCGCCATCACTTACGCGCTCTTGAACCCAAACTTTCTCCGGCTTTGATTGGGGGCGCTGTTCGGCTTGAATGTTTTTGTATTCTTCTACGGCCTCTTTTTCTAATGTCTGTTTCTTTTCTTCGCTTGACGTGGTGTAGACCTCCAGTTTGCCCTGCATCAGGCGCATAATCCTTGATAGACCATTAATTAGGTCAGGGAACATCTTGCATTTATCCGCATAATACAACATGAGTGCTACTGTTACCAAATAGAACCATGAGGAGTCTATCATCAAACTGACGCAAAAGAAGAGCCACACTGCCGATATTTGCCATGATTTCAGTAATAACCGGCGTATCCGGTTCGTGCGGGTAAAGAGGAATATGATGACAAGGAAAACGCAGATGAGTTCTGAGAGCGAAAGAATCGCCATTACAACTGCCAGTAGAATCTCTTTCGGAAATTCTTTTAGGACTTTTAAAAACAGCGCAAAACTAAACTTGTCATTGGGTATTGTGGCGGCTATTGATGTACTATCTTGCGCGCAAGTGTTGCAATAAGCATTGAAGGCTTGTTGTATGGATAGGTTGAGACGCAAGCTATCTATCTTTTCTACGATACACGTATCATGCTCAACTTCTATGTAACTATCTGCCCACACCAATCCCGTACTTGCTATTACTGCAAGCACCATTACCAATCCATATTTGAGCAGATTTTGCTTCATTTTCTCTCTTCTCTTATTATCTTATTTCATTTATCTTTCACTCTCATTCGCATTACGTTCGCATTACGGACGTCTTAGTTGGGTCCTTTATGCGTTTTGACCATTGTGTACAAACAAAAGCAACAACTCCTTTCGGAATTGCTGCTTATAGGAAAATGTATTTTAGAGATTCTTAGCCTATCTCCTTTTTCAAATCTTCTAACGATTCGTAATGGGTAACTTCTCCTCGCTCTGCTTCTTTGAGGGAAATATCCAGCGATTTCTTAAGTTCTTCACTCATTGTTTCCTCCTTTCTTGCCAAACAAATATTCATGTGAACCGGTATCAGTCAACAACAAGGTGAGTTGCTTGTTATTCTGCTTCCAGATCAGCAACCAATCGTCCTCAATATGACACTCCCACAAACCGGCATATTCTTCCGTTAAAATATGCGGCTTGAACTCATCAGGCAAACAACCATCCTCCATAAGAATGGCTACTACATCCCACAAATCATCTATGCGCTTGCCTTGACGTTTGCACTCTTTGAGAGATTTCTCAAATTGATTGGTAGTATCTACACTATACATCATTTGAACTTATTGATTAGTTCTTCCAATGAGTTGTAATGATTGATACGACCAGCCGCGATATCAGCCAGCGCGTAGTCCATACTACACATGGGACGTGTCTGACCTGCAGGATTAGTTTGTGCTATTGTCGCTTGCATATCAACCTCCTTTCTTCAATTTTGCGAGGCAAAATTACTGCTTTTTTTTGAGATATGCAAGTTTTTGAACCGAAAAAATGAATTTTTACGTCATTTTTCTCATTTTCCTATAAGTACACAATATGTCAAAGATCTTTTTGCCTGGTTTAAAAGTGCTCAGGCTGCACTATCTCTCTTTATCTTTGTGTTGTCCCTATTTACTCATTTTTTGCACATTCTCTCTCCCCCTCACTCATCCAAATCAGACTAACGACACACAATCGAGACAGAATCGGAACGACCTTTTAACCGGATTATCCCAAAATCACGCGATATATACGAAGTATATATAAGGTTGGGTATGATACGTGATTGACTCGTTGTACCTCCGTGATGGTCCTGTTTTACTTAGCATGGTCCTTTTTTTGATGCCATAGGCCGTCTAATCCTATAAAATAACACAAACACACACGAACCGATACAGTCCATGCGTGCTTATAGCTATTTCATACGTCCTTTTTCATAATATTCTTATATCGTGTCGCATACGTGCGGGCTCAGGCCGCGCACATGTATGTATACGAAACATTTGGGCGCAAAGGTACAAAAAAATATTGATATGTGCAAATAATTTTAGTATAAAATTAAAAAATTGTTTCCGATTCCCAAAATTCGATTATCGATTATCGATTTTCGATTCGAGAAAAAAAACGGCACCCCAAAATGGGATGCCGCTCGTTAAAGTATGAATTTTTTGCTTATTTCGTCAGGCGGATAATGGTGGTAGAAACAGGTGCCGCGATGAGCGAATTGTCGCCTTCCGTTTCGGGCATCTCTACCGCCACTCCCGTGAGCGGATTAACGGCCGTTTTGAGGTCGTATTTGCTCAAAATTTCTGCATAATGCGAGAGCGGTATAACACGCTCATTCTCAGATGCATTGGCAAATACGAAAATGGCTGTTTCATCGTCGTAACGGAAGAATGCGTACGTGTTGTCACGACTCAGGAAATGAAGCGTTTTTCCGGTCCATAAAACGGGCTCATTTTGACGCCAGCGGAATAGCGAACGGATGTATTGACAAACGTCACGTTGAGCCTGCGTCAGAGTGCTCGGATTGGTAGGCATAGGCATGCGCAAAGTCGAGTGTCCGCGACTGCGGTCTGCGCTGCGCATAGCGTACTCATCGCCATAGAAAAGTTGCGGTATACCGCGCATGGTAGCCAACAAGGCATGACCCAAGCAAACGCGACGCGGGTCATTGTCTTTAACTACGTCTGCAAAACGGTCCATATCGTGGTTGCCGACAAAGGTAAACAGCTCATTAACATCGGCATACAGATAATCCATCGCTACGGCGTCATAGACACGCGTGAGGCCTCCGCCCCAGTAATTACCATCGTTTTCCAAAGCCTGACGAATAGCTTCTTCGGTGGGGAAATCCATTACGGACGGCAGATGACTGTCAAAGCCGTCAAAATTGGCCGCTCCGCCTTGCCAATAAGCTACTGCCGGAGCAGGACGCGTCCAGGTCTCGCCGACGATATTGAGCCACGGCAATTCGTTGCGTATACCGGCTATCCAACGGGCTGCGGCTTCTTTCTCCATATACGGATATGTGTCCACGCGCAGACCGTCTACTCCGGCCCACATGACCCACCATATAGCCCACTGAATAAAGTACTTATTCAGGTCGGGATTCTCCAAATTCATGTCCGGCATCGGATGGTCAAACCATCCGCGATTGCTCAAGTTGCGGTCGTATTCCGAGGCGTTGAAATCGTATTGCGCCGAGAAGACATTGGGCGTAGGAGTGAACTTGTCGAACATATTCACCCAGTCGTGATAGGGCAGGTCGCGCATCCACCAGTGCGTCGAACCGCAATGGTTGGGCACCATATCCATTATCATCTTTATATTATACGCGTGCGCGCTATCTACGAGCGCGCGATAGAGCTCATTAGTGCCGTAACGCGGGTCAATATGATAATAGTCGGAGCAAGCATATCCATGATAACTCCACGCAGCCTCATTATCGCACAACAGCGGCGTCGGCCAAACAGCTGTAGCACCCAAGTCGGCTATGTGCTGCAGCATCTGCATAATACCCGCTATGTCGCCTCCGAAACGGCCGTCTACATTGTCTTTGTTGCACGCCTCGGCAGTCTCCGGCAGGGTGTTATTACTCGGGTCGCCGTCTACAAAACGGTCCGACATAATCAGGTACACCGCATCAGCCGACGAGAAACTCTTGCGCTTATCCGTATCCTTGGGGCGGGGAAGAATCTCGTACTGAAAACTGCCCTGACGACCGTCCGGCGCGGTCAAAGTAATCGTGTACGTACCGGGACGCGACACCGCCATATCCAAGAACAAATAGTTCTTGCTCTCGGCATTGTGACTCTTACGCACTTTCAAGCCCTTAGGCGCAATATGCACATCGGCATCGGCGATAGCGTCGCCGTGCACCAAAAGGGTCAAATCGGTAGCCATATCGGTCCACCAGCACAGCGGCTCAACACGGTCGACGGTTAAGGTGCCGGTAGCCTCAGGAACGGCCTGAGAACGATTACAGGATAATAGGCTGAACGACAGGGCTGTAACAGCCATTAAGAAGTAAAGGTGTTTCATAATCATCATGGTTTTTATCAGAAAAAAGACGTCTCCCGACGTCTTTGTTTCCAAGGTATTAGTCTGTTTGATTTTTAAGGTACAAAAAAGATTGTGTTGCTTCTTTTTTTTTCACGGTGCAAAGGTACTGCTTTTTTTTGACATGGGCAATACCATTTTTTATGTTTAAAAACATGTTTTTGGGGTGAAAGTGCCTATTTTGTATGTTATTTAGCATTTTTCGCCCATTTCGATGACTTCCAAGTTGTCAATTTTGGCGCCATCGATGGTGAAACGAAGCAAGGTTTGGACGGGCTGCCAACCCTGTTTTCCTGCCGCTCCCGGATTCATGGTGAGCATGTGCCAGACTGGGTCGTATTGTACCTTAAGAATATGACTGTGACCGCAGACGAATAACTGCGGCGTCTCTTTCTTGAACATGGGCAGCAACCACGGATTATAATGACCCGGATAACCGCCTATATGCGTCATCAAGACATTTACCTCCTCTACGCGAAAACGATAGAACTCGCTGAGCGAATAGCGCACGTCGCCGCCGTCCATATTACCGAACACCGCACGAGTGGGCTTAAACTCCCGCAGCCGCTGCAAGACCTCATCGGAACCGATATCGCCGGCATGCCAGATCTCATCGCACGACTCAAAATGGCTGAATACACGCTGGTCCAAATAGCCGTGCGTATCCGAGAGAAGGCCGATGGTGGTCATAACAAATTTAAAATTAAAAATTAAGAATTAAAATTATTTCTTGCGGATGTTCAATAGGACGGACAGGACGAGAGCCAGGATGGTGAGGCCGGCAAAGAAGAGGATATCGCGCAGGTCGATGACGCCGCGACTGACAGCCGCAAAGCGGGCTTGTGCAGCCACCCAATAGAGCGCCAGACAAGCTACGGCTCCTACTATATACGCTACTATCTGACTGCGCGTGCGCACCGTCAACGAGGCCGCTAATAGTCCGATGGCCGTAAACAAAGCACTCAACAAGGCCAATCCTGCCATCGAACCGATAAACACGCCGCTGTCCACATTGCCTATCGGTTCGGCCACATAGTAGACAATCGCATAATGGAGCGCATTGGGCAGTATGGCGATGAGCGTCAGTATCCACGCCGCAGCATATTTAGCCGTTACCATGCGCGCTACTGACACGCCTTTGGCGCGCAATAGATCCCACGTGCCGGAAGTGCGTTCTTCACTCAGCAGACGCATCGTCAGCGCCGGACACAGCAGCATAAGCAGCCACGGACTGAGTTCAAAGAGTCCGCGCAGGTCGGCGTAGCCGTTGTCGATAATGTTCCAACTGCCGGGTATAACCCATAGGAACAGACTGACTGCCACTACGTACAGCCCGATAACGATATACGCCACCGGCGAGGAAAAGTAATATGTGAGTTCCTTGCGGAACATTGTCTGACAAATTAAAAATTACAAATTACAAATTAAAAATTATTTCTTAACCGGTGTCTTGGGGAAGAAGATCCAGAAGGAAACAGATACGGCCAGCGCAAACGCAGCAAAGGTGTACCAAGATGTTTTCCAACCGTCCCAAACGGCTATAGGACCTTGTGCTACTACTTCTTCTGCCATGACGAGCTTATTCACGATACCTTGTGCTGCTAATGTGCCGATAGTAGCGCCCAGACCGTTCGTCATCATCATAAACAGACCTTGTGCCGACGAGCGTTGTTCGGGCGCAGTCTCCTGGTCAACATACAATGCACCGGAGATGTTGAAGAAATCGAACGCGAAGCCGTATACGATGCAACTGAGGATGAAGAGCAATACGCCCGGGAAACCGGGATTACCGGCGCCGAACAGACTAAAACGGAATACCCAGGCAAACATTGCCATCAGCATCACATTCTTAATACCGAACTTCTTGAGGAAGAACGGGATGGCCAAGATACAGAGTGCTTCGCAAATCTGCGAGATAGAGATCAATATATTGGCGTGCTGTACACCAAAGGTATTAGCAAACTCTTCAATAGCGCCGAACGAAGTGATAAACGGATTGGCGTAAGAGTTGGTCACCTGCAGACACATACCGAGCATCATCGAAAAGATGAAGAAAAGCGCCATCTTCTTTTGCTTGAATAGCGCAAAAGCTTTCAATCCAAGTGCTTCTACCAGATCTACATCGCCTTGTGCCGGTTTAATCTCGCAAGCCGGCAAGGTGAGCGAATATGCGGCTAACAGGATAGACAGTCCGCCACTAACCATGAATTGCCAGGGCGTAGATTGGAAGCCCAACAAATCGATTACCCACATCGTAACAATAAATCCTACCGTACCAAACACACGGATAGGAGGGAAATCCTTAACGGTATCCATATCGGCCTTAACTAAGGCGTTGAAGGCCACCGAATTAGTGAGCGCTATAGTCGGCATGAAGAACGCCACGGATATGGTATAAAGCGTGAAGAGTGTGCCAAACTGTACATCAGCAGCCGTATAAGCATACAAGCCGGCGGCACACATAAACAGTCCTGCTAACGCGTGGCATAGACTGAGGGTCTTTTGCGCTTGAATCCAGCGGTCAGCTACAATACCCATAAGAGCTGGCATAAAGAGACTGACTACACCTTGAATAGAGTAAAACCAACCAATGTGTTGGCCGAATCCTTGTTTGAACAGGTAGGTGCCCATTGACGTTAAATACGCTCCCCAGACAGCAAACTCCAGGAAGTTCATCACAATGAGGCGAATTTGAAGAGGTCTGTTTTTCATATTATTTGATTTTTTCTCGTTGTCCTAGGTCCCCTAGGAATCCTAGGTGCCCTAGAACTCCGAGGTAAAGTGGAATTTGATATGCTTATAGTCATTCTGCGCCATGCTGAGTACGTAGGCGCTGTCGGCCATAAAGACGTCGCGGCCATCCTTGTCGTAGGCCATATATTGCGCCTTGCGTTTCTTAAAGAGCGCTAACTCTTCGGCGTCATCCGATTCTATCCAGCAGGCTTTGTACATGGCCATATTCTCCCAACGGCACTTGGCATTGTATTCGTGCTCCAGACGGTACTGGATAACCTCGAACTGCAACTGACCTACCGTACCGATAATCTTGCGACCGTTGAGTTGACTGATAAACAACTGCGCTACACCTTCGTCCATCAATTGATGCACGCCTTTGTCTAACTGTTTCTGCTTCATCGGGTCGGCGTTCTCGATATATTTGAACATCTCGGGCGAGAAGGACGGCAAGCCTTTGAAATGCAGATTCTCGCCGCTGGTAAGTGTATCGCCAATCTTGAAATTACCGGTATCCGGCAGACCTACTATATCTCCTGCAAAAGCTTCATCTACAGTCTCTTTCTTCTGCGCCATAAAGCAGGTGGGCGCCGAGAATCGCATCTGGCGGTCCTCGCGCACGTGTTTATAATAGGTGTTGCGCTCAAAGCGTCCGCTGCAAATCTTAAAGAACGCTATGCACGAACGATGGTTGGGATCCATATTGGCGTGAATCTTGAAGCAAAAACCGGTAAACGCATCCTCCATCGGATCAACGCGGCGCTCGATAGCCTCTACAGGACGCGGCGAGGGAGCATTGGTCACAAAGAAATCCAGCAATTCCTGCACACCTATCGTCTTATATGCCGAACCATAGAAGACGGGCGCTAAATCGCCCGCTAAATAAGCCTCGCGGTCAAAAGTAGGGTAGACACCCTCGATCAATGCCATATCGGCTTGCTCTTTCTCGGATAAGGTGTCAGGGTCGGCGATGCGGAAGACGCTCTCAAACTTAACGCCCTGACCGTGCGCCCAGGTGATAGGCGTCACCTGTATGCCCAATTCCTGCTCTACGTCGTCCATCAGGTCGAAGGGATCTTTACCCTCGCGATCCATCTTATTCATAAACACCATCACCGGCGTCTTGCGCATGCGGCACACCTCCATCAGTCGGCGTGTCTGGGTCTCAACACCCTTGGCTGAGTCGATGACGATGATGACCGAGTCCACCGCCGTAAGCGTGCGGAAAGTGTCCTCCGCAAAGTCCTGGTGACCGGGAGTATCCAAGATATTGATGTGATACGTTACGTCCTGCTGCGCTTTTTCGGCTCCGGAGCTTCTCCGGTAGTCGAATCCCATGACGGACGTGGCAACGGATATACCGCGCTGTTTCTCTATCTCCATCCAGTCGGAGGTGGCGGTTTTCTTAATCTTATTCGATTTGACCGCACCGGCCACGTGGATGGCTCCTCCGTAGAGAAGCAGTTTCTCCGTCAATGTCGTCTTACCGGCATCCGGGTGCGAGATAATCGCAAACGTCCGGCGACGTAATATCTCTTGTTGTTCGGCGTTGCTTAACACGTAATTGCAAATTAAAAATTACCAATTAACAATTATCGCAACGTGGCGCCAAACTTATCTTCAAACGCTTTCTTCAGACGAGCCATGATATTCTCTATCTGCTTGTCTTTGAGGGTGTCGTCTTTATCCTGCAGGATGAAACTCAAGGCATACGATTTCTTGCCTTCCTCCAGGTTCTTGCCCTCGTAGACGTCGAACAGGAATACATCCTTGAGCAACTTACGTTCGGTCTGACGAGCGGTAGCCAATAGGTCGGCAAAGCGCACATCCTTATTGACCAACAACGCAAAGTCACGTTTCACTTCCGGGAAGCGCGGCAGGTCTTCGATGACCGGCTTATACTGCTTATTCTGGCGCAGCAAGGGTTTCCAATACAGGTCAGCGTAATAGACAGGATTGGCGATGTCGAATTGCTTGGTCAATGCCGGACTGACAACCGCCATATATCCCAGACTGATACCGCTTTGTGTCTTGATGACCAGTCCGTCGCTGAAGCAGTCTACTATACCGCAGCATTTATCGCCATCAGTGTCAACGGCCGGCTCCAATACCAGGCGCTGAACATCTACGCCCAGACGTGTGAGCAGGTTGTTGACATAGGCGTGGAGTTGGTAGAACGAGGTCTTCTCCTCCTTGCGTACCCAACTACTGAAGGTCTTATTACCTGTCAGCCATAGACCCAGATGCATCTCTTCAGAGTAATGCTGGATAGGTTCGTCTTTAGCTTCCGATGTATAGTGGTAGCAATTACCGAACTCATAGAACTTCAGGTCGGCATTCTTGCGGTTGACATTGCGTTGGATAGACTCCAAACCACCAAAGAGCAGCGTCTGACGCATAACACTCAAATCCTGACTGAGCGGATTCTTGATGCGAACACAATTCTCTGCCCAGCCGCCGACATAATAAGCCGCCTTAGTGAGCGAGTTGTTCATAATCTCGTAGAATCCTTGTGCCGTCAGTTGTTCGCTGAGCTTAACCTGCAGGGCTTCCGGATTGGGTTTGGGACTATAACTCAGACCTGTATTCAGTTTCTCGGGAAACTCGACATTGTCGTAGCCATAGATGCGCAATATATCTTCTACTACATCGCATTCGCGCTGTACATCTACGCGGTAACGAGGCACACCTAACTCCCAGCAGTTGCCGTTCTTCGCGATAATCTCCACCTCTAAGGCGCGAAGGATAGTCTCTATCTTCTCTTCGCCGATAGCCTTACCAATCAGGGCATTCACGCGGGTGATGTCGATGGTGACGGGCCAAGGCTTAAACTCGCCGTTCACCGTATCGGTGATATCCATACTGATCTCGCCGCCGGCTACTTCCTGAATCAGCAGCGCTGCACGTTGCAGATTGTAGATGGTATTGTTGGGGTCGCATCCGCGCTCGTAACGGAACGAGGCATCGGTAGATAATTGATGACGACGAGCCGTCTTACGAATGCTGACGGGATCGAAGTACGCCGACTCCAAGAATACATTTTGGGTCGTCTCCGTTACACCGCTGTCCTGACCGCCGAACACACCGGCTATACACATCGGCTTCTCGGCATCGCAAATCATCAGGTCGGCAGCGGTCATCGTGCGTTCTACACCGTCTAAGGTAACAAACTTAGTGCCTTCTGTTGCGCGGCGCACTACTACCTGCTTGCCGCCAATCTTATCGGCATCAAAAGCATGCAAGGGCTGACCCATCTCAAAGAGTACGTAGTTGGTAACGTCCACTACGTTGTTGATACTGCGCACGCCGATGGCATTTAGACTCTTCTTCAACCAATCGGGCGATTCGTGTATATTCACACCTTTGATACTTACGCCCGTGTAACGCGGGCAAGCGTCTATAGCCTCTACGCGTACAGGGATCTGCAGGTCGTGGTTGTTGACCTTAAAGGCACTGACATCCGGCTTGCACAAGGCAATATTCTGTCCGTGAGCCTGATAGTATGCATATAAATCGCGCGCTACGCCGTAGTGCGAAGCTCCATCCGAACGGTTGGGCGTGATATCCACTTCGATGGCTGTATCATCTTCTACGCCGAAATATTCGCGAGCGGGCATACCTACCGGCGTATCGGCCGGCAAGACCATAATACCGTCGTGCGAGGTGCCCACACCTATCTCGTCCTCAGCACAGATCATACCCAACGACTCCTCGCCGCGTATCTTGCCGCGTTTGATGGTGAACGACTCGTCACCTTGGTAGAGGACGGTACCGATAGTAGCTACTATTACTTTCTGTCCTGCTGCCACGTTCGGCGCGCCGCATACTATTTGTACGGGCTCCTCGGCGGGTGCCAGACGTACGGTAGTGATATGCAGGTGGTCGCTATTGGGGTGGGGAATACAGGTTATTACTTCTCCCACTACCAATCCGGCCAAGCCGCCGCGTATGGATTCTACTTTCTCTACTGTGCCTACCTCCAGTCCTATGCTGGTCAGTATTTTAGCTACAGTCTCCGCATCGTCCGTCAGGGCGATGTATTTCTTCAGCCAATTGTAAGAAATTATCATAGTGTTATTGTATAATGCGCAAATTTGGCTACAAAAGTACACAAAATTTTTGATATATCAAAAAAAAAATGTAAATTTGCAGCCAAATTGAATGACTATGGACAATTATATCGTTTCCGCCCGTAAGTACCGGCCGACGACTTTTGAGTCGGTAGTGGGACAAAAGGCCCTGACCGAGACGCTTCGCAATGCGATACGTCAGAATCACTTAGCGCACGCCTACCTGTTCTGCGGACCGCGTGGAGTAGGTAAGACTACCTGCGCCCGTATTTTCGCTAAAACTATCAACTGCTTAAATCCTACCGCTACGCACGACGCTTGCAACGAGTGCGAGAGTTGTACGGCATTCAACGAGCAGCGTAGTTTTAATATCCATGAACTGGATGCTGCCTCCAACAACTCGGTTGAGGATATCCGTACCCTCATCCAAGAGGTGCGTATCCCGCCGCAGATAGGTAAATATAGCGTCTATATCATCGATGAGGTACATATGCTCTCGCAGGGCGCCTTTAATGCTCTGCTCAAGACCTTGGAGGAACCGCCTTCATATGCCGTATTTATTCTGGCTACGACGGAGAAACACAAGGTGCTGCCCACTATCCTCAGCCGATGCCAGGTGTATGATTTCCAGCGTATTACCGTCATGGATATGGTGCGACACTTGCAGTATGTGGCGGCGCAGGAAGGCGTAGAAGCTGAAGAACAGGCGCTGAGTGTGGTGGCCGAGAAAGCCGATGGCGGTATGCGCGATGCGCTCAGTATATTTGACCAACTGGTGGCCTTCTGCGGCAATAAGATTACTTATCAGCAGACTATCGAGGTGCTTAACGTCCTGGACGCCGAGTATTACTTCCGATTGATAGACAGCGCCCATCGTGGCAGTACGACGGAGGCGCTACTCCTGTTCAACGAGGTGCTGCAAAAAGGTTTCGATGCCGCTCCGTTCTTGACGGGATTAATGCAACACTTGCGCGATGTGCTGGTGAGCAAAGATGCCGCTACCCTCGAATTGCTCGAGGCCAGCGATGCCGTGCGTGAGCGTTTCCGTACGCAGGCAGCTTCCTTAACCGCTCCGTGGATATTTACGGCGCTGGATATAATCAATACCGCCGATATTAACTACCGCACAGCTCGCAATAAACGTCTGACGGTGGAGCTGGCCTTAGTCAAACTCTGTCGCATAGGCGCTCCGGCAGAGCCTGTCGCCGCCCAACCGGCTCCTAAACAGGCTGCTCCGGCTAAACCGGCTGCCAAACCGGCACCCGCTGCCGCTAAACCTGCACCAGCACCTGCGGCTGCCAAACCTGCACCGGCTTCTCAACCCGCACCCGCACTCTCGGCCCTGCCTAAGTTGCCCAGCCTGAATATCTCGCGTCCGGTTTCCGAACAACCGGCGCAAACTACAACGCCAACTACTCAGCAGCGTACCGCCCCTTTTACTCCTGACCGGCTTATCGACGTGTGGGCCGGTCTGGGGCAATACTTCCCTCGGGAGGAGCGTCTGACGGCTATCCTGCGTGCCCATAAACCCGAACTCAAAGAGGACGGAATAGCGTATCTGACTCTGGCCAATCCGTGGCAGAAAGAGGAGGTGGCTAAATTCGGAGCACAAATCATGCAGCATGTGCGTGATGCCCTCAACAATGATACCATACGCCTCAAACTATTGGTGGCCGAATATGCTCACGAACAGCAGGCTTATACCGCTGCCGAGAAATTTAAACTGCTCAACGACCGCAATCCCGTACTGAGCGATTTGCGGACGGCACTCAACTTACAACTGGATTGATATGCTCTCCTGGCTGCTTTTCACCTTTGCCCTGCTGACGGATATCCACCTCTCGCGCACCGATACCGTGCCGCAGTTTGACCTACGTCAATCGGTGGACGATATCAATGCGTCCGACTCGGTGGCGTTTGTTGTTGTGGCAGGTGATATTGCTGATGCCGGCGATGAGGGCTCATTAGTGGCTGCTCATCGTGAGTTAGAGCGTTTGCGCGTACCTTTCTATGCTACCAACGGTAACCATGAGACCACCTGGTCCGAATCGGCTATGCGAGCCTTCGACCGCGTGTTCGGATCTACGCGTTTTGCCTTCACGTATGATAGCCTGCTCTTTATAGGCTTCAACTCCGGTCCGCTCCTTAAGATGGCGGACGGACACGTCTCGCCTCAGGACCTGCTGTGGGCAGATTCGGTATTAGCCGCCTATTCTGCTCGTCATCCGGAGGGCAAGGTCATCGTCATCACTCATTATCCGCTACGCCAGGGCGATGTGGACAACTGGTACGAGGTGACCGAATGCCTGCAACGTTATCCCGTGCAATGCGTCATTGGCGGACATTATCATAAGAATATGCACCTCGTCTGCGATGGTATAGACGATGTCCTATGCCGCAGTAATCTCCGAGGTAAGCAACCTTTCAATGGCTACACCCTAATCCGTGTGGATACCGATTCGATACGCTTTAGCGAGAAGCGCCCGCACCAAGCGGCGAATCAATGGACCGCAGTGCCGGTATCTGCCCGTCTGCATCCGCAGGTATCTTCTCGCCCTGCTATAACGAACGACACTCATGTACAAGCCGTATGGCGGCGTTCGCTGCCGGCTGCCGTATATGCCTCACCCGTGATGGCCGATGGACGCGTCTTCGTGGGCGACGATACGGGTGTCTTTCATGCTTTGGATGCCCGCGACGGACATACTATATGGACGTATCGCACTCGCGGACGTATAATCTCTACTGCTGCTGTGCATAAGCATCAAGTGGTCTTCGGCTCGGCCGACAGTACTATCTATTGTCTGGATACCAGCACCGGACAACCTCTCTGGACGTATACCACTACAGCTCCCGTCATGGGCTCCGTGGCGATTCATCGTGGTATAGCCTATATAGGTGGCAGTGGACATATATTCTATGCTCTTAATATGCATACCGGTCAACCGGTATGGCAGTTCGCCGGTTTAGGAGGCTACTGTATCTCGCGTCCTACGGTGGCCTACAATACGGTCTATTTCGGCGCGTGGGATTGCTATTTCTATGCCCTCTATGCCCGCACAGGACAACTGCGGTGGAAATGGACCAACGGCAAGCGCAACGATAAGTTTTCACCGGCTGCCGTATGGCCGGTAGTGGTCAATAAACGTGTCTTTATAGCCGCCCCTGACCGTTATATGACCTGTCTGGATGCTCGAACAGGAAAGCAGATTTGGCGCACCAATCGTTACAAGGTGCGTGAGACCGCTGCGGCTGACGAGCGGGGCACGATGGTCTTCAGCAAGTGTATGTGGGACACCGTAGTGGCGTTCTCCGCTAAAGCTGATAAGCCCGATACCCTCTGGGCTGTGAATGCCGGTTTCGGATATGAACATGCGCCCTGTATGCCGCTGGAACGCGGAGGAACGGTGTTTGTGGGCACTAAGAATGGCCTTATCCTCGGCCTTGATGCGCATACGGGAACTACTAAATGGCAATACCGTATCGGCACTTCGCTTATCCAGACGACCTGCCCTATTAATAAAAACGAATGCCTCGTCACCTCGACGGACGGCACGATAATACGTCTTCGTTACTGCCCCTGATGCCTGCTAATGCTACTACATATTGCTTACCTACCACCCGTAAGGAAATGGAATACCGCGGTTGGGACGAGGTGGACGTAGTCCTTTTCTCCGGCGATGCCTATGTCGACCATCCGCAGTTTGGGGCGGCAGTATTGGGACGTGTATTGGAGGCTGCCGGTTACCGTGTGGCTATCGTTCCTCAACCCGACTGGCGCGGTGACCACCGCGACTTCACTAAGATGGGCCGTCCGCGCCTCTTCTTTGGCGTGACAGCAGGCTCGATGGACTCGATGGTCAACCATTATACCGCCAATAAACGTCTGCGCTCCGACGATGCCTATACACCCGAGGGTAGGGCAGGAATGCGGCCTGACTATTGTACCATCACTTACTGCCGCATCCTCAAACAACTCTTCCCCGATGTACCTCTGGTCATCGGTGGCATAGAGGCTTCCATGCGGCGATTGGCGCATTACGACTATTGGTCCGACCGTCTCATGCCGAGTATATTGGTCGACTCTGGTGCCGATCTGCTCGTCTATGGAATGGGCGAACAAGCTATCTGCGATATAGCGGACGCTATCCATAATCGAAAATCACTAATCGAAAATCGAGAATCGCTCATCCCTCATACTATCCCTCAAACCGCCTACATAGCCGACGTCAATGAGGCTCTACCAGACGATGCTATACGTCTGTACGGCTTTGAGGAAGCAAAAAAAGATAAGCGCAAACATGCTGAGAATTTCCGGCTTATTGAGATAGAGAGCAATAAGATTATTGCTAAGACCATCATCCAGGACCGCGTAGTGGTCAATCCGCCTTATCCGCCTATCACGACTGAGCAATTGGATGCTATCTACGACTTGCCTTTTACCTATAAGCCGCATCCTAAATATAAGGATAAACGCATTCCGGCGTATGAGATGATTCGTTTCTCTGTCTGCATGCATCGCGGCTGCTTTGGCGGCTGTTCGTTCTGCACAATCTCTGCCCA
Organism: Paludibacteraceae bacterium; assembly: GCA_017439235.1. GTDB lineage: Bacteria > Bacteroidota > Bacteroidia > Bacteroidales > Paludibacteraceae > Colicola. Next base: position 56,826 of record JAFSJN010000002.1, read on the forward strand.
TCAGGGTAAACAAATAGTCTCACGCTCCAAAGAGAGTATCTTGCGCCAGATTGCTCGCCTCAAGGACCTGCCCGATTGGAAAGGTTATTTAAGCGACTTAGGTGGTCCGAGTGCCAATATGTACGCCATGCATGGTCGCGATAAGAGTTTGTGCGAACGTTGTGCCCGCGCCAGTTGTCTGCAACCCGCTATATGCAAGAATCTCAATCGTGACTTCCGGCCGCTGCTGGACATCTACCGGACGGTAGACGCCTTGCCTTATATCCGTAAGGCCTTTGTAGGGTCGGGTATACGCTACGACCTGATGAGCGAGGAATACGGACGCGAACTTATCACCCGTCATGTGTCGGGACGATTGAAGGTTGCTCCGGAACATTGTTCCGACCGCGTACTGCAACTGATGCGCAAACCCTCGTGGAACGAGTACCGCCGCTTCTACGATTTCTTCATGCGCATTAATGCCGAAGCCGGACTCAACCAACAACTTATACCTTACTTTATCTCCTCGCATCCGGGCTGTACCGATCATGATATGGCGGCATTGGCCGAGGAGACACGACGCATGCATTATCGACCTGAACAGGTACAGGACTTTACGCCTACGCCTATGACCCTGTCTACGTGCATGTACTATACCGGTCTTAATCCCTATACGATGCAACCGGTCTATACGGCTAAGACCAAAGCTGAGAAACAGAAACAGAACAGTTATTTCTTTTGGTGGAAAAAATGAAAAAGTTTAGAATCAATCCGCAAACATTAGCTATCGAGCGTGTCGAGCATGGTTTTATGTATTGGCTCCGTCGCTCGGGACTGTATATCCTCTCCGGTATGTGCCTGGGAATAGTATTCTTCTTTGTCTACTTTATGCTCTTCCCCTCGCCGCGCGAAAAACAACTCATTCGCCAAAACGAGGAATTGGAATCGCAAGTGCGATTGATTGATAAACGTGTCGACCAGATGCAGGTGGTGATGACCGACTTGGAACAACGTGACGACAACCTCTACCGCGTACTCTTCGGTGCAGAACCTATCCCCTTAGCCGTACGTCAAGGCGCTACGCGCAAGATGAGTTATTACGACGAATTGGCACGGATGACCAATTCACAACTCTTGGCCGACCTGATGCTGAAAACCGACGTATTGGAGAAAGAAATGTATACCCAAGCTAAGTCGTACGATGAGGTGTTGGAACTGGCCAAGACTCAGGAGATACGCATGGAGAATATTCCTGCTATCCAACCGGTACTTAACAAAGACCTCAAACGTGTAGCTTCCGGATACGGCTGGCGTATCGACCCGATTTATCATACCCGTAAATTCCACCAGGGCATGGACTTTACTGCTCCTATCGGTACCGAGGTCTATGCTACCGGTAACGGACGTATCTCTTTTGTGGGCTGGCGTCAAGGCTACGGTCAGACCGTCATGGTGGATCACGGCTTTGGGTACGAAACCCTCTATGCCCACCTCTATAAACCGCTCTGCCGCGTTGGACAACGTGTCAAACGGGCCGACATAATCGCTTTAGTAGGAAATACGGGTAAATCAACCGGTCCGCACCTCCATTACGAAGTGCATTATCACGGTAAGGCGGTAGATCCGCGTAACTTCTATTTCTATGATTTAACGCCCGATGAGTATGACATGATGGTGCAACTCAGTAATAACTTCGGGCATATGCTCGACTGATTAGCCTAAGCGCGAGATGCGCACCAACTCCTCTTCGTTGAGCAACTTAATCTTACGCCCGTCTACACTGATGAGCCCTTCTTGCGCAAACTGACTGAGGGTGCGAATGGCGTTGGAGGTGGTCATATTGCTCAGATTAGCCAAGTCTTCACGCGACATATACATCGAGATAGTCACCTCATCCTCGTCCAATCCGTAGTTGTGCTTGAGCGACAATAAAGCTTCTGCCAGACGACCGCGGATGTGTTTTTGCGTCAGGTTGACCGTGCGCAGTTCGCTAATGGCTAAGTCTTTAGCCATAGCCTCCATGATACTGAAGCAGAAAGCGTTGTTTTGCTGAATGACCTTCATGAACGCCGCGCGGTCAACACGATAGACTATACTGTTTTCAAACGCACTGGCGCACGAGTTGTACGTGCCGTTGGCTACGATAGCGCGATAACCGAATATATCGAACGGCTTAAGCATGCGGATGATAAGCGAACGCTGGTCGATACCCTCCTTGTAGATACGTATCTTACCGCTAACCAACATCATCATATGCGTTGGCGTATCGCCTTCCATATGGATGATCTCATTCTTATTATACATAACGGCTTCGGTCTCCGAATCAATATACATCTTTTCCTCCGCCGTTAGGATATTCCAAATGGGATTCATCTCCCATAGTTTTTGCTTCTCGTCGCCTTTAATCTTCATGAAGATGAGGATAATTTTCTAATTTCGGGTGCAAAGATACACTTTTTTTTTGATATATCAAAATTTTTGTATAATTTTGCACCGTAGAATGGTTTCATCTACTAATGCCGGATGCATTTGGCAGCAATTAATTTTGAATTTTTAATTTAATTATAATGAACATATCCGTCATCGTGCCTCTGTTCAATGAGGCGGAGTCGTTGGTTGAGTTATACGATTGGATTGCACGCGTCATGCGCGACAATAAGTTCTCCTATGAGGTTATCTTTGTCGACGATGGCTCGACTGATAACTCATGGCAGGTCATCCAAGAACTGAAATCGAAAATCGATAATCCAAAATCGAAAAACGATGACGCTGTCCGCGGCATTCGTTTCCGTCGTAACTATGGTAAGTCGGCTGCCCTCTATTGCGGTTTCAAGGCTGCGCAGGGCGATGTGGTCATTACCATGGATGCCGACCTGCAGGATTCGCCGGACGAGATACCGGAACTCTACCGTATGATAACGGAGGAAGGGTACGACTTGGTGAGCGGATGGAAGAAAAAACGCTACGACAATGCACTCACTAAGAATCTGCCTTCCAAACTCTTCAACGCTACGGCGCGTTGGGTGACGGGCATTCATTTGCACGATATGAACTGTGGCCTCAAGGCCTATCGCAATGAGGTGGTTAAGAATATCGAGGTCTTCAGCGAGATGCACCGCTATATACCCTTCCTGGCTAAGAATGCCGGATTTACTAAGATTGGCGAAAAAGTGGTGCAACACCGCAAACGCGAACATGGTGTCAGCAAGTTCGGCCTCAACCGCTTCGTCAACGGTTACCTCGACCTGATGACCTTGTGGTTCCTCAATAAGTTCGGTAAACAGCCCATGCACTTCTTCGGCTTGGTGGGCAGTATGATGTTCTTGATTGGCTTTATCGCGGTAGTGGTAGTAGGCGGTATGAAATGGTATGCCTTAGCTCACCAAGTACAAGCTATGCTGGTAGGTGTCAATCCCTATTTCCACATAGCTATACTGATGATGATCCTCGGCTGCATGCTCTTCTTAGCAGGCTTCCTCGGCGAACTCATCATCCGCAACTCGCCGTCTCGCAACGACTATTTGATACGCGAACAATTACTGTAACCAGCGATCCAGCCACTCCCTGAACGTGCGTTGCCATAAGATGCCGTTCTGTGGCTTGAGTACCCAGTGGTTCTCGTCCGGGAAGATTAACAGCTCGGCCGGTATACCTCGCATCTTGGCGGCATCAAAGGCTGCCATAGCCTGGTTGGCTAAGATGCGGTAGTCTTTCTCGCCGTGGATGCACAGGATTGGCGTGTCCCACTTGTCTACAAACTTATGCGGACTATTGGCAAAGGTGCGTTGGGCAATCTTATTGTCTTTCTCCCAATATGCTCCACCCATATCCCAGTTGGCGAACCATTTTTCTTCGGTCTCCAGATATTGCATCTCCATATTGAAGATACCGTCGTGGGCGATGAACGCTTTGAAACGTCCGTTATGATGACCGGCTATCCAATAGACGCTGAAGCCGCCGAACGAGGCGCCGACGCATCCTAAACGGTTCTTATCTACGTATGGCTCCGTGCAGAACTCGTCGATAGCTGTGAAATAATCCTTCATACATTGTCCTCCGTAATCACCGGATATCTCTTCGTTCCATGCCTTACCAAATCCCGGCAAGCCGCGACGGTTCGGCGCTACGATGATATAATCGCCGGCTGACATCATCATGAAGTTCCATCTAAATGACCAGAACTGACTTACCGGACTCTGCGGACCGCCTTCGCAATAGAGGATGGTAGCGTATTTTTTCTTGGGGTCGAATTGCGGCGGGTAGATAATCCATGTCAGCATCTGCTTGCCATCCGTGGTATTCTGCCATCTCGGCACAACGGTAGAACGCTCAATCTGATTGTATATATTGTCATTCTCATGCGTAAGCTGCGGTATCTCTACTTCCAATGCCGTGTGCGGTTGTTCCCACTCTATGCCGCGAGGACCGAACTCACGTGTCGGGTCGTTAAGGTACTCCTCCACATCCATGCGATAGATTTCATTCGCCTGACGCATCGAGTGACCTAATAGGAAGGCGTACTTGTCGCTTACGTCGCCTAAGACCACATCGTACTGACCTTCTGTCATACGCTCTAAGTTGCCGTCCAACGTAGCGTAATACAAGTCAATAGAGCCTTGCCCTACGTCAGTGTACAGCAGACTGGTGTCGTTATACCACGCGAACTCATTGACGCTTTGACCAAAACCGGATACCAGATAACGTTTCTCGCCTGTCTCGAGATTCATGACAGCCAGACGGTTCTCATCACTCTCGTAGCCGTCGCGCTCCATAGACTGCCAAGCTATCCATTTGCCATTGGGCGAGTAGGACGGATTGGTATCGTAACCGCCATTGGGTGCCGTAATGTTTTTGTGCGCACGTGTACGCGTATCATAAAGGTATATGTCGCTATTGGTGCTCACGGCATATTCCAATCCGGTCTTCTTGCGGCAGGTATAGGCTATCTCTTCGTTATTGGGATTCCATGCTAACTGTTCTACGCCGCCGAAGGGCTTCATTGGACACTCATAGGCGGTGCCATCCAATATATTTACTCCTTCTCCCAATTTGGCTGATTTTATTCGCTCTCCTTCGCCGTAGTAACTCAGTTTTAATGCGCATACAAAGGGCTGTGGGGCCGTCTCGGTCCATTCGTCCCAATGCTTGTACATCAGGTCGTTGACGATGCGACCGGTGGCTAAGGGCAGGTCAGCGTATTTGTCCGCTGTGGTAGGTACGGTCTTTACCGGCTTGATCACTATGATCTTATCCCGCATGGGGGAGAGTAGGAAACCTTCTATATCTTCTGCGCCTTCTACTTTCACATCTTCGCCGTCGCGACGCAGATAGAGCTGTCCGCCTTTGATATATGCTAACCATCCGCTGCTGCCGAACCAGGCCGGCTCAGAACCGACAAACTCATCCGCTACCTTCATGTTATTAAACGGGTCGCAGATGCGAATCCACGTAGTGGAGCGATTCTCCTCTACGCTATAGTAACTGACGGTATAGGCTAACCAACCGGTCTCTATATCGCTTTTTACGGCACCTATACGTCCCATGGCCCATAATCCTTCCGGCGTAAGGCGATTGCCCGAGATGGTAATATCCGGTTTGGTAATCGGAGTTTTCTGGGCATTCTTATCCGTACTTTCTGCTGCGTTACGTGCGCATCCTGCGCTGATCAATAGTGCTGACATAAGCAAAAAATGAATGAGTCTCATATGCATTTATCTATTTTCGAGGGCAAAATTACAAAATATTTTGTGAATATGCAAAAAAAAGTGTACTTTTGTCTCCGATTACAGCATACCGACCTCTAAGATGAAGACCAAAACCTCACTTCCCGTTCGTTACATCCTTCTCTGGCTTTTGTGCCGGAACGCCCTCTTGATGCATGCGGCGTGGATACCGCAAACGACCAATTTCTCGGTACGAGATTATCGTGCAGGTACCCAAAACTGGGCCCTTGCCCAGCAACGTAACGGATGGATATATGTGGGCAATAACTATGGTATGATGGAGTACGACGGTTCGCGCTGGGCTGTACACGGTCTGCCGAACTCATCTACTATACATAGTATTTGGCCGGCACAAGACGGTACGCTCTATGTGGGTGCTACCAATGACTTTGGGCGTTTCCTCCCGGATGATATAGGCGAATGGAGTTACCAATCGATGGCCGATAGCGTGCCCGAGCACTATCGTGGTTTTGGCGAAGTGTGGAATATACAGCGTCTTGGTACACGTCTGTGCGTACAAACGCGCCGCTATTTGTTTCTGGTTAGCGACAACGGACATGTAGAGGTTATTGACCCCATGACCGTTATCGACCAAAGTGTCGTAGCCGGCGAATCGCTCTATGTCTCTACCTCACGCGGTATCTATATCCTCTCCGGCGGACGTCTCTACCCCTTGAGCGGCGCACGTGTGCTGGACGGCTTGACGGTGTGTAAGATGGTGCCTTATGGTGCTCACGAGGTATTGATAGGTACCGATGTGCGCGGACTCTTTATCTATGACGGCGAGACGGTACGCCCGTTCCGTACTGATGTGGACGATTTCTTGCACCAAAATCAATTATACTCCGTAGCTGTCAATGACAGATTCCTGGCTCTGGGTACCGTACGCCACGGTATTGTCTTGCTCACGCGCGAGGGGCGTAAGGTCTGCAATTTGGATAAGGAAAACGGACTGCAAAACAATACTATCCTCAGTCTCATGTTCGACCATTGGGATAATCTATGGGCCGGCATGGACTATGGTGTAGTTAAAATCGACTTATCCGAAAAGCGCCGTCTGCTCCACGACCCGTATGTGGACTATGGAGCAGGATATACCGCTATTGAATGGCAGGGGGAATATTATATAGGTACTAACCAAGGACTCTATCGCACTAATGATAAGGGTACCGTCACCTTCGTACCCGGCAGTCATGGCCAGGTGTGGCGTCTGTGTGCTGTTGGTAATACGCTGATGTGCTGCCATAACCGCGGCTTGTTTATCGTGCGCCCATCCGGACTGATACCGGTCAGCACCGATGACGGTTTTTGGAATGTCCTCCCTTGGGGAGACCATTATTACCTGGCTGGCAGTTATAGCGGTTTCTATCTCTTGGAACAACGTCATTCTAATGCATGGATAGTACGCCATCTATCCGGTATCGAGACCTCGGCTCTCTTTTATGATATTGATGCCTACGGACATATATGGTTGTCGCATAAACACCAGTTGTGGTGCCTGACGCTTCATCCGTCTACGCTCGAACTGGACGTGAAACCGGTACAGCAGGCTGCCGGAGCTTCATTTTCCCTCTTCCGTTGGGGCGACCAATTACTCTTTGCCGCCCGCGGAACATGGTATGAACCGGATAGCGTAGGGCAACTGGTGCCGGCCTCACAATGGGAGTCGCTCTTGCCTGCTGCGCGTTGCCGCTATGCAGCCATGGATGCGCAACGCAATATCTGGTACATGGCCGACGGACGGTTCCTTATTCGTCCTTACGATAGTGCAAACAGTAGTTACGGCGAACAGGCTTATGAGGTTTTTAATGACCCATCGGCGTTTATTGATGGTTTTGTTAACCTGGCTTTTCTGAGTGACGGTAGTGCCTTGATGGGCGGCACGAATGGTTTTTGCCGTGTCTCGTATCTGCCATCCGAACGTGAAGAACAGGATAGGGTAGTGATTCGCTCCGTGCTTGCAACGGCTCCTCAGCGTCAACTGATAGGGGCGCAGACCATGCCGGGCGAGTGGCCTGAATTAGAACTGCCGCATGCCGACTATTCTCTGCGCGTGGATTTTGCGGCCAATAATGCTACGCGCAACCATGTACGTTTTCGTTCGCGCCTTATGCCCATCGAACAGGACTTCTCTCCGTGGTCTGCTACGCCCTATCGTGAACTGACAGCCTTGCCGGCCGGACGCTATACCTTACTCGTTGAGATGACTACTGCTTCGGAACAAATAGCGCAAACCCGCTTAATCATCCATATCGCACGGCCGTGGTATCGTATGTGGTGGGCCTACTTGCTGTATATAGCATTAGTCGTACTCATCATCGTCGTACTCTATCTCCATGTACGTCGTACTATCCGTATCAACCGTGCACGTATTGAGACCGAGAAAAATGCCGAGATACGTTCGCGCGAGGTGGAGATACTTTCCCTCCAGCACGAGAAGACTCGCTATGAACTCAAAAACAAGAGTCAGCAACTCTCTACCGTACTGCTTACACAGGTTAGTAAAAACGAGGTTATCGTGGAGGTACAGACAGAACTGCGTCGCATAGCCGACTTGATGACTAACGGCGATACAGCGGCTGCCAAGCAACGCCTCATACAGTTGCAGAATGCCCTCAATAAGACGCGTCCCGATATCGACTGGAAACAGTTTGAGGAGAACTTCGATTTCGCCCATGATCACTTCGTTACCAAGCTCCATGGTCGCTACCCCAAACTCACCCAGCAGGAACGCAAACTCTGCGTCTATATCTACATGGGCTTACTCACTAAGGAGATTGCGCCGCTTATGAATATCTCTACCCGAGGCGTCGAAATGATGCGTTACCGCGTGCGTAAGAAAATGGACCTTGACGTGCAAGCCAACATCCGTGCTTTCTTGACCTCTATCGCATCGGAACAGGAGAGATAATAATTCACTCAAATTACTACAAGCGAATTTTCTTATGCTATTCGTTTTGTGTAGTCATTCGGCTATTTAATATATTGATAAATAGCTGAATGGTTGTTTGTTGTAGTAGTGCTTTTTGCACGCGTTACAATGACCGTGCGAAAAAATACGTCAAAATAAATTTGCATATATCAAATTTTTGTTGTACTTTTGCAGTCGCTTAACTCAAATTCACTACCATGAGGAAAAAATTTCTTACACTTTGTTTGATGCTGACGGCGCTCTCGTTGTCGTTGTTGGCGCAGAGTTGGACCGTTACCGGCGTGGTGATGGCTGAGGGTGAACCTGATCCCGTCATCGGCGCGAACGTAATGATCAAAGGAACAACGGTAGGTACGATTACCGATATCGATGGCCAATTTGCGCTGGAGGCGAAAAAAGGTGATGTACTTATCTTCTCGTCAATGGGTTATCTTGCCCAAGAGTTTAAAGTGACGTCGGATGCTCCGATTAAGGTTACTCTTAAGGCCGACAATGTTATGCTGCAGGAAGTGGTGGCCGTTGGTTATGGTACGATGCGTAAGTCGGACTTGACCTCAGCTATTACAAGCGTTAGTGCTGAAGATCTGGCTAAAGCGCCTGTTGCTAACATCACTCAAGCCTTACAGGGGCGTGCAGCAGGTGTTACGGTCGTTAATAACTCCGGCCAACCGGGTGAGGCGGCTACAATTCGTATCCGTGGTATTGGTTCTGCTATTGCCGGTAATGACCCGTTGTACGTGGTAGATGGTGTAATAACGAACGATATTTCTTTCCTTCCTTCTGCGGATATCGCATCTATGGAGATTTTGAAGGATGCTTCGGCTGCCGCTATCTACGGTGCCCGTGGTGCCAACGGCGTCATCATCATTACTACTAAGAATGGTGATGAAGGTAAGGCCAACGTCTCGTTCGATGCCTATTGGGGTATACAGAACCGTTGGCGCAAACTCGACCTTATGTCTGCTGAGGATATGGTTGATACCAAGCTTCGCGTTCTCATCATGAAGGACGGTGTGGATGCTATCGATAACTATATGGATTATAAGCGCGGAGGTCTTGGGGCCTATGTCGACAACCTCATAGGTAAAGTTTACAATCCGGACGGATCCGTTAAGACATGCTCACCTTATTTCCCCTACAACTTTGACTATAGCAAACAAAATACCGACTGGCAGGATGAGGTGTTCAAACGCAATGCCTTGATTCATAACTATAACTTACGTGTTAATGGTGGCGGTAAGTATGGCCACTATTCCTTCTCGGCTAACTATTTTGAACAAGAGGGTACGATTATCGGTAGTAACTACCAACGTCTGACCTTGCGTCTGAATACCGATTTCAATATTAAGAAATGGCTCGTGGTCGGTGAGCACCTCTCGTTCACTAACTCCAAGTCGCGCCGTGCAATGAACAATAGCTCCAGCCCGGGTGCCAGTATCCTGTCAGCCGCTTTGGCTATGGCGCCGTGGGACCCGACGCATTATCCTAAGGGGAGTATGGTGCTCCGCAATGGTGAGTCGGTGGACGTAAGCGGTCAGAATGCTGCGTCCAGTAACTTCAAGAATGTTACCAATCCCTTCTCTATGGTTAGTGAGTCGCATCCAGACAGCCGCTACGAGCGTTGGTTCGGCGATGTGTTTATTGAAATTAAGCCGGTGGAGGGCTTGACGATTCGTCCCAGTATGTCTATTGACTTCCGTCTCAATCGCTCCCGCACCTTTAAGGATGCGTACGAGTACTCATCGTATGATAAGTCAACGCTCAACTTCCTCTCTTCGTCTATGGAGCGCTATTGTACTCTCTTAGAGGAAGTAACCGCGACGTATGCACGTAAAATAGGTAAGCACAACTTCTCCATTATGGCCGGTCAGACTTGGTCGGAATATAATTACTATTCCATTTCCGGTTCGGGTGCAAATATTGTCAATCCTATTCCTACCAACTGGTATTTGAATAAAACCACCGAGAACCGCACCGAGAGTTCGGATGGCGTGAGTCGTTCACGTCGTCTATCGGCAGTAGCCCGTCTCTTCTATTCCTACGGCGACCGTTATATGGCGACCTTCAACTTCCGTGCTGATGCTTCGTCCGTATTTACCAAACAGCCGTGGGGATTCTTCCCCAGTGCTTCGGCCGCTTGGCGTATCAGCGAAGAACCGTTCATGAAGGATCAGTCCGATTGGCTCGACAACCTCAAGGTGCGTCTGGGATGGGGTCGTGTTGGTAATGACGCTAACTTAGGTAGCGGTTCGTTCGAGGTTACTATCGGCTCCAGCAATAGCGTCTTCTACGGTTATCCTTTAGGTTATCCTACTCAGGAAGCCGCCTATGGCGCAGCAGTATTGACGCAAGCCAACCGTGATGGTAAATGGGAGACCAACGAACAATGGGACGCCGGTATCGACTTCTCGTTCTTCGGCGGCCAACTGAATGGTAGTATCGACTATTTCCGTCGCAATACTTTGGATGCTCTCCTATATATTAACGCTCCCTCGCACGTGGGTAATAAGTTCGCGGTGGTGAAGAACGTAGGTAATATCCGCAACGAGGGCTTCGAACTCGTCCTCAATCACGAGAAGAAGATAGGTCCCGTTAAATACAATATCGGCGGTAATATCAGTTATATCAAGAATACCTTGACCAAACTGAACGGCGGTAATGCCAGCAAGAGCGGATTTACCTGCGTGGACGAAGGCCTGCCTCTGAATACCTTCTGGGGTTACCAATACGAAGGTATCTATCAAACCGACGAAGAGGCACTGGCCCACCTGACCGCGTATACTAAGGAGACCATTGGTGTACATGCCGGTGATGCCCGTTATCGCGACCGCAATAAGGATGGCAAGATTGATGAGAACGATAAAACCAATATAGGTAGTCCGTTCCCCAAGTTCACCTATGGTATCAACTTGGGCGCTGAGTTCTACGGCGTTGATATCCAACTCTTCTTCCAAGGCGTGTATGGCAATAAGATTTACAACGCTCTGCGTTACCGCACCGAAGGTGCCGGTGACGAGTGCTCTCTCTCGCCCTCAATGAAGAATGTATGGGTGGGTTATTCCGAAGTGCTCCAAAACGCTCTCCTCAGCCGTGGTATATTCCCCGATGAACTGGAGAACCGCAAGGGTACGATACCTAATCCTGTAGGTAGCCCCATGAATACCGAGTCCAGTGACCGCTATATTGAGGATGGCTCTTATTTCCGCCTCAAGAACCTGCAGGTTGGCTATACCTTCCCCAAGAAATGGATGGAGAAAATACATATCCAGCGCTTGCGTCTGTATATGACGGCTTCTAATGTCTTCACTATTACTAAGTACACCGGCTACGATCCTGAGATAGGCGGTGGTGTGGACTACGGAAACTATCCGCAGAGCCGTACGTTTATTTTTGGTTTGAATGTTGATTTCTAAACAATAGGAGGACACAGCTATGAAACATACATCCTTTCGCTATATGATTATCTGCCTGGCTGCGATGCTGTCGCTGACCGGCTGCAAGGATTATCTGACCGAACTGGCTCCCGGTACCAACCTCTTGGAGGACTTCTTCGTCAGCGGTGCTACCGCTAAGCAGGTTACTACCGGCTGCTATACCCCTATCCTGTGCGAATACAATGTGACCTATTGCCCCGAATGGTTCATCGGTGACGTAGTCAGCGACGATGCTATTAAGGGAGGGCAGACTACCAACGACATGGGTGACGTCTATGATATGGAGAACTGGAAGACTACTTCTGGCAATACCCTTATCTACGACCGCTACAAAGTTGCCTACATCGGTATCGCCCGTTGTAACCTGGCACTCAAGTATGTTGAGCCGATGGCTACCGATTCGATGATGAACGCCAGTGAGAAGAATCGCTACTTGGGCGAGATTCACTTCCTTCGTGCTTATTATTATTTCCACCTGCTGCGTATCTTCGGCGGAGTACCTATTACTCTCCAAGTTGAGGACCAAGATAGCCGTTGGACGATGGCCCGTGCATCAGTTGAAATGGTTTACAACCAGATTATCGAGGACCTCGAATTTGCTAATGCCAACCTCTGGACACGTTCGCAACTGCCGGACGATGAAGTAGGACGTGCTACAAAAGGCGCTGCACAGGGCATGCTTCAAAAGGTGTACCTGTATATGGCCTCTCCCTATTGGCACGATAAATATTTGCAAGCGCGCGACCGCCAGGCCGACTACCAGACTTCTAAGAACTGGGGCGATAGTATTATTACCTCCGGTCAATATGATTTGGTAGACAACTATGAGTTCAACTTTACCGTTGCCGGTGAGAACAATAAAGAGTCCGTCTTCGAACTTCAATACATGGAAGTGCCTTGGGGCGATTATGGTGATGGTAACGGTGGTCACTTCGGCTATACTATCGGTTCCTTCACCCAGATTCTTATTCGCTCGCGCTCGTCTCAGATTGGTGGTGGTTGGGGCTTCAACCGTCCTACGTGGAACCTTTACAACGAATACGAGCCCGCCGACACCCTGCGCCGTGACGTAGCTATCCTCAATCCCGATCCGGCTATGATGGATAACCCGTCTGAGGAAATCTATTGCAACGACCCGCTACTCAACAATAAGTACGCTATGTACCGCGAGAAAGATGATAAGAAATCCGGTATCGGCTCGTGGGGCTATCACCACTCACGCGGACCTCTTAACCGCGCATATATGCGTTATGCGGACAACTTGTTGATGTACGCCGAGGCTTGCTACGAATTGGGTGACAATACCTCGTGTATCGAGTATATTAATAAGATTCGCCGCCGTGTTAACCTGCCCGAGTATCCCGGCTATTCTATTCAGGTCAATGGCGTGACCATTAACGAACCTACCGTTCTCCAGGCCCTGCGCCATGAACGCCGTATGGAGTTGGCTATGGAGGGACACCGCTGGTTCGACCTTGTGCGCTGGGGTAATACCAAAGCCCACATGGAGGCCTACCAGGCTACCGAGTCCGAATCGGCACAGAGCCATTTAGGCACTTTCCAGGAGGGCAAACATGAGCTCTTCCCGATTCCCTCACACGAGATTGAGCGCAACGGCGCATTGGAACAAAACTATGGATATTAATAACCTAACAACTAAAAATTTACTCCTATGAAAAAACTTCTTATTTTTGCTCTCGCAGGTCTGGCATTGGTAGCCTGCAAGAAAAATGATTCTAAGTCTGAACCCTCAGGTCCTATCGGTGAGGTAACCCTCTCGTTGGACAAGTCGCAAGCTTCGGTTAAGGTTGGTGAGACGGTTACTATCAACGCTACTGTTTCTCCTGCCGGTACTGTTGTTACTTGGGAGAGCTCCGCTCCCGCTATCGCTACTGTTAACAATGGCGTCGTAACCGGTGTCGCTAAAGGTAATGCTATCATCAATGCCTATGCCGGTGATAAATATGCTCGTTGTATCGTTAATGTTACCGAAGGTAGCACGCCTCCCTCGGGTGAGACACCTAAGTTGTTGGGTGATATGTTCTGGCCCATCTATGTAGACGGTGAGATTGTTGAGCAGAATGCCTCTAAGTTGGGCTACAACTTCGGCGTCAACAATACCGACCGTAACCTCTATATCTGGGAAGGCACCTATGGCGGTGGTACTCCCAGCGGTTGGAACTATTATCGTACGCAGTCCGGTGGCGGCTTCCTCAACTTCGTTGTTACCGATAAAGGCTGGTCCGGTCTGGGCTTCAATATTAAGTCTGAGAGTGTAGAGTCGAAGGCTAAGATGAACGAACTCATCGCTGCTATTAAGGCTGAGCCGGAGAAATACCACTTCCACATGGCTATTAAGTCTACCGATAACTACGGTCACTACTTCTCGCTCTTTGGGCTGGGCGCTGGCGATGCTAACGGTCTGAAATGGGCGGTTGGTGATAAATATGCTGACGTTTCGATGTATAAATACGACATCGTTCGCGATGGTTCGTGGAATGTTATCGACTTCAGCTTCGATAAGTTCATCGTTCCCCTGTCTACCTTTGAGCCTATTGGGGATGGTCAGGGTATGAACTACTTTGTAGTCGGTACAGAAGGCGTTCAAGGTGCTATGTTGTGCCTCGATGCCCTCTATATCTATAAATTGAACAACTAATTAACTATGAAAATTAAACCTTTTTTCCTGCTTGTAGCGTTGTCCGTCTTTGTATATTCTTGCAAAGACGAGACAACCTCGAGTAGTCCTTCCGGCCGTTCTTCGGATAATAAGGAGCTCGCTAAGACGACTACTGTATCCGAGATGCCCCGCAGTCCCAAGCGTGGCGTGAGTTTCAACATTACGAACCTCAACGATGCTTTCCTCCTCTCCAACTGTATCTCCTGGTATTACAACTGGGGTAATAGTAATCTCTCGGATGATGCTAACACTTGGCTTGACGCGTGCGACATCGACTTCTGCCCCATGTGCTGGAGCGGAAGCTACAATCCGGAACGTATCCGTAACTTCGTTAAGGCCCATCCGAATACCAAGTATCTGCTGGGCTTCAACGAACCCAACCTCACCGACCAGGCTAATATGACGCCCTCTAAGGCGGCTGAACTGTGGCCTGCGGTGGTGGCGTTGGCTAAAGAACTGAACCTCAAACTCGGTGCTCCGGCTATGAACTACGGTACCCTGTCCGGTTACAGCGATCCAATCAAATGGCTCGATGAGTTCTTCCGTCAACCCGGTGTCTCTATCGACGATATCTATTGCATCCCTATCCACTGCTATATGATGTCGCCCGCCGCCGTGCAGGGCTATGTGGAGAAGTTCTACAAGTACAACAAACCTATCTGGATGACCGAGTTCTGCGCATGGGAGAGTATCAGCAATGTGGAGACCCAGAAGCAGTATATGTCTGCCGTTATCAACTATTTCGAGGCTAATCCTAAGGTCGAGCGCTACGCTTGGTTTATGCCGCGTATGAGCGGTTCGCTTAACTCTAAGCCTTATAACCAACTGCTCACTAAGGGCGAGACTATCGAATGGACACCGCTGGGCGAGATTTTCAACGGTCTCTCGTCGCAGGATAAATCAGTGTGCATCAATGCCTCCGGCCGCATCCCTGCCCATTGGTATACCGAGTTCAGCACTACGTCGCCTACCGTCCTCAACTCGACGGATACCCTTAATGGCGAAAAGAATAAGTTGATGATTTACAACTTTGCTGCTGACCGCTATGTCCAATATCAGGTGCACGCTACTACGGCTAAATCCAAACTCCAGATTCGTTACGCTACGGTGGTAGAGACCCAGATGGCAGTCAATATCGATGGCGAACCGGTACAGGTTATTACTTTGCCCTCGACCGGCAGTATGAACAACTGGGACACCTTTACTGTCAAGAACATATCCCTATCGGGTAAGCACTATGTGCGCTTTGACGTACTCTCCGGCGCTATCAACTTCAGTTGGTTCCGCTTTAACGACTAATCAGGTTTCAACCTCATAATTAAATTATTAAACAAATTAACTTAAAATTCTAATCAAATGAAAAAACTATTAGTTTTTGCTTTGGCAGGCTTGGCATTATTTGCCTGCAAGAAGAGTGATTCCGGTAAGGATCCTCAACCCACCGGTGATGTAACTATCGCTTTGGATAAGGATCGTGCTTCGGTTAAAGTGGGTGAAACGGTTACTATTACCGCTACCGTTACTCCTGCCGGTACAGCTGTTACTTGGGTAAGCTCCAATACCGCTATCGCTACCGTAGCTAACGGCGTTGTTACCGGTGTTGCAGAAGGCAATGCTATCATTACCGCTACAGCTGGCGACAAGAGCGCTCGTTGCATCGTTAACGTAACTAAAGATGGTGCCAGCGGCGACGTTCCTGTTATGAAGGGTTCTAAAGTATGGCCTATCATCCTCGACGGTACTACCGCTGACGCTCTGGGCAACAAGATGGGCTTCGACTTCCGTCCGGACGACATTAACAAATTCTTCTATATTTGGGACGGTGACCAACAGACCTATGCTGCTGGTAGCGCTTCTGGTAAGAACTTCTATCAGACTGCTTCTGGCGACGGTGCTTTCACTTCGCTTGTAGTTACGGATAAGGGCTGGGCCGGTGGTGGCTACTGCATGACTTCTAAGAATGGCGAGAATCCCAATCCTGAGCTCTTTGCCGCTATGAAAGACTTGGCAGAGGCTATCTTGGCTAATCCCAACGATTACTATTTCCACATCGCTATTAAGGCTACTGACAACTACAGCCACTGCTTCTATTTCTTCGGCAACGAAGGCACCAAGTTCGTCTTGGGTTCGAACGCTGTATATAGCGGTCCTATCTTGAGCGATTTCACACGCGATGGCTCGTGGGCCGAGTTTGACTTGCCCATGTCTAACTATGCTGCCGCTATGGAACAGGTAGTTACTGACGCTAAATACGATGGAATGAACCTCTTCGTAGTCCTCTCCGAGGGTGTACAGGGTGCTCAACTCAACCTCGATGCCGTTTATTTCTATAAGAAGTAAACCCATCATTGCTTGGCGGGGTTTGATCGCCCCGCCTTGCCCTAATTACTAAACCCAACCGACAATGAGAAAATTTGGATTCATCTTCAGTGCCCTGTTGGCCGTTACCGCCTTGTCGGCACAAGATTATACGCTCGTCTGGTCCGATGAGTTCAACGACCCTGCGCTTAACACTGATATATGGAATATCGAGGTCAATAACTCTGGTTGTGGCAATGCCGAACTGGAGTATTACTCCGAGCGCGGCGTGTCTATGGGCGTAGAACCCAACTCCGGTGAGCACTGCCTCATCCTCACTGCCCGTAAAGAAGAGTGGGGCAGCGGTTCCGGTCTGCGTCATTTTACTTCCGGCCGTATCAACTCGTCCCAAAAAGTGTACTTCACCCACGGCATCGTGGAGGCGCAGATTCTCATCCCCTCTACTGCCAACGGCCTCTGGCCCGCGTTCTGGATGATGGGCAATGACCATAAGACCAACGGCTGGCCGAGTTGTGGCGAGATAGACATCATGGAGATGGGTAACGCTAACGGCATAAAAAACGGTACGCAGGACCGCTATTTTAACGGTGCTGCCCACTGGGGATTCTATAAGAACAACGCATATCCCAACTATGGCGTCCCTTCAACCAATTCGTATAGCCTCCAGGATGGTCAGTTCCACCTCTTCACCCTTGTATGGGACGAGAGCAACTTGACCATGTACCTCGACCGCGATAAATATCCTAATGTCCAGCCGTACTACAAGATGGGTATCGAAAGTACCGATGGCGATTGGGCTACGGGCAACTATTTCCATAAACCCTTCTTCATCCTCTTCAACTTGGCTGTGGGTGGTAACTTCCCCAATATAAAGACTGTGGAAGGTATTACCGCCTTGGCTAATGAAGAACGCTCCATGTACGTTAATTACGTGCGCGTATACCAAAAGGAGAAAAATATAGTTGCTCCCGCCTCTACCGGTCTGGATGACACTCCCTTTCCCGCTGTGGAGGCTACGAAACTTATAATCAACGGCCGCCTCCTCATCCTCCGCGACGGCATCTACTACAACGCCCAAGGCCAAATCCTAAAATAACCCCTCCGACGAATTCCGATAAATTCCGATAGAATCCGATAAAATCCGACTAAATCATAAATCTAAAATCTAAAATCATAAATATGCGTCTCTCCTCTTTATTATTGACTTTGACTTTGTCGCTGACTATGATGGCCGCCACTCCCTCCGGTTCGTTCGTCACTTATGGTAACGACACCTACTATGAGATAGCTGACTGCGATGCTATGCAGCCTTTCTTTATCTCGTTGGCCTCGGACGACGACTTGTGGATGTATATCTCCTCTACGGGAGCTTTGACTTGCGGACGTCAGAATCCCGATAAGTCGTTCTTCCCGTACGACACCGATGACCAGATTATGGTCTCCGGCGAACAGACCGGCCCTAAGACCATCATCCGCATCATGCAATCGGGTAAGTATAAGGTGTGGGAACCCTTCTCTGACCGTCAGGCCGGCACCTATGATATTACGCGTGCGGTGGCTAAGTCGGTTATTGGCAACCGTCTGCGTTTTACCGAGACCAACCATACGCTTGGCCTGCGTTTCGCTTACGAGTGGTGCGCTGCGCGTACCGAAGGCTGGGTGCGTCATATATGGATTACCAACCTCAAGAAAGCTGAGCGCCAAATCGAAGTCCTCGACGGTGTACAGAACGTAGTGCCTGCAGGTGTTGACCGCTATACGGTCATGAACCTGCCTACGCTTGTCGATGCTTATAAGCGTACTGAACAGGTGCCCTCTACCGATGTCGTACTCTTTACAATGGAGGCTACCCTCGTCGACCGCGCCGAACCCAGCGAGTCGCTTACCGCTAACGCCGCATATTTCTGGGGCTTGCCCAATCCGCAGATTATGACTTCTGCCCGCCAACTGGATGCTTTCCGCCGTGGTCAGGCCGTCAAAGCCGAACCCTTAGCAAAAGGCGTACGCGGTGCAGCCTTGGCGTTTACGGAAATAACACTGCCTAAACTCGGTGCTGCCGACTGGTACCAAGTCCTTGAGCTGCGCCTTGATGCTGCTCAGGTGCGCGACTTTGTTGCTAAGTCCAAAGATCCCAAGATGAACGAACGCCTCGAAGCCGCTATGACCGCTTCTACCAATACGCTCCGCGATATCGTGGCTCTCAACGACGGTATTATGCAGACCGCAGACCCGCATACCGATGCTCGTCATTTTGCCAATACGCTCTTCAACACCATGCGTGGCGGATTCTACTGCGATGAGTATACTATCCGTGCCGAAGCTTTCAGCCGCCACATCACGCTCTTCAATGTCCGTCTGGCTAAGGAGAACGCCGCTTTCCTCGCCTCGCTGCCCGAGACGCTGACGCTCGCGCAACTGGAGGCCGCTATCGCCGATACCGCCAATACGGTCTTTGACCGCCCGCAGATGATGCGTCTGTGCTGGGAATACCTGCCCGTCACTTTCTCGCGTCGCCATGGCGATCCCTCGCGCCCGTGGAACCTCTTTAATATACGCGTTAACGATGCCGACGGCAAACGTATCATCTCTTACCAGGGCAACTGGCGCGATATCTTCCAGAACTGGGAAGCGCTCTCTATGTCGTATCCCGACTTCACCAATTCGATTATCGCTAAGTTCCTTAACGCTACTACGCGCGACGGTTATAATCCCTATCGTATTACTTCTGAGGGTATCGACTGGGAGGTAGCCAATCCTGCTGACCCGTGGTCGAATATCGGTTACTGGGGTGACCACCAGATTATCTATCTGCAAAAGCTCCTCGAACTTTCTTATAACCATCATCCTCAGGCGCTTACCGCTATGCTTAATGAGCCGGTCTTCGCCTTTGCCAACGTGCCCTATCGTATCAAATCGTACGACGAGATAGTTGCTGACCCTAAGAGCACTATCCGCTTCGATATGCCTTTGCATAAGCAGCTCTCGGCTTTGGCTCGCGTCTATGGCGCTGATGCCAAACTCGTTATGGCGGCCGACTCGATGCCGATGCTCGTTACAATGACCGATAAACTGCTTGTCACCTTGCTCACCAAACTCTCCAACTTCATCCCTGAAGCCGGTATTTGGATGAACACCCTGCGTCCCGAGTGGAACGATGCCAACAACGCCCTGGTCGGTAATGGCGCTTCTATGGTCACGCTGTGCTATATGCGTCGCATGGTGGCTTTCTTGACTAAACTCTATGCTTCGGCTCCGGATGCTACTTATACCGTTACCGCTGAGACGGCTGCTTTCCTTTCGGCTGTCAACAACTCCCTCGTGGCGCTTAATACGATGCCTTCTGTCGACGACCATTCTCGCCGCACTATCGCTGACCTCCTTGGTCGGGCAGGGGAGACCTACCGCAACGCCGTCTACGATCGTCCGTCTGCAGGATCTGAAGTTATCAGCCGCGCACAACTCGCTTCGTTCTTCGGCGCTACGCTCAAGGCGCTGGATGCCTCTATTCGTGCTAACCACCGTCCCGATGGCCTCTATCACGCCTACAACTTGGTAGCCTTTGGCGACAATACCGTTACTATCGAACACCTCTATGAAATGCTCGAAGGCCAGGTAGCGGTCCTCTCGTCCGAGTTACTCACTCCCGCCGAGGTAAATGCCGTCCTCGACGCCATGCGCGCCAGCGCCCTCTATCGTGAGGACCAGCGCTCCTATATCCTCTATCCGTTCCGCCAACTGCCCTCCTTCATGCTTAAGAATACCTTCAGCATGGCGGACGCTACCGAACTGCAGTCGGCTATTGACGCCCGCATCGTCCTCAAGGACCGCGACGGCAATTACCATTTCTGCGGCGACATCAATAACGCGGCCTCGCTGGCTTGGCTCATCGATCGTTATAATGCTTCGGAACCTAAGTCGCCCATTACGGCTAACCAGAAGGAAGCCCTATTGCAACTCTTCGAGAATACTTTCCATCACCACGCCTTTACTGGCCGCTCCGGCTCGATGTATAAATACGAAGGCCTCGGCTCTATCTATTGGCACATGGTCAGCAAACTCGAACTCGCTATAGCCGAATATGTCGTTATTGCCGAGCAGCAGAATGCTCCCGCTAACGTCATCGAGGCGCTTAAGAAGCATTATTTCGAAGTGCAGGAAGGTATTGGCTCGCATAAGACGCCGGGCGAATACGGTTCCTTCCCCTTCGATGCGTATAGTCATACGCCCTCGATGAGTGGTGTTCAGCAACCCGGCATGACGGGTCAGGTTAAGGAAGATATCCTCTCCCATTTTATCGAGTTGGGTATCCGCGTTCGTAATGGTAATATAGCTATCGTTCCCACGCTGCTGCGCCGAGACTTGTTCCTCAAGGAGCGCCTGAGCTTCGCTTACTGCGGGGTAGAATTTGAATACGTCCTCGATGGCGAGAAGATGGTCGAAGTCCTCTTCTCCAACGGAGCCATCGAGACCTTGTCTGAACCCCTTATCCCTGCCGCCATCGCCGACCATATCCACGCCCGTGACGGCCAAATCAAAAAAGTAATAGTCCACATCGCGTTATGATAAAATCGTCATCTCGTCATGTCGAAAAAATCATAAATCATAAATCATAAATCTAAAATCTAAAATATGAAATCCCTCCTCCTCTCCCTCGCCCTTCTCCCCGCTATGTTGTGGGCAGCAGCCGGTCCTATATGCAACGATCCTCTCTATAGTCAGCAGCAAGATCGTACCGACAAGTTCGCGTATGTCAACTGGACTACGGATGCGGATGGTAACGTCAACGTGTCTATCTTTTACGATAATAAGACCGCTTGGCGCGGCCGCGGCTTAGCCGACGACGTTACGTCTGCTAAGGGCTTTACGCTTACTATCGGTGGCGAGACCAAAGATATCTCGGCGTATTTCGTTAAGAACTACACCCAGCCTTCTTCTCAGTCCTCTGCGCCTACCGTCTATCAGCTCAAACTCAAAGACGGTCTGACGCCTTTTGTGGACGTACCCGTGGGGAGTGTGATAAAGTATGTGCCAACCTCCAATATCTGTTGGTGGACAGCCGAGGACAACAACGGCTGGGCCAAGAAGACGTACGAATATACTTATGGCTCTGATTGTTCTTCGCCCGCCGGCGATCCTATTACCGTTTGCGCCCGTTCGTATAAGTCCGATACCTACACCGGCGGTCCTACCAATATCGATGACTCCGAGATGTTCCTCTCTGTCAACACCCGTGCTGACGGTTCGGTTACATTCTCTATCTCCGGTAAGGACGGCGACGCCGGTACGCTCTTCCGTAAGGGCAACAAGAGCGACGCTATGTCGGGTCTTAGCTGCTTTACTTACAATGGCGGTCAGTCGCTTGACGGCCTCTTCACTCTCTCCGGCCCGGAGAATGCTAAGGCTTGTGTCCTCACGCCCGTAGGCGATACACGCCTGCCCGAGGGTACCGTTATTAGTTATAATGGTACTATCCAGTGGAAAACCACCAACTATCCCAATGCCTATAAAGCTACCGGCTTCGTCTTCTCTTATGGCGGCGCTTGCGATGTGATGGAGACTCCCTCTATTGCCGCTATCTCGGCTGACTCGGTAGTTACTATCAATACCGTTACCGGAGCCGAATCTTATCTGCTCCGCATCTATTACAACGGCGACCTCATCGCCCGTTATGCCGGTGTGCAGACGGGGTATAAGATTCCCTTCCGTCCTATGGCTACGGCCGAATATGCCGTTACCGTTACCGCTCAGGCGGTCGATAAGGACGACTCTGAGGAGTCTGTTCCTTACGCTTGGTCGCTCCAGGCGCTGCCTTATACGCCCGCTGCTTCTACGGTTTGCGACCTGTTGCTTGTCTCCGACACCTATCAGGGCGGCCCCACCAATACCGATGACTCCAAAGTCCTTCTCTCGGCTTCTACGCTGGAGGACGGCTCTGTTGTCTTCTCGCTCGTCTTGGCTACGCCTGCCGAAGGTCAGTCGGCTGCTTTCCGCAAGGATGACGCACTAGGTATCACCAGCTTTACCGTCAATGGCGCTCCGGCTACTTCTTTCTTCGCTACCGCCAGCCGCGACGGCGAAGCTACGTATGTCCTCACGCCAATTGCAGGTCACGAACTCCCACGTGGTACTGTCATCGATTATGATGGCACCGCTCAATGGAAGACCACTAACTATCCCAATGCTTACCGCCGCAATACCGTCCTCCACCTCGTTTATGGTGACGCTTGCTCAGGAAGCACAACTGCTATACGTCCTACGATGACTAACGAAACACCCAACGCCAAGTTCCTCCGCAACGGCCAACTCATCATCCGTCACAATGGAGTAGAGTACAACGCCCAAGGCGCAACGATGGCGCAATAAGAGAATCACGAGAGTATCCCGAGAGCGAACAGAGAGCAATCTATCAACCGTACTCCCTCTTCGCACCATGGACTCCCTAATCGAAAATGTAGAATGGAATATCATAATCAGTCTGTATTCTGTCAGCGCAGCGGTCTGTATTCTGTATTCCCAACTAGATAATACTAACCATTAAATATAAACTTTATGAAAACGAAAACTTTTACACTGTTCTCCAAACTCGCACTTACGCTGAGTTTGATGCTCTGTATCTCTGTCCCGTCGTGGGCGGCAGCTGGACCCATTTGCAATCAGGAGATTAAAAATGGAAATACGGATGATAAAAAAGCATACGTCACCTTTGAAACTATGAGTAATGGTGACGTGGTGGCAACAATTTCCAAGCCGGGCGATAATGCTTGTTATTGGCGCGGAAGAGGATTAGCGGAAGCAGTTTCAAAGGCCAAAGGCTGGAAACTCTTTGTTGATGGCGTGGAAGTCCCTGATATTGCGACCTATTTTACTCGGAGTTATAGTGAGAATACGACAACGTACACGTTGCAAAAAATTCAAGACTTGCCGGCTGGAAGTAGTTATGTCATTACATTATCTCCTGTACAGCAAGTTTGCTGGAAATCAACTGGTAATGGAAATGCCTATGCCTATAGTGGTACTACGAATCTCTTTGAATATGAATATGGCGCTAATTGCGCCGGTCTTCCTAAGCCGTCTATTTCATCAATTACTAATAAGGTAATTAGCGCCTCTAATGCAGATGATGCAGAGGCTTTTGATGTGAAGATTTATTACGCGGGAGTATTACTCGCTAATGAAGTGGTTAGTAAGGGCTCTGCTTTGGCATTTAAGCCCTATTTGGCGGATGCAACGTACCAAGTTACGATTGTCTCACAGGCTACGGGCAAGGCAGATTCTGAGGAGTCTGATGCTTTTAACTGGACACCAACTCAAGAAACTCCAACTATTCCGACATCGGAATATTGTGAATACGCTATCTCTGGTGGTGGTACTGTGGCGGCAACAGAAGCATTGTTGTCATTTAACACGCGTGGAAATGAAATCGTCGTTTCTTTGGAGGGTAATGCTGATCATACTGCTGATTTTAGAGGCAATTTATTTATCTTAGATAATTTCACTGTAGAAAATGCCGCTGCATCTAGTTGGTTTACGGCTTCACAGAATACAACGGATCATACATATCGCTTAGCTCTGAAAAGTGGCTTACAAATGCCTCGTGGTTATAAACTGAATTATTTAGGAACTATTGCGTGGAAAACTAGTGCAGAGGGTGGTAACAATGCGTATGTGCAAAACAAAGCTTTAAGTTATACTATCGGCTCTGTTTGCTATGAACTATACAATGTAACGTTTATAGTTGATGGTAACCAATATGGTGCCGTGCAGGAAATTAAAGAGGGCACTTACGCTTCTGTTCCCGCTAATCCTCAAAAAACCAACTATGCCTTCGCAGGTTGGTCTACTGATGGAACTGCAGAGCACATTACGGATGTTGCATCTTACGCTATTAACGAGCCTACTACCTTTACTGCTGTGTGGACGCCGGCTTTTGATGTGTTCTTTATAGTGGATGGTAATCAATATGGAGAGAAACAGTCTGTCGTTTCAGGTGGACATGCTGTAACTCCAGCCAATCCCGATAAGTATGGCTATAATTTCTTGGGTTGGTCTACTGATGATACGGAGGCTCATATTACAAATGTGGCAACCTATACAATTACTTCCGCTACAACGTTTACGGCTATTTGGCAGGCTTTGCCTACTTATACAGTCTCTTTCGATAGCAAGGGAGGAACTACCGTTGATGCTATACAGGTCATCCAAAACGAGTATATCCCTTCTGCGCCCACAGCTCCCACTAAAGCCGGCTACGCTTTCCAAGGCTGGAGCGAGACCGATGGCGGTGCTGCGGTAGACATTACTACTATCCAAATAACCGCTGCTAAGACATTCTACGCTATCTGGGCGAAAGCTCCGTTCGATATCTTTACGCTCACGGTTGGTACTACTACAGCTACCGATATGAATAACAACGAACGCGCTATGACGGCAACAGAAGCTACTGTTGTTGGTGGCGCTGGCTATGTCGGTTGCACGCAAGCGGCTAACAAAGGTGTGTTTGGCGTGAATAGAATTCTCTTAGGTGGTGACCAAGCATATGTAAAGATTACCTTGGACAACGACCTCCGTGAGGGCGATGTGGTGAAATTCGCCAACAACTATTCCGATACGCACGAATATGCGCTCACGTTTGATCGCGCTCGTAATACCTCTATCTATACAACGAATTTGGAATATGAAATTCCTGCCGGCAGTCCGCTTATCGGACGTCAAGTGCTTTATATATGGCGCTATACCTCTAATCAGGCTGCTACCATCAATACTATCCGCGTTACTCGCCCCGATATTGATGCTAACGTCAACGAATTCGTCTATGTTAGCTTCAATTCCGATGGCGCAGACGGTGGTGACCCCGCTACGCAGAAACTGCTGAAGAATACATGGAAACCTGAGACTCCTGAAACGCCCGTTCGTGGTACAGACCTCTTCCAGGGATGGTTCGAAGGCGGCGCTTCCGAGCCCTTCGACTTCAACCAAACACTCGCTGCCGACATTGCTCTTACCGCTCAGTGGCAGACGGCTAACTACAAGACCGTTCGCTTCTTCTCGCAGGGCGTTCAAATAGGTACAGACTTGCAAATCCTCGAGAACCAACTCGTATCACCCGTTCCCGCTAATCCTACCCGTACCGGTTACAACTTCAAGGGTTGGTCTACCGATGGTACGGACGACAATATCCAGAACTTGGCTGAATACCTCGTTCAGGACGATGTGGACTTCGCAGCCGTTTGGCACAAGATTATCGTCGTTACTACCGACGTGAATGGTACCCTCTCTGAGTTCATTTATGAGGAGACCGAATATGCTAACCTTACTTCTCCCACTCGTAGCGGATACATCTTCGCCGGTTGGAAGAAGCAGGGCGAGGCTGACCTCTACGACTTCTCTACAGCTCTTACCGAAGATATTACCTTCGTGGCTCAGTGGACCGAGGCTAATCCTAACGAGTTCGTGTATGCTTTCGATGACGCTTTCCATTACGACGGCTTCTCCTATAAGTCGCCCGAAGGACTCGCATTCGTACAAAACCCAGCTGAGGATGAACGTCCCTTCTCCGCTAATCCGTATACTATCTTCGCTTCTGATGGCGGTATTACCTCTATCGTAGTCAACGATGGTCGCTTCAACCCGCGCAACAGAACGGACTACGATATTGCCTTTATCTCTCCGCAGATTAAGATGGCTACTACTTCTAGCATCGTCTTCACCGTTAAGGATGGCTACGAGGCTACGCTGACTCTTACCGCCAGCGGTTATAACGATACGCGTACTGTTAACCTCACGGATGCTACACCCGCTTCACAAATATCCGAAGGACGTGCCGACTGGAATACTTCCGGTACAATGACCTTCGTCATGGGAGCCGGTGAACATATCTTGACCGTTTCGGCCTACACGCTCTTCGTCAAAGGTTTTACCTTTACTACCGCTCTGGCCGCTCAGGATGTTAAACTGGCTGACCTCCAGATAGACGGCGTTACTGTGGATGGCTTCAGTCCGCTGGTAGATGAGTACGATGCACTTATCCCGTACGCTGCAGCCAGTCTGCCCGTTGTTACCTATACCGCTTCTGACCCGGCTAACGTTACGGTTACCGAGTGCTGGTATCCGGTGGGCACCGATTCTTATGATTATGTAGCTACCGTTACCTCCAATATCGATCCTACTGCTTCGCGTACCTATACTATCCACTTCACCCCGGGTACCAAGGATAAACTCGTTATCGTTCGTGGCGACTATGTTACTAACAATACCTGCACCGTTACTGGTAAGTACAAAGACGAGGCTAACACTACCATGAATGCTAACGCCGGTGACTTTGACGGTGGTTATAAGTTCTATACCAACTATACGCATAAGATTCACTTGGCTATTACCGGTGCTACCTTCCACGAAGGCGACCTCCTCCGCATCTACATTACCAAGCAGCGTGACAACGCCAATACAACGCTTACCGTTTATGGCGATGCCGATGGTACAGACATTGTCTATGCTACCGGTCTGGTGGGCGAAGTTGGTCTTAACACCATCGCCCTGCCTGCTGAAGCTGAAGGCCGTACCGACCTCTACCTCATGCGTGTTGTCGGCAATACATGGAACCCCTTCATCCGCTACGCTGAAGTAGTTCGTACGCTCGATGAGCCTGTGATTACTTCCTTCTCCCTTGCAGGTACAGCTGGTGTCATCGACCAGACAAATAAGACCATCAACGTCGAGTTGCCCGCCTTCACTTCCTACGTGCAGACGCCTGTTATCACTACCGAGAACAATAGTCCCACCTTCGTTACTGTCGTTACTCCTGATGGCGAACAAGACTTCTCTTCGCCCGTTGTCTACACCCTCACCGATAAGGACGGAGACCAGAATACCTATACCGTCAACGTTACTACTCTTATTGAGATTGGCAATGCTGACAATAGCGCTGTCCTCGCCGCCTACAACGGTAAGAAGGTTAACGTCAACTTCACACGTCCTATCGATGCCTCCAATGGCGACTGGTACACGCTCTGCCTGCCGTTCAATTTGTCGGCCGAACAGATTGCTGCCGCCTTCGGTCCTTGCCAATTGGCTACGCTCGCTACCTCTGAATGGTTGCCCGAGTACAACCTCGCCCGCATACGCCATACGCATGTATCGGCTATCGAGGCCGGTGTGCCGTACCTCTTCCTGCCTGAGAATAGCATCAGCGGTGACGTTACTATCCCGGGCGTGACCATCGACAATACGCTTCGTCCGGTTAACACCGCCTACGTAGACTATGTCGGTACCTTCAATCCTATCGCCCTCGCTGACGATGGTTATACCTTCTACCTCGATGATAACAATATGCTCTATCATCCTTGGGAGAATATGACTCTCCGTGCTACGCGTTGCTACTATCATTTCCACAACCTCACTCCCGCCCAGATGCAAAACATCATGGCTCGCGTGATGATTGATGGCGATGCTAACCATACGCCCACTACGGTTGAGCAAATCACCGCCGACCCGACTATCAACGGCAAGTACATCCTTAACGGCCAACTCATCATTATCCGCGACGGAGTAGAGTATAACGCTCAAGGCCAAGTAATTAAATAATCAAATAACATGTGTCGGGGTACCGTTATCCCGTTGTACCGGTATCCCGCCATAACGAAAAACTATATTAACGAATGAAGGGATAAAAAATGTTTTCGATGTTTTCTCTTTTGAAGGCTTTTGCTCGTTAGAGTACGATATTTGAGGGTAACATCTATCTAAAAGTTCACTTTTAAGTGGTGGTTAGTAGCAAATAGCGTGCAGAGCGAAGCTCAAAAGCATTCAAAAGTGGTTTTTAATGTTTTTGTTTTCCTTTATAATAAAATCACAAATCATAAATTTGAAATCAAAAATTTGAAATCATAAATTTAAAATCATAAATTTAAAATCATAAATTTGAAATATATGAAATCTTATTCAATCCCCCAAACGTCCCTTATGGACCTCGGTGCCGAACGTCTCATGCAAGACTACAACGTTAGTACCGACACCGGAACTACCTTTAATCCTACTCCCGGAACCGGTAATGACCACTAAACGGTAATCAGTATGAGACAGCGGATTTCTCTTTTCCTCTTGGCGCTTATCCTGACCGGCGGCCTCAGTGCCGCCCGCCAGGCCGCGCCACAGCGCACTCGCGTCCCGGTCTTCTCACGCAACACGTGGAATGCCCTCGACGCTGTTGACGAACAACCCGGCTACAGCCGCGGACAACATACGCTCTCCCAGAGTGTCTTCGTGCCCGCAGCCTGGGCTGACAGTGCGGTTACCTTCGTCAGCCTGGGCGCTAATCAAGAGGTCTGGCTCTTGGTCAACGGCATCACCGTCGGCCACCACATGGGCGGCTATACCGCCTTCGCCTTTGACCTCAGTCCCTGGCTCCGCTATGGTCAAGAGAATATACTGACGGCCCTCATCACCAATGAGTACAATGCCGACGTACCGCCGCTCTCTGCTGACTTTACCTTCTTTGGTGGATTCTATCGCGACGCTTACCTGCTCGTCACGCCCCGCGCGCATATCTCTACTACCTTCTTCGCTACCAATGGCGTCATAGTGGAGACACCCGCCGTCAGTGACGCTCAGGCTACGCTGCGTCTCACTACTCACGTCACTAATCCCGCTCGCGAAGCCCTCCGCATAGAGCATTGGCTTAACGGCACCCTCATCGGTTCCGCTCCTCTCGCCTCTCCCGCTCCCGACATCCAGGAAATAACTGTTCCTCAACCTCAGCTCTGGAGTCCCGACAGCCCTACGCTCTATACCCTCGTTACGCGCCTCACTACACCTAAAGGACGCGTCATCGATGAGGTCACCCAGCAGATTGGCTTCCGCTACTATAGCTTCGACGACCGCGGACGCTTCCTCCTTAATGGCCAACCTCTGCGTCTCATTGGTACCAACCGTCACCAGTGTTACCCGGGCTGCGGTTGGGCAGTGCCTGACTCCGTACACCGCCTCGATATGCTCAATATCAAAGCCCTCGGAGCCAACTTCCTCCGCATCAGCCATTATCCCCAGGACCCGCTCGTCATGCATCTGTGCGACTCGTTAGGAATACTCAACTCTGTCGAGATACCCCTCGTCAATGCTATCACCGAGTCCGACGCCTTCACCCAAAACTGCCTCTATATGGAGGAGGAAATGGTGTGGCAGAATCGCAATCACCCCTCTGTCGTCATGTGGGGCTATGCCAACGAGGTGCTTCTCCGACCACCCTTTAAATACCAGAAAGGTCGCTGGCAACGTCACCTTGAATACCTCAAAAACGTCAACCGCCTCTCCGCCGCTCTCAACGACCGCCTCCACGCCCTCGACAGCGAGCGCTATACATTTGCCGCCTTCCACGATTATTTCAAGGAATACAGTGATGCCGGACTCGATACCCTGGCCGACGTTATCGGACATAACGTCTATTCCGGTTGGTACCACGGCTTCGTAGAGGATATTGACGCTAAGATGGCCCGCATCCGCGCCCAAGTGGGCTCGCGGCCTATGCTTATGTCGGAATACGGTGCCGACTGCGACCGCCGTATCCGCACCGACTATCCCGCTAAGTTTGACTATTCGGTCGACTACGCACTCCTCTTCCATCGCCATTATCTCTCCTTCCTGCTCTCTACCGACCTGCTCGCCGGAGGAACAGCCTGGAACCTCAACGACTTCCACGCCGAACCGCGCGGCAATGCTATCCCGCACCTCAACTGCAAAGGATTGCTTACCGTTACACGCCGGCCTAAGGATACCTATCGTTACTATCTTACTCAACTCTCCGCTACGCCTCTCACCTATATTGGCTTAGCCGATATGCCGCGTCGTACACTCGCTGCCGATAGCCTCGGCCGCTGCTTCCAACGCGTGCCCGTCTTCACCAATACGCCCGTCACCCTGACGCTTAATGGTGAACCTCTCCGTCCTGAGAATACCCACGAAGGACAATATTGGTACCTCGTACCTTTCCGTCCCGGACGTAATATACTTGCTGCCGGCAACGATACCCAAGAGGTCTTTGTCGACGCTATCCCTTATCGCTTCGACGATACCTTCACCTCTCTCCACGTCTCGCTGGGCACGAAGACATCCTTTACCGACTCGCTGTGCTGGATACCCGAGCAAGCCTATCATACCGGCAGCTGGGGTTACATAGGCGGTGAAGCGTATATTAAGCAAACCGACAACGGTCCGCAACCTGCGGCCGATATCGACATACGTTCTACCGAACTTGACCCGCTGTACCAGACCGCCCGCATGGGCCTCTCTGCTTTCCGGGCTGATGTGCCGGATGGTAACTACCGCGTCACCCTCCGCCTCGCTGAGTTCGAGCAATCCGGTGAACAGGAGATGTCCGTCTATGCCCAGGGCAACCGCGCCCACGACAGCGGCTATCAGGGACGCTCGTTCTCCATCGCCGTCAACGGAACCGTCGTAGCCGATAGCCTCCACTTGCCTGCATTTGTGGCTACCGACTATACGCTGCCCGTCACCGCTCAAGACGGACAGGGTATTACCGTTACCTTTACTGCCCAGCAGGGTAAGACATTGTTAAACGCTATAGACATCGTACGCCAATGAGAAACCTCGTATCCCTTTTGCTGCTTGTTATGCTGTGGCCTCTGTCCCTTAGTGCGGCAGGGGGATCGGAGGTCTGTGGCCAACCGCTGAACTCCGGCGGTAAGCAAGCCCTCATCAGTTTCAACACCAATCGCTACGGCGATGTGGTCATCACCCTCGACAATGGTAACAACACCTCCGGCGTCACCTTCCGCGGCAATAACGGTATGGGCAAACTCCTCGACTGCTTCTCCGTCATCCTCTCCGATACAGAGACCGTGCCCGCTACTGACTATTTTACCCGCGAATACCTCGGAGCCGGCTCTACTGAGTTCTGCTTGCGCCTCATAGCCGGTAAGACGCTGCCCGAAGGAGCTAAGATTTACTACAATGGTAATTCGTCCGTCGAATGGATGTGCGACGGCAATAATAATGCCTATAATAAACTCGCCTTCACCTACACTTACGGTACGACCTGCGCCTCGCTCGATACGCCGGTCATCACTTCCGTTACCGCTGACGGCACCATTACCTTCTCGCCCGTCACCGGTGCCGACACCTATATCGCGCGTTTCTATATAGGTCACGACATGTGCTGGGAAGGGACTGTCACTTCCGGTACGCCCTGCGGCTTTAAGCCGTTCCTTACCGATACCTACGAGGTGACCGTTCAGGCCTTCGCCTCTGCCGGCGGCTGGTCCGACGAGAGTCAGCCGTATACAATCGCCCTCACCGGCGATGCGGCTAACTTGCCGCCCTCTGAGGTTTGTGAGCTCGTGCTCATGCAAAACAACAGCGCTCCCTCGCGTGCACTCATTACCGCCGAGACGGATGCTAACAAGCGCATCGTAATCTCTATCAAAGCCGGTGACGGCGGAGCCGAAGAACTCACCGCCTTCCGTAATAATGGTATGGCGCCTGCTGCTTTCCGCTTCAATGGAGAACCGGCTACCAACTATTTCTCCGTAGCCGTAGCTTCCGACAAACGCACCATCACCCTTACGCCTAAGTCTTCGCCCGCTCCCCAGATAGGTCGACTCTTTACCTATAACGGCTATGGCGAAGCCCAGAATACCCAATGGCGCACTTCGCAGAATACCAACGCCTATACGCCGTCCTTCCATTTTACGTATCGGTATGGCACCTCCTGCCCGGGACTCGCTACACCCGTCATCACGGCTATCGTGGATAGTGTGCCCGTCTTCGAACCCATCGAAGGCGCTGACTCCTATTATGCACAAGTCTACTTAGACGGCACACTCCGTTATACCCAGACCCTGCAATACGGCGATGCCCTTCATTTCGTGCCTACGCAGACCGCTACTTATCAGGTCACTCTTATCGCCCGCGGTAGCGGCGCTAAAGAGTCACCCGAATCAGCTCCCTACGACTGGCCGCTCTCTAAGGTCGAGATAGAGGTTGGTCCGTCCGAGTATTGCAACGCTCCTTTCGGCGCCGGTGGCGATAAGTTCTATATCTCGTTCGAGACCCTCTCCAACGGTGACGTCGAGATATCTATCGGCGGCGAAGATGGTACCTACTTCCGTGCTGACGGTATGTCGGGTGCCGACTTGGCCGAGTTTATGGTAGGCTCGCAGATAGCCGGCGTCTATTTCGAACGCCTCTACGATGGCGATAAATCCAACACCTTCACCCTCCACCTACGCGACACCGCTTTCCGTCCTGCTATAGGCGATAAGATAGTCTTCTCCGGCAATGTGCAGTACTATACGCCTACTAACTCCAACGCCTACGATAAATATACTTTCACCTATACCTACGGCTCTGTATGCGAACATCTGGATACGCCTGCTATCGCCTCTATCGACGATGACGGTACGCTCCATTTGGTGCGCCTCATCGAAGGAGCCGACTTCTATCAGGTGCGCGTCTTCCGCGATGGCTTCCTGCTCCAATCCCTTAAGATGCAGGACGGCGATAAGATATCCTTCTCGCCCTGGCACAACTTTATTTACCTCGTATCCGTTCAGGCCGTCACCAACGACCATGTGATGCGTTCCGCCTATTCCGAACCCTATGAATGGAAGATTAAGGCTACGACCGACGAACTGCCGCGTTCCGTAGTCTGCGATACCCTTGCTGCTAACGAGGCTATTTGCGGACATATTTACCTGACTGCCGAGACCGACGAAGCCGGACGTATCATCTTTACTTTGCACGGCGACCCGGGCACCGAACGCCTTATCTTCCGTGCCTCCGGACTCAATAAACTCACCTACGTCAATCAGCCTATTACCGACTTCTTCAATATGCAGATAGTGGAGACCGACTCCTCCACGATGATCTTTACACCTAAGACTACCTCGTCGGGACTCATCTACACCGGTGACCCGATTATCAGTTCCGGTTCGCTCGAATGGATATCGGCGTGCAACACCAATGGCTACATAGCTATGCACTTCACCTATCTCTACGGCACTACCTGCACCTTCCGTCTCCGCCGATTGGCTACTCCTGTTATTCAGGATGTCTCCGGCTTTGGCGTAGTCTCCTTTGCCGAAGTGGAGAACGCCGACTCCTATCGCGTCCGCGTCACCGATGGCGACGATGCCGATATGTTGGAGCAGAAAGCTGCTCCCGGATGGATTATTCCGAGGGGCAACGAGATATACGTGGGCTTCGGCTACTTTGTACGTGTACAAGCTTGGCCGGTAGCTGACTCCGAACTCTATCGCGAATCGCTGTGGTCGGACGCTTATTGGTGGGAACCCGCCGAACTGCCTACCGACATCGACCCTGTAACCGGTAACCCGTCACCCGTAACCCAAAAAATCCTTCGCAACTCTCAGATACTCATCCTCCGCGATGGGGTAGTGTACAACCTATTGGGACAAATACATGAATAGACTCTTGCTTATCATATCCGCCGCCTTTCTGCCTCTGCTCTCCGCATGGGCACAGGTTGACCGCGACTTCTGGTTCGCCGTGCCGTACCTCGACGACGCGCACGACTATAGTCTGGCGCTCGGCGAAGGACGTATATGTATTACTTCGTTCGATAGCGAGGCACACGTCACCGTCTCGCAGCCCGCTATTACGGATAAGAGTAATCCCTTCTATTTCCCTACTACTACCTATACTATCGCTCCTTCGTCCAGCCAGGACATCCTCATCGGTAGCGGTAACGGCGCCCTCAACCGCGCTAACAATACGATGATATGTCCTCACGGCATACATATCGAATCCGACGTTGACGTTACTGTCTATTATGCCCAAGTTAACAACAACTCCGAGATATATACCCTCAAGGGCACCAACGCCCTGGGCTTCCATTTCCTCGTTCCCATGCAGCGCACACGCGGCAACGGCTATGGTCATTCGTCTATCGAGGTGGTAGCTACCGAACCCAATACTACCGTTACCGTTACTACTCGTGTCGCCACCCTGCAATATCCTGCCGCCGGCACCTATA
Organism: Paludibacteraceae bacterium; assembly: GCA_017439235.1. Classification (GTDB taxonomy): domain Bacteria; phylum Bacteroidota; class Bacteroidia; order Bacteroidales; family Paludibacteraceae; genus Colicola. The sequence continues at coordinate 91,897 of JAFSJN010000002.1, forward strand.
CCGTCACCCTGCAGGCCGGTGAGATATTAACGCTTCGTGCCCTCAACCAATCGGCGGCCTCCCATCTGGGCGGCACACTCGTCACCAGCGATAAACCTGTAGCCGTCAATTCTACCGATGACTCCGTTCAGGCCGGAGGACAAGACCTTGTAGGTGAACAACTCGTGCCCTCACCTCTGGCGGGTAAGGAATATATAGCGCTCCGTCATAACGGCGTAGCCGAAGAACTGCTGCTCTATACCTTCCCCGATGCACCGATTACCTATACCGTCAACGGCGGTGCTGCGCAGACCTTAGCCGGTGGTTCGTTTACTACTATCTCCCTCGCCGGCACCGACAGCGCTTACTATATCTCGGCCGATACGACCTTTGTCGCTTTTCAGGTGACCAGCGACGGCTCTGAACTCGGCGGTACCGTCCTGCCGCGACTCGACTGTACCGGCTCACGCGAGATAGCTATCCGCCGCCGCTTCATCCATCAGCAATTCAATATCTTGGTTAAGACAGATTATATCAATGCCTTTACTATCAACGGTGCTGCCGTCTCCTTGCCCTTTACTCCCGTTAGTAGCGCGCCCGAATGGTCGTACTGCTACCACAGCGGTGACGGCTTCTTCGATACCAACGGTATCCTCCGCATCCGCAATACCCAATCGGTCTTCCACCTCGCTATCCTCGACTACGGCAATTCAGGCGGCACCTGCTCCTACGGTTATTTCTCGGGCTACAACATGCTCGCTATGGTGCCGCAGTCCGATAAGCCGGTCTATTTAGTGGGTGAACAGGCTCACCTGTCCCTCACCGAGACCGACCTCTTCTCTTCCGTCCGCTGGACTTATCCGGACGGTTCGGTACACGACGGAGCTTCGCAGACGATACCTATGGACGAACTTACGCAATCCGGTTGGTACAGCGTCAGCGGTATAAGTCTCGAGTCTTGCCCTCTCTCTCGCGACAGTTATAGTATTCTTATCCACGTACTCCAACCGTTGCGGCGTGACTCTACGGCGTGTCAATCCGATACCTTCCCTCATGATATGGTTATCCTCCGCGATACCGTCCATACGGGTCATAACATGCTTACCGATACTACTTCCGCTGTCGACTTCCCCTGCACCAGTGGCGTATACGATATAGCTTGGCAATCGCAGACCGTAGTTACCGATACCTTGGCTTACCAATTCGATTTCGAATACTCATCCTCCGGCACAGCGCCTAATATAGAGGTACTCTTCAACGACTCGCTCGTCAATACCGTCTCACGCGCTATCGTCCGTACTACACCTAAGACGCGCTCCTTCATCTATCAGCCCGTCAATGCTGGTGTCCTGCGTATGGTCATCCGCGCGGGTGGAGTACCTAATAATCCTGTTGTGACGGTACGCAATATGAGTCTCCGTCCGCTGCTGCCTATCCAAGACAGCGTCTTTGTAACGGTAGAGAACTGCGAGACGCCTCCGCCCCCGCCACCTCCACCGCCACCAGTGCCTACGCCTTGTCCCGAACCCGTCATAGCCGACTCGCAGCACGTCATCCTTTGCGATACCCTCATGCCCTACGAATGGCGCGGACACCTCATTGCCTGCACGGGTAAGTTCTGCGATACCGTCATCAGCCGCGACACCTGCGACTCGCTCTACTTTATCCTTCTCTTGGATACCGTACAATGCTTGCCGCCCGAACCGCCGGCTCCGGATACTTGCCTCGAGGTGATAACCCAACGCTGGAACGACATACTCGGTATTAAGAATGCTCAATACAATGGCGGACACGTGTTCGTCTCCTACCAATGGTATTGCAACGGCCAACTCATGGACGGCGAGACCCGCTCCTATATCTACGTTCCTGCAACCTTTACCCCTGGTGACGTTTATTATGCCGTCATGGTCGAGGATAACGGACAGACCTGGAAAGCCTGTGAGTTCACTCCGCAACATATAACCTACGATGATGAAGGACTCGTGCCTGTCGAGAAGATTATCCTCCACGGACGCCTGTATATACGGCGTGGTAAGAGTCTCTATTCCGTACAAGGACAAAAAGTACAACCGTGATCAAACGTCTATACATATTGCTCATTCTCCTGGTAGCCTTCCTCGTATGGCCGCGTCAACTGCGCGCTCAGGTGGATACAGAGTTTTGGTTCGCTACGCCCTCACTTGTATCCTCTCACGTGCCGGATAATATATGGCTCGTCATCGTTACCTATGGCGATGCCGCTGATGTGTCTATTACGCAGCCTGCCCGTTCGCGTTCGCTGATGACCGAGCGCCGCGTGGAGGCTAACTCTACCTATACCTATTCTATTAAGGCGGCCGCTAACTATACTACCGACATCGAGACACCCGCTGACGGCGTAGCCCACGACAATGGTATATTTATCCGCTCGTCGGTACCTATCTCTGCCTACTATGTGGCTACTAAGAACAACTCCGAAGTCTATACCCTCAAGGGACAGCATGGTCTGGGTACCGACTTTGTGGTACCTATGCAGTACCGCCGCCCTTGTGACCACTCCGCCGGAGCCTACTGCTCTATCGAGGTCGTAGCTACCGAAGATAATACTACCGTTACCTTTGAGACCACGCGTCCTACTAACGTCCTCGATCAGGCGGGCACTATTACCGTCACCCTGCAGAAAGGTCAAACCTATGCTATCCGTTCGCGCCAGGCCAATACACCGGCTGCGCAACACTTAGGCGGTACACGCGTTACCAGCGATAAGCCCATAGCCGTCAATACTACCGATGACTCGGCTGCTACCGGTAACGATAAGGACCTCATTGGCGAACAACTCGTGCCTACGCGCTGGGCGGGTAGCCATTATATCTGCCTCTCTAACAACTCTGCCCATGAGTTGGCGTACTTCTTTGCTATCGACCCCAATCCCGTTACTATCTATACTACTAACGGCACCAACGAGACCGCTATCGGTACCCTTGCTCCCGGGCAACCCATTCAATATACCCTGGCCAAACTCTCGGCAGCGCCGTTCTATACTAAGGACGATACCCCCTTCGTCCTCTTCCAGATGACGGCTAACGGTGGCGAGTTGTCGGGTACTGTCCTGCCCAGCCTCAACTGCTCGGGCTCCGAGGAGGTCAGCTATATACCGGCCCTCAATACTGTTGCTTCTGACGTTACTATCCTCACCCGCACGGAGTTTATCTCCGGTTTCTCGGTCAACGGCTCGCCGCAACGCCTGCCCGCCTCTGTCTTCCAGCCTGTGCCGGGTGAACCGCAGTGGTCCTATACTTCGGCTACTACTATCCAATTGGCTACTAACGAACGCACGCTGCGCATACGCAACAACTTAGGCGTCTTCCACCTCGGCGTCTTGGACGCTACGTCGGGCGCCTGCTCCTACGGTTATTTCTCCAACTTTGGTTCTATATCTATGTCCTGCTCGTCCGGCAGCGATTACTATTCTGCCGGCGATGATATTCGCTTCTCACTCGTAGCCGCCGAACTGTTCGACTCTATCTGGTGGGAAGGCCCCAAAGGTCTGTTCGGCTTTAACGACGGTTCGCCCGTCATCCACAACGCCACGATGGCCGATGCCGGCATGTATATCGTCAATGGTATCCATTCTGAGGGCTGCGAAGTGCAACCGGATACTATTTGGGTTACCGTCCTGGATGCTCAATCTACGCAACGCACCGAATACGCCTGCCCCAATGATGAGGTAGTCGTTTCGGCAACGGGTACCGCGCCTTATACTTGGTATAAGGATGACGAACTGCTCGACAACGCTGCACAAACCTATACCTTTACGGCGACACAAAATGCCACCTTCGTTATCGACCAGACGGTACCCGGCGTAGATATTTTCTCCTTAGACGATACCCTTAACTTCGTCATGGACCGCGAATCCGATTCGCTCCTCATGTGGCAGATGGCGTACGACCACTGTATACCGGGCGTAGAATATGTATGGTACGTCACCTTGGGCGTCGAAGGCACCAACCCTGTGGCGCCTAAGATATGTCTCTATACCAATGGCGACTATTCGCCTATGCAGGTATTGACCAATAACCTTACCGGTCGTGTTGTCGAATGGCACTTCACGCCTACCGACCGACACGCCGTCCTGCGTCTGGTGGCTATTAAGGCTAAGCCGGGACGTCATTTCCGCGTCGAAGCTATGTCGCTGCGGCCTGTCTTGCCCTTTACCGAGACTATTGATGTCATCCTTAAACCGCTGCCTCAACCCGTTATCTCTATCCCTGACCCCTGGTGCGGTCATCCTGTGCGGCTGTCTGTCACCGGCGAGGCCGACTCGGTAGAGTGGAATACGGGGCAAAAGAAGCCCGACATCCTGGCTTACGGTCCGGGCACCTATATAGCTACGCTCTATCTGGATGGCTGTAAAGCCTCTGCCTCGCGCGTAGTAAAGGCCTATCCGGATGTCCAACGCGACTCGACCTATGTCCAGATGTGCGATACCCTGATGCCGTACCTATGGCGCGACAGCCTGTATACGGAGGCCGGTATCTATCGTGATACCATACGTAGCACTTACTGCACCTGTGATTCGCTCATCTATATCCTGCGTCTGGATACGATACGTTGTATACCGCCCGAACTGATAGTCGACTTTGCTCCGCAGCACCTCGAACTCTGCGACGGCGATCCGTCCTTCGACCTCACCTATAGGGCTGTTGTCGGTCACCCCGACCGCATCGAGGTACGCTATGGCGATACCCTCATGGTCGTTAATCCCGACGAGGCTGCCGGACGTATCGAAGTGCCGCTCACCTCACTCGTGCCCGGGCATTATAATGTCTCTGTACTCTTTATCGATACCGACTGGGGTTTGCAGGCCGGACCGTATGCTTCGTCCTTCACCCTCTACTACGACCCGGAGCGCGTCTTTGCCCGCAAGTGGAACAACGTACTGGCTATCTACTCGCCCGCCTATAGCGGTTATCCTAATCAGGTGTGGACGGCCTACGAATGGTATTGCAACGGTCAGCCATTAGGCGTTTCGCATAGTTATTACCGTATCGCCAACGGCTTCTTCACGCCCGGCGATTGCTATCAGGTATTGCTCACCCGCCAATCCGACGGCCTGACGCTCTTTACCTGTCCGTTCTGTCCTATGTCTGCGCCTAACGCTCCCGAGAATACGGATTCCTCGCCCCGCACGCATAAGGTCTTCGAGGCTGGCTCGTTCTATATCGTCCGTGACGAATACGATGCCGATGGTGCGGTTATCCGCTCGCAATATTTTAACGCTCAAGGCTTACGAATACGATGATACGATATATACGCTATATTATCCTTTTGCTTTGCCTGCTCACGGTAGGTGAGGGTATTGTTATGGCTTCGCCCGCTCCGGCGCAGACGACCCAACAGGACCGTCGTCGCGCTGAGGCGAAACGTAAGGCGGACAAAAAACGCAAGGCTGACCAGAAGCGTCGTCAGGCAACTAAGAAGAAAGCTGAGGCTAAACGCAAAGCGGCTACTAAGCGCAAAGCCGCTGCTGCACGCAAGAAACTCAAGCAGCAGAAAGCCGCCGCGCAACAGCGTGCCCAACAACAGCAACAACGCGCCCGTCAGCAACAGACCGCGCAGCATCGCTCGGCCGCTAATGGCGTAGAGTATATACCCGCTTCATGGTCGCATTATCTCGACTTCTGGGGCTCGGTAGGTTATAGCTCGCTCATGCATAAACTGCCCGAGACTAAGATACCGGGTGGAGTAGGCTTTGAGTTAGGTGTAGGCTACGAGGCGGAGATACGCCGCTGGTTACTTAAGGCAGGTGTCGAGTTCCAATTCCTCAACTCGCTCACTACCATCAACGATGCTGAGGCTATGATGAAATACCTCTATACGCCTCTGCCCGGTCACCAGATGGACTATACCTATCAGTATTCCGACGGACGCTTTGTGCATAATGCCGGACTGATTAACTTCCCGCTGATGTTTGGCTATCGCTTTACCGACCATTTCTATGGCCTCGTCGGCGTGCGCATCGGTATAGGTTGCTTCGGTACGATTAAGTACTCTGCTACCCAGTATGTCTATGCTACGGATCCGGAGTTGTCCGAAGAACTGCATAATGTCGGTCACCTGACCGGTACAACTAAGCTGACCCATAATCGTTCTTGGACGGCAGGCATACATGTGGCGCCGTCTATTGAGTTGGGCTACCAATTCGATGAACGTTTCCGCTTAGGCGCCTTTGCTGAATACGGCGTCTTGGATGTCAATGACAACCGTGCCCTCTTGGCGGACGTAGCCTCTACGGTGCACCCGCTCTATGTGGGCGTACGTTTTACGGCGCGTGTGGCGCTGCCTGTACCGCCGCGTAAGATTAAAAAACCTGCTCTCGAACCTCTTGAGGAGCCTGTTATACCTGAACCCGAACCTGTTGCTGTTGAACCTGAACCTATTATTGAAGAGCCTGCTCCTACCGACACCGTCTTCTTTGACGGTCAGGCTATCGTAGCCGAGCAGCCTGTCGTATTGGAGAACCTGCTCTTCGTCTTCGACCGCGCCGAGATTATTCCTGAGTCGACGGCGGCTTTGGACAGCCTGGTTGCTATGTTGATTGCTCATCCCGACCTCATCATCAATATCATCGGTCATACCGATGCTTGGGGTTCGGATAGCTACAACCTGCGTCTGTCAGAGCGCCGTGCTAAGGCGGTGCGTGACTATCTGGTGCGTCATGGTGTAGAGGCTTATCGCTTACTCTACGAAGGACGCGGAGCGCGTGAACCTATCGATACTAACGATACCGATGCCGGTCGTCAGCGCAACCGTCGTGTAGAATTTGTTATTGTGGAGGTAGAATGAGAAAGTGCGTACTCCTTATAGTGTGTCTCTTCGTGGCCCTGCTCTCCGTGCAGGCAGCGCGACCACGTGCTACGCATGAGCCGGGTGTGTGGATTGCCGGCGGCTATCATGGTCTGCTCCTGCCCTCGGGTAGCGATAAGCATTTGCTGAACGGTTATGAGGCTTCCTTAGGCTTCGACTATCGTCTTTCGTTCCGCCGTTTCCTCTTCCATACCGGTATAGGCGGCTGTCTCGCACGCGTCAATAGTAAGGGCGGCAATGCCTCTGTCGCCTTGCCCAACTCAGTCGATGCAGACGGCTATGTGTTCACCTTTGTCTACGACCTAACCGCGCGTTCCGACCGCTATACGTCTATCTCTGTGCAGGTGCCGTTGATGGTAGGTGCGCAGTTTGACAGGTTCTATTTCCTGCTGGGTACTAAGTTTGCCCTTACGGCTATGGCGCAGTCTACTACCTCGCTCAATGTCTCCTCCTATGGCGATTACCCGCAGTTCCTCGATCCCTTTACCGGCATGCCCGAGCACCAGTATTTCAACGCTACGGCTAAGAAGGCTACCTCTGAGGTCTCTTTTGCCCCGGATATCAAGGGAGCCGTGGAGATTGGTGCACAGGTCATCAAGCCGGAGGAGAACGGTCAGCCCTCGCTGCGTATTGCCTTGTATGCGGATATGAGTATTCTCAATATCATGACCTCCACCCGCCGTCAGGCTCCTGTGGACCATCCGTCTACTTTTACCGACACCGATATGCTCACTCCCGTTACGCCCAATCCCTACCTGTCGACAACCCTTGTTGGTAACGGCGATATACGCCGTCTGGCAGCGGGCGTCAAAGTGGTGCTGTCCTTCCCCTATACACCTAAAAAATGCTATCCTTGTCGCTGGATTCGTGACTGATACCGAAAAAATGACCTAAAACGAAAAAAATATTCTTAAATATTTGTATTTATACAAATTTTTATGTATCTTTGCGCTCAAAAGTTATAATACCTATGAAAAAACTCTCTCTCTCGCTTATTCTTCTTGCCGTTTCGGCGTTGATGTTTGCTGTTGACTGGTCTTCTATCGCTTGGCTTGCTGATGGTGCCGGCCAAGGGGCTTATGCCAATAAGTATAAGGTAGCCGCCGCTTTTGGCCAGAATGTCGTCAATATCCAGAAGCCTACTTTTGCTACCGCCCCCGGTATCTATACTAATTTCCCTGCCGGTATCGGTTCTTGCACTCTGGCGGAAGGCTCGTACGCTCTTGATGGTGCAGGAATGATTCTGTACCTGAGTGCTTTTACGGCTAAGGTGACGGACGTTACCGTTGTGGCGGGAGGCGTTAATTACGATTTCCAAGTCTTCTATGCCGATGGCGAGGGCGATATACCCGGCGACCAGGATACTACTGTTACTCCGCAGCCCGGCGACCTGACACCTGCTACTTATTACGGCTCGTCTACTGTCTCGGTCAGTGGCGCCGATTGTGTCTTCGATTGGTCTATTACCCGCAATGCCGATGCTACGCTTACCTTTGAGATTGCTTGGTCTGCCGATATCGTAGGTGCTGTGCCGCAGATTTGCTTGGAGGGCACTTTCGTTACAATGCCTGCCCAGGCTAAGATGGCGTGCCTCACTACTACTGCTACTTATACTGATGGCGCTACGCTCAGCAATACCTACTTCTATATCGCTTATGCCGGCGGTGCCGCTAATATCCCCATTACCGGCTATACCGTGGGTGCCAGCAATACTAAGCCCTCGGCTTTAGATAGAGTAGGCATAGAATCCCCATCCGTCAAACTCCTTGACCACGGCCGCCTCATCATCCGTCACAACGGAGTAGAGTACACCGCCCAAGGCGCCACGAGGGCACAATAGAGTAATCACGAGGGCAACCCGAGAGCGAACGGAGAGCAATCCCCTCAACCACACTCCCCTTCGCACCGAAACCCCACTAATCCTAAATCCTAAATTTGAATTTTGAATTTTGAAATTTGA
>JAFSJN010000003.1 GCA_017439235.1 Paludibacteraceae bacterium
ATACCATCGATTTTCGTGGTACCAGCAAGACACACATTGACAACGAGGGTAACCCCTACACCACTACCTCAATACGACTTATCTGCCGCGCAGAAAAAGATTAATTTGCACATATCAGAAAAAAGTTGTACCTTTGCAGCGATTTTGCATAATAGGCGCATGAAGATAGTTATTGTAGGCACGGCATATCCTTATCGGGGCGGGTTGGCGGCATTTAATGAGCGTCTGGCACGACAACTGATGGACGAAGGACACGAGGTGGAGGTGTGGACTTTCACCCTGCAATACCCATCGTTCCTCTTCCCCGGCAAGACACAATATAGTAACGGTCCCGCACCGCAAGGCCTGACGATACGTCGTCGGTTCAGTTCTATCAATCCCTTCTCGTGGATACGTGCCGGACGGGCGCTGCGCAAGATGGCGCCGGACATGGTAGTTTGCTGCTATTGGATGTCGTTCATGGCGCCGTGCTTCGGTACGATAGAGCGCATAGCCAAACGTAATGGTCATACACGCTGCATAGCCTTAGTGCATAACATCCTGCCGCATGAGCCTTCGTTATTGGATAAGATTCTGACACCTTACTTCATCCGCTACACCGACGGCTACGTAGCCCTGTCGCAAGCGGTAGTAGACGACATAGAGCGTTTAGACCCTGCCGGCCGTCCCAAGACTTGTTCGCCCCACCCCATATACGACCATTACGGTCCACGGCTGAGTAAGCAAGAGAGTTGTGCCGCCCTGGGATTGGAGACTGGATATAAATATATGCTCTTCTTCGGTCTCGTGCGCGCCTACAAAGGGTTGGACTGGTTATTGGAAGCCTTCGGCCGGATACACGATCGGCTGCCGCAGTTGCGGCTGTTGGTAGTAGGCGAGTTCTACGAGCAAGAAGATAAATACCGTCAACAGATAGCGGCCTTAGGGTTGCAAGACAAGGTTATCGTGCATAACGAGTTCGTGCCGGATGAGCAGTTGCCGTATTGGTTCGGCGCTGCCGACCTGATAGTACAGCCGTACAAGACGGCGACACAGAGCGGTGTGACGCAGGTGGCCTTCCACTTCGAGAAACCCATGCTCGTCACCAACGTAGGCGGTCTGGGCGAGATTGTGCACGACGGCAAGATGGGATACGCCACCGAGCCGCAGCCCGAGGCGATAGCTGCCGCCATAGAGGATTATTTCACTAACGACCGACAAGGCGCCTTCACCACCTATCTGAAGCGCGAGAAAAAGAAATACGGTTGGGACAAGATGACGCAAGCCTTCCAACGTATGTGGGACGCCGCCGGAGCGACCTGCTCGGGAGTGCACGTGAGAAACCTGAATAAACATATCGGCAAGCAGCACATCCTGCACGACGTGAATATAGGCATAGCAAAAGGCGAAGTAGTAGGTCTGTTAGGCGAGAACGGCGCCGGTAAGTCGACGCTGATGAAGATACTCACCGGGATTTGGGAGCCGGATAGCCAAGAGTCAAGAGTCAAGAGCAAAAAGCTAAGAGTTAAGAGCCGAGAACTAAGTGTGCAGGTGCCGGAGCGGATAGGTTATCTGCCGGAGAATAACCCGCTGTACGAGCAGATGTACGTACGCGAGTACCTGCAGTTGATGCGCCGCATCACGGGTGCCCAAGACGATATAGAAAACCTCATCGAACGCGTAGGACTGACGCCCGAAGCCGATAAACGTATCGGCCAACTGAGTAAGGGTTATCGCCAGCGCGTAGGCCTGGCACAAGCTATCATGGGTGACCCGCAGTTGCTTATCTTAGACGAGCCGACGACAGGTCTCGACCCCAACCAACTCATTCCCATCCGCGCCCTCATACGCGAATTAGGACGCGACAGGACCGTCATCCTGTCCACACATATACTGCAGGAAGTAAAAGAGATGTGCAATCGTGTCATCATCATCCATCACGGTCGGATAGTAGCCGACACGCACGATGTGGATGCCTTAGACCAACTATTCGAACAAACGACTTATGGAAAATGATTTCGACATACGCAAAGAGATGTCCGAGAAAGAGCAGGACAACGCGTTACGTCCGTTACGCTTTGCCGACTTTGCGGGGCAGAGCAAGATAGTGAGCAACCTGAAGATTTTCGTAGAAGCCGCCCGTATGCGCCACGAGAGTCTGGACCACGTGCTGCTGTTCGGCCCTCCGGGATTGGGTAAGACAACCCTGAGTAATATTATAGCCAACGAGTTGGGCGTAGGTTTTAAGGTGACCAGCGGTCCCGTATTGGACAAGCCGGGTGACCTGGCCGGTCTGCTCACCTCGCTCGAGCCTAATGACGTGCTTTTCATCGACGAGATACACCGTCTCTCGCCCGTAGTAGAAGAATACCTCTACTCGGCTATGGAGGACTACCGCATCGACATCATGATAGACAAAGGTCCTTCGGCACGCACCATTCAGATTGACCTGAACCGCTTCACCCTCATAGGGGCCACGACGCGTTCGGGACTGCTGACATCGCCCCTTAGAGCCCGCTTCGGTATTAACTGCCACCTGGAATACTATGACGCCGACATACTGGCCTCTATCGTCCGCCGCTCGGCAGGACTGTTAGGCATAGATATCGACTCCTCAGCCGCCGGCGAGATATCGCGTCGCAGTCGCGGTACGCCGCGTATAGCCAACGCCCTGCTGCGCCGAGTACGCGACTTCGCACAGGTCAAAGGAGACGGACGTATCGACTTGGAGATAGCCCAATACGCCTTGGAGGCACTCAACATAGACACCTTCGGTTTGGACGAGATAGACAATAAGTTGCTCTGCACCATCATCGATAAGTTCAAAGGCGGTCCCGTAGGACTCAACACGATAGCTACCGCCATGGGCGAAGATGCCGGCACGATAGAAGATGTATATGAACCGTACCTCATCAAAGAAGGCTTCATCAAACGCACCCCGCGCGGACGTGAGGCTACCGAGTTGGCGTTCAAACACCTGCACCGCGCCCCCTACCGTAAAGACGGGCAGCAGGATTTGTTCTAATCTGCCATTTTGGCAGGTGAGACAGCTTGGCACGGAATTTGAGATTGAGGATTGAGGATTTCTTATCCTGACGGAACGATTACTTCAAATTTAGGATTTAAGAGTTATGAGTAAGAAAGAGAAAAATAAAGAGTTAGAGAATGAAGGAGCTAAAGAGTTAGAGGAACTCAAGGCTCGTGTAGCGGAACAGGAGGCGCAGATAGCCGATTTAGAGGATATCAAATTGCGGCAGATGGCGGAGTTTGAGAACTTCCGTCGTCGCACCAACAAAGAGAAATTAGAGTTGATGACTACCGCCGGTGAACGTATCTTCACCGAGATGCTACCGTTAGTAGACGACTTCGAACGCGCCACAGCCGCTATGGAGCAGACCGACGATATCAATGCCGTACGCGAAGGTATCCGACTCATTCAGCAAAAGTTCATCTCCTTCCTCGACAAGAATGACGTGCACCCTATCGAGACCGAAGGCAAAGACTTCGACACCGACGAACACGAGGCCGTCACTACCTTTGCCGCAGGAGAAGATAAGAAAGGCAAGATAATCGATTGTACCCAAAAAGGATATAAGTTAGGCGACAAAGTGATACGCTTTGCCAAAGTAGTTGTAGGAGAATAAAGTTTAGTGTTTAGAGAAGTTTAGTATTTAGAGATTAGAGAACTATGGCAGAGAAAAGAGATTACTATGAGGTGTTAGGCGTTGAGAAAAACGCCAGTGCGGAGGAGATAAAGAAAGCCTACCGCAAGAAAGCCATTCAATATCACCCGGACAAGAACCCGGGCGACAAAGAAGCCGAGGAGAAATTCAAAGAGGCTGCAGAAGCCTATGATGTACTCAGCGACCCGCAGAAACGTCAGCGTTACGACCAGTTCGGTCACAGCGGTGTAGGCGGAGCCGGAGGCATGGGAGGCGGATTCAGCAGTATGGAAGATATCTTCTCGCAATTCGGTGACCTGTTCGAGAGTTGGGGCATGGGCAGCATGGGCGGACATTTCAGTTCGTTCTTCGGAGGCGGCGGTGGTCGTCAACGTGTGCGCCGCGGTTCAGACCTGCGCGTCAAAGTGCGCCTGACATTAGAGGAGATAAGTACCGGCGTGGAGAAGAAGATAAAAGTGCGCAAACTCGTTCCCTGTACAGCTTGTAACGGTACAGGCAGTGCCGACGGACGCGAAGGGGATACCTGTCCGACCTGTAAAGGCACAGGACATGTAATACGCACCCAACGCGGCATCTTCGGCATGATGCAGGTACAGGAAGAGTGCCCCACCTGCCACGGCGAAGGTAAGGTCATCCGTAACAAATGTACTAAATGCGGCGGCGAAGGTGTCGTACGCGACGAGGAGATAGTGACCATCAAGATACCTGCCGGCGTCAGCGGAGGCATGCAGATACCTATTCAGGGCAAAGGTAATGCCGCACCTCACGGAGGCGTACCGGGCGACTTGCTCGTATTGGTAGAAGAAGAGGAACATAAAGACCTCGTTCGCGAAGGCAATGACCTGGTATACAACCTGCTGCTCGATATGCCGACAGCCGTATTAGGCGGACAAGTCAAGATACCTACCCTCACGGGTGATGTCAAGATAACGATAACTCCGGGAACGCAACCCGGCAAAGTACTCCGCATGCGCGGCAAAGGACTGCCTATCATCGACCAGTTTGCCCGTCAGTACGGCACAGGTGATTTGCTCATCAATGTGGGCGTGTACATACCCGAACGACTGAATAAAGACGAGAAGGCGATGATAGAGAAGTTGCTGGAGTCAGAGAATGTCAAACCCGGTTCGTCGGACAAGAAAAACTTCTTCAAGAACATCTTCGGATAAGTGACCCTGCGGCGATTGCTCATAGTACTATTAGCTGTCCTTCCCCTTATGACCTGGGCAGTGGCTCCCGCAGGGGAGAACTCCGACACGCATATCTCGACCCGATATTTCGGGCCGAATGCGTTTCCTATACCCGATATGTTGGACGGCAGGGTCAGTCCCGACCTCAAGATTGAACTGGCCGGCGATTGGTACAAAGGTTTTGACCACGACCACACAGCCGATGCGTTCTTCCGTCTCTACATACCTCTGTTCACACGCCGCGTCAACCTGACGGTGTGGATGCCTATACAAGAGTGGTACTGGATATCGCCCGAACGACAACGCGCTACCGAGATGGAGCATCCCGACTCAACGACCATACGCGGACACGGCGCCGGCGACGTGTACATAGCTACCGACATACAAGTGTTGCGCGAACGCAAATGGTGGCCTTCGATAGCTGTACGGGCAGCTATGAAAACAGCCAGCGGAGGCGAGTATAACCTGCGTCGCCATTACGACGACCCGGCTTATTGGTTTGATGCTTCCGTAGGTAAGTCGCTCTATGTAAGCGATGTGGAGTTGCGTCTGGCAGCCAATGCAGGTTTCCTCTGTTGGCAGACAACCACGAGCAGTCAAAACGATGCTATCCTCTACGGCGCGCAGCTGCTCATAGGATGGAAATACCTGTCCGCCCGTTGCACCTACTCGGGTTATCAGGGCTGGGAGAAACGCGGAGGCGACAAGCCCATGAGTATCAAAGCCGAGGTGCGCGGACACATACGCGATTTCGAGCCCTTCGTCTACTATCAATACGGCATACAAGACTTCCCCTTCCATCAACTGCGTGTAGGCTTAGCCTATCGTATCGACATCATCGGTCGCGCCCAGGCCGCCAAAGCTAAGAAACAACAAGCCAACGTTGAACAATGAGAGACCGCATCGTATATCTGATTAAATACTATTTCTTTTGGGTGCTCTTCTTTATGCTCCAAAAGCCGGTATTTATGGTGTGGCAGCACAGCCGGATAGGCGATATACGGTGGTACGATTGGCTGTTAGTTCCCTATCACGGTCTGCCTCTGGACCTGAGTGTTGCCGCCTATATAGGCATACTCGTCGGTGTTATCCTTTGCATCAGCGTATGGACCTCGTGGCGTGTAATGCGTTATGTCGTCGACATCGTCACCGGGTTGCTCTTAGGTATCGGTCTATGGGTCATGCTGGGCGACAACGGTTGTTTCCCTGCCTGGGGCTATCACCTGGATCGCACCGTCCTTATCTTTCTGCAATCCCCGCAAGAGGTCTTAGCCTGCGCTCAGTGGTGGGTGTGGGCATTAGGATGTGTGGGCTTTGGAGTGCTATTCACATTGTGGTGGTATGCATACCGCTGGTGGATGCGTCCTGCACCGCAAGCGATGCACACGGCTACAACAGCCCGACGCGTCACCACAACAGGTGTCCTGTTCCTCCTCTCCGCCCTACTCTTCCTACCTCTGCGCGGCAGCCTGACCGTCAGCACGATGAACACAGGACGCGTCTATTTCTCCGATAACCAACAGCTCAACTTAGCGGCTATCAATCCGGTCTTCAACATCGTGGAGTCGCTGGGTGAGAACACCTTTGATGTAGCCAAATACACGTATATGCCTTCTGACGAAGCACGAGAATTAGTAGACGCGTTATACAACAGCGACACCGAGGCACACGACACTTTCCTGCGCACTCCGCGTCCGCACATCGTGCTGTGCATATTGGAGAGTTTCTCGATGAATGCATGGGAATACATGCCCCGTATGCAGCAATTAGCCCAAGAAGGTCTTTTCTTCTCCAACACCTACGCCAACAGTTACCGCACCGACAGAGGTGTAGTAGCAGTGATGAGTGCATTCCCGGGACAGCCGACCAGTTCGTTGATGACGGTGCCGTATAAGTCGCAACACCTGCCGCAGATAAGTCGCGACCTGAAGGACGACGGCTATAGTCTGCGCTTCTATTACGGCGGCGATGAAGACTTTACGAATATGCGTTCGTACCTGACCAACGGCGGTTTTGAGCAGCGTATGTGTGACCACGACTTCCCGGTCAGTGAGCGAATGACTAAATGGGGCGTGCCGGACCACATCCTCTTTAAGCGTGCGGGGGACGAGATAGTGACCCATCAACAGCAATCGGACAAGACCTTGGATGTCGTCCTGTCGCTGAGCAGTCACGAGCCCTTCGATATACCCGTGCAGCATAACGAGCATCCTTACCTCAACGCCATCCTCTACACCGACAGTTGCGTCGGCGCATTGGCCGACAGGCTGAAAGAGAGCGGCTGTTGGGATAACACCCTGATGGTATTAGTCGCTGACCATGGCTATCCTTATCCTGACGGATTGGCCAACTATGACACCTTGCGCTATCATATACCACTACTGATGACGGGAGGAGTTGTTGCCTCGCCCCGCGAAGTGACGACACTCTGTTCTCAAATCGACTGGGTGCCCACCCTCTTATCGGCTATGGGCATGGACTGTTCGGCCTACACCTTTGCCAAAGATATCCTGCACACCCGCCAACCGTTTGCCTATTATGCTTTCAACGACGGCTTTGCCCTGCTCACTCCTGAGCAGACTATCGTCATCGATGCTAAGGTCAACAAAGCCATACAGGAACGCCATAGTGATGAACACCTCGCGCAACAGGCTCGGGCGATGACGCAACGGGTGATGGAAACAATAGAAGAATGGTAAGATGAAACAACAACTGCAACTTTTCTTTCGCGCCTTAGCCTATGTCATAGGCCTGCATATATGGTGCTTAGTGGCACTGAGTATATGCCGCCTCATCGTACTGTGGGCCAATATGCCTCAGGCCGGTGTCGACTGGTCACTCCTGCCTACCGCCTTACTCATCGGCATTAAGTTTGACAACCTCATCGCCTGTTACATGTCGGCGCTGCCTCTCATCGTGGTGCCCGTATGGGCATTAGCGACACTGCATCGTCAGGAGTACGGTCAATGGATGCGGGGCGTAGTGAAAGGAACGAGTTGGTACTATAGTGTGGTGTACAGCATCTTACTATTTGTCGGAGTGGCCGATGCACGCTATTATACTTTTTTTGACAACCACCTCAACATTGGCGTCACCGAATGGTTCGGCTTTGTGAACGAGACAGCCGGTATCGTCTTTGACGACCCGGTCAACCTGTGGTTTATCGGCATCGCCGCAGCCGTGATAGCTCTATATATCACCGGCGTTTGGGCGATTGGTAAGGCATATAAAAAGAGTTTGAGCGTATGAAGAGTTGGAAAGTATATATCATAGGGGCTGTGTGTTGCCTCATACTATGGGGCTTGGCTTTTTGCGGCATGCGAGGTAGTTTTCAGCGTTACCCTTTGCGCGTCAGTTTTGCGTATTTCTGCAGCAATCCTTTCTACAATAAGTTGGGCGTCAATCCCGCCTTCAACATCATCAAGAGTGCCGAATACGGCAGGATGAGCATGCCCAAAGAGTTAGCCGCCATAGACGAACAGCAGGCCTTAGAGTATGTCCAGGAAGCCCTGCATTTTGCACCTACGGACACGCTGCGTCCGATAGTGAGAACCGTCACTCCGCAAGGCGTAGTGAACGGCCGACCCAATATAATACTGATCTTCATGGAGTCGATGACCATAGAGAACCTCGAACGCCAAGCTAACGGACAATGGCTGACGCCTTACCTCCGTGAGTTGCGCGACAAGAGTATCTATTGGTCGAATTGTTACTCTACCGGCATACACACCAACAACGGCATCGTAGGCGTACATTACGGTTTTGTGCCTAACTTCGCCAAACCTATTATGGATGTCAATGCCGACCTCTACACCGGCCTGCCGTACTACTTGAAGAAAAACGGCTACACCACGATGTGCTTTGTTACCGGCAACCCGCAGTATGATAACATGAATTCCTTCTGGCGCGACAATCATATAGACGATATCTACTCGCTTTACGACTACTCTTCGGAGGCCATAGTCAACAACTTCGGCGTGTCCGACGGGTATATGTTTGACTGGGGCTTGCGCAAGCTTGAAGAGCGCAGTAGTGAAGGCCAACCCTTCTTCGCTTCGTTCCTGACGGTGAGCAACCATGGTCCGTATATCGTCCCGGAAGCGTATGTCAGTCGTGCCGATAAACCGGAAGAACAGATTATCGCCTATGCCGATGATGCCTTGCGGCAATTCGTAGAGACAGCCCGTCAGACCGATTGGGGCAAGAATACTATCTTTATCCTGGTAGCCGACCACGGTACAGCTAATGTACCGCACCTGACGTATGACATGACCTTGTCGTATAATGCTATACCGGTCTACTTCTATTCGGACCTGTTAACGCCGCAACATATCGAGCGTACCACGTCCCAGATAGATATCTGGCCCTCCACACTCAGTCTGTTGGGTATACCGTACGAGAATAACAGTTTGGGAATAGATATCTTCAGCGAGCAAAGAGACTTTGCCTTCTTCGTCTGCGACAGTCACCTGGGAGTATGTGACGGTGAGTATTTTTGGTGTTATAATCTTCATAGTCAGCAAGAGCATTTGTATCGCGTAGGCGACATCACCGACCTGATAGCAGCCGAACCGGAGCGTGCTTCGATAATGCGGCACTTCGGTATGAACATGCAACGCGTAAACCTGATGGCTATAGATAAAAAATGGACACAACCATGCGAGTAGCTTTTGATGCCAAACGGGCCTACCACAACACGCGTGGGTTAGGCAATTACAGTCGCGACGTTATCCGATTGCTCACCACCTATGCTCCCGAGCACGAATATATATTATGCGCTCAACCGACAGACCATTACACGTTTCCCAATACCCGCACCCTCGCCCCGCAAGGCTTGTGGCGTCTCTTCCCCGGTCTTTGGCGCAGCAGAGGTTGTCTGAGTGCGCTCAAGGGAGTAGATATCTATCATGGTCTATCGGGAGAATTGCCCTTTGGTATCCACAAGACCGGTATCCGCACTGTTGTCACGATGCATGACGCTATCTTTGTGCGTTATCCTGAGTTGTACAGTCCCACTTATCGTCGCCTTTTCACCCATAAGGTACAGTACGCCTGCGATATAGCCGATACGATCATAGCCATCTCGGAGCAGACTAAACGCGACTTAGTGGAGTTCTTCCACGCCGACGAACGTAAGATACAAATAGTCTATCAGGGTTGCAGTCACATCTTCCGCGAACCCGTCAGTGAGGAACAGATAGCCGAGGTGCGGAAGCGGTATGACCTGCCGGAGCATTACCTCTTGGACGTAGGTGCTATCGAAGCGCGTAAGAACCTCAAGAACCTGATACGCGCCTTATCCGCAGCACACATCGACACCCCGTTAATAGCGGTAGGCGGTGCTTCGCGTTATGCCGAAGAGGCCGCAGCCTTGGCTAAGCAGGAAGGTGTTACCCTGCGATTGATGCACGGAGTGCCCTTCCGCGACTTCCCCGCCCTATACAAAGGCGCAGAGGTATTATGTTACCCCAGTATCTTTGAAGGTTTCGGAATACCTATCTTAGAGGCCATGTGTGTAGGTACACCGGTGGTCACCTCTACAGGCAGTTGTTTTGCCGAAACAGGAGGAGACGCCGCTCTATATGCCGACCCGTCGGACATAGAGCAGATAGGCGCACAGGTGTACAAAGCCTTGCGTGACACAGCGCTCCGCCAAAAGATGGTAGAGAAAGGGTTCCAACAGGCACAAAAGTTTACAGACGAGGTAGTAGCAGCGAATCTGCGTCGCGTTGTTCTCGCTCAATAAGTACCATTATCGCATACAGGACATAGAGCGAACTCATCATCGTCAAGAGCGTTTCCGTTAACATACAGCAACCGAACATCAGACTCACAAAGAGGGCATCTTTGCGGGCTTGACCGGTGTGATAATAGGGCACGAGGCATAAGATAGCCAAGAGCAACACGACCGCCAAAGGACCTAATTCCATCCAAGTATACAGGAATTGATTATGCGCCCCAAGATGTTTTTGCGTAAAGAAGGCAGCTTGCTCATCCTGCAGATAACACTCCTGCAAGAATCCGTCCGCACTACCACAGCCTAAGCCACAGATGCCGTATTCCTTGGCATGTTGCACGATGGTGTACCAGATATATAGGCGCGGTTCGCGGGTATGCGGGTTATCGGTTATATGCACATCTTCGCGCTCCAGATAAGTCAAGTCCTGCTTCATGATATTCAGCCGCTGATGGTATCGAAATCCTAATGCTAAGCACAGCAAAAGACAGAGCGTCAGTCCTCCCGTCAGCGCCCAACGATAACGACCGTGGTAATTGAGCACAAAGGCCACAAGAACCATAATCGGCAAGAAGAATATTACGATGCGGCAACCGGTTAAGATAATCGTTGTTACCAATAAGATATCTATTACAATAACTGTCGCCAAGACGATCTTAGCATGGTACCGCGTACGGAAATAACGGTAGATATCGCCTGAGAACCACAGCCCTAATAACAGCACCAGACAATAGTACAAACGATGTTTGATAGCGGCTACAGGTCCCTCGGCAAAGAACGTCCAATAAGAGAACTGATGATACATATGCCCAGGTCCGGTCATATCCTGCTGAATGCACCAATACACCAGCGTAGTGTACGCCACAATAGAGAGCAGACAACCCGCCACCAGCAGTACCTTCAATCGAATAGGACGATAGTACTCATTCGTGCCGCACAAGGCCACCAACGCCAAGCCTAAGAGCGGAAGATGACGATGCATCTCTTTCAGTCCCTGCGCTACATCTTGCGTCCACAGCAGCGACACAGCCTCCCACGCCACATATACTACCATCAGCACGATAGGCATCAACGCGCGCGACCACGTCCAATTCTTGCGCTGCAGCCATCGTCCTTCTAGTCCCCAAGCTATCAACCACGCCGTAGCGATAGGCTGCGTCCACGCCCATGGGAAAGGTAACGACAGCAGTACCGCCGCAAAGAGGATATAGTTCAGCGCTCCTATCGATTGTCGATACAGATTCTGCATGAGCAGACTAAATGATTAGTAATAAATCCAGCAGCAGCTTAATTTATCATTGGGACCGGTGGTACGATAAGAGATATAGAAACCGGCATTATCAAAGGAGATAAACTCACCACGGGTGGAGGTCCAATAATATCCGCCGCCGACCTTATAGGTACTGCTTTTCCCATCCGGAATATAACCGTTAATCGGCAAGAATATCCTATTACCATTACGGCCTATTACGCTATAGCCGGTGCCTTCCCAACGAAGAGTGCAATTTCTTTTCAATTCGGCCCACTCTGAAGAAGACGGTAATTTGCCGCCACCGGAGCACGAATACCAAGTAGCATAATTGGTCGAGCTGACCTTCCACAGTTTGCCGCTCGGTAATCCCAGATCTACATAGCCGTTCCACATGGCCTGTTGCAATCTTTCCTGTTTGGCCCTCTCCTGTTGCTGTCTTTCCTGTTCTTGCTGACGCTGCAAAGCCAATTGACGCTGACGCTCCTCTTCTTGTGCTTTTGCTTCAGCTTGCTTTTGCTCTTGCACCGTTAAGCCGGACACTTTATCAACAATTTCTTTCGCCACGGCAAGCGTTGTAGAGATAGAGCCGATATTGCGGTCCCTAATTACATGGGAGTTCACGATAGCTCCTGATTCGACATCAATAATACGCGTCGTGATATTGTAATTGCCATACGAGCGGACAGTTTTGGCCACGCATACATACTGTACACCAAATTGACGTCCCAAAGCACAGAGTTGGTTCACATCCACCGGACCGTTTTCCTGGAAGTCCTGCTCTTTGCTTAATTCAGCCAAAAAACTATTAGACCGTTCAATTGCCAAATAGTTTTTACTGGTGGTAAATCCAGCTACCAATTGGTCACCGAGAATGATATCTATGTCCTTATTACCGGTACGCGTAACATATACCGCCACTTTCTTGGCACTGGTCGATCTGCGTACAGCCATTTCCTTTAATAACTTAGCGCTTAAATCATCAAAGGCACTATACATTTGTGTGTTATTCGTAATGATACGATTGGAGTTAGCCGCAGCCACTACAGTCGCTCTCTCAACATCAATCACGTGAGCAGCCAGATAAGTCTCACTACCGAATACTTTCTTCATAGATGCCACACAGACATAATTCACGCCCATCATCTTACCAATCGACCGAATCTGGCCGTCGTCTACGCTTCCGGAGCGTTGATACATTTGTTCACGTTGCATAGCGGATAAGAAACTGGCTGTACGTTCGATAGCAATATATTGGCCGCTATTGGTGATAGCATCCACCAGCGAACTACCAAGCAGTTCACTAACACCTTCTTCGGCATCCTTTGTCTCTGTTACATAGATGGCGATTTTCTTTTGCCCCATTACAAAAACAGAGGCTGCTAACAACACAAATGTAAGTATTTTTTTCATATGGCAATAGTTAGATTTTAATTTGTCTGCAAAGGTAATGAAAAATACTGATTTTGCCAAATATTTCTTTAAAAAATTTGCACATATTAAAAGAAATATGTAATTTTGCAGAAAAATTACGACTATCATGAAAAAGATTCTTCTTATTTGTTTGGTTTGCCTGACCACCCTATCCTTATTTGCTCAAAGACGTATTGCCGTGATGGAGTTTAAGGCCGGCGTTAACTTGTACCAAGATGACGTTACCGGATTATCGGCTATTTTCGTAACAGCCTTTCAGCCTACCGGATATACACTTGTTGAGCGCAGCCAAATAAATATGGCCCTTCGGGAGTTGCATTTTCAACAAAGTTCTTTGACCGAGGAGCAAATGTTGGAGGTTGGTCATTTTCTGGGAGCATCCAAAATCGTAGTAGGAGATATTTCCATGATTATGGGTCAATACAATGTGGATGTCCGCGTGCTGAATGTAGAATCGGGGACTATTGACGTAAAGGCCGGAAGCGAATTCCAGACTTCCGCTTATCGCAAGTCCATGACTGCGTTAGCAGAAGAATTAGCCGCTAAGTTATCAGCCAAGACTGCCAAAAATACGGGCGCCTCGTCGTCCAACCAAGGTAAGCCTTACATTATTTATGACTACCTAAAAGTGTTTCCCGAGGACTTAGGTCGTTTCAATTCGTCACCTTCTACCGTTATTGCCAATATCAATCAAAAGGCACAATACGGATACAATACATGGCGTTTACCCACCCGAGCTGAACTTGCGCTCATTGCCGAACAAGGCATCATTGAGACCTCTAGCGGTTATATGGCTTCAGACGGCAGTCAATCCGGTCGCGTTCGCTTAGTAACAGACCGTGAGACAGCCCGAGTGCTCGCCCAACAGAATGCCGCAGCAGCCGCCCAAGCTCGCGGAGAACAATACGCATACCTGCAGCAAATACGCGAAGAGGGGTATGTGGACTTGGGATTGCCGAGCGGCACGTGGTGGAAGAGTCGCAACGAGAACGGGACCTATAAGTACGATGACGCTATTAGCAGATTCGGAAATAAGTTACCGAACAAGAGACAATATAACGAGTTGATGAAGTCTTGTACTTGGACCTGGAATGGTAACGGATTTACGATTACCGGTCCCAATGGCAACACCATCTTTTTCTCTACAGAAGGTCAACTAAACGGTCACCAAGGCGGATTCTATATGTCTTCTACTTTAGAAGAAGGAAATGTAGTCAGCTGGGTTTGCTATCCCAAAGAAAGAAAAGGATTCCTTAACTTCCTCAACAAATATTCATCCCTATCCGTTCGCTTAGTCAGAATACCCTAACGGACATCGCTTATTCCAAATAGAGATTATACATCTTGTTTAAGAACTTATCGTAGGCGTGGAGGGCGAAGAAGTCCTTTTGTGCTTGTAGACCTATGCGTTGAGCCAAGGGGTGGTCGGTGAGCAGCATGCGCAAGGCCGCTGCCAAAGCGTCCACATCACCCGGCGGGCAAAGAAGGCCATTCTCGCCGTGACGGATAAACTCCACCTGCGAGCCATTATCGGAAGTCACCGTCGGCATAGCGCAGGCCATATTCTCCAACAAAGCCAAAGGTCCTCCTGCCTCAGGAGCGATAGTGGGTATAATACCGATATCATATTTTGCCGTCAGCTCGGCTATGTCGGTGCGGAAACCCAAGCACTCGATACGATCACGCACAGGACTATGCGACAAGATATCATTCCAGTGGTCTAAGTCCTCCGGCGCGACCGTTCCGGCTATTACACAGCGGAAGGGAACATCTTGCAACTGTTCTAAGGCTTTTATCATCGGAAAAACACCTTTCTCCGTGCATACACGTCCGTGGTAGAAAATCGTCGGTACGTCTTTATCCGAACGCTTAGAAGCAGTTGCCCGCTCAAAAGGCACGCTATTGTGGATAATACGAATATCGCGGAAAGGAACATTCTCACGCCACGGACTCAGATAAGCCCTGTGTACACAATGGCTGGTGCATATCAGGGTATCTATACCGCGATACATCCACCGCCATAGAGGTGTATTCTTGGCGCGGCGAACCAGGTGTTGCGCAGCAATCAGGCGAAAAGGACGCGCGCAGAAACGTTTAGCCATCACCGCTTGGAAATAACTGCGGCGGCTATTGAGGTGAAGGATGTCGACCTGATATTTCTCCAACAACTGAGCCAAACGCCACGCAGCCCACAAACTAAAACGACTGCCCTTACCTCCGTATCTAAAGAGCGTACATACTCCCCACTCGCCAAATCGCTCCTGCATATTCTTATCGCTATCAGGAGGGAAGATAAAGACCAGATTAACACCATAAGTGCGACGCATACTACGAGCCAAGTCGAAGACATACTGTTCGCCTCCGCCCCAAGTAGGAGATGCTATGTAGTAAGCTATCGTCATTGTGCTGCGTAATGGGTGCGCCATTCTTGCCATTTAGCGGCATCCTGACTCTTAACCTTAATATGCAAAATGGCGTATTGATCCTGCTTAGGCAGGTGCCAATAGAGAAAATGACCATGAATACGTTCGTGCAACGGGCGTCGCCAATGTATACGCGGACGATTACGATAGAGGCGTCCCTGATAGTCGGGCCACGCCACACGCTCGTTAACAGGAGCATCTACTTCCGATTGGAAGAGGTTAATGCGAGGCAACTTGAAGAGGTCTATCCACGGGTGACGACGCAAGATATCTCGCAGATGGGTCATCAGCCACGCCACAGGCTGTTCATCAGCATCCAATTGGAAGATATAGTCACCATGGCACAGACTATTCAGATGGTTCTTGGCCTGCGCAAAATCAAAATTGAGCGGATGCTCTGCGTACGTAGTGATATAATCGCTATTGGCCTTAACAACGGCCTTGACCTCAGGTGTCACATGATCGGCATCGGCCTGCACCACTATCTCATCGCCCTCCTGTATATATGGACGTAAGACCTCAAGCAAGCGTTGCAAGTCTTGTGCCTCGTTGCAGACGGTAATAGCATAACTGATGGTAATAGGTTTACTCATATTCGTAGCGTGCTTTGCGGCCGTGGTCCCAGAAGCGGTCGCGATAGTAATGTATCCAATAACGGCACTGTTCGGCGTCCAGTTGACGGGCAAGAGCATACTCATCGGCAAAAGTATCGAAGAAACTGCTGCGCGCACAAATGCGACGCATACTGCGGCAACCTTCCTTTAGACTTACCGGCCCAAAAGTCATACGGTTGATGTCGATAATCTCAAAGCGGTACTCACCATCCACCTTGTCCCACAAAATATTGCCGGGCGAGAAGTCAAGATGCAGAATTCCCTCGTTATGCATGTGCGCCGTGAAGCGTGCAAGCGGACGTATTGTTTCCTCCAATTCGGGCGTATAAGCAAGCGTGAACTCGCGATGTAGACGTGTAAGGGAGGACTGCAACGTGACTAAGTACGAGAAGTCCAACAGTCCGCACTTCTTCTGCTCA
Organism: Paludibacteraceae bacterium; assembly: GCA_017439235.1. Classification (GTDB taxonomy): domain Bacteria; phylum Bacteroidota; class Bacteroidia; order Bacteroidales; family Paludibacteraceae; genus Colicola. Next base: position 16,729 of record JAFSJN010000003.1, read on the forward strand.
ATATACGCTACCGGCTCAGGTGTACCCACACCATGCGCCAATAAGTACAAACCATTCTCATACGAGCGACGCGCCTTAGAGGGACGAACAAACGAATAAATCCATTTATTCAGGAAACGAGGGCGATGAAAACGCTTTACACATAACGTCAAGCCGTTCACTTCATACGTACGAATCTGATTACGCGCATCGTAGATAAGCGTTCCCGAAGAGTCAAAGCTTTCGGGCAGCGCCTCTATCCAAGGACGTAAAAATTCGTATGAAGGGTTGATAATTGTCATCTTGATGTATCAAATAGGCTGCAAAGTTACAAAAATTTTGCGATATGTGCAAATTTATTTGCGTATGTCAGAAAAATGTTGTACCTTTGCACGCTTTTTCCTCGGAAAAAGGCTAACATGTTTAACCCTTTAACGGGATTTCGAATTCTGAGACGTTCAAGAATTTCAGGTTGTCCGGAAAACGTTTCCCACCCCATCTACCACTATGGCAGAAAACAAATCTCTCCAGAACTTCGACTGGGATGCCTACGAGAAAGAATCAAAAGGCACACAAAACGAAGAACTCCTCTCAAAGTATGATGCTACCTTAAGTGCTATCAAGGACAACGAAGTCGTTGAGGGTACCGTTATGAGCATTAACAAACGCGAAGTAGTAGTAAACGTTGGTTTCAAGTCCGATGGTCTTGTTCCCGCTGCTGAATTCCGTTACAATCCTGACCTCAAGGTTGGTGATAAAGTAGAGGTGTATATCCAGAGCCAAGAGGATAAGAAAGGCCAACTCGTCCTCTCACACAAAGAAGCTCGTGCTTCTCGCGCCTGGGACCGTGTTAACGAGGCTTGCGACAATCAAGAGATCGTTAACGGTTATATCAAATGTCGTACCAAAGGCGGCATGATCGTTGATGTACTCGGTATGGAAGCCTTCCTGCCCGGCAGTCAGATCGACGTGAAGCCCATCCGCGACTATGATGTTTACGTTGGCAAGACTATGGAATTCAAGATCGTGAAGGTCAACCAAGAGTTCCGCAATGTCGTTGTTTCTCACAAAGCTCTTATCGAGGCTGAGTTGGAAGCACAAAAGAAAGAAATCGTCAGCAAGCTTGAGAAGGGTCAGGTACTGGAAGGTACCGTTAAGAACATTACCAACTACGGTGTGTTCATCGACCTGGGCGGCGTAGACGGTCTGATTCACATTACCGACCTGAGTTGGGGCCGCGTTTCCGATCCGAAGGAACTCGTGCAGCTTGACCAGAAGATTAACGTTGTTATCCTCGACTTTGATGAGGAGAAGAAACGTATCGCTCTGGGTCTCAAACAACTCACTCCTCATCCGTGGGATGCATTGGATCCGAACCTCAAAGTAGGAGACAAGGTACACGGTAAGGTAGTTGTGATGGCTGACTACGGAGCATTCGTAGAGGTTGCCGAAGGCGTTGAAGGTCTGGTACACGTCAGCGAGATGAGCTGGAGTCAGCACCTGCGCAGTGCTAATGACTTCCTCAAAGTAGGCGATGAGATTGATGCCGTTATCCTGACCCTCGACCGCGAGGAGCGCAAGATGTCACTCGGTATCAAGCAACTCAAGGATGATCCTTGGCAGAACATCGAGAACAAGTACGCTGTTGGCAGCCGCCACTTCGCTAAGGTTCGCAACTTCACCAACTTTGGTGTATTTGTAGAGATCGAAGAAGGTGTAGACGGTCTGATTCACATCAGCGACTTGAGCTGGACCAAGAAGATCAAACACCCCAACGAGTTCACTCAGATTGGTGCACAGATTGAGGTAGTAGTATTGGAAATCGACAAGGAGAATCGTCGTTTGAGCTTGGGTCACAAGCAATTGGAAGAGAATCCTTGGGAGGAACTCGAGGCTAAGTTCGGTGTTGACACCGTTGTTGAGGGCAAGATCGTTGAACTCAGCGACAAAGGCGCCGTTGTAGCTCTTGAGGATGGCGTAGAAGGTTTCTGCACCGCTCGTCACCTCCAGAAAGAGGACAAGACTCCCGCCGCTATGGGTGACACGATGACCTTCAAGGTAATCGAGTTCAACCGCGAGGCTAAACGCATCCTTCTCAGCCACCTCCGCACATGGGAGGAGCGCAAAGAGGCTCCTGCTAAAGAGACCAAGGCTGCTAAGAAAGAGGCTGCTCCTGAGATGCCGAAGGTAGAAAAGACCACTCTGGGTGACCTGAGTGTGCTGGCCGACCTGAAGGCTCAGATGGTTGCAGATGAAACTCCTAAGAAAGCTGCCAAGAAAGCTGAAGCTACCGAAGAAGCTCCTAAGGCAAAGAAAGCTACCAAGAAAGCCGCTAAGGCTGAAGAGGAAGCTTAATCTAAGCTTGACTGCAACGAAAAAGGCAATCCGTAAGGGTTGCCTTTTATTCTTTCCACTTATTGTACCTTCAACTGAGGACGGCGCACGTTGACTATACTATCAAACTCAGCGCGAAGAGAAGCGGGTACCGGTTCTGCCGGTGGGGAGACCATCTTAAGGGGGTCGACAGGCGTGCCGCCTTTCCATACGCGGAAGTCAAGGTGCGGACCGGTAGAATGTCCAGAAGACCCCACATAACCGATAACCTGCCCCTGCGACACGTGACGGCCCACCTCTATGCCCTGTCCATATTTCGACAGGTGCAGATAGGCTGTTGTATAGGTTGAATTATGACGAATCTTAACAGTATGCCCTCCGCCCCCTTTATATCCTTTTTCAATGACGACACCGTCACCGATAGTGACGACCGGTGTTCCGGCCGGTGCCGCATAGTCAACTCCCGTATGAGGACGCACGACCTTATGAATAGGGTGCATGCGCGCGTATGTGAAGCGTGAGGAGATACGTTTATAGTTCAATGGAGCCTTAAGAAACGCCTTGCGAAGCGAGTTACCGGCTGCATCGTAGTAGTTATGGACATTACCCGACTCAAACCAGAATGCCTCCTGCCATTTTCTGCCGTGATAGAAATCGGCAGCATAGATACGACCTATACCTACGCGAGCTGAGTCGACATATTGTTCGTCATATAGTACACGTATCGAGTCACCGCGTTGCAGACCGAAGAAGTCAATCGTCCACGCATATATCTCACTCAACTCCAGCGCTAACTCTACAGGCAGATTATTTCCTACCATCGCATTCCACAAACTCGATTCTATCACCACCTCAGCCGTGCGCGTAATCGTCTGCACTGGCTTAACGATGCGCTCCACATGTAACGAATCGGTCAGGTGCAAGACAGCAGCCTCGCGGACTGAGGAACAATAGACCCAATAGACTAAATGCTCACAGCCTACCGAATCCGTTTGATAAAAACAATAATAGGTCTTACCAGGACGAATAGAACGCACATCAAAGCGGTCACGAGGCAAGGTCGATATCTGTGCTATCTGCGAACGCGTAGCACCCTGACGATTGAAGATACCTCCCAATGTCTCACCCTCGCGCACAAAAGCCGTATCAATTCGAAACGAGTCAATAGGCAAGCCAAACTCGTACCTGACGGGCGGAGGCGTCTGCGTATCAGCACAAGACGAGCCACTCGTACAAGAATACAGAAATAGCGTACAAAAGGTAAGAAGAATTAAATTTGGGGATATTTTCTGAACCATGAGGAAAGTTTTAATCGGATGACGCCAAGCAAAGCCTCAGAGAAGATTCCACCGGACATCTTACTCGTACCCAACTGGCGATTGACAAAGATAATTGGTACTTCGCAAATGCGGAAACCTATCTTGTAAGCCGTGAACTTCATCTCAATCTGGAAAGCATATCCTTTGAAGCGAATCTTATCCAGTTCTATCGTCTCCAGTACACGCCTAGTGTAACACATAAATCCGGCCGTTGTATCGCGGATATCAACGCCCAGTACCGTGCGCACATACTTGGAGGCAAAATAGGACATCAACACACGTCCCATAGGCCAGTTGACCACATTGACACCCGTAATATACCTACTACCTATCGCCACATCCGCGCCTCCGTTGGCGCAAGCGTCATAGAGTTTAAGCAAGTCCTGCGGGTTGTGCGAAAAGTCGGCATCCATCTCAAAGACATAGTCATAACCATGCTCGATGGCCCATTTAAAACCGCATATATAAGCCGTTCCCAGTCCCTGTTTACCGGAACGCTCTACAATAAACAGTTTGTCCTTGCACGTACTTTCCATCAGTCGTTTGACAATCTCGGCCGTACCATCGGGCGAACCATCATCAATAACGAGCACATGAAACTCGATAGGCAGATTCATGACCGCGGAGATAATCGCTTCGATATTCTCCTTTTCGTTATAAGTAGGTATAATAACAAGTCGGGACATGGGTATTTCGATTAGGGATTATAGATTTTCAATTAGGGATGTATGATTTGGTCGTTGAGTTCGTAGACGGGACTGGGCGTCAAACGTGCCAAAGGAGTGACAAATAAATCTTGCCCAACTACGATATCCGATTCCGCCAATATAGACGATATCGTTTGCATCGCCACATCGGGATCATTATTCTCACGGCTAAGGTGACATAGGAACACATTTCGGAGTCCTATATGGAAATTGTCGCGCAACAACTGGCCGCAGGTTACATTACTCTGGTGCCCTCGCGGCGAAAGGATACGCTCCTTCAGATAGGTAGGATACGGGCCGTTCAGCAGCAACTGCTCGTCATGATTGGCTTCAATAACCAAATGATTAGCTGTCTGTATATATGCCGTCATCTGTTCGTTAGGCGTACCGCAGTCGGTAGCTATCATAAAACGTTGTCCGAGGTAATCGATGACATAGCCCAAGCAATCCGTTGAGTCGTGACTGATGCCAAAGGTAGTAATCTGCATACCGTCCATACCATACAACTCAAAGGGCATGCCTTTCTCAAAATACCGACGCGAAGTACGCAGTTTCTCGCGGACGCCATAGTTGCAATCTATTCCCTCGTGTATCGCGCGCGTAGTATATATAGGTAAGTGCACCCGTTCGCCCAACGTACCTACGGCACGAATATGGTCAGCGTGGTCGTGGGTGATGAGCACGGCACGGATAGCCGAGAAGTCAAGATTCATATCCCTAAGGTCACGCTGGATAGTACGCGCAGAAATGCCCGCATCAATCAAGATTCCTTGATGCGGTGTGCCTAGATAATAGCAATTACCGCTGCTACCTGAGGCAAAACAGCGAAATATGAGTTTCTCCGACTCCATTTACTAAAGCGAAGAGGACCGGCCATGTTAGCCAGTCCTCTGCTGTGGGCGTTGACGGATTCGAACCGCCGACCCTCTGCTTGTAGGGCAGATGCTCTAAACCAGCTGAGCTAAACGCCCTTTCATTTCGAAAGCGGTTGCAAAGGTACTGCTTTTTTTCGATATGACCAAATATTTTTGCAAAAAAATGCTATTTGAGGTGCATTTTTTTGAAATTCCAGTTCCAAAAGGCCGTTTTTTCCAATTTAGGCACCGCAAATAGGAGCAGCAAAGTCGTCACTACGCCCAATATAACACCTGCGAAAATATCTTCCGCGAAGTGTTGACTGAGGTAGATACGCGAATAAGCTCCTAATACGGCCATCAAGAAAAACAGCGCGCTCCACGGCCAGGCTTTCCAATCTTTTTTATCACAAGCCATCAAAGCCAGCACAAAAAACATAGCGAAGAAGGTAGTAGTATGTCCGGAAGGACAAGAATACCATTTACTCAACGTCACACCGTCCACGAATGGCAGTTGCACATCGGGATAGAACTTCTCAAAAAACTTATATGGCCTATCGGTATCAAAGACATACTTAAGGCGCTGAGCTATCAGTCCGCTAACCACTACATCGGTGAGTAGGAAGGTTGCCCAACCGGCTTTATAGAAGAGTAGTCCAAAGACCACCACATAAGGTACCCATTCGCCGACGTAGGTATAATAACGGAAAAAGAAGTCTCCAGCTGCATTGTGGCAACTATTCATCCACAAGTGCAGTTCTGCCTTATCCCATGTCAGCAGCCACCAGCCCAGTACTGCGAGCAGTACCAGGCTGAGAGCCACAAAAGGTATAGCGTTTATGAACCAACGTCTCATCTTATTCTACTCTTTCGCCGAGCGAGTTATAAGTATGTCCGCCGGTGGTGATGACGAGTTGTCCGTTGCGGAGTTCTTTCTTAGGAGCATTCGTCGGTGAATCTTCACGGAAAGGATTCTCGCGCGCCTGTACAACGCAATCGCATGAGCGGATCGTCACGCCCTTATCCGTCAAGTCTACACTTAGACGCGTGCCGGCAGGGATGACCTGTTCGGTATAGTAAACCGAAGTAGTATACCCCGGAGCTAAGACATCGTTTACATACCATTGATAGGCGGTGAAGTGGTACTTCTCATTCTCGCGGGCATTGACACGTACAGCTACCATATTATCGTACTTCTGCTGCAGGATAGATGACGGATAAGGCACCTTGAGTTGGAAGGAGAAGGTTAGCGTAGAATCGCATATCGTATCTTGAACGGTCACTACGCAAGGTATCTGTCCTACCTCCAACACATTGGCGGAAATAGCCAGTCTATGATTATCCTGATCATTGGTAAGCGTAAAGGTTTGCTCGTTGTAGGTCAGTGTGGGATCCACCAACTCTCCCTTAGTATAATTGTAGGGAATATAAATCAAGTCCGACTCGGAGCACAAACCTTGTATGACATTATCCATTGTCATCTTCAGGCATGTCACCACCGTCAGGTGCAGCACGACAACACTATCGCAGTGGTCCATATTGGTGAGGGTATCGGTATAAATACCTGAGGTCTCGATACGCTCTCCGGCAAACCAATACTCATCATGAGCGCGTACGTAGAGGTGCATATCAGGCGAAGGTTGTCCTACGTGCAGGTTGTAGATATGAATGGTATCACAATCATCCATTCCTGTGATGATTGTTGTATCGTTGTTGTATATCTTGCCATCGTATGCCCAAGGCTCACCTGCGCACAGGTTGGTCTGCTCACGCACCGTATCAGGACGATTGACATAGAACGAGAAATGCACCGCTTCAGGAGGATATACCGTATCCGGGCACTCTTTATGGGCGTACAACTTAGCCGTAACATCGTACCATCCCGGGGAGTCGTACTGGTGAGAGACTACCGCCGGACCATTCTCTTCCGTCACGCCATCACCAAAGTCCCAGTCTACCTTGTCTATAATGGTTGCACCTGCTTCGGCACTGAATTCAAGGCTATCGTTGAGGCAATAGAAGGTAGAAGAACGTGCGCCATCTTCAAACACCTGATCACCGACGGTGATGTTGCCTAACTTAACGGCTGACGAACCTGCCGAATAGGAATACGATTCTTGTCGTCCGTTTCCGTATACGTGTGCTATAAAACCGGAAGGACAGGTCAAGGTGAACACCTTATCGGCCTGTGCATCTACCGAGTTGCAAATCTGTTGACGGGCATAAGAATATTCTGTACCGGCTACCGGAGTGAACGTCAAGGCTATACCATTAGGATTGCTGCGGGATACGAGACGCACCTTATCGGCATCTTTAGTAAGAACAACAATATTCACATTGTGTGTATTCGTATTGTTAGTAGGACATACACCGAAGGTAATCTTATGGATGCGCTGCTCCAGCGGCGAGATCCACACCATTGATGGATCACCTTCCTGGCCGGATATTACTTCTGTAGGTATCGGGCTACTACTATCGTAGGTATTAGTGTACTTCTCACTGACATCATAACTATATACAGCACAGGGACACGACGTCTTAATATAATGTGCAACACCTTTATACACATCGGGTATCGGTAGATTGGCGCCGCTGAGTTTTTGGGTTACCTTAGTCAAGTTGGCTGTTCCTTCAGATACTTCAAACTCGTAGGTCTCACCGGCATTAATGGTCTTGACTGGCCGCTTGGAATTGTCCACATATATCTGCGTTCCATCTTCCATCGCGGTGACGCGGACGCGGTTAGCATCCTTATGGAGCGAACGGGTCACTACAAACTCCGTTCCCCAATAGTCTACCGGCATGGCCTGCTCATAAGTCAAGTCACGTGCGGATATCTCACCCGGCACATCGGTACATACATCACCATTGAACACCGCTATCGGTTTATCGGCCACGATATGCGTACCCGAAGCACTTATCTTGTCGGCACCCACATAGTAGTACACCTGTCCTTGCTTGAGGGTGATGGTCTGAGGTGACTTAGCGCCATAGGGTGTAATCTTCACCGTAGTCGTACCGGAGGCTGTAGCCAAGACAGAATAGGAACTCCAGGAGGTATTATCCTTATGATCATACGGCGGATAGTCCTGAACATAGTACTCGGTTTGCAGTATCTGAGTAGGCAGTACAACAGAGGCATCGAAAGAAAATTCAAAACGGATAGCCGCAAAGAGGGATATATCCTCTGTAGAGGTTACTTGCAAACCGGTAGGCAGCGTCTTTCCGTTTACAGCAGCCTTAGTATCACCCGGCCACCATTCGCTGACGGGTATATCCCTAATTTCGAACCAGTTATCAGCACTCACCGAATAGGTGTTGGTGAAGTTGGTGTTTGGATTAGAAACCGTTACCTTGCAGTCTTTCTTGGCAGATACAGCCAGGAACAACTCACGACCTGTGGTCGCGGCGTCAGGTGCAGAAGCAAAGGTCAGTGCTACCCAGAAGTCACGTCCTTCGGTAGATACTTGAGCCGCAGCAGGGGTAGACAAGCCCAAGAATACGGCTGCGAGTAAGAATACAATCGTTATCTTTTTCATTGTAGTGATAGTTTACAAAATCTCCATTAGCTTAAAAGCTATTCTCCATACTAAAGTATTTCGATTTCCACGCGTCTATTGTTCTGACGTCCTTCTTCGGTGTCGTTGGTGTCGATAGGCTTCGTTTCTCCGAAGCCTATGGCCTCTATACGGTCAGCAGCTATACCACGTTGGATAAGGTCGTCGCGCACAGCATTGGCACGTCCTTCCGACAGGCGTTGGTTGGCAGCATCACGACCTACACTGTCTGTATGTCCCATGATACGGATACGCACTTCCGGGTTGCGGGTCAGGAAACCGAAAAGCATATTCAAGCCCTCTTCCGATGAAGGAAGAATACGAGTCTGGTTATTGGCAAAGTGTAAGTTGTGCATCACAAATACCTCGCCGGTCTCCACAGGTATCTCTTCTATAACAGGCGGGATAACGGGGATACGACGCATATGCATAGTAGCCTCGTACAATTGTCCCGCTTCGGGTATCTGCAAGGTGATAGTATCGGGATAATAGTCCACTACGGAAGCCATCAAGTCGTACGAACCGCGACTCATCTTGCGGGTCAACTTACCCTCTTTGGTCTCCATCGGTTGTCCCGTCGTCTTGCCGGTACGTTGGTTGAGGACGGTAATGGTAGCTGGCAGGACAGCACCTGTCTCAGCATCCACCACGGTAATCTCCATGTATGCAGGAGGCGTAGGAGCCGGACGTTCGGTCTTACCGGGCACTTCAAACTGCACCACGAACTTAGCACCCACAAACAAGTTCGTCAACTTAGCACCCGTTCCCAGTCCCAATAAGGTATTGGTACCGTTCGGTCTAGTCTCGTTGTTGGCAAAGGTGAGCGGCATGAGATTATTATCCGAGCCGTGGGTCTTATTGATATTAAGCAACTCATAGTCAGCAAAGAGGGCGACCTTATAGTGAACATGCTGACGTCCGAAAGGAATACGTTCACCGGGTTTCACACGGTTGCGGTTTCTGGCAGGAGCCTGTTGCATCCATTCATCCAAGTCCAGGCCCAACTCAACACAAGCAGCTACAGAGGGTTGTGCCAAGGTTATCTTGCCCGACTTAGAAGGTGCATCAATGATGCCTCCGCCATACTGAGTAACGAAGTCACGGTCTTCAATAACGATATCGTATTGACCTTTGTGACTGTAGTTAGCCAACACGCCGTAACCGATGCGGGCACCTACCATAAAGTAGTAACGCGAGAACTGGGCACCTAACATAATAGGCAACTGTACATAGCCCAAGTTACGGGTCTCGGAAATATTGTCGCTTAGGAACCAGTACTCCTGCCTAATCGACTTATCTGCCGAAGTATAAGTGCGGTGCTGTGTAAAGCCGTACGTCGTGGTGGAGTTGTAGAAGTCGAAGCCCAGACCAGTCTCAAAGCGGAAATGACTATACTCGAGTTCATACGTCAGTTGCAGACCTGCTCCCACACCGCCGATGAGTTTTTTGTTCATCATCCGAGCCAGCGGGTCAGCACCGGCTTGCGTACCGGCACCGAAGGTAGACAGGTTGTCAAACATAGCGTCGTAACCCAAACGGGCACCGAGGTTGAAGTAGTGCACGGGCTCTATCTTCTTCTCATTGGGGTCAACGACCGGTTTGGGAGCACGCAACGCTTCTAACTCGCGTTGTTCGGCAGCCGCTTTCTGTTCGGCTATGCGCTGACGGTCTGCCTCTTTCTGAGCAGCCACACGTTCACGCTCTGCAGCGGCTTTCTCCCGTTCGGCTTGTTCTTTAGCACGCGTAGCCTGTGTCTTAGCTTGCTCCTTGGAGCGCTGTTGCTGAGCCCTCTCCTGTTCGCGTTTGCGTTTCTCTGCCTCTTTGGCCTTTTGGGCCTTAGCTTTCTCGCGTTCTTTTTCTTTCTTAGCTCTCTCTTTAGCTTTCTGTTTCTGCTGCGCCGTCATGGCTTTCTTTTGCGGCTGGGCGGCGTAAGCGGAAGTATAACTACCCTCGAACGAGGCAAGGAGGGCGATGACGAGTAAAAGACGAAGTATGTTTCTCATTGCTGTATCCTCCTTGAATTAGTTAAATACGATAAATTTGAATTTACGTTTCAAGCCTGCATTTATGCTGAGCACATATAATCCCGCTTTTTGAGGAGCTTTAATCAGTCCTCCTCCTTCCGGCAAATCGGCTTCGGAATATACGGATCCGTCAGGATTATACCAAGTAGCCTTACCGGCACTTCGGGCATTGACGAATACCTGTTCGCCTATATAAGCACTGTTGCGGCCAATAGCTATCGAATCGGAACCCTCTTGATAGATAAGCACATCATCACGGCGGCTAAACTTAATGGGGCAAGAGCAGGTGCGCACATCGGCTTTGCCGTGTTCACGGATAGTGAAGCATACATGATACTCGCCCTCAAAGTCCTCCTGTCCGTACAGGTTAAGCACGGAGTTTTGCTGGTTAGGTATCGTATCGCCATCGCGGAACCATACAAAGTCGAAGAGCGAATCGGCAGTGGGGAACGAGTCGCGTAAGATACCTAATACATCGTTGAAACGTTGTGCCAGGAAGGGGATATCGAATTGGAGCGAGAACTCCAGATCCTTATCCAATACGCTGTTGGGACATTCGGAACCGATATGGATATGTAGTCCGTAGGTCGTGCGATTCTTAGCCTGAGTGGGAATATGAATAGTAATTAAGGTATCGGTAACCGTCATACTCTCCTCGGTGAATCCGTCCTTTTGAGCAGCTTCATTGAAAGCAATCGTGACGCTATCGCCGGTCATATCCACCTTACCCGGATTGTTAAGATAGATGAGGTAGTCGACGGCATCGCCCTGATGCGTACAAGCGGGCATAATAGTGCGCTCGATATCAATCTTGAAGTTTCCTATGTTGACCATAAAGGCGATACTGTCGACCGCATTGAAGTTGACACAACCGTCATCTTCACCCATGTGGCGATAGATGAGCACATAAGCGTTGTAATGGTCCGGACGTTCATAGACATGCTCTATCGAGTCCAACTGCGTAGCCAGACTGTCGGCACCGTCACCGAAGTTCCAATAGATACTGTCATACTCATAGTTGAGTTCGCACCCGAAGGTCACCTTATCGTCGCCGCAGATTTTATTGTCGCCATCGGCCTTATATACCTTACCGTTGATAGTAATGAAGGCCGTCAGGTCTTTGGTCTCTCCACCAGCCGGATAGCTGTAACTTTCTTTCTCACCAAAGCCGTATACATGGGCAATAAAGCCGGAATCGGAAGTGAGGGTATGCGTACCGTTCGTTATATTCAAACGGGCATATACATATTCCGGTTTGGTTGCCAAGGCGGTAAACTGATTGGCTATATTGTTGCCGTCCAATTCTACACTGGCCACATTGTCGGCAGTAGTAACGATATTAAGGAAGTGGTCCTGCACTTGCTGGGTTTGGAAGGTACCAAAGGTCAATTGTTTGATTTTCTGTTCTACCGGGTTAACCCACATCTCTGAGGGGTCACCGTTGCAGTAACTTCCCGAATTATGATCATAACGGTTGGAGGTCATGAACAGGTGCACGGCACTGGGGCACGAAGTCTCTATATAGTGTGCCGACCCTTCAAAATAACGATGTCCGTCGCCGGAGTAATTGGTCATCTCATCTTTGGCTCCGAAGTCAAACTCGTAGTAGTGTTTGGGATTGGCAGCAAAGCTGATAGTGTATACCGAGTCGCCGTCCACATAGATGGTCGTGCTGTCTACCAAGGCCTGCACACGTATTTTGTCTATACGCTCCCAGAATCCCGCCTTGCCGTCAATAGTAGTGCGTGAGGAGGTGATGATGAAGCGTTTACCCCAATAGTTGACCGGCATTGCCTGCGAATAAATATGATCGCGGTCACGAAGGGTTGGGATATTGGTGTGTGAGTTACCGTTGAAGACAGCAATCTTTTTATTGTCACGGGCTTTGACTATCGAACCTGTCAAGTCACGTCGCTGACCGGGGCCGCTCCATACATAGAACACCTGTCCGGCCTGCATGACGGGAGTAGTATAAGTAGTATTGATCATGCTGCCCTTCGAAGTACCTTCGGTCACCTGATAATCAACAACGGTATTATTCTCGGCCGCTACGATAGCGAAATGACTACCCTGCTCCGTATCAGCGTGGGCATAGGGAGTATAACACTGTATGCGGTATTCGCTCATCAAAGCCGTTGTAGGCAGGATAGCGGCTACGTCGAACGACTTATTCTTGTAGTTGGCCGCTATCAGGGAGATGGGGTTATCGGACGTAACGTGCAAAGCATGATTGCTCACTACCTCGGCATCCGCATCGGTCACATAACACGAGGCCTCATCGGTCTTATTATTCTTGGTGCACAAAGTGTCGCGTGCTATCGTTCCCGCCGGGACATAGATTTTGTGATTGAGGCCGGTGTACGTATTTTCTACATACACCCAAGTATCCTCTTTGGCGGAAAAGGTCAGCGACAACTCATCATAGTTGCGGTCATCGCCACGCAGGAGCGTCACCCAGAAGTCTGTTCCTTCCGTAGTCTGTGCTACGACACCTACGGGCATCAGCCACCAGCACAGAAGGGTTGCAATAAAAAGCAGTTTTTTCATATTCTTATTTGGTCCTATTATTTCACGCTGCAAAATTACAACAATTTGTGCACACGCGCGTGTAATAATTGGCATTTTATGTGTAATTTTTGCCGTTCGCCTGTAGCCATCAATATTTCATACCGGTAATCGAGTATTTGTCGTCGCCTCTGAGGATATAGAGGTGACCGTTGATGAGCTGTTTGGTGATGCGCAAAGGCTGCTGCTCACCGGGCACAATAAGGGCTGTCGGTTGCCGATGCGGGCGTAAGACATACAGTTCTTGCAGACACGCCCGTCGAGCCGTACTGCCGCCGTCGGAGGTTATCTTCAGCGAAGTCAAAGGAGGCAAGGGTACGCGGTATATGACCTCATTGCGCGTCTCCAAACGGGCGGTATCGCGGATGGTTGCCACCCACTCGTCATCAGCTTCTATATCTATGCGCATATCTCCGGCCGTATTATACGGCGAAGCACGGAAGACGAGCAGCGTTGAGTCGGCATAGTTGAGCGAAGGGAAGGTAAGGTATCCGTCCGTACCACTCGTGCCCATAGTGAACGAACGCGTGCCGTTACTCTGCACTTTCTCACTCACGGTGCCGCCGGCAGCCTTCACGCGGTCGGAGGTCATGCCGGGAATAGAGATAAGCGTATCGTAGTCGCCGACAGGCGGACAGGGACGCTCGGGCGGCAGGAGTGTGGAGTCGTAGGTGCAGACAAGCGTATTGAAGTCGACCTGTTGTCCGCGTCTATTACCCCAAATATATTCCACCAACTCAGGATAGTCGATATAGGGATTATGATTGCCTTGCACGGAGGTGATGAGTGAGGCGCGCAGTATCTCTTTGGGACTAACAGGGTCGGCACGATGCCAGGCTACGAGCAGGTCCATGAGCCATGGTTGGAACTCCAAGTACGAGTCGTTGGTCATAGCATTTGCGGCATTGAAGGGAGTGGTTCCCGAGACCCAAGCCACATCCTCGTAGGCAGTAGCCATATAGAAATAGGTACGTGCAAAGTCACCCTTGTATTCATCCGCCGGTTCAAAGCATGCCCAGCCATATTGCGATTTGCTCTTGCTGTCCATACGGAACGAGCCGTTGTCGAAATTATCCGCATGGGTGACAATGCCGGGCGGATAATTACTCTTCTTTCCGTTAGCACGCGCATCAGCCGGGTTGAGGTTAAACAGGTCTTGGTAAGCCCGTTTGTTGGCTGCCTCACTACCCCACCACGATTTAGGCATACAATGCTCAATCTGTATCGAACAGGCCGACTCGCCTTCTTCATACGGATAGTAACGCACCGAGTTGGAATACATATCCCATATCGTACCGTCCGCACGCATATCGGTTTGCGGGAAATAGTTCCACGTACCGGTATAGTATTGCTTATCCGGCCATGTATATCCGTGCGTACCGTAATGGATGCGTTCGCCGGTGCATATCGTGTCGTGCAAGGCCGATTTCAATACCGAGTCTTGCAAGCCCTGACAGTTGGCATAGTATCCGAGGAAAAGAAGCAGGAATAGTGTCATTTCTTAATCGTTGCAAAAAGGAGGTTAAGTACTACATACCATAATACGATGGCGGCACCGGCAAAGAGCATAAACTCCGGATGGCCGTAACGGATGCCTTCTAATACGCACAGGGTCACCAATACCACTACGCCTACCAGGAACAGGTATTTATCCATATTCTCACGCCAGGAGAAGTTATGGAACTTAAGCGAGAAGAACGGTATCTCGGACACGAGCAGATAGCAGCTGACCAGACTCAATCCGGCCAATACCCACGGCATCCACGAGGCAGTCATCAGAGCGTACGGCATGCAGCACAGCGAGGTCCAGAAGATAGCGTTAGCAGGCGTAGCCAAACCGATGAACGAAGTCGTCTGACGCTCGTCGAGGTTAAACTTAGCCAGGCGCAACGCCGAGAAGGCCGCCATCAGCAACACACCGAAGCTCCAGAAACCGATGAGGGGCATAAGGTAGCAACAGAGTGCCATAGCGGGAGCCAGACCAAAGGTGATGTCATCGGCCAGGGAGTCGAGTTCGATACCCATATTATTGACAATACCTAAGATACGGGCGGAGAGTCCGTCAAAGAAGTCGAAGAACGCACCTAAGCACACAAAGGCAAAGGCCCATTCAAAGGCATTCTGAGTGGCCATATACGTAGCCACGGCTCCACACAGCAGGTTGGCGCTGGTAAAAGCATTGGGGATAATTCGTTTGTTGTTCATGAGTGTATGTTGAAATTCAATTAGCGATTAGGGATTTATTATTTCCGTCCGTAAGCTTCGTCTACATGTCGGCGGACGAAGAAGGTGACGGCTACGGTAGCCAAGCAGCAGGCGATAACCATCCAGAAGAAGCCCTGGTAACCCAGTGCCTCCTGCAGGAAGCCGGCAAACATACCGGGTATCATCATACTCAGCGCCATAAAACCGGTGCACAGAGCATAGTGCGAGGTCTTGAACTCACCATCCGAGATGTACATCATATACATCATATAAGCCGTGAAGCCGAAGCCGTAGCCGAATTGCTCGATAGCCACGGCGGTGGAGATTGCCCACAGGTTAGTCGGCATCCACATACTCAGATATACGAAGGTCAGACAGGGCAAGGTCATACTGGCCGCCATCCACCATATACTGCGTTTCAATCCTACGCGACTGATATATGTGCCACCGAGTATACCGCCTAACAGCAGGAAGACCACACCGATGATGCCATAGACGACGCTGTAGGTCTGCATACTCAGTCCCAGTCCGCCCGTCTCGCGGGCACCCAACAGGAAAGGCGTCACCATCTTAAGCAGGAAAGCCTCAGGCAGGCGATAAACGAGCATAAAGATGATAGCGAGCCATATATACGGTTTGGTAAAATAGGTAGCAAAGGTCTTGCCGAAGCCTTTGAGGATAGCCAGGGCATCGGTGTCGGCACCGGGACGGTCATCCGCAGGACGCGGCAGCACGAAGCAGTGCCACAGCGTAGCCAGACAGAAGATGACAGCTGCCACCAACATAGCAGCCTGCCAAGCCAACGGCATATTAGCGCCGCCATGGTTCTCGGTGTAGGAATAGACGATACCCGGGATAGCCACTAAGGCGGAGTTGCAGAACACATTACTCAGACGGTAGAAGACGCTACGCCAACCTATCATAGCGGCTTGCGTGCCTTGGTCCAAGCCGAGCATATAGAATCCGTCGGCTGCTATATCATGCGTAGCCGAAGCAAAAGCCATGACGATAAAGATGACCAATACGGCATACAGCATCTTAATAGGCGTCTGCTGAGCTGTGATGACGGCCGGATCAGGATGCGGGATACTGATGATAGTCAGAATCATCAGCGCCGACATCAGTATCTGCGTCACCAATATCCACCACCGTTTGGTGCGTATCAGGTCTACCAATGGTCCCCAGATAGGTTTGATAACCCAAGGCAAGTATAGCAAACTGGTGAACAGGGCCATCTCACCGTTAGGCACGCCTAACTTGGTGAACATAGCCACGGATATCTGGTTAACGATAAAATACGGGATGCCTTGTGCAAAATACAGCGTCGGCACCCATAGCCAAGCATATAGTTTAGTGTCTTTCATTTCCGGTAAGAGTATAGATATGTTGATTACGGAGAATATATATCTGTCCGTCGATAAGTACTTTGCGGGCAGTAGTGTTGTTCGTCTCTTGTTGTGTGAACACCTTGTCGATGTCGGTAGTCACAGGCGCATAGTGCAACCATATACCGTCGAACGGGATGTTGTATTCGCGTTTCTCGGCCGAGGTGCTGAACGACAAGGTGATGAACTCCAATCGGACAGGATAGATAGCCATGTCGTTGGATGTTCCAAAGAGCGAGTCGAGGTCGATGACTATACTGTTCTCGCGGTCGGGGACGAGGTCGGTAGTAGCGTAGTTGAGGGTATTCACGCCGTTATTAGCACGCAGACCAATGGACACTTTTTGTATCAACTCGCCCTGCGGCGTGAAGCGCAGCTCCATCTGCTTAGGCGTAGCATAGAGGCAGGTGTCGGCCGTCAGTTTGATGTTTGCCTGTCGTCCGCCGGTGTAGTTGAGGTAGAGGACGGCCTTGCCCTGTGCATCGGTCATAAAGGCGGTATTCCACGCCGTAGACGAGGGTTTGACATTCCAACGTTGGTCAATGCCCACCATCGTCTCCCAACGGTACGGACGACTCGTCGGCACTTCTACGCGTACTATCTGTTGTACTCTACTCTCGCCTAACGTGCCGGTGATGACGGTGCGGCCGTTGGCGCGACCGGTGAGTATACCGTCGGCCGAGACGGAGCAGACACTCTCATCTTCTACCTCCCACGTCAACGCTGCCGGCAGGATAGCTATCTCGTTGCGGTCAACAGTAGCCGTAATCTCGATAGGATATTGTGTATCGTCGCTGATGAGTATACTGTCCAGACGCAACGTCAGGTCGGCCTGGTCGGTCATCTCCACACGCATCGTCAATTCGGCAGACTCATAGCGGGCGGTGAGCGTACCGTTGCCAGTGCATACGAAACGTCCGTCATCGGTCATATAACCCGCTTCGGGCGAACAGGTCAGCGTCACACCCGGCAGGTCTTTATTGACCAGCATACCATATTGATTGTATCCCAAGAAAGCAGGACGTACTACTCCGTAACGCGGCAGACGCAGCGTCGTCGACTTAGTGCGCATCTCGGTCACCACAGCATCGTCAGGTGCGGTAGAGAAGAGGAAGACACCGTTGCTCACGGCACGCGGCGTACCTTCTGTCGTGGGGTTGAGGATGCGACCACCTAAGTTAAACTGCGCCGAACCGCCGCCATCAGCACCCATCGCATAACTGGCGCCAAAGTGGCGCAAGATAGAACACATCTCGTGGGTGAACATGCCGGGCTTCTCCATCACCATCATCCACAATCGCTGATGGTCGGCACTCACGCCAAAGCCCGTACGCGGGTAGTTACGGTTATTATATGCCTCTGCCCAGTTGCGGAAACGCAGACGATAGTCTTTCATCACCAAGCAGTTGCCGGCTGTCAGTTGGGCTATCGCCGGATACTCTTCCGTCCAGGCGGAATAGATGCCGATAGTAAAATGGATAGTGTCGCCAACGGCAGCCTGTTGCAAGAAGGCCTTGCGGTCACCACGCGCCTGCAGCACAGCCTGGTTCTCGCCTATCAGCGTTCCGCCGGTGGTATTCGAAGACACCACTACGCCGTGCATCTCTTTGTTTATCGCCCATGGACCGGTGATGTTAAGCACCACTTCGTACAGGTCGTCCACGCTGCGGGTGGTCTTCGTACCCAGGTCGGAGTTAAACAATACTATCTCATTCTCGTTGGGGTTATTGCGATTACGGTTCGCCTCCCGCAACTTCTTAGAGGTGCTGCCGATGCGGACCTTGCTATTCCAACTGTACTGGTCAATCCAGGCCTTGCCGTCCGTGTCTAACATCAAGAAGCCCAGTTCCTGTTTCTGGTCCTCCTCACCTAAGCCCATCGAGGCAGCGACACCTAAACCCCAGTTGGTGATGGAGGCGCCTATCTTTCCGTTGCTCACCTGTCCCGTGCAAGCCACGCCTAACAAGCCCTCGGTTGCCGTCGTCTCCCAGAAGTTACAGTTCACTCCGCCTATGCTGCGGTGTCCCTCGGCATCCAGACGGGTATAGGTATTGGCCAGCAACTCGGTATTGCCGATAGTAGGCGAGTGGGTCTCTTCTACGCGGTTGTAGGGATTCGTCAAGTCCACGTCATAGATGTAACAATGGCGCGTCGATGTGCTGTTGGTGATGTCGAAGCGGGTATACACGATGCCCGGTCCTACCTGATAACTCTCCAATGTATCTATGGTATATACCACCGTGTTGGAGTCAGCATCCACTTGGATATTTATCGATCCGGTCTGGGCACTCATCGTCGCCGCACCCATCACGGTCAAGAGCAGATAAAAGAATGTTTTTTTCATGGTCATCCAAATTAGCGTGCAAAGGTACAAAAAATATTGCATATATGCAAATTTTATTGAGGATTTGTGATTTTTGATTTACGATTTAGGATTTTGGATGCGCGATCACTCTCGGTTATCTCTCGGAGTTGCCTCGATGTTGGCAGGGAGTTGGCTCGATGTAGTCTCGATCACTCGCGTTCGGCAACACGATAGTGTCGTGTATTGTCTTGGATTGGCTCGATGCAGTCCTATTGCGGCCTCGGTGAAAGGTGGGTGTCGGATAGTATCCAACGGTAATGGACGCCATATTTGTAGGTGTCTAAATTGTCTAAATGTCTATTTTGTCCATTTATAAACAGCTCATAGTCTATTATTTAGGTCGGATTTAGACATTTAGACAGTTTAGACAACTTCGTCATCCTACCTTTTTATACACACCATGTTTAATTTTTAATTACGCGGGCTGAATTAACATAGAGCGGATGGTATCCAGCAAAATGGACGAAGCCTTTTGAGCGGCGAATAGTATTCACCTATAATGGACGCTGCTTACTTATCTATCTCGCGCATGAGGCGGACGGTTTCTTGAAGGACGGAGATGATACGGCGGTAGTGTTGGATGTCATCGTATGAGAGTGTGCGCCCTTTGCGGTCTTTGAGCCATTTTTGCGCCGGTTGGTAGCCGCCGATGAACATTTCCCATGCTTCGGTTGGAATACAATCAAAACATTGCTCGTCATTGATCCATACATTTCCCGAATAGCCGTCATCTTTATTCCACTCCCAACGTAGATAATCCACTTGCATAGTTCCGGCATTGGGGAAAAAAACAGGCGATTCCGGCACATTGTGCATCAAATGGAGTTCGCGGAGTTGATAGCCGAACGAGCTGAAATGTTCAAACTCAGTTTGGTCTTTCGGATAAGGAATACGCGGAAAGTCCACCTTGAGAAACTCCTTATATTTCGCACGATAGGCAGGTGAATGCAACACACCATAGATATAATCGAAGATGTCTTCAGGTGAAGCTTCTTTGCCGATGGTGGTATTAATTTGCGCCCAAATCTTCTCATCCAAATTCGCACGACGCTCCGTTTCTATAGAACCTTCCTCCGGATAGAGGTAGAGGGGGAAGACGTAATCCCCACCTTGCATTCCGGAACATGACCAATAACGGAAATCGGAGATGGAGTCACTAACAAAGATAGGAGGAGTATCATTAGGAAATCCCTTTTTGCACACTAATCCTATATTATTACCTCTCAAAAAATGGCACATATAATTTTCACGTCCCCAGTCTACCATATCTGGAGTGTAATATATAAATTGAAAGTCTAAAGGACGATATTCGTATTTTTTAATAATTGTCTCGTGATTATTATTTTGGATTTTTCTCCTCGCTTCTGCTAATTTCCAACCTCTCGAATCTCCAGGCAAATATTTCCCCTCTTTCTTTTTCCCGAAAAATATTTTACGAATTTCGTCGTCAGAATAATTTAAATCTGCAAATTTTTTAATTCTTTTTAATAGTTCGTTTCGGTTTTGATCAATAACCAAGCCATCGCGTGCAGATACTACTCCTGTGACGTTTATTAGCATTAATTCATCAACACTAAAACCTTCCTTGTATTCCTTTTCTCCCTTGGTATTTTGGGGAATAAAGAAATATAGAGGAGGAATCATATCCAGTTTTGTGTACTCTAAATTTTCAAAAGAATTCCGTCTTAAAAAATCGTATTTAGAATCGCGGGTGCCCATTAAATCATAATAAAAGACTTCTGCTAAAGTGCCTTTCTTTTTCTGCCCTGTTTTGATAAAGATATTAATTGAAACACCAGTCATTATATCAAATACATTTTCATCTTTGCTTCCATCTATAGTAATTTCTTTTTTACGTGCATTTCCATGTAGATTAAGAATGAATACCTTGTCAAAACTCTGCAAAAGATGCCACCTCATGCCCCTGAAAGTAGGATTGTCCAAGAAACCATTATTGCAAATATAGGCAAGTACGCCCTCTTTATTTCTATCTACATAATACTGCCCTAAACGTATAAATTTACAATAATCATCGTTGAGCCAAATTTTGCGTTCTTGTAATGGCTGTACGCCTCCCGGCTCTTTCTTGTAATCACTAAGCAAGTTAGTAATCCATTCTCCGTTATTCTGCGATATGCCAGAATACGGCGGATTACCCATAACAATCATCACAGGAGCTTCTTTTTTGATTCGTGAAGCAGAATTAGCTTCCTCTGCCAAATAAAGTCCAAAAAGAGTGTTCGCGTCTTGGTTTGCTTCCTCTAAGGAGTTGGTCAAGAAGACTTTGAGACGTTGTTGGGCAGGAATACCAATCTCCATATCGAGTTTGAGATGGGCGATTGTATAAGGCGCCATCATCAGTTCGAAGCCATGTAAGCGCGGCAAGAGATGTTCGGGCACATAACTTGGCCAAGCGCCCATTTGTCCGCCAAGGTCACGTTTGATCTGTCGTACGGTCTCAGCAAGGAAAGTACCTGTTCCTGTTGCCGGATCAAGAACCTGTACACGATGAACGAGTTTCTTCTCTTTACGATGTTTGAGGTCTTGTTCTATCTCTTGTTCTATCTCCACTTTGGAGGTGTCAGCCAAACCCATCGGCAGTTGGAACTCCGTGCGCAGAATATCGTCCACGGCTCGCACAATAAACTCCACCACCGGTTGCGGAGTATAATAGACACCACATTGTTTCTTGGCGGCAGGGTCATATTGGAACAAGAAATCTTCGTAGAAATGCAGCATCGGGTCGGTTTGTTGTGTGCTCTTTCCAAAGCCCTGCATGATCTTCTCCATGTCGGTTGCTGCAAACGCGGAAACAAGGTCATCCACAATCCAAGCTATACGATCGTCCAAATCAAAGCCGGCTATCTGTTGGAAGATCTTGCGTAAGAAGGGGTTGGTTTTGGGAATGAGGTTCGCAGCCTCCGCACGTGTGAAATCGTCTGGCGTTTCGTCATGCAGACGTGCAGCAAACATACCATACGCGATAGTTTGCGCATAGATATCTGCAAAAGTTTTCGGCGTAATGTCATGGATAAGAACCTGTTGGAATGCCTGCATATAGCCGCGAAGTTCGGTGGGCGTGTCACCGTCTTGAATGAGTGCTTGCTCGATGATATCACGCAACAAACGCGCCTTACCCGCCATCAGTTGCGCTAACTTAGAAGCCGAAGTAATACGTTGTGGACGTGCATTTTTGATATGCTCCATGAGCGAGACAAAACGGTCTGCATCCGACAAACGGATTTTATTGCCTTGTATCTCCGCCAAGCGAACGGATTGTTGCCATTCGCCATGCTCGTACAGATGAAAATCCAGATAATCGGTAAAGATAATTGTATCCAACGAAGCCTTGTAGCGATCAAACTGCTCTTTGTTCTTTTTGCGTCCGTCGAGGTCGCCATCTTCAAGGTCTTTCGCTTCGATATAGGCAACCGGTAACTGCTTGTTCAGCAGCGTCAGATCAGGAGCACCACAGGCAATATGGCTTTGCTCGTTGATAACTGTACAACCGGTACAGGCGCGTAAAAGTTGTGCTAAAGCAGGACGAAAAGAATGCTCGGTAGTGAGCCCCGTCTGATACAGTTTGTCAATCTCCTTGACATAAGCGGAGATAAATTCCTTCATGGTAGCGCTTGTTTATGTTCGCTACCTAAAGGGAGGTTATGGGGAGGCAAATACCTAGAATACAAAAAGCGGGGGATCCGCTTATAATTCTGAAGGTATTTGGCCTAACCCCATCTAACATAAGTTTCACCCACGCTCAGTGGGCGTTTAACTTATTCGATGTTAGAAGTTCTTCAAAATGGCCAAATTTTTCAGAATACCCGAATAAATAGCAAACGCTAATAAATTTTCTAATATGTCCTCCTGTTTAACGTCGGTGAGCGACGACCGCTTATTACGCCTGCATTAAAACGCATATATGAGTCCAACTCAAAATGTCAGTCACTGACTGACAATCAAGAACGATGTACCGCATAACGATAAGGAGTTCTCATACGTTCATTACCCCAAGCATCAATGGTCTTCTCATCGATAGTCCCGTTATCCCACAAAGCATCAATTTGTTTTTGGGCCTTGTCTGCAAAATAACGCGCTAACATATTGCGGAAGTCCATATATTCGCCTTCCGTGTTGATGCCTCTTACTAAGTTGAGGACGTCTAATTGTGCCATCTGCATGTAACTCATAATCGTTAGTTTTAGATTTTGCGCCGCAAAATTACAAAAATAAAATGACATACGCAAATATGTATGCCATTTTTATGCAGATTTGTTGTTTTGGATGACAAAGCCCCCACAACGCTCCCGAACTACCACGAGGGAGCATCGTATCATACTATACCCTATATATACTTTGTATATATCCCGTGATTTTGGTTTTTCCCTACTCCCTTATCAAACGGAGGAACTCTTCGCGGGTCTCGGGACGGTTGAAGGCACCGGTGAAGTCGGAGGTGGTGGTGATGGAGTGTTGTTTCTCGGCACCACGCATCTGCATGCACAAATGCTCGGCTTCCACCACGACCATGACACCCAAGGGATTGAGGGTCTTCTGGATGCACTCTTTGATCTGGGTAGTCATACGCTCCTGGATCTGCAGACGACGCGCAAAGACATCCACTACGCGGGCAATCTTACTCAGCCCCGTAACGTTCTTACCATTAGGTATATACGCCACATGCACCTTGCCAAAGAACGGCAACAGGTGATGCTCGCAGAGGGAATAGAAATCGATATTGCGCACTACCACCATCTGGCGATAGTCGGCCTCGAAGAGGGCGGAGCGAAGGATAGCTTCGGGATTCTCGTGATAGCCTTTGGTGACATACTGAAAAGCCTTGCCCACGCGTTCCGGCGTGCGCTGGAGACCTTGGCGTTGCGGGTCTTCGCCCAGCAGTTGAAGGATAGCGTGGATATGCTCGGCTATCTGTTGAGTAGTAGCGTTATCGGGAGTAAAAGATTGCATATTATTTAACTTTTATCATCGTTCGTACAGGATAGGCTCCGGACTGCAGTTCCGGAAAGTCCCGGATAAGTATTTCTTTATAGGCTTGCGCCTCTTCTTTGGTCTGGAAATTGCCCACTCTCACCTTCCAGAAAGGCTGCACGGGCTCGACATATACCGGTTGGTCGATACGGTCCTCAAGAAGAGCCTTGAGTGACTCAGCCTCCTGCTTGGCCTTATAAGGGTCGTTGGAGGAATATATCTGCACGCGCCATCCGGGCATCTCTTGTTCGCCACGCGTCAAGCCGGCGGTCTTATACTGCATGAGTTCGGTGAGCGCCGAGTCCTGATGGACAGTGACATTTTCCATATCTTGCAGGATGGCAGGATAAGGCAACGAGTCGTTGCCTAAAGCCATAAGAAGGATAAGCAGGAGTGTAGTCATAGCAATTAATAATGGAACGAACTGCCACCCACAAACTCGCGCAGGAAAGAGGTAGGCGGTATCTCGCGTTCGGGTATTTGTTCAAAATAACTGAGTTCTTTCTCTAAGCGATGGGCATCAATATATTCATCCACATACTTGGGCACCTCCGCCAGTATAGGCTCGGCATAGCGTTTGAGGACGGCCAATTCAAAGAGCAGGGCGGAGTTAAACATAGCATCCGCCTCCTCCTGATAAGGATATATCCACCGCTCCTCACCACGGCGAACACTCTCACAACGGGCTATCGTCTCAGTAGCCGAATAGCCACGATAACGGTAGTCGCGCACGATACGACGGATGAGACGTATGTCGGTAGTAGGTATCCAGTTATGATTGTCCAGGTTGACGGTCGTCAAAGCATTGACGAATATCTTAAAGGTCGCCTCGCGAGGGATATTGGGGATGAGTTCGGGATTGAGGGCATGCAGACCTTCGATGATGCATACCTGGTCGGGTTGCAACTGGAGTGTATTGCCGCGGAACTCACGTTTGCCGGTCTCGAAATTGAAGGTCGGCAGCTTAACCTGCTTACCCGCCAATAGGTCCGCCAACTGACTGCGGAACAGTTCCAAATCGAGAGCATGCAGGTGCTCAAAATCCCAGTCGCCATTAGCATCCTTAGGCGTATCCTCGCGGTTGACAAAGTAGTTATCCATAGAGATAACGACGGGTTGTATACCGTTGACCATCAGTTGTATACGCAGACGCATCGAGAACGTTGTCTTACCCGAACTGCTGGGACCTGAGATGAGGATAAACTTAGGACGGTGCTCACGCGAAGCTATCTGGTCAGCAATCTGTGCCACCTTCTTCTCGTGCAAGGCCTCAGAGAGTTTAATCATCTCAAAAGAACGGTTGTCCTTGCAGGCACGGTTGAACTCGCCCACATTGGAGATACGCATCAATTTATTCCAGCCCTTAAACTCGCGGAAGATATCGAACATCTTATTCTGCTGCACTTTTTCTTCCAAACGGACAGGGTCGCAACGGCAAGGAATACGCAGCAATATATCGCAGTACAAAGGCTCTACCTCAAAGATACTCAGATAACCCGTAGAAGGCATCAACGCATCGGCAAAATAGTCGATATACTCACCCATGCGGAAATAACGGCAATAGGGATTACCCAAGGCCTCAAAGAGGGTTACCTCACCTTCCTGATGGTCACTGAAAAGTTGGATAACCTCCTTCGTCTGACGCTCCTCAGCCACGATAGGACGGTCCTCACGGATAATGAGATGCATGCGTTCGCGGATAGCGTCGATATAGTCGGGAGTAATCTCCACTTTCTCGCCTTTCTTATCGCGCAAGGTGCAGAAATAACCCTTGGAGATAGGATGCTCCACGCGCAGGTCATAGTCGGGATAGAGTTCGTGAACAGCACAGGCCATCACCATGATTAGCGTGCGCACATAACACCGCATACCGTTGGACGATGACGCATCCAAAAACTCGATATCTTTGGGCTTATACACCAGGAAGTTGAGGTTCTGCAACTTGTAGTTGACGTGCGCCGCTATAACGGGATATGGCAACTCAAGACCAATCATTTGATACAACTCCAACAACGAAGTACCACACGGGACGGTGTAGAACTGTTTGTTGTTTTTGCAATAGATACGAACGTTTCCCAACATATAAATTGAAGTATTTGTTATTCGCGTTTCTTAAGCATCAGCATGCCCACAAAGGTCAACAAAGCGTTGAGGATGAGGCGTTCATGCGAGAAGTGATAGCCGCCAAACCACGCTGCCGAATTGACATCCAGTACCCAGGTAATGATGGGCGCCAACACGGCCACCAAAGGTATCCAACGGTCGCGTATCGGACCGCGCATAAAGATACCGTAGCAGAACATACCCAACAGCGGACCGTAGGTGTAACTGGCTACTTTATAGACAGTTTGGATAACCGAGTCATCATTCAAAAACCAGATTACATAGATACATGCCGCCATCAAAACCGCCATCACCACATGCACCCAACGGCGCGTACGCGTAGTGCGTTCATCCTGCTGTTTGCGACCCAAGATATCCACCGTAAACGAGGTCGTCAGAGCCGTCAATGCGCCGCCTGCTGCCGAATAGGCCGAAGCAATAAAACCTACCACAAAGAGTACACCCACAATCATCGGGAAATACGATCCTGTAGCCAAATAGGGGAACACATCATCGCCCTTCAAAGCAGATATATCCACACCCGCAGTAGCCGCATACGTGTAGAGCGTATAGCCGAGTACGAGGAACAAACCTATAACCACAATCTGCAGAAGTGCACCCACGATGATATTCTTCTGCGACTCGCGGTAGTTACGGCAACTGAGCGTGCGCTGCATCAGGTCCTGATCCAAGCCCGTAGTAGCTACTACCAGGAAGATACCGGCCAGGAATTGTTTCCAAAAATACTTGCCGTCGTTGACATCGTCAAAGAAGAAAACCTGAGCCATATCGCTATGACACATACCTTTGATACTCACGCCGCTACGTAGCACATACCAGATACACAAAGCCACCGACAAAACTAAGCACAAGGTCTTCAATAAATCGGTCCAAATAACCGATTTAACGCCTCCCTTAAAGGTACACAGATAGACGATCAATACCGTAAAGACCGCATTGACCCAGAAGGGCACTCCCATCGGACCAAAGACCAACAATTGGAGTACGCTGCCCACTACAAACAGGCGCACACTCGCACCCAACATCTTACTGACAAAGAAAAGCCAAGCACCTGTCTTATAACTGCTTACGCCAAAGCGATTCTCCAAGTATTCGTATATACTGGTCAGGTTGTACTTATAATATAGAGGTATCAGGACATAGGCAATCAAAAACTGTCCAACCGTGAAACCTAAGACCATCTGCATATAACTGAAAGCACTCGTTCCGACCATGCCCGGCACACTCACATACGTCACGCCCGAGATAGCCGCACCAATAGTGGACATAGCAACCAAGAGCCAGTTGCTGGATTTATTACCCGAGAAGAAGCCGGCGTTGTCGGCTTTCCTACCGGCCCAATACGAGATGCCAAACAGCACCACAAAATAGGCCGCCATAGTCAGAATAATGGCCAAAGGTGTCATAAAAAAAAATTTTTAGTCCAAATTGTTTGCAAAATTACTATTTTTTTTCTAATTTTGCAAAAAAATATAAAATAATGCATCGATTTATCTCTTTTTTGTTCATTTTGTCGCTGGTTTCGTGCCAACGCAGTGCCTTCTCGCCCCTATCCTTGGTGTGGGAAATGGGTGCCAATGATGTAGAACCCGGAGTATGCGAAGCTTACCTGACGCTCCATAATACAAGCACGGACACGCTGCAGAATGACTGGGTGTTGTACTTCGATTTGATGTCGCTGCATCCGATATATGAAGAAGGTCAGCCATTGTGCGAAAGCGAGATACAGGCCAGTTATCACTGTATCACGCCTACCGAAACTTTTGCTCCCTTAGCACCCGGCGAAACACGCACCCTGACGATGCGCTACACCGGCAATGCTATCCGCGAGACTTCGGTACCCGAAGGATTCTTTATCGTACGCGCCGACGGCAAGCCAGTTTCTGTTCCGTGTGAGTACACTCCCTTCACACGTAAAGCACAAATGACCAGAAGGATAGAAACACGCGACAAAACACCTTATGCCGACGGAGAATATGTATACACCTACAACGAACGCATCCTCGCACAAGAGGTACAAACACCGCTTCCTATCTTGCCGCAGCCTAAATATATTATATATGGAACGGGCACACGCGAGTACACGCACGCGCACATGGCTTATCGATCGGCACCGATGCCCGAAGAGGCCTATAGCATTCGTTTTAGCGAAGACACCATATGGATAGAGAGCAGTAGCGAGGCCGGTCGTTTCTATGCCGAGCAGACGTTGCGGCAAATGCCCGCCGAGCATGCTGTCTGCCGCATAGACGACTATCCCGACTTGGGGCACCGCGGATTGATGCTCGATATCGTGCGCAATTATTATCCTGCCGACTCCATCAAACGCGTCATCGATGTGATGGCCGCCTATAAACTCAACGTCCTGCACCTGCACCTGAGCGACGACGAGGGTTGGCGATTGGAGATACCTGCCTTACCCCAACTGACGCGCATAGGTGCTCATCGCGGTTATACCAAGGATGAGAGCGAATGTCTGCTACCCATGTACAACGGCGGCTGGGACCCTCGGGATATGCAATCAATGGCCAACGGGTATTTGACGCGCAAAGAGTTTATCGACCTGCTCCGCTATGCCCACGAGCGCCATATACGCGTTATCCCCGAGATCGACATGCCCGGCCACATGCGTGCCGCCAAGAAAGCCATGGGCGGATTATTGACCGACAGCCTATTGGAGCAACGTCAATACGTCAGTGCGCAACACTATACCGACAACGTCATAGCCGTTACCCGCGAGGAGGCAATACCCTTTGTTGACACCGTAGTAAGCGCTATCGTAGCTATGTACGCCGAAGCACAAGCCCCGCTGCACGTCTTCCATATAGGAGGCGATGAAGTGCCCAAAGGCGCATTGAGCAGAGAGGAGCATCAGACCTTTATGGACGGCGTATTAGCCATCCTGCAACGTTATAACTTACAACCGGCAGGATGGGAAGAAGTGACGCATTTCTGTCCCGTTGAGTCGCAGGCTCTATGCTATAGTTGGCTGAATAATGAAACCAAACCCTTGGAGATGGCCGAGGCGGGTTATCCCATCATCTTAGCTACGGCCAGCCACCTGTATTTCGACTTCGCCTACTGCAACCATCACCAGGAGAAAGGCCTCAACTGGGGCGGCTATACCGATGAATACAGTGCCTTCGATTGGGAACCGCTGCACCATAAGAATATCGTCGGATTGAATGCACAACTGTGGGCGGAAGTGATTCGTTCGTTCCAACAGGTAGAATGGCAGCTCTACCCCAAGATGTTCGGACTGAGTGAACGCGCATGGAATACCCGCTCGGCATTGAATCTGACGACCTACAATGCCATGGTGTACGAAGTCTTGCTGCCTCGTCTGGCAGCCGACGGACATGCTTTCCACCTGCAGCAACCTGGTATACACGTACAAAACGGCCGCGTAGAGATGAACAAAGTCATGCAAGGCGGCACCTTACTCTATAGCATTGACGACGCCCCGTGGCAGGTTTACGAAGGAGCTTTTGAGGTGGACAGTACAGCACGCATAATAAAGGCCAAGGTGCAATACCTCGGCCTGGAGTCCAATACCACGTGGAAGTGGATGGATTAAGAGAAATCGATAATATGATGGATAGAGAGGATACCGATGATAGCGTCGGTATCTTCTTTTTCGGTCACCGCTAAAGTAGTGATGTTATACTTATCCATTATCGCCAAGGCATCGGTCAGCAAAGCATCCTGGGAAATCTTCTTGTACGAAGGTGTCATAATGTCGCCGGCTGTGACGTGCAGGTCATTGAATTTCTGGATAGCACGACGCAGGTCGCCATCGGTGATAATACCCGTGCAGCGGTCACCATCATATACCATCGTGATTCCCAGATGTTTATCCGACATCTCATGCACCAACTCGCGGAAGGGTGTATGCAGCTGCACTTTAGGCACAGCCGTCGTCATACAGTTGCGCACGCGTCCTAAGAGTTTGCGCCCTAAAGCTCCTCCCGGATGGTAGACGGCAAAGTTCTCGGCCTTAAACTGGCGCTTCTCCATCAGGCACACCATCAACGCATCGCCCATGAGCAGGGCAGCCGTAGTGCTGGTAGTAGGTGCGAGTCCCAACGGGCAAGCTTCCTTATCCACATGAACACTTAACACCTCGTCGCAGTTCTCGGCCAGTTTAGACTTGGCATCGCCCGTCATAGCGATGAGGGTGCATCCTATATTGCGCAGGGGAGCGATAACATTAAGTATCTCGTTGGTGGCACCGCTATTGCTGACCAGCATGACGATGTCGTCCTTATTGATCATGCCTAAGTCACCATGCACCGCCTCCGCCGCATTGACGAAGATAGCCGAAGTACCCGTAGAAGCCAACGACGAGGCAATCTTATGACCAATGATACCGGTCTTACCGATACCCATCAATACCAATTTGCCGCGACAGTTGTATATCAGATCCACCACACGGTCAAAATGGCTGTCGATAGTCTCACTGAGTTTAACAAACTCCTGTATCTCTTCCGCAAATATTTGCTTAGCGCGTTCCGAGTAAGTCATATTGTTTAGCTTGAACTAAAATATCTTTTATATCACTTAGTTTGACCTGATTAGCCGCATCCGAGATGGCGTGGTCCGGGTCGGGATGTACTTCCAGGAAGATGCCGTCGACACCTACCGCCAAGGCCGCCCTCATCAGATGGGGCACCATAGCGCGATTGCCTCCGGTTACTCCGGATTGCGACGAAGGCTGCTGGACACTATGCGTAGCATCAAAGACGACAGGGCATCCGAAACGACGCATCTCGACCAACGAGGTCATATCTACCACCAGACGGCCATAGCCAAACGACGAGCCGCGTTCGGTGAGCCAAATCTGTTCGTTGCCTACAGCATGAATCTTATCTACTGCGCCCTGCATATCCCACGGCGCCATAAACTGACCTTTCTTAACATTGACTATTCGTCCCGTACGTCCTGCAGCCTGCAAGAGGTCGGTCTGACGACTGAGGAAAGCCGGTATCTGCAACACATCGGCCACTTCAGCCACCGGAGCGCACTGCCACGACTCATGAACATCGGTCAGTATAGGCAGTCCAAAGGTCTGCTTCACATCACTGAGGATAGCTAACCCCTGCTCCATTCCTATACCGCGCTCCGACATAGAAGTGCGATTGGCCTTATCATACGAAGACTTGAAAATCAATCGGATATCCAGTTCAGCACACACCTGACGGAGCGTCTCCGCCGTGTGCATCACTATATCACGACTCTCTATAGCACAAGGTCCGGCAATCAGGAACATAATGCGATGTACGATTTATGATTTATACACTCTTATCCAGGCTACATTGATCTGGCCTTCCGAGGCACGTTGCTGCTCATCGATGAAGGACGAGAGAGCCAGGAATAATTTCTCCTTGGGGATATCATGAGAGGTACGATAGACCTCTACGTTGTTCACATACCAGATGAGTTCGCGGTCGGTCCATTGGAGCGAATAGATATAATAGGTACCCGGATTAATACCGGTCACTACCGCTCCATCGAAGCCCTTATCGGTATAGTTGCCCACGGTGATATGTTTGCCGTTGTAATGGAAGAGGCTTATCATCGGCAATTTCTTCTCACCGCCGAGCCACAAAGCATGATGGATATGTCCTTCTACCCGCATCTTAGCCATAAACAGGCCGCCCGATTGGCGGAACGATTCGGCTGTTTGCACGATATCGGACGTATAGTCATAGTCTTTACCTACAAAGCCTTTCTTAGCATCCCATGCCGGCGCGGTAATCTTCTCGCGCTTGGTAAATAGGTGCAACCTACCGTCTACTGTTCCGACGTTCTTACCTCCGTTATATGCCTGTTGCTCGTTGGCAAACGAATGTAGACGAGGCAATTTGGGATTGGCATATACAAAGCCGGCCTTCCAAGGCGACTCCGAGAAACGATGCCATGCAAACTCTTCGGTAAAGGTAGCCTTCCAAGCCTCCATACGCTCTATCTCGGCAGGATCCTGCTGGAAGAAGAATACGATATCCGCCATCGCCGACAGACGTTTCAGACGCGCCTCCTGTTGGTATTCATCCGTCGTCTTCCAACGCTGCGGATTGCTCCAGAAAGCATGCTGTTTCTTGTATTCATCTGTAGCTACTTCAGCTACCAGAGCCTTAAATTGGTCCGGCAACTTAGAATCGCGATAGTAGAGATAGGACTTATACTCTTTAGAGTGTTCAAACTTATACATCTGCTTCAACTCCAGCGAGTTGCGCACCTCTTTCTTGCTCTGCAATTTGATATAGTTCTCCGAATCGCGGAACTTCAGGAAGTCCTTCAGGCGTTTACTGCCTTCCATCTCGAGATACATCTGCAGTTTCTTGTCGTGCAAGAGTTCTTTGTACCGACGGATAGTCTCGTAGGTCGGTGTGGATTTATACTTCGTGTGCGTCAAGTTGTACTTATGTTGTTGGAACTCCTTGCTTTCCACAATTTTCTTGAGTTCCAAGTACTCCTTGAGTTCCTCGGATTGTTCTACCTGACGGTAACGAGCAATACGCTCCTCTTCCATCATGATGCGGCGCTCCATGCGTTCCGTAGAATGGAGTTGACCGAACAGTTGTTTGAAAAACAGATTCATACAGTCTCTGACAATTAAATTTACAATTGTATCATTTAGTTGGCCTCAGCCAATCGTTCATATAACTCGTCGAGGGTATCGACAAACACCGGCTGATAGCTCTGCTGCTCAGGGATAAAATGCAAGTCCTGCATGTGCCTTATTTGCAGCCTCAGCGGCTCATAAAAGCCTTTGTAGTTCACCACATAGGTCGGTGTATGATGTTCCCCCACTATCGCAGAAGAGGTCGCATCCATCATTTCGTCCAGCGTACCATAACTGCCCGGCAGGCATATAATAGCCTCCGCTTCGTCGCGCATACGCTGTTTGCGTTCAGACATATTCTGCACCTCTATCAACTCATCGCAGTTGTCGGCCCTGCGTCCGGCAGCGATAACGCGAGGCGGGATAACACCTATAATGTATGCCCCGGCCCGTTTAGCTGCCTCGCTCACGCGTGTCATCAGTCCGCCTGTAGCACCGCCATATATGAGCGTATGCCCCTGCGCACCTATCCACACACCCAATGCGTCACCGAGCGATAAATAGTCCTCCGGTATCGCATCTTTGGCCGAACAATAGACCGCTATCTTCATTACGCGTCAATCTTTGCGTAGATAGCGTTCTCTTCGATAAACTCACGACGCGGAGCCACATCGTCACCCATCAGCATAGCGATGGTGCGGTCAGCCTCAGCGGCATTCTCTATCGTTACTTTCTTCAATAAGCGGCGCTCCGGATCCATCGTCGTCTCCCACAACTGGTCATCCGACATCTCACCGAGACCCTTATAGCGCTGCGTCTTAATCTGGCGTTCATCACCGCCGCCGTACTTCATAATAAAGTCATGACGCTGCTGGTCATTCCAGCAATACTCATGGTAGCCACCCTTAGAGCACATATACAGCGGAGCCATAGCGATATAGAGGTGACCTTGTTCGATAACCTCTTTCATATGACGGAAGAAGAGGGTCATAATCAGAGTAGCGATATGGGCACCATCCACGTCGGCATCGGCCATGATGATTACCTTATGATAACGAATCTTACTGAGGTTAAGCGCCTTAGGATCGTCTTCTGTACCGAAAGTAATACCTAATGCAGTAAAGATATTACGAACCTCTTCGCTCTCGAACACCTTATGTTCCATTGCTTTCTCCACGTTCAATATCTTACCGCGCAGCGGCAGGATAGCCTGGTGGATACGGTCACGACCCGACTTAGCCGTACCTCCGGCCGAATCTCCCTCCACGAGGAAGAGTTCGCATTCTGTCGGATCTTTAGAAGCACAATCGGCCAGTTTACCGGGCAGTCCGCCACCGCCTAAGGGCGATTTGCGGAGCACCGACTGACGGGCATTACGAGCAGCAATACGTGCCTGAGCAGCCAAAATAACCTTTTCTACGATACGTTTTGCATCGTCCGGATGTTCTTCCAGGTAATTAGTCAAAGCCTCGCCTACGGCAGCAGAAACCATTCCAGCGACCTCTGAGTTACCCAACTTAGTCTTTGTCTGTCCCTCAAACTGCGGTTCAGCCACCTTAACGGAGATAACAGCCGTAAGACCTTCGCGGAAATCGTTCGGGTCGATAGTAGCGTTACCGTCCTTATCTTTGAGTTTAGCTTTCTCCAGGAGTTTGCTCTCTTCTGCATATTTCTTCATTACACGCGTCAATGCCGAACGGAAACCGGCCACGTGGGTACCTCCTTCAATCGTGTTAATATTGTTTACATAGGAGTGCACGTTCTCATTGAAGTCGGAGTTATAGATCATAGCGACCTCAACAGGGGTACCGTATTTCTCGGTATTAAGATGAATAACCTCAGAGATAAGAGGAGTACGCGTCTGGTCGATATAACGAACGAACTCGCTCAAGCCCTGCTCGGAATAGAAGGTCTCCTTTTTCTCCTGTCCCTCGGCATTTCTCACGCGCTTATCTTTGAGCACGATGCGGATACCGGCATTCAAGAAGGCCAATTCGCGCATTCGGTTAGCCAGGATATCCCATTGATAGACGGTCTCGGTAAAGATAGTATCATCCGGCCAGAACTGAACAAACGTACCCGTTTTCTTCAGCTCCCAGTTACCGATAGCTTCACTCTCATCAATAACATGCACGGGACAAGTCGGCTTACCCTTCTCATACTCCTGCATATGAATCTTACCGTCGCGGTACACTTCTACGTGCATACGTGTCGAGAGCGCGTTAACGCAACTCACACCTACACCGTGCAAACCACCGGAGACCTTATAGGAGTCCTTATTAAACTTACCACCTGCGTGCAACACCGTCATAACCACCTCCAGAGCGCTTTTGTGCTCTTTGGGATGCATATCCACAGGAATACCACGTCCATCATCCTGCACGGTAATCGAATTGTCAGGATTGATATGAACAGCAATCTCGTCGCAGAAACCGGCCAGAGCCTCGTCAATCGAGTTATCCACCACCTCATAAACCAGGTGATGCAAACCCTTTTGCGAGATATCGCCAATGTACATGGCAGGTCTTTTGCGAACGGCCTCTAATCCTTCGAGCACTTGAATACTCGAACCATCATACTTTTCTTGTACTTCTTCCATTTTTGTATGTTGTAATATATTAAATTCGTCTTTTTTCGCGTGTAGCGTATGCGCCCGAGCGCGCGCACACACATAAATCGGCTGCAAAGATAACACTTTTTTTTGGTTTATACAAATATTTTTTCGATTTTTTAAGGTAAAATATGAAATTTTTTTCCAAATATTTGCGTATATCAAAAAAAAGCAGTACCTTTGCACCCGCTTTCCAGAAAAGCACCTTGTTGGTCGGTTGCCCGAGTGGTTAGGGATCGGTCTGCAAAACCGGGGACAGCAGTTCGAATCTGCTACCGACCTCATAAAGTGCCGCCATATGCGGCACTTCTGATTTAAATGGCACAGGATACTATCATACAGGACGTCACCTCAAGCGAATACAAGTACGGCTTTACGACGAACGTAGAGACGGATATTGTACCCGCCGGACTAAATGAGGATATTATCCGCTATATCTCCGCCAAAAAACAAGAGCCGTCCTGGCTGTTAGAATTCAGGTTAAAAGCGTTTCACAAATGGCAGACGATGCCTGTACCCACTTGGGCGCATTTAGACATCCCTGAGATAGATTTTCAGGCTATCTCATACTATGCAGCACCTAAGGCTAAGACCACGGGTGAAGGGGAGAATGGATTAACGGCTGAAAGGATTGATCCCGAAATCATGAAGACCTTCGATAAGTTGGGTATTCCGTTGGAAGAACGCGCTGCATTAGCCGGCAATATGGCCGTAGACGCCGTTATGGACTCTGTATCAGTGAAGACGACCTTTCGCGAGACCTTAGCCGAGAAGGGCATCATCTTTTGTTCCATCTCCGAAGCCGTTCGCGAATATCCCGACTTGGTGCAGCGCTACTTAGGTAGTGTAGTCCCCTACTCCGACAATTTTTATGCTGCTCTCAACTCGGCGGTCTTTACAGACGGATCGTTTGTGTACGTACCCAAGGGTGTTCGCTGCCCCATGGAGTTAAGTACCTATTTCCGCATCAATGCCGGTAAGACAGGCCAATTTGAGCGCACCCTGCTCATCGCAGACGAAGGAGCGTACCTGAGTTATCTGGAGGGATGTACGGCACCTATGCGTGACGAGAATCAACTGCATGCAGCTATTGTGGAGATAGTAGTGCACAAGGATGGCGAAGTGAAGTATTCGACGGTCCAGAACTGGTATCCGGGCGATAAGGACGGCAAGGGCGGTATTTACAATTTTGTAACCAAACGAGGCATCACCTATGAGAATGCGCGCTTGAGTTGGACTCAGGTGGAGACCGGCTCTGCCATCACGTGGAAATACCCATCCTGCATCCTCAAAGGCGACAACTCGTCGGCGGAGTTCTATTCTGTGGCGCTCACCAACAACCACCAGCAAGCCGACACCGGCACTAAGATGATTCATCTGGGACGCAACACGCGCTCGCGTATTATATCCAAAGGTATATCTGCCGGATTTAGTCAGAATGCCTATCGTGGATTAGTCAAAGTAGTCAGCGGTGCTGACAATGCGCGCAACTACAGCCAGTGTGATTCGCTGTTATTAGGCGATAAATGCGGTGCGCACACTTTCCCTGACATGCAGATAGCCAACCCTACAGCCACCGTAGAACATGAGGCCACTACCAGTAAGATAAGCGAAGATCAACTCTTCTACTGCCGCCAGCGCGGGATAAGCACCGAAGATGCGGTAGGATTAATCGTCAACGGATACGCCAAAGAGGTAATGGATAAGTTACCCCTGGAATTTGCCGTAGAGGCCCAAAAACTGCTACAAATATCCTTAGAGGGCGCTGTAGGATAGTGAAAAAGTAGGGGCAGAAACAGAAAAAATGCACTTTTGTGCAAAAATATTTGCGTATATCAAAAAAAAGCAGTACTTTTGCAGTCCCATTTGAGAAAAATGGTGTATATCGCGGAGTAGAGCAGTGGTAGCTCGTCAGGCTCATAACCTGAAGGTCGGTGGTTCGATCCCATCCTCCGCAACACAAGAGAGAACGTGAGTTCTCTTTTCTTTTTTTTATGTATCAGGAAAAATGATTAGAACAGACTCAACTGCTCCTCTACCGGTTTACTGTCTTCCGGTACTTCGGCCGAAATCTCAAAGGGTACATCCAATGCGGGTGCCGGTGCTTCTGCAGGGCTCTCGTTCGTTTTCGGAGTCTCATTCTCCGACTCCGGCGTATTATCTTCGGGTTCTTCCGATTCCGGTTCCTCAGGTTCCGGCTCTGGCTCAGGAGTAATATCTTCGATAGAGGCGATCTCCAATGTAGACACACGCTTGCCTTTAGCACGTGGCGATTTGGCGTCCATGAACTCACTCATCACAAGTGTCAGGTCGGGACGATTCGCATCCTGATAGTGCACCAAGAAGACGGCTTCTGAACGGTCGGAGAGCAAGACCAAACGATTATCATCGTCTTCGCCCATAAAGTTTTGCACCTTAGGCGTTGCATCCAATTGGAAGCGTTTGATATAGTAATAGCCCAGTTTATTGCTCCAGAAAGCCAACGACCAGGCCTTCTTCGGGTCAAACTTCTCGATACGAAGCCAGTTTTGCTCAAAGTGCGCCGTCTCCTCAAAGGTATTGAGGAAATAGTCACCATTATTCATCACTACCAATACGCGATCTTCATCGTGGAACTCGCCCAGGTACATACCCTGACCATCGTAGTTGATGCGCAGGATATCCGGGTCGAACCACACCTTGCGTCCGCCTAAAGTAGAATGACCTTTCGACTTAAGGGTAATCGATTTGACATCAAACTTAGTGAGCACATTACCACGACTGGTGCGTCCTTTGACGGCCAATTCGCTCAGGTCTTTGAACACCTCAGTCTTCTTGAGGCGCAGAGCCGGTTTGAGGGTAACCTTAATCACCTCAGCCTCTCCATTGGGATTAGCCGTAAAGTACATCACGCGGCTACCCGGCTTGCCTTGCGTCAGGTCATATTCTTTGTCGCGTGCCACACCCGTCACATAGAAGCGCTTCATGTAATAAACGCCTCCGCGGCCATCACGATAGACGACATTATAGATAGTGCGGATATCGTTCTTGCGGAAGATATCAATATGAATGATGTCGGTACCGACGAACAGTTTCTCCGCCACGTGCACAACCTTGTAACGGCCATCCTTGTAGAAGATGATGACATCGTCCAAGTCGGAGCAATTGCACAAGAACTCATCTTTCTTTAATCCGGTACCGATAAATCCTTCTGCGCGGTTGATATAGAGTTTCTCGTTGGCTTCGACTACCGTCTTGACGTTGATATTGGCGAAATTACGCACCTCGGTACGTCGCGGATAGCGTTCTCCATAACGCTCTTTGAGGTGTTCAAACCAAGCAATCGTATAATGGGTCAGGTGGGCAAGATTATGTTTGCAAGCCTTAATCTTCTTGTCCAATTCGCGCATCAACTCATCCGCTTTCTTGGAGTCGAACTTGGTGATACGAATCATGCGAATCTCGAACAGTTTCTCTATATCCTCACGCCTTATTTCACGAATCAGTTTGGCCTTCCACGGCTCCAACGCCTTATCTACAAAAGCCACCAACTTATCCTTGTCCGGGGCGTTCTCATAGCCTTCCTCTTTGTAGATACGTTGTTCGATAAATAATTTCTCCAGCGAGGTATAGAAATATTGTTCCTCCAACTCGCCTTTCTCTATCTCCAATTCCCATTTGAGCAGTTCACGCGTATGGTCTGTGGAGCGCCGCAAGAGGTCACTGACGGACGTGAAGATAGGCTTCTTATTGTCAATAACGCAGCAATTGGGCGATATATTGATTTCGCAGTCGGTAAAGGCATAGAGTGCGTCTATTGCCTTATCGGAAGACGATCCTGGAGCCAGTTGCACCACGATACGTGCTTCCTGCGCCGTGAAGTCGTCTACTTTCTTGACTTTTATCTTGCCTTTCTGATTGGCACGCAGGATAGTCTCAATAATCTTGGAGGTAGTAGTGCCGTACGGTATTTCCGAGATGATCAACGTGCGATTGTCGTCAGCTTTTTGTATCTTAGCTCGGATACGTATCATGCCTCCGCGTTCACCATCGTTGTAACGACTCACGTCTATCTCGCCACCCGTAGGGAAGTCCGGATAGAGGCGGAAGTCTTCACCCCGCAAATAACTCAAAGCCGCATCACACAACTCGTTGAAGTTGTGCGGCAGTATTTTAGAGTTCAGGCCGACGGCTATACCTTCGACACCTTGCGCCAAGAGCAGCGGGAACTTAACCGGCAAGTGGATAGGCTCTTTCTTACGACCGTCATACGACAGCATCCAATGGGTCGTCTTAGGATTGAAGACCGCCTCCATGGCAAACTTACTCAAGCGAGCCTCGATATAACGCGGAGCCGCAGCACCGTCGCCGGTAAGGATGTTGCCCCAGTTACCCTGGCAATCGATGAGCAGGTCTTTTTGCCCCAACTGCACCAATGCGTCACCTATAGAGGCGTCACCGTGAGGGTGATATTGCATGGTCTG
Source organism: Paludibacteraceae bacterium (assembly GCA_017439235.1). GTDB lineage: Bacteria > Bacteroidota > Bacteroidia > Bacteroidales > Paludibacteraceae > Colicola. The sequence continues at coordinate 56,775 of JAFSJN010000003.1, forward strand.
ACCCACGATATTGGCCACTTTATTATACTTACCGTCATCTACCGTACGCATAGCATGCAGTATACGGCGCTGTACCGGTTTGAGTCCGTCATCCACAGCCGGGACGGCGCGCTCCAGTATAACGTACGAAGCATAGTCCAGAAACCAGTCCTGGTACATGCCTGTCAAGTGATATTTCACCGAGTCGTTAAAGTCAGCCACAATATATTTTCTTACTTAGCTCGTCTATTGAGGAAGATATAAGCAGCTATACCAATCAATTCCAGCACCAGAGAAACGATGAGCAACCAGTTCTGAGGGCAGGCCGCAAAATACACGGCAAGGCAGATAACGCCAAGCAAAACGAGAATAATTCCCAAGTCTTTCATGTTTGTAATAGTAAAAATGTGCCGCAAAGGTACAATTTTTTTTTAAAATACACAAATTTATTTGCATAATTTGTAAAAAAACTGTATCTTTGCACTCTGAATTGGTCAACGACCCTATTTAAACGTCAATAAACGCACCTTAACACGATTAGCCTATGAGACGCTATCTACCACTTCTACTCGGGATTTTGTCCCTTTCTTTGTCATTTACCTATGCCCATGCGGCTGAGAATGCCGCCCTCATGAAACAGCTCCGCAGTAAGTATGCCATGGTGCAGTATCACCCGGAATGCGGAGGTTGGTATTTTATTCGTTATCAGGAGGGTAAGCAGACTTATTACGGCTTTGTAGACAAAGTCGGCAATGTGGTTGCCCAGAATGCTACCGAATATAAAATGCATAAAGGGTATATCGAGTTGTATATTTTAGACCCGGAGAAGAAAGCTACCCATGACAACTGGTTGCTTCGTATGGATGAGTACCAGCGTGCGTTGCAGAAGTACAATCAGGTTGAGTCGGACTACAAGAGCAAGAAGGCAGCCTATGACGCCCAAGTGGCCAATGCCCGCGAGATAGCCAATCAGCTGTGGAACCAGCGTCGTCAGGAGGCTTACAACCGTGCTGTAGCGGCTGAGAAGCAGCGCCAAGCTTATGCACAAGCCAACCAACAGCAGGCCTCAGGATGGGCAGGTGTATTGAGTGGTGTGCTGACAGCCGTAGGTAACGGTGTCAGTCTGGCTACGGTAGGTAACAATGCCGCCAATGCTGTACAATTTGACCCGATCTTTAATGAGGTGAAGGCGCGTAACGGCTTATCGTCTGCGCCTATCAAACCCTATAATCCTATGCCCACTAAGCCTGCAGAGCCTCCTACGGGATACGAATGGAAGACCTATCCGTTCCTGCAGCCCAATCCCTATACCTCTATTGACTATGCCGCTATTGCCGAGACAGGTCATTTTGCGGACGTAGAGAAGGACGGTCGTTACGGATTGGTAGACGCATCACTGAACGAGATCTATCCTTGTACCAACACCACCAAAGTGAAGGATGGCACCTTTTTAGGATATACGCGCGTAAAGGTTGGCGGACAGATTGGTTTGCTGAACGAGAGTGGTCATGAGGTGTTCAAGCCTATCTACACTCAGATAGTAGCATTGGAATCGAATGTGATGGCCAAGCGCAACTATATGTGGGGATTGTATAGCAAGAGCGGTGCTTCGCTGACCGGCCACATCTTCTCGGATTACGAGGCTATGGGCAAGGCCGGATTCTTGGGCAAAGTAGAAAGTAACTGGGGCGCGTATAGCGTAGGCGGTACGCAAGTCCTAGCGCCTGTATTTGAGAAGATAGAGAATAAGTCGGGCTATTTATTCTGCCGCAAGAATGACTTATGGGGTCTCTATTCTACCAAGGGCAAACTGATTCTCCCCACAGCGTATAATACTATCGAACCGCAAAACGGATACCTCTTCTGCGAGAAGAACGGCAAGTGGGGCATCTATACCTCTAGTGCCAAGGAGTTGTATCCTTGTCAATTTGACCGCGCCCGTATGGAGACGGTCAACGGCAAATGGGCACTCTATACGCAACAACGCGGCTTATGGGGATTGTTAGACTTCGCCTCGGGTGCGGAGTTGTTGCCCAACAGTTATTCCAATATCTCCGTCATCAAATTAGGAACGACGGACTTCTACAAGGTTGAGAAGGACGGTAAGCAAGGTCTTTATGACATGAAGGGATTGTTGCTTATCCCCTGCGAATACGATGCTATCGAGTTAAAGACCGTGAACAACTATCCGGTCTTTGAGGCTCGCTCGAACAATAAAGTATCTGTCTTCACGCGTATCGGTATGCCGATGCTGCCCTTGGGACGCTATACGGCGTATGAGTATCGCGTGCCGTTCTTCTATGTTAAAGACGGCAGTAAGACAGGTGTGGTAACCGGTTTCGGTACGGAGCTGATCGCCTGCGAATACGATGACATCACCTACGACCAGACTGCTCACTGCTTCACAGCTCGCCAAGGTAGCACCTACACGCTCTTGGATGAACAAGGTCAGGTTGTTGCTACCAACATGGTCTTCAAGCCGGTCACTTTCCGACCGAACTATATCGAGGTTATTGAGCCCTCGTCGCGCAAATACGCCGTCTGCGACTATAACGGTCAGCAAATTACCAAACGCAAAGCGAAAGTGCAGTATAAGTTAGGCAAGATAGTAGATGCCTACAGCAAGAAACACTCGCTCGAGCAGCAGAACCACGAGGCTAAAGAGCAGATAATCGCAGCGGCCGAGAGTCTGGAGCGCCAGACACGCCAAGCCATGCGCCAACGCCGTACGTTCAGCTATTTTGCCAAAAACTATGTAGAGCGTATCATCAACGACTGGCAGAAGAAAGGCGAGTTTGAGGACACCAACGAATGGAAGAAACGTGTCAATAATGAGACGCGTGCGCAAAAAGTTTATGAGTTGACCAAGGCGGCTCAAGATGAGTATATTGCTCAAGAGACAGCACGTCTGAAAGGCGACAATATCTCTATCTCCGGCACCTACGATGCCGACCATCAGGTGTTCCGTATTACCAGTCAGTATGCCGGCAAAGACATCTTAGTGCCCGTGGCTCGTAAGGATGCCGAGGAGTTCCGTAACTCGTTCAAGAGCCTGCGCAAAGAGCCTAAGTTCTTTGTGGAGAACGACCGCCTGGGCGTAGCGGAATACTCGTTCTATATGCCGTCGTCCAAAAATGTGTACACCTATAACAACAAGGCCTCACTGACCTATACTATCGCTAAGGTGGATTACGATTTCGACGATGTATCTATCTCGACAGACGCTCTGAATATCGGTACTTCGGATGTGGACGTTCGTATTCCCGAGACCGACAAACAGAATCCCAACCTGTACGTCTTCATCTTTGCTAACGAGAGTTATCAGGATGCACCGCGCGTAGACTATGCTTTCAATGACGGGATGACCTTCAAGAACTACTGCATCAAGACCTTAGGTGTACCGGCCGACAATATCCACTTCCGTCCGAATGCCACTCTGTCGCAGATGAAGTTTGAGGTCAATAAGATTCGCGAGATTGCCTCCAGCGAAATCATGGGTAAAGATGCCCGCTTCCTGATCTACTACTCCGGACACGGTATACCTGATGAGAAAGGCAAATCGAGTTATCTGCTGCCCGTAGACGGTATTCCTTATGACCTGGCGAACACTGCCTATAAGGTGTCCGATCTGTATAGTGCCTTAGGGGAGATTGCATGCGAGAATACCGTTATCTTAGACGCTTGCTTCTCGGGCGCTACGCGTTCGGGTAGTTCGCTCAGCAATACCAAGGCCGTATCGGTAGTTACCCGTTCGACACCGGGCGGACGCACCGTCGCCTTAGGTGCTTCACGCGAGAATGAGGTTGCTCACCTGTACGAAGAGAAGGCTCACAGCCTATTCACCTATTTCCTGCTCAAGAAACTGCAGGAGACCAAAGGTAATGTGGCTCTGGGCGACCTGTTCACTTATACCCAGAAAGAAGTAGCACGTCGTTCGATGCTCATGAAGAAATCGCAGACGCCTACTGTATCAGCCGGTCCGTCGGCTTCCAACTGGAGCAGGAGAAAACTGCAGTAAGATTGCAAGTTTCAAATTTAGGATTTCAAGTTTGGATCCCTATTGCGCAAGCAGGAATGTGAGCGGAATAGGGATTCTTGTTTTCCAATCATTTTCCGTATGCGCAGCGCCGGGGAAGAAGCGGTACATAAAGTGCTCTTCGTCCCAACCTTCGCTACGCAACATATCGTTAATGGCAGCCTGCGAGTGCAGATAATTGGCATCCAGCGTCTGGTCACCGTTATCCATATATAGGAGGCAGGTATTGGGTGCAGGAAGATGATGCTGCAGGTATAGACGATAAGCCTCCATAACGGCCGAGTCGGGTTTTTCCGGATCGGGATAAGCTAAGGTGCTGTGCGTCGAGAGGCAAGCGGCTCCGCCGAAGATGTCCGGGTATTTGCACAACGCATAGGACGAGATTAAGCCTCCGCAACTGCTGCCCATCACCCAAGTATGCTCACGCTCAGGATAGGTAGCATAGACCGAGTCGATATAGGGTTTGAGTTCTTCTACTATGAAACGCAGGTAGTTATTACCCAACAGTTCAAAGCCTTCATACGGTGTCTTGCCGTCCGGCAGGTACTCAACAATATCGTCGGGGCAGTATTCGTTAATCCGTTTGGAGGTATTATCTATGCCCACCACTATCGTCGGGCGTATCACGCCGAGGTTGATGAGGCTGTCCATAGCCTCGTCTACTCCCCACTCCTGGTGGTTCCACGTTGTAGCGGCATCGAAGAGCATATTGCCGTCATGCATGTAAAGAACATCGTAGTTCTTAGCCGACGAATAGCCCTTGGGCGTCCATACGCGTATGGTACGGTCAGAGACATATTTAGACCGGAAGTGGAATATTTTATCTATTTGTGCCGCCTCACGTACCTCTATCGGTTCATCAGATAATTTCTTCTTGCAGGCAGTAAGGAAGGTCAGCGACAATGCTGCACAAAGCACGAGGGAGAGATAAAAGTAATGCATAGTATGAATCATTAATTATTGAACCAATACCCGCTGAGCCGTACGCTTTCCGGAGGAAGAGGTCACTTCGACAGTATACAATCCCGGAGTAGCAGGAGCTGCAATAAACTGTTCTCCGGCTTGGCATTCTCTGCTATAGCAACATATACCGGCTATCGTATAGATACGGACGATAGAGGGCGAGGACAAAACGGTCTTAATCGGCTGCAATGCTAGTGTCCAAGTGGGAAAGAGAGGCTGAGAAATATCATCATTCTCTATTTTTTCTACAGCCGTTGGATTAAGGGCTGCCACAAATAAAGGAATAGTATCTATGCTAACGCCATCCAAATAGTAAGCAGTCAGAGTAGCTATATACGTAGTATCCCGCGTCTCAGGAGCCGGATAAATATGGTTCTCCACAGCTTTCCGTGAATAGGTGCCGTCTCCGAAATTCCAAACTAACGAGTCCAAACGCTCTTTTCTCGCCACTTGCGCATGATGAGCAACATGGTTATACTCTTCTACATAACTCTTAGAGGCATTAAAATGTACGGTATAGGTCTTGGCATTTTTATCTACCGGATCCTTTTTATATTCTCCTATAGGTTTGGGTACAGCAGCAAAAGAGGACGCGTAGAGCGTAAAGTAATTAGTTGAGTCCTGTACAAACATACAATCAACGGCATACAGGTTATCATCACTCATATCCACCGCCAGGGTTTGGGCATTAGTGAGGACATATTCTTGAGGCATTACGCCATTCCGGCGACGATGAATTTCATCTTTGGCATAATACCAATTGTACAAGAATCCGTCCGGAGCGGTCATATTTAGATTTATCACTCCGCTCTTTCTATTTTTGAGTCGCCCGTCTGAACGGCCAAGCGTAAAATACGCATAGCCGCTGTGTGCCCAAAAAACACAATCATATGTAGTCAAGCGCACCACCATCGTTTTCCCCGCGAATTCCTGCTTTTTGAGGTTGACACCTACCGTTGTCCAATCTTTCCAAACTACATCCGCCCTGAGTTGGGCAACATCCCGGGGCGTAAGATGCCATCCTTGTTCTTCGGAACCGGGTTTGAGTTGCTTGTCCTGATACACATCGTTACTGTTGAAATCCGCCTTGGCGCACGTAACCGAATCTTGCTCCACAAACACATCCAAGGTAAAGCGGGGATTTTCATAGTCCTTATGGTTGGGAGATTCCAAGATGGTTGCATATTTGAGTATCATTACCGGTGCCTTAAGGGTATCCACCAGAAAGGAATACTCTATACGTTCTGTTTCTGCACCATTCATCCAGTTGCCCAATCGCACAGATGCCACTTCTCCCTCCGGAATCGTTTTCAATAGGTTGCCCGTATGCGGATCATACTCCGTTTGGTCATAATGCACCGTGTGCCGACTTTCTATCGAAGCATATCCCTTATCTACCGGTTTGACCTGTATATAATCCGAAAAAGTCAAGGTAGAGGTGGACGGTTTAGATTGGTTAACGTAACATTTTGCCTTATAGATATTCAGATAGTCTACATAATACAAGTCTGGATAATATACAACCTCCGTTATGCTTGATTGGATACCATACAAACCGTTAGTACACTTGGCACGCACCGCAAATTCCGTTATGCCCATTGGTAGATTGTCAAACGAGACGGATGAGCCCTGTACAACTATAGGTCCGAACCACGTCGATTGCTCATAAGAGTAGGCCGTTACCTCATATTCAGAGGCTGTTCCATTCCATGACAGGTACGAAGTTCTCCCCTGAAAGGACACCTCCAAATTGGTCGGTTCGTCACAAGGCCGGGTTTCCAAAATCTTTATATTATCAATAACACCTCCGGGTTTTTTGCTCGGCACATCACCATTAATCCAAGCGTAGGCTAAATAGTGGGGAGTTCCATCACAGAGTCGATGGGGAATTGTCGTCACACATTGTTCCCAGCCAAAGACTCCACGTAAGTATTGATTATATGATAGCGGAATAATATAATTCCCCAATATCCAAAGACTCTCATTACTCGTCATTGAACAAATATTCACAGAATCCCCATCCGAATAGACCATAGGTATCCAAAAAGCATACAATCCCACATCCATATCTGGATCAGGCCCACCCTTCCAATCGCCCATCACGCGATAATCAAAAGTTAGGATATAGTCATCGTAAGACCGGGGTAAAGAAAGCGTGTCATAGGCAAAAATCATGCTGGGAGAATTAGTATAGTGAGCACTAATACCATTGTCGTCCGAAACATAAAGGCCATAGTGGCCATTGAAATCATGATTACCGGCCTCACCTATATACCATTGATTCACCAACTTTTCAGTCGTAACAGAGTCTGCCGTCGGATTCAATACCCAACGAGCCCGGTCTTCGGCCTTCTCGAAATCACAGGAATAGTATACCTTTCCTTGAGCCATCGTCCGCACCAAGCAAAACGCACATAGGACAATAGTAAGACAGAAAAAATTCTTCATAGCAATATGGCATTTAGTTTATCACTCTACGTTTGCGTCGGCAAAGGTACAAAAAAGATAGGAGATATACAAATTTTTGAATTAGAATTTTTGCAATATCCCCTATTTTCGATTATAGTTCGCCACGGCGTTCGTCGATGAGGCGGAATTCGCGGTCGAAGGTGAGGGCGAGAGTACTGGCAAAGCGTATCTCGTATCCCATCTGTGAATGAGCATAATAACGAATATGCTGACGCGGATAGAAACGGCGTATATACGCTAAGAGGTCCTCGGGGATAATCTCTTGAGGCACATCGTTTCGGCGCAGGTCAACAACACAGATATCCGCCAACTCGTCAAACACCCATTCAGAGCGGTCGTAGAGGGTGACGGTATAGGTGCGGCCGGGACCTAAGCCGGTCGTGCCGACGGACATAATGTCGCGGTCGTCCACATAGGTATAGAGTACATCTGCCACCTCGTCGGGCAGCGATTCGATAGGGATAAGCGTGAGTAAGAGGCAGAAGAGCAGGTTCATAGGCTATTTATCTAAATGAAAACGAAAACGCATTGACCAGCGAGGCACGCCGGGTTCATCTTTAGTCAGTCGCCATACACTCATCAAGTCTGCTACGCGGAATATGTTGCCGATACCGCAACCTATCTCAGCGTAAGTAGTGAGTCCGTGGTGCATGGCGTCCGGCAGGGGCAGGACATCGTCATGCGCCGAGCGCAGACCGCCGACGGCTATCTTGGTCTCGATAAGTTCGCGCAGGTGCAAGTAACGCAAGCCGGGAATCAGGTTGAAGAGGCACCCGCGGCCGTTCCAATGGGCATGCAGTTGGGCATAGGCATCGGCGGCGTGGGAATAATGATGCATGAGCGTAAAACGATAGATATCGTAGGCGTACGACTGGTTGCCATCGAAGATGTCCAAGAGCGTATAAGGCACATTGCCGCATATAACGCCGGCCTGCACCAGGTAGTCGAGTTGTCCCATCACGCCGAGCGGCACATGATGACGCAGCATGATATTGAAGCGGGCAAAGAGGTCATAGCCAGACCGTCCGGCGATGCCGTTATAGGAGCCTATCTCTGCGCCGAGGTAAAGGACGGGCAGGCGGTTGTATACATAATGACGATGCATGTACAGGTCAACCTTGCGTTCGTGCCAACTGAGGCGCACGACACCTCCTAAGAGGGTGTAGTTGAAGGCCGGTTGCGAGGCGTAGTTATGCGTCGGCTCGCCGTATCCTAAGCGTCCGTATGCCAGGTGCAGGCGGGTCTCTACCCCATCCGACCAGTCGTTCTCGGTCTGCAAACGCACCTCGCGGCGGCGCACCTGCGAGTTATATACATGCGAGCCGCGGTAAGCACCTTTGATGAGGTTGGCGGTAAAGTCCATATGAGGCGAGAAGACCGCATTCTCGCGACGCAGGTAGTCAAAGTCGGAGAGGTCGGACCAAGCATAGGCATCCTCGTAACTGAGTCGCAGCAGGTGGCGTCGCGGTGCGGGCAGTAGCCAGTGGACTATACCCTTGCCTTTCCAGGCGCGGTCACCAAAGCCGTACGCCGCATAGGCTTCTAAGCAGACATTCTTCCACAGCGACGGAGCCGTGCGAAGCGGCAGAGCCAGGCGCACATCTTCCTGAGGGGTGATATTGATGATTTCCGCCACATTACCTATCTCGATACAGGTGCCGGTAGGTATATAGGCATTACGGATGACGTAGGCAAAGAAGCGCGCCGTGCGCATCAGCGGCAGCGAGTCGGCGGTATTCATGGCCTGCAGGGCCTCTTGTGCCTCAGGCGTGAGGACAGCAGGGAGTGTGTCTGCGTGGGCAGTCGTCGCCGTGCGGCGAATGAGTACCGAAGGAAAGAAATGTGTTGTATCGGCTTTGATACCCATATTCATCAGTACCGTCACGGACTCGCTATCGGGTGTCTGACGGATAGCAAGCGACTGCAGGTAGTTAGCGGCTGTCTGTCGCGGCGCAGTAGCCTCGATAGCGACTAAAGCACAGGTGGCCGAGTCGATGAGCATCAAGCCGTTGAAGGTCAGGTAATAGGGATTACGCGTGCGGAAGTCGACGCGATAATGCTTAGCCGGAACAGGCGTATCCACTATGGTCGAATCGACCAGGTAATACCGGTAATAGGCATTACCGTCCGATGCCAAGGGACTGAGAAAGGCGGAGGAATAAACGTGTACCTGGTTGCGGTAGAAATTAATGGGCTCGGATATGTCGGCCAACAGGGCACTATAGTCCGTCTGCGTCATAATGAGGGAGCGCTCTTGCGTAGTGCCGTTATGGTGCGAGGAGACGAACAAGGGCAGCAGGAGTGACGAGTCGGCCTGCTCCAGCATACCAGTGCGCAGGCTGCGCCATAGGCGTTGTCGGAGGTGCGAGGCGCGCAGGTCACTGATATAGAGGGCTACCTCTTCATCCTGCCTATCACGCGAGGCGCGTTGTTCGTTGGTATGTCGTGCTGCACGCACACGCGCCATCAGGTCCAGAGCCGGGTTATCGCCCGGCGAGACAAACACATCCTGCAATTGCGTGGTGTGTTCCCTCATAGGCATATTGACGGCCGCCGACTGACCGGGCTGCAGCGTGACGTGTTCGCGGACATAGCCAACGGCGGATATTGTAATTTTGGTCTTACGCTGTGCCTCGAAGCGGAGCGCAAAGAAACCGTCATTATCGGTGGTGGTACCTACGGAAGTGCCGGCTATATAGACGTGCACATTGGGCATGGGTTCGCCTGTGTGGTTGTCATACACTTCGCCCATCAGTGTCGTCACCTGTCCTGCCGCCAGGATGATGAGCGGCATCAGGACGAGTAGCGCTATGAGGGTCAGGCGTCTCATTGGTTAGCAGGGTGATATTTGAGGATAGCCTCGCGCAGGTCTTGTATATCGACGTGAGTGTATATCTCGGTAGTAGTGACCGACTCGTGCCCTAAGAGTTGCTGTATGATACGCAGGTCGGCGCCGTTATGGAGCAGGTGCGTAGCGAACGAGTGCCGCAGCGTGTGGGGCGATATAGTCTTCTTTATACCGGCTTTGTCGGCCAGGCGGCGGATGATGGTAAATATCATCACTCGCGTCAGTTGGTGTCCGCGGCGGTTGAGGAAGGCGTAGTCGGTCTGGTCGGGCGCTATGTCGAGGTGCGAACGGTCCTGCATCCAGTAGGTGAACCACTTCTCGGCTTCGGGCGATATAGGTACAAGGCGCTCTTTGCTGCCCTTACCGTGAATGAGCATATAGCCTTCCTGACGGTACATATCGGACAGACGGAGGTTGACCAACTCACTCACGCGCAGACCACTGCCGTACAACATTTCCAGAATTGCGCGGTTGCGGTGTCCTTCGTCGGTACTCAGGTCTACAGCGGCTACCAGACGGTCTATCTCCTCAACGGTCAGCACTTCGGGCAGCCGTTGGTCGCGGCGGGGCATTTCAATCAATTCGCTGGGGTCGTCTTCACGGTAGTGGTGATAGAGGAGAAAACGGTAAAAAGCATGTATGCCGCTCAGTACGCGGGCTTGCGAGCGGGCTTTGGTCTGCGAGGTGAACTGCGCATACACAAAGGCCTGCAGGTCTTCATAGGTGGCTTTCTCGGGTTCTACACCCGAGTCGGCGCACCAGGCAAGGAGTTTATCCAAATCCTGTTCGTAGGCCAGGACCGAGTTGTCACTCAGTCCGCGCTCTAACTTAAGGTATATGTGGTACTCTTTGCGCAGGTCAGACATACTATCGTGGAGCGAGGGTGCCGTGGAAGACGGCATCGAAGGTTTGGTTGTCGGGCGTGATAAAGTGTATCTCCATCTCGGCGCTGTCGCCTACAGAGTATATCTCGCAGTTACCGGCTGTGAAGCGATAGATACGTGAGGCGAGGCCGTCTTGGATAACCGCCAGGCAAGTGCCGGTATAATGTCCTTCAAACTCCTTGCCGGGCAGCAGCGTGAAGGGCTTGGCGACGGTGTCTATTGTGTAGGTGCCGACGCGCAGGAGCGAGTCGTCGAGCGACAGGAAAGCGTCTGACAGGTAGAGGTACGAACCTGAACCGGTGAGCACGTGCGCGGTGTCGAACGAGAGGCCGCGACTGTAGAAGTCGAGTTCAAAGACGTTACAGTCGAGTTTTTTGTAGTACTGCCCGTGTGCGTGGGTGACCGACCAGGTAAAGACGGTGTCGATAGTGACTACCTTACCTTTGGAGGACGCCGGCACCGGTCCGCAGGCCGTGAGGACGGTCAGCATGAGGAGGGCAAAGAACGTATATAGCTGTTTCATCGTCAAACTTGTTGAAGGGTTAGTTTACGTACGGGATACCAGGCGGCGAGCCATCCGAGAGCCAGCACGACGAGGGCGACCAATAGGATATCCGGCGTCTGCACGTCTACGGGATAAGCGGATAGGATATATTCCGAGCCATTACCCAGTTGGAGCCAGCCGAAATATTGTTGTCCAAGACACACTGCCACGCCGAGGACTATACCGACGGCAGCGCCTAAGGCGGATATGAGCCAGCCTTCGAACAGGAAGATGCGCCGGATAAGACGTATGTCGGCTCCTAAGTGCGAGAGGGTGCGTATGTCGTCCTGTTTATCGAGCATAAGCATGGACAGGCTGCCCACGATATTAAAGCCGGCGATAAGGAGGATAAAAATCATCAGCAGCGTCGTGAGCATCTTCTCGATACGCAGTATGCGGAAGAAGTCGGCTTGCTGTTCGTAGCGGTCGAGGACGCGGTAGTGAGCACCGACGATAGCGGCTACGCGTCGGTGAACATCCTTGAGGCGCGCCTCAGGGGTGAGTCGCAACTCGACGGCAGACACCTGTGTGCTGTCGTATTCGAACAGGCGTTGTGTGAGGGGCAGCGAGACGAGCATGAGACGGTCATCGTACTGCACCTGGTTGACGGCAAAGACACCTGCCATAAAACAAGTCTCGCGTCGGAAACTCTCGTCGGGTCGCAGTAAGTTTATTTTGCGCGTACGCGAGGGCGCGTATACATGTAGGGGTTTAATAAGGTGTGCATTGAGGGCCAAGCGCACGACCAGTCCTTGTCCCATCACAGCGCGTTCGAAACCGCCGTCGTAGACGAGGTATCGGCCGTCGACGATGGTCGAGTCGACGTCCGTCAGACGGTTGTAGAGGGTGTCTACACCTCTGAGTACGGCAGGAATCTGTTTGCCTTCGAATTCGATGAGTGCTGTCTCCTGCAGGCTGCGCGAGAAGACGGCCACTTGTGGCAGACGGGCTATTGAGTCGAAGGCGGGTGTATCGGAATTAAAGACCTTCCCCTCGTCCGCGACAATGCGCAAGTCCGGGTCGAGTCGCGAGAACATAGTGCTGATGACCGTTCCGAAGCCGTTCATCACGCTGAGCACGCAGATCATAGCGGCCGTCACTACGGCTACCGCCACAGCGCTGACGCCGCTGACGATATTGATGGCGTTGTGACCTTTCTTACCGAACAGGTATCGCCAAGCTATGCCCAGTTCCAGTCTCAATAATTCTTAATTTTTAATTCTTGAGGAGTTCATCAATCCGTTCCATGCGGTCGATAGTCTCGTCGAGGTGGAAGTTGAGTTCGGGTATAATACGCAATTGGTGTCGTTCGAGGTTCCCCAGTTCGAAGCGAATCTTATGGGCATCCTGTTCGATAGCGGTCATTATCTCGTTGACGCGATTTTGCGGGAAGATGCTCAGGTAGATATGTGCTATAGCCAGGTCGGGGGATATACGCACTTCGCTCACGGAGATGAGTACGCCGGAGAGGGAGCGTGCGTAGTTGAGGAATATCTGACTGAGGTCTTTTTGTATGAGTCGCGCAATCTTGTGTTGTCTTGTTGATTCCATAGGGGTTGTGTTATTAAGCAAAACAAGGGAAAGGAGACGCAGCTCTTTTCCCTGTTTTAATCGGAGTCATCGGCGTGAGCCGAAGCGGGATTAATACTTATGACGACCTTCGTCGGCTACGGTCAGTTGCTTACGACCTTTAGCGCGACGGGCAGCCAGTACGCGGCGTCCGTTGGCAGTTGCCATTCTCTCCAAAAAACCGTGCTTATTGCGACGTTTGCGTTGGGAAGGTTGGAATGTACGTTTCATATTCGTAAATGTTTATTCAGTTTCGTAAATTGATGCCCTTCGCCACAGCCGTTAGGCGAAAAAGCCTGCAAAGGTACAACTTTTTTTTGAACCGAACAAATTTTTCTGCAAAATAATTTATTTTTTTTGCTCTGCGGGTATATTTAATGTAATAAATGCAGTCCTTCGGGTGCGATAAGTATGTAACTGATGCAGACTACGGTCATGAAGATAGCAGGTATAGCCGTGATGAGCCATCCGTAGGGATAACGTTTATTCCGATAGAGCCATACGGTAGCTGCCCACAGGGTGAAGCAGGCGAGTGTTTGGTTGGTCCAGGCGAAGTAACGCCATACTATCTGGAAGTCTACGAAGACCATGCCGAAGACGCACAGGAAGAGCGGTATAGCTATCATCAAGCGCTTGGGTATGGGTCGTTGGTCGAGGTGGAGGAAGTCGGCTACTATCAGTCGTGCAGAGCGCAGAGCCGTATCGCCGCTGGTGATAGGGGCGGCAATGACGCCTATGATGGCTAATATACCGCCTACGGTGCCCAGCCAACTGCGGCTGACGATGTCGATGACGGCGGCAGGGTTGTTATTATGTTCCGCTCCGAAAGCTTGCAGTCCTGCTATGCCGTCGATGCCGTTCTCAGGTTGGGCGAAGAAGGTGCCGGCTGCTGCTGCCCATATGAGGGCTAATATACCTTCGGCGACCATAGCGCCGTAGAAGATCCAGCGTCCTTGGCGTTCGTTGGTGATGCAGCGCGCCATGATAGGACTCTGTGTGCCATGGAAGCCGGATATAGCGCCGCAAGCTATGCTGACGAACATCATGGGGAAGAGGGGATAGCCTTGGTTATGGCGATTAGCGAGACCGTCGAACACCTCCGGCATATCGGCGCTGTGCCAACCGAGCATCACCGCCATGATACCGAGGCCCATGAAGAGCAGTATAGCTCCAAAGATAGGATAGAAGCGGCCGATGAGTTTATCTACAGGCAGGACGGTAGCCAGGGCATAGTACGCAAAGATGATGAGCACCCACACTATCGGTATCATACGTCCGCTGCAGGTGATGGTGCTGAGACTCGACAAGCCTTGCAGCAGACTGGCGGGACCGGAGAGGAAGGTAGTAGTCAGCAGGATAAGGAGCACTAAGGAGAGTATGCGCATGAAGAGTTTGACACCGCGGCCGAGTTCGTCGCCCACTATGTCGGGCAGCGAGACGCCGTCTTTGCGTACGGAGAGCATACCGCTCATATAGTCGTGCACGCCGCCGGCGAAGATAGTGCCGAAGACTATCCACAGGAAGGCCGCAGGGCCGAAGTATATACCCATTATAGCGCCGTAGATAGGTCCCAGACCGGCGATATTGAGGAACTGCACTAAGAAGATGCGCCAGGGGGACATAGGCACGAAGTCGACGCCGTCGGTGCGCGTGAGCGCGGGTGTCTGTCGTTCAGGTTGTATACCGAAGATACGTTCTACGAGTGTGCCGTATAGTGCAAAGCCCGCGATGAGGGCGATAAGAGCGATAATAAAAGTGATCATACGTTAGAACATATATCCTGTAGTGAGCATGAAGGTGATGTTAGTGCCGGAGGAGGAGTTCTTACCCCATCGCATCTTGCGGTATTCCTCTTTGGTATCGTCGAGGAAGCCGGCCTGGAACATACATCCCATGAACCAGTTTTCCCGGAAATAGACATTCAAACCGACCTCGATACCGACGTCAATGAACTCGTGCACAAGTCGTTTTTTATTTTTCTTATTGTAGTAATAGGTGATATATTCGGCATCCTGTTTGGATTTCTCCCATATGGATGCTTTCCACGTATCCGAATAGCCGGGAGCTGTTATCTTGCGTTTGTAGAATCCGGCGAAGTCGAAGCTCAGGAAGAGTCCCAGGTAGGGCGTCACCACAGCCGATCCGGCTTGGATATTATAGGCGTAGTTGAAGGGTGCAATCTGGAAGTTAAACAGTTGCCATTCTTCCTTGAGATGAATGTCGCCCTCGGTATAGGTGGCGTTATATCCTCGTGAGCCGATAGCGGCGTCAAACATCCATGCGCCGAACATCAGGGGGACCATAGCCTGGGTACCTACGCGCCAGGCGAAGTTAGGTTGACGTTTCATCTTGATGTCATCATAGCTGATACTCTTCTTGGAGCCTACCATGGTCTGCAATCCATATCCTATATGGAGTCCTATGCGTGGCATATCGCTGTAGTATCCTTGTCGGAAATGGGATGACGAGGACTTACGTTTTGTCGTTGTCTGTGAGCGTTGCCGTGTCTGCACCTGTGCGGAGGGCGTCGAGGCGGTGTGTGCGCGCACTACGGGCGTCTTCTGGGCAGGTTGTGAGGCTGGAGACTCCTCGGGAGGGGCGATGACGGTGTCCTGTTTACTGCCGCCAAAGAAGACGTCTTCCATGCTCTCGTCTCCCCAGATATCTGTTGTTGGTTCTTGTGCCGCGAGCGGCCAGATGATCACGCATGTAGCGAATAAGAATAGCAGTCTTTTCATGGGTGTATGGGTTTATCGGGTGCAAAGGTACAACAAAAATTGCACATACGCAAATTTTCCGTTATATTTTCGTCTAAATGAATATATTCATTGTTTTAGACTAGTACTGATGCGATAACTTTAAGAAAAAAACAGACAAAACACTTTTGAATGATTAAAAACTTTGTCTTCGAGTTAAATCATTCAAAAGACA
This sequence comes from Paludibacteraceae bacterium, assembly GCA_017439235.1. GTDB lineage: Bacteria > Bacteroidota > Bacteroidia > Bacteroidales > Paludibacteraceae > Colicola. Next base: position 72,998 of record JAFSJN010000003.1, read on the forward strand.
TAAACATAAAAAACATATTTTTTTCAAATCGAAAAGTCTGAATATATTCATAGGTTGCTGAATATAAACAATATACAGAGCAAGTTACTTAAGTTAACGCATCAGTAGTAGTTTTAGACAGATTATTTGCCATTTTGCACCCGATTCAACTTGTTCCTTTTGATGCAAGAGAAGGAACAAGCTGGACTAACAGAAAGAGAAATAAAAGTAATAGAAGAAAACCGAGAAGAAAACGGTCTCTTTGGAATAGGGAACAAGGACAAAAGAACAAGGACCGATTAGGGATTAGGGAGACAGGCAGGGCGTCCCGCTTTTCCCAAAGCAGGGCGCCCTTTTGAAAAAATTTTTTTTAATTACTCTCTTGGCGAGAGCTTTGTCTATTAGCCGATTTGGTTCGGGTCATCGAAGGATGAGCCGGACGCGGTAACAACGCCTAAGAAGGTCTGCATAACGTCTTGAGCAGCGAAGTTATACAGTTCAGTAGCGGGAGCATTATAAGTCTTTTTCATAATTGTCATAATTTTTAAGTTAGCGATATTCAATCTTAACGTGTCAATTATCAATTGACTTTTTGTCCCTGGAGGTTATAGATGTTGTCAC
>JAFSJN010000004.1 GCA_017439235.1 Paludibacteraceae bacterium
CCACTGCTGACCAAGCCCACATACGCTGTGTCGGCTGCTACAATCGCATCCGCCAAACCGCGCATCTTGGTATAACCGTCGATCGCGCAATGCACATCGTTCTCATAGAGGATGACAATGCTCTTCGGCGTGTTAACGACCAGTTCGTTGTTCCCGTTGTTCCGGCAAGCGACCAAAGCCAGAACCGGCAGCAGATAGATAAAAAGTTTTTTCATTATATTATTTAGGGTTATCTTGTTGATTTGATTTTGTCATGTTAAAAAAATCGCACAAAAATATAAAAAAAAAAGCACGTACGCAACACGCACGTGCAAAAATTTACGCAAACTACCCTTTTCGGGCAAAATTTTTACGCAAACTACCCTCAGGGTGTCAATTTTTCCACATAAATGTAGAAAAACGCACAGGGATAAGAGAGATTATTCAAATAATTCTCGCAAGTCGGATTTTAGGAAAGTCTCGACGGGAAGGCCTTCCTCGCCTACCAACACAGAGCGGAAAGGATGGAACTTCTCTTGGAAAACATGCAAGCCGGAAGTGTCTTTCTCATGGTTACTTTTCACCTCAATCGCTACCACTTTGGAGTCTTTTACCAAGACAAAATCCACTTCATCTTTTCCGTCTCTCCAGTAGTAGACTTTGAATCGTCCTGTATAAGCGCAGTTCATGATATGTGCCCCAACGGCAGACTCAAAGAGCCGTCCCCATAACTTATGATTCGCTCGTGCCGACTCAAAATTATGTTCGCAATAAAGGCTCATCAGCGCATTATTATATACCTGATATTTAGGTATCGAGTTGCGACGACGTGCCTTATCGACCGCGTATTTGCTCAGACCGCAGACCATGCCGCTTTGATTGAGCAGATCCAGATAGTGCGCTAAGGTAGTGGTGTTTCCGGCATCTTGCAATTGACCGATCATCTTGGTCAGCGATACCTTTTGCCCTGAATAGGCGCTACTTAGTTCAAAAGTCTGTCGTAGCAAAGCCGGTTTAGCGATAGGCGTATCCATGAGGATGTCGTTATTGATCGTTGCGTCCACGATAGAACTGCTGATATACTCTTGCCATCTATCCAAATCGTTTCGGAAGTCCGCCGCACCGGGATAAACACCATAGTAGATATACTCGTCGATAGTCATCCCAAATGCTTCCTGCATTTCGCTTAGTGACCAGTTGGGCATCTTAATCGTTTCAAAACGCCCTTTAAGACTTTCACTCAATCCTTTTTCCAGACGTACACGGGATGAACCTAACAGCACGACTTTGATCGGTACGTCGTTGAAGGTATCCTCGTCCCATTCTTTCTTGACCACTTCGCCCCAATTAAGTAATTTCTGCACCTCATCAATCACCAGCAGGAGTTCCGGCAGTTTCTCCATTTGCAACTTGTTGCGCGCCGTGGACCAGCAATCACTAATCCAAGCCGACCGAGTAGCCGGTACGTTATCTGCCGAAAAATGTACCCAAGGCATCGAAAATTCCTTCAGTACTTGCTTAATAAGCGTTGATTTGCCTACCTGACGAGGTCCTTCAATGATCTGAATGAACTTTCTTGGTTCGTCTATACGCTTTGCAATCGTATCAAAATAAGCACGTTGTATCATAGTTCAAAATTTTACTCAATGCAATTAGTAAATTTACTCAATGTTTTTAGTAAATCCACAAATCCGCTGCAAAATTACTACAAATATTTGGAATACACAAGGATTTGACGTAAAAAGTTAAATTTATTTAAATTTTTTGCGGGAAAGACTTGTTATTCTTAGCTATCGCACGATTATTTCGCACAATTGTGCGAACGTAACTTCGAAGGGTTCCCTTCCAGGGGAGCAGGTCGAAGGTATAACAAATATTTGAAATACACAAGGATTTAGCGGAAAAAACTCCCACGGCATCACTGCCATGGGAGTCCGAAATGCTGAAAAATCTATTCTAAAACTAACAACAAATTTTTACCATTGTGCACCGGGTACGGGCACGAAGCCTATGGTGTTAGCAGGGCTGGCAGCCTGCATAAGGGACATCGATACGAATTGTGCTACTTGCACCGAGGGTTGATTATAATTACGTTTCTTAGCCATAAAGGCACGATTAACTTCGTTTTTCATAAAATCTCAATTTTAAAATATCAAATTTCAAATGTCAAATCTATTTGACCGTCTGTCCTTGTGCATTGTAGTAAACACCATCGCGGATAATGATTAGTCGTCCGTTTTCGATGCGTTTCTGTACACCTTCCTCAGACTGTACGCGTTCGATATCGGTAGCCACCTGTCCGTTGTTGAAGATGAAGCGCATGCGTTTCGGAGCGTTGTTCTGCAAACCTGCGTACTTCACATAAGCCTTGTGTGCCTTGAGGTTCTCCGAGTTGATGCGATAGAAACCGACACCGTAATCGTTCGTACCGCTCAGTACATAGCAGTTAGTGGTTGTCAGGCCATCGATCGATGTAACGGCAGTAATAGCATCCACACCTTTGAGGCTGTTGTCGTTCGGATTAACACTTACGCCGTTCTCTTCCGTCGGGGTGAGGACAACAGGATCTGCCGAACCGGACTTGCGGAGGATGACAGCGGTGTTAGCCGGAATGACTTGTGTGCCCTCTGCGATCTTCGTCAGCACGAGGTCGCTGCCGCTCAGGTCAGCGATGAAGGCTTGCGTACCATCGTTGGTGAGCTTGTAGTTCTGCGTGCTGTGGAAGAAGGTCGAGTAGTGGTAACTCGGGTTCACCGGATCTGCATTCGTCGGTACTTGCTCATCCGCCGAAGCTGGAGCAGGACCTAATGGCGGAAGCTCTAAAGTAATGTTAACCGAATATGGAGAATCACTCGAAGTACTCATTATCACTAAACTGCCCGATACTGTCGCAGTACCTGAGAAAGGATTAACCGTCAAATTGTTTCCGCTTCTTGTCACAGCGTCATTATTAGAATAAATAAAATTAATGTAAGCATCCTCGTTAATGCCATATAATTCTTTTAGAATTCCTAGGAATTCGTTGTCAGTAGAAAAATATCCGGCTGTAAACGATTTTGGCAGTGTGACATCCTCGATTCTCTTTTCATTGCTATTCGCAGTAAAGAGAATATTGGGATGAGCGACATTGATAAATGTTATAGGAGCCTGTAGCAGCGTCTCTGCGTTAGTTACTAATACTTTCTGACCATCGGTCAATGCATTATATGCAGCTTGTGCCGCATCAATTGCATCCTTGCATTGCTGCGTGTAAACAACCGGATTCGGGATCGCGTTAATTAAATCGATTACTGCGTCTGCATAAGGCTGTGCAACAGCGGCCAAAGCTGCCCATTGTGTTTCAGCATTGGTCAGCGTACTATAATTGGTGACTTGCGCTTTCTGCTCATCGGTCAAAGCGTCGTACGCAGCGCGCGAACCTTCAATATAATATTTGCAATGCTCAGACAGTTCTACAGGTCCGATAGCATCAATGGATACGATAACCGGCCATACAACATCATAATACGGATCGCTAGGAGCAGAAGCAGCATCCACCAAGGCTGTCAAACCTGTAGTCAGGTCATTTTCGCAAGTAAGGGCGAAACTGGTCGTGTGTTGATGTCCCGAAAGGAAGCAACCGTAACTATTGGAAGAGATAAACAAAGCACCGTGATCCTCTATATTTCCTTCTGAAGCATAAGCACAGACGACACCATACGCTGCGGGTTGGAACTCTTGTGCTGCCAAATTATATTGCCAGAGACGGAAAATAGGCATCTCCAATTTTTTCGCCTCCCTTTCTTGGCTACTCAAATTCGAGTAGTACTGATAGACTGCAGTATTGACCTGTGAAGCGCAACCATAGTTATTGGAAGGAGTATAGTATGCTACGAACTCTAATTTCCAAGGACCAAGGGCAATATTTCCATTTCTTGTTCCTTTATATCCTTCTAATGGATCTTTGAATCCGGAAAGAGTGCAGGCAGTTTCTTTTTTAGGGTAAGCCGGATTACGCTGACAGTCGTAGTTATAAACAAATCTTGCTGCCGTCACCGAAGAAGCCGGTTCCGGATCTGGAGTCGAACCGCCGCCGGGTGCAGGATCGTAACCTTGGATATTAAAAGCTTTCCATTGATCAGCAGCTTTGTAAGCGTTTACACTTCCGTTCGGAACATACAGAGGAATGGTAGATAAATCCGCATTTACGTTAGAAAACACTCCATCACCAAGCGTCGGAGGAGTGGTGGCTTCGGTGTAGATAGAAGTCAGCGCATTACAATTATAGAAGGCTGATACGCCAATGCTTGTTACCTTGCTTGGAATAGTAACAGTGGTAATTGCTCTCAACTGACAGAAAGCATAATCATTAATGGTTTCAAGGCTCTCCGGGAGAACTAATTCTGCGATATTCGTTCCAAAAAGGAAAGCCGCAAATCCAACGCTTTTAACACTACTTCCTAATGTAAGCGATGTGAAATTAGTACCACAATCGTTAAAGGAGAACTCTCCAATGGTCTCTACATCATTACCAATAGTGACCGATTGGAGACTTGTACATTGGCCAAAAGAGTTCGAACTAACAGTTGTCACTCCGTCGGTTACCGTAACAGAGGTGATGGACGTTCTGTATCCATCCCACGGACAATTAGATTTGCTGCTGTACTCCGTCATTGGACCAGTACCGGTGATAGTCATTGCTCCGGTTGCTCCGTCGAAAGAATACGTCACATTTGCACCGCAAGTACCACTGTCATTAGGTGCGGCATAACTCATTCCCACGCTTGCCACGAGGGCGAGAAGAAATGTAAATAATTTTTTTCTCATACATTTAAATTTTTAGTTAAATAATATGGTTAGTTTGATTATTTCAAAACTTGGTGCAAAATTATAAAGAAAAACGCACGTACGCAACACGCACGTGCAAAAATTTACGCAAACTACCCTTTTCGGGCAAAATTTTTATGCAAACTACCTTTTTAGGTCATTTTTTTACGCAAACTACCTTAAGAGGGGGTTGCTTTTATCAGAAAGCCACTCGCTTGGCGTTTGTCCGGTTTCGCGGGTGAAGATCTGATAGAAGACGCGGCGGGACGAGAAGCCGCACCGCTCTGCGACATCTTGTACCTTGTGTTCCGGCTGCTCACGCATCAACCGCTTGGCCTCCTCAATACGCAGACTGTTCACCCAATGGTAGAACGAACAGCCATATGCGCTATTGATGAACCGACTCAGATAAGTGCGGTTGATGGGCAAGACCTGATGCAAGTCGCTCAACTGGAAATCCGGATTGAGGTACGGCTTATTTTTCGCGAGCCAAGCCTCCAAGGTAGCCCGATAGGCGGCATTGACCGGATTCGATTCTTCTTCCTTCTCCTCCTCCAGCGCTGTACTATGCAACCGCTCCCAAGGATCAGGACGATAGAGCACCTGCTCGGTAGTATAACCGAGAACGAACATGAGGTACCATTGTTGGGTGAAGGCACGAGCCGGATCGTCACTCACGCACAGATAATAGAATACCAATCCGGACAGAATGATCATCACCATATACCGAACGATCCACTGCGCATCGATGTTGTCCAAAGTGGAGAAGTTCTCCTCGCACCATTGGCGGTACTTGCGTATATTCAGAAAAATAACAACCATCAGGCCAATAGGATACAGGGCGATGAGGATACGCAAGTCAACGGGAAGAAGATAATCAATGCCCCCAAGCATCACCAGCGGCAATAAGAATAGCACGCCGCGTCGCCAGTTATACTTCCCGGGACGGATGGAGATACTGGGGTAGATCATCAGCATCCATGCGAATACACAGGCGAGCAGCATCGAGGTGCTCTCCATGAGTTCATCGCCAACCCGGAAAGGATTGTACGCCGTCTTGAACATAGCCACCATAACCAATTCCCAGGATCCCCAAAGAATGAGGATGACCGCCCATGTTTTACGGATGCGGTTATTATCCAAATGCTTCAGGCACAGCGCAGCGCCGAAGAAACAAACGATAGCAAAAGCCATACTGAGCGCAGGGTTGAGGAAGTTATCAAAGAAATCCTCCGGGATAAGCCGAGAGAGCAAAGTGCTGGCGAAGAGCAAGACCAACAGCACAAGACCGAAAAAGAATTCGGACTTATAATTATACCATACAATATTAAGTGTATTTCTCATATAGATGGATTATCGATTTATAACAAGCGTTCGAAACATTATATTTCTTTCAGTGTGCAAAGGTACAACAAAAATTGCACATACGCAAATATTTGAGGGAAAAAGTAAGAATTATGCAGTCATTGCTATGGCTTCCTGCCGGCGGAGTAGAATGATGGTTTTCTCCATAGCGCGGCGTTTTTTCGGATGAACAGGCGAAAGATAGAGTTGATATACACGATTTCCCTTATATACAGTATGACCGGATTTGTTCTGAGGACGACAAATTATCCAAAAGCCCCATTTTTCCGCTTCGGGAAGTGTGTTTAAGCGTCCTTCAGGCACACCAAGATAATCATTGTGAAAAATGACTTCGATGGCCGTTTTAGAGGTGCGCTTTCGGCGATGAACTATCTCCGCCCCAAGAGTAGCCTTGAGTGTAAGAAAGTAATTATATAAAACCGGGTGTATATTGCAGTTCATGTTCTCTATATTTTACGAGTAAAAATCAAAATCACGGGATAATATATATAATATATTATAGGTATAAGTATGATACGTGATTGAGTCGTTGTTCCTCCTATGAGCGTGGGTTGCGTTCCATTATTACCCGGCTTTGACGGTGATAACATCACGGATGTCGGTGGTGTAGAGAGGGGATTTGTGGTCGTTCTTGTACACCACGGCAGAGTCAGAAGACGGCAGTTGGGAGCCAAAGAGGATAGTGCGTTTGCCATGCCTGTCATCGATATGGTCGAGGACGCGTTGGAGACGGTTGTCTTTAGTGCGGTCCTTGGTGTCGAACAGGTCGGGCACGACAGCATTCTCCGGGATAATCTTCATGAGTACGACACCGGCTTTCTTATACTGCACCCCGGCGCGGTAGGCACGTCGCAAAGCCGCCAGAGCGTAAGTGATAAGTTCCTGACTATTGGCCGTAGCTACCGGCAGGTTGACTATCTCACTCAGGTAGTGTTGCTCCATATCGGCGCGAAAAGCCGAGGTGTGGGCATAGACGAAGAGTTGTTGGCATACAGAGTGTTGCATGCGCAGCTGACGGGCACAGCGGGCACAGAAGTCGGCTATCTGTTCCTCGAGGAGGGTGCGGTCGCTGATAGCGGAAGCAAAGGTGCGGGAGGTAGTAATCGACTGCTTCATAGGCAGGTCGGTAATGTCGATGACGTCCTGTCCGCGCAACTCCTGCCATATCAGCAGTCCGGGTTTATGCAGCATATTGCGTGCGAAAGCATCGGAGCGTTCGGCAAACTGTAGGGCGGTGGTGATGCCGGCAGCAGTCAGTTTAGCTTTGGCACGGCGTCCTATTCCCCAGACATCCCCTATTTCGAAATCGTGCAACGCCTTGACACGTTGTTCGTCGGTGCGTATCTCGCATACGCCGTGATAGCCCGAGTATTTCTTGGCATACTTGGAGGCTACCTTAGCGAGCGTCTTGGACGATGCGATGCCAATGGAGACAGGTATACCTACTCCACGCCGTATATCGCGCACCAACTGTTCGCAATAGGCTTTCTGCCGGTCGGAAGGGATATGGTCGATATGGAAGAAACACTCGTCTATCGAGTACTGCTCAAAATGGGACGTATGCTGCCGGATAATAGACATCACGCGGTCACTGAGGTCACCATATAAAGCGAAGTTGGACGAGAAACAAGTGACGCCCGCCTGCTCGACAATCGTCCGTATTTGATAGAGAGGCACGCCCATCTTAATGCCGAGTGCTTTAGCCTCATTGGAACGCGAGACAACACAGCCGTCATTGCCGGAGAGGACGATGACGGGGCGTCTTTCCAAATCGGGTCGAAAGACGCGTTCGCAGGAGACGAAGAAATTATTGCAATCCGCGAGGGCGTACATGGTTGTTCGATTAGCGATTTTCGATTAGGGATTAACGGGTCTTGTGGATGGCATAAGTGACTACTCCCCAGACGCGGAAATTGCTTTCCTTATCTACGCGGATAGGCTGATAATCAGGGTTGTGCGGTATAAGCCAAGCACATTGCTCGTCGGCATCCATGCGGAACTCCTTGAGAGTATATTCGCCATCTATATAGGCCACGATGAAGTCGCCGTTTTTCGGTTCAAGACTGCGGTCCACCACCACTATGTCGCCGTCTAATATGCCGGCATCGCGCATCGAGTCGCCTTCGACATGGGCATAGAAAGTGGTCTCCGGATGCGGCGTCATCTCACGAGCCAGGTTGATACGTTCTCCGGCATGGTCAGCAGCCGGCGAAGGGAAGCCGGCATGTATAGACTCGGCAAACTCGAGCGCCAGAGCACTCTCTTCGGATTCGGTTATGTTAATCAGTTTAGACATACTCAATTTTGATGCAAAAGTACAAAAATATTTGCATATATGAAAAAAAAAGTGTAATTTTGTAGCCGAAAGTTAACTAACTACACATTATGAAGAGAATATTTGCAGTAATGATTGCCGTTATGGCAGGTATGTGGACGGTAAATGCTTGGGCTATGCCGGGCGATTCGATACCGTCGCAGGACACGAAGAACAGTAAGAGCCAAGATAAGAGCAGCGCCTCGGACGGCAAAGCTTTCAGTTTCCAGATGAACATCGAAGCCAGCGGTATGTACGGCAAAGCCGAGTGTCGCTATTACGGTAATTATCCCATCAACGGAGCTACCAATCAGTTGGAGAGTAAGACGACCGACTGGGGCGGTCCGGCTATCGATATGACCATAGGTGTGCGCTATCGCAATTGGTTGTTCGTAGGTGGCGGTGCCGGTGTGCACGGTATGTTTGCCGCTACTAAGTTGACCGCTACGGACGACCTGGGCAACACCTCGCGCGAGAAGATGTTAGGCATGAAATGGTACGTGCCCATCTATGCGGATGTGCGTTTCCTGCTCTCGACACCTATCCAGGTCAATCCGTTCCTGGAGACAGCGATAGGCGGCTATGTGGGTCTGCGTCAGAACTCCATCATCCGCGGCTATCAGAGCGGCGTCGATGTACATGCTTCGGAGGCCTTGCGTAGCGGATATTATATGCGTATCGGTGCCGGTGTGGAAATCATGAAGGTGATATTAGGTATCGGCTACGAGTTGACAGCCGTGAAGAAAGAAGAGACCCAGAATATCCTGTACGCCAAGATAGGCGTTAAGATAGGCGGCAAAGGTAAATAATCTAACACACCATACCATGAACTGGACACAACAAGACTTAGCCCAACTGCAGAGTCGCGGCATCAGTATTGCACAAGCCGAAGCGCAGTTGCAGAGCATCACCGAGGGTTTTCCCCCGTTAGACATCGTAGCTCCCGCCTCGCGTAAGGACGGCATCTTAGTGCCGAGCAAAGAGGAAGAGGAGGAATATATCCGTCTATGGCAGAACTATTTAGCCGAAGGACACAGCGTAGAGAAGTTCGTGCCCGCCAGCGGCGCTGCCAGTCGTATGTTCAAGAACCTGTACGAATATCTGAATACAGGCGAAGAGACCGACTTTATCCGTGAGTTTTTGAGTCATAAAGACGACTTTGCCTTTGGTCCTCAACTGGCAGGCAAAGAAGGTCAGGAGGCTGTGCGTTACCTATTGGAGGACATGCATTACGGCAACCTGCCCAAAGGTCTGTTGCTCTTCCATAAATACCGCGACGGCGCACGTACGCCCGCGATAGAACACTTAGTAGAGGCAGCACTGTATGCCGTTCCTGCTGAGAAACAAGGCACTCCCGTAGCCCGAGTACACTTCACCGTCAGTCACGAACACCTGCCGCTCTTCCGCCAACATATAGCGGAGAACATGCAAAAGATGGAGCGCAAATACGGTGTGCGATACGAGATTACCTTCTCCGAACAGAAACCCTCGACAGACACCATAGCCGCCAATCCGGACGGTACACCGTTCAGGAATGCCGACGGCAGTCTGCTCTTCCGTCCCGGCGGACACGGAGCGTTGATAGAGAACCTCAACGACCGCGAGGCAGATATCGTCTTCATCAAGAATATCGACAATGTCGTTCCCGACCGCATCAAAGCCTCGACAGTACGTTGGAAACAAATCATCGCCGGCGTATTGGTTAAGGAGCAAGCCCGCGTACAACAATTGTTGGCCGACCCGAATGTGAGTGAGGAAGAGAAAGCCCTATGGCGTCGTCCCATCCGCGTATGCGGCGTAGTGAAGAACACCGGCGAACCCGGTGGCGGTCCGTTCCTGGTACGCGAAGAAGACGGTCGCATCAGTCGTCAGATATTGGAGTCGAGTCAGATAAGCGATCCGCAACTGATGGCTAAGTCGACGCACTTCAATCCGGTAGACCTGGTATGTGCCCTCAAGGACGAGAACGGCAAAGCCTACGACCTGCATCATTTTGTAGACCCCAAGACAGCCTTTATCTCCGACAAGTCGAAAGACGGTAAGGCGCTGAAAGCATTGGAGTTACCGGGTCTATGGAACGGTGCGATGAGCGGTTGGAACACCATCTTTGTACAAGTGCCGGTCAGCACGTTCAATCCCGTAAAGACCGTCAACGACCTGTTGCGCAAGGAGCATGCCTAAAAAATTGCGTATCGAGGAGATGGGTCGCCTGACGGCAGAAGCTTTTCATGCCGCCCGGAAAGTGCCGCTGGTAGTGGTGCTGGACAATGTCCGCAGTCAGCATAACATAGGTGCCGTCTTTCGTACCGCCGACGCTTTCCGTCTGGAGCGCTTGGTGCTCTGCGGCATCTGTTGCTGTCCGCCCAACGACGAGATACACAAGACTGCCTTAGGGGCAGAGGAGATCGTCGACTGGACCTATTTCTCCGATACCTTAGAAGCCGTCAAGGCGCTGCGCGAACAAGGCTTTCGTATCTGCGCCGTGGAGCAGGCTCACGACAGTATCACCTTAGAAGATGCCCGTGCCCAGCTGACCGCTGCGCCTGTGCCGACAGCTATCATCCTGGGGCATGAGGTGTTTGGCGTGAGTCAGGAGGTAGTAGATGCCGCCGACGCGTGTATCGAGATACCGCAGTACGGCACCAAACACTCGCTCAACGTCAGCGTCACCGCCGGTATCGTTATGTATGCATTAGCGCAAGCCTTACGATGACTCCCTACCCGCTCACCCTGTTAGCTCCTGCCCGCGACTTAGAGACCGGCAAAGCCGCCATCGACGCGGGTGCGGATGCCGTATATATCGGTGCCCCTAAGTTCGGAGCACGGCAGGCGGCAGGTAACAGCATAGACGACATAGCCGCCTTAGTAGCCTACGGCAAGCCGTTCGGCGTACAGGTATTAGCTACCGTCAACACCCTACTCAGCGAGGCCGAGCGCCAAGAAGCCGCAGCCCTAATCCATCAGTTATACCAGGTAGGCGTGCACGCCATCATCGTTCAGGACTTGCGTCTTTTGGACGAAGACCTGCCGCCTATCCGTATTCACGCTTCCACCCAATGCGACAACCGCACCGTCGAACAAGTACAAGTCTTAGAGCGCTTGGGCTGCAGTCGTGTGGTGCTGGCGCGCGAACTCAGTTTAGACGAGATACGCGCTATCCATGAAGGCACGAATGTCGAGTTAGAAGCTTTTGTGCACGGTGCCCTATGCGTGAGTTACTCGGGACGGTGCTACATGAGTGAAGTACTGCTTAACCGCTCCGCCAATCGCGGTTGCTGTGCCCAGATGTGCCGCATGCGGTACGACCTGCTGGACGAGAATATGCAGGAGATACGCGATGAGAAGGGCGAACCTATTCATCAGCGTTACCTGCTGTCGCTGCAGGACTTAGACCGCACAATGTACCTGAAAGAGTTAGTAGACGCCGGCGTGACGACCTTTAAGATAGAAGGGCGATTGAAGGACCGCGACTATGTGACGAATATCGTAGCCTGGTATAGGCAACATATAGACGCTCTCTTTCCGGGAGCCGCAGCCTCACAAGGCGTATGTACCTACTCGTTCACTCCCGATCCCCAGAAGACTTTTCACCGCGGCGGGACAGACTACTTTCTGCATGGCCGCACACGCCCGATGGCCAATTGGAATACGCCCAAGTCGACGGGCGAATATATCGGCATAGTCACCGGCGTCAGGGGCAAGCGCATCGTAGTAAGATTGGAAGAGGGTGTGACGCTGCACAACGGCGACGGACTGACCTATTCCGACCAAGGCTTTGCCGTCAATGGCATAGAGGGCAACCTGCTTACTCCCAATCGTTTGCCGGACGACTTACAACCCGGCACCCCCCTCTTCCGCAATGCCGATACCGCCTTTCTGCAGAGCCTGCGTGCCGAACGACACCTACCGGTTACTATCCGCTTCAGCGAGACGCCGGAGGGCTTCCGATTAGAGGTAGCTACCGACCGCTACTTGGCGCAAGGCGAATGGTCCTATGCCCACGAGGCGGCTAAGAACAGCGAACGCGCGCTGCAGACTATCCGCGAGCAGATAAGCAAATTGGGTGACACCCCCTTTGTGGCCGGCAGTGTAGAAGTAAACACCGCACCCTATTTTATCCCTATCAGCATCTTAAATCAATGGAGACGAGAAGTAATACAGAACCTACTCCGCTGATGCGGTGTCGCTACTGCTTGCTCCATGAAATGGGGCATTGCCGCCGGGTGTCGCCTATGCATCCGGAGCCTCATTATCTGCGTTTGGCCAACGGCACGATATTACGGCTGGAATTCGACTGCCGTCACTGCGAAATGCTGATTTGGCAGGATGCGAATAGGCAGGGTTGATTTTATTCGTGCTCTTCGCGGGGTATTTTTGCATTTTTTAGATTAAAAATTTGGTGGTTTGGATATTTCTTTGTATCTTTGCCGTTCGATTGGTGTGCTTGTGCGCGTATGGAGGCGTGCGGCGCGCAATTAGAACGAAGATAATAGAATCTATGAACATGAATAAAACGTTTTGGGTGCTGTTGTTAGCGAGCCTGCCATTATGGGTGTCGGCGCAGTACAGGAGAATCAAAGTAGACAACTATCATTTTGGTTGGATATCCGTCAGCGGCGGTTATTCGGGTCTAAGTGAGAATATCGATAAGGTCAGTACGTCCGGTGATTTCGGCGGCCTGATAGGGGCCGGATACGAGTTCCGCAGGAACAGTTTCTGGACCAGCTTGGGTGTACAGGTTCAAATGCACCGCAGTTCGACGACGCTGATGGGCGAGTATACGTTCAACAAAGAGCACGCCGGTTGGCCCGTCAATGGCCAAGGTGAGAAGGCTGTCGGTATGGACCAACAGGGCAGACAGTTTGACCCTTTCTATACCGTCAAAACCCAGAAAGACCGGCAAAACTGGAACACGGTGGATATCCCATTGCTGTTGGGTTATTACTACAGCGGCTTCTATGTAGGTGCCGGTGCTAAGGTGGGCTTCTCGTTCAACTCGCGTTCCAAGACCTCCGGCACGTATAACCTGGCCGGCGACTATCCTACGGCTGTGGGCACTTTCCGCATGATGAACGACCACGGATTCAAAGACTACACCTATTCGGGTGACCAGGCCATAAAGTTGAAGACACAATGTGCCATCATCGGTGAGTTAGGCTACGATGTATTGTCTACTATCCGCACGCAGGACCATATATGCCATGTACTGAAGATAGGTTTCTATTTCGAATACGGTGTGCTTAACACGGTAGCGCAAGCTCCTAAGGATGCCGCTCCGTTGACTATCAACACCAATGACGTCACCCAAGCCGTCATCAATCCCTATTTCTACTCTACAATGGGCAGTAAAGACCGCGTAGCACCTTATTACGTAGGCTTAAAAGTGACCTATATGATCGGCGGCAGTCGCACCACCCATTCGGGCACCTGGCATACAGGATGTCAATGTTACGGCAACTAATTGATTACCATGATTATGAAGACAAATACGCTATATCGTTCGCTGCTGACAGCAGCTTGGATAACCTTGATGACGGCTTCGTTGTATGCCCAAGATCCGGTTATTACGTATGAACAAGTGAATATCTGTCCCGACCAGACGTACTATTTCCGCGGTAAGGCGATTACCGAGCCGGGTGTGTACACCGACACGTTGTACAGTTCGACAGGCGAAGACAGTATCTTCTGCCTGGTAGTCAACCTGGCTCCTCAGCATACCATCATCACCACGCGTGAGATATCGGATCAGGAGTTACCGTATACCTGGCGCAACCTGCAGATTACCAAGTCCGGCACGTACTACGATAACGAGATCAACGCCGGCGGGTGTGTGGATACCTTCCGTTTGGATTTGACCGTCTATCCTACCTACCTGATAGCCGAGCCTAAAACCGTGTGCGCCAGTGAACTGCCCTTTGAATGGGAAGGCCAGCGAGTAGACCACGAGGGTTCGTACTACAACAACCTGCAGACTATTCACGGCTACGATAGTATCATTCGCTTGGATGTAACCGTACTGCCTATTGAGAACGAGAGTCACACTATCACCCGCTGTGCCGGCGAGACACTCGTCCTAAAAGGACAGACCATTACCCGTTCGGGCGTCTATACCGACACGCTGAGAGCCGACAACGGATGCGACAAGATAGTAACGTATGTAGTTAACTTCACGCCCTCATTCTTCTACGAAGACTATGGTCAGTTATCGCCCAACGGCCATTACCAATGGCACGGAAAAAGCTATGACCACGAAGGAGTATACTACGACAGTCTGCAATCGCAGAGCGGCTGCGACTCCATCTATCGCCTGACGCTCACTCGCCAGATGAGTTATTATTTTGAGCAGGACACGGCTATCTGTGAGCAGGATGCTCCTTACTATTGGCACAGCCGTCCGCTCTATCACACAGGCGTTTACTACGACAGTCTGAATACCCTCATCGGCGGCGACTCCATATATACTTTGCGCCTGACCGTCTATCCGCAACCTACTTCCTCGCAATATGCTGAGGTATGCGAAGGCGACAGTTACACATGGCACGGCAAGACGCTTACCAATACCGGCATCTATACCGACACGTTGGTAGGTGCCCATGGCTGCGACAGCATTGTACGACTGATTCTCAATAAGGCCAATAACTACCTTATTCCTTTGTATGCCGAGATTTGCGAAGGCGATGCCTACGACTTCCGCGGTCGGACGGTTACCGAACCGGGTATTTATTACGACACTCTGACGACCGTCAGCGGTTGCGACAGCGTATTCCGATTGGTACTCAACACCGCCCCGGGTTATCTGATGAGCCAGACGGTGAACTTGTGTCCCGGTGCTACCTTTACCTTCCGCGGCCAAGACTTGTCGGAACCCGGTGTGTATACCGACTCACTTATCTCGTCGCGCGGATGCGACAGTGTGTACAGGGTTATCGTCAATAGCGTACCGTCGTACTATTTCCGCGACACCGTGGATTTGAATAACAACGAGTCGTATGAATGGCACGGACAAACAATAAAACAAAGCGGCACCTATTTTGACCGCCACGTGACTGTCAACGGTTGCGACTCGATTTACGAACTCACAGCCCGTGTACATGTAGTGTACAACTTCGAGGAGACACAAGTAGTGTGCGAGAGCGAACTGCCTATCACCTGGCACGGCAAGACCTACAGCAATGGCGGCACGTATAACGAAGTGCATAAGACCGCAGATGGCTATGACAGCACCTACACCTTCCACCTGCAGGTGATGCCGACCTATTACAAAGAGGTACATATCGACTTCTGCCAAGAAGAGGGCGCTACCTTCCGTAACGGTGAGCGTTTCTACGAGGCCCGCATTATCCGCGACACCTTGTCGACCGTCAGCGGCTGCGACAGTATCATCCAATACGTCTACACGCCCAACCCGACCTACCTATTTGAGACCGATGCTTCGTTCAACGTCCAAAATGTCAACAGCGTCCTGCTGCCGGATGCAGGAGTGGTCGCAGCCGGACCGACGGTAGACATTCAGGCCGGATACCTATGGCGCGGAACAGTGTACACCAAGGGCGGCGTCTACTACGACCGCTTCAAGACCATCAGCGGTTGCGACTCGGTATATAAACTCACCCTGCACGAGAATCCTGTTTACTACAGCGAAGAGCAAGTATCCGTTTGTTCGCAAGACCTGCCGTATGTATGGAACAACAAATCGTACTACCGCACCGGTATCTACTACGACTCGCTGAGTACAGTAGCCGGCGCCGACTCGGTATTTAAATTAGACCTGACGGTGCACGAGAGTTCGGTACATTACTACCAAGACAGCCTCTGCCAAGGCGGCACATTCGAATGGCACGGACAAACGATTACGCGTCCGGGCATCTATACCGACACCCTTGTCTCGTCGCACGGATGCGACAGCGTAGAGGTATTGACCTTCAACTGGATGTCGAGTTACTGGTACGTAGACAGCGTCAGCATCTCCGACCAGGAGCGTTATCTATGGCGTGAGCAGTTACTCACCGAGCCGGGTATCTATGACGACGGCTTTGCTACCCAACAGGGTTGCGACAGTACGTATCGACTGGTACTGACCGTCTATCCTACCTTCCACATCATCGACAGCGTGGAGGTGTGCAAAAATGAGTTGCCTTACCAATGGCACGGCATGAATTACGAAACGGAAGGCATCTATTATGACCGTCACCTGACCGTCAATGGCTACGACAGTATACACCAACTCAACCTGACAATATTGCCGACCTACCTGACCGAGAAGCGTATTGAGATGTGTAAGGATAACTTCCCGTATCATTATAAGGATACTACCGTCACCGGTCCTGCCGTCCTCTACGACACCGTACGGACGATACACGGTTGCGATTCCATCTTCAAGATTATCATCGACTACGCTCCGTCGTATATGCTCGAAGAGCGCGCCTCGTTCTGCCGCGGCGACAACTACTTGTGGCACGAGCGCATACTGGATAAGCCGGGCGTATACTACGACTCGCTGCTGACCACTACGGGCGTAGCTTGCGACAGTATCTACCGCCTGGAGTTGACCATGTTCGACACGTACTACGATTTGACACAAGATACTATCTGCACGGACGAGACGCCGTTCCTATGGCACGGACAGTATATCTTTGAGTCGGGTACCTACTTCGACAGCCTACGTTCCACCAGCGGCTGCGACTCGATATATGAGTTGCGCTTGATGGTACAGCCGGTTATCTTCAACTACGATACCATTCATCTATGCGAAGGCGATACGGCATTCTTCCAAGACTCGATTATTTCCGGCACATCGCTCTTCTGCGATACCATGACGAACGAGTTCGGATGCCCCATCATCAGCAAGGTACTCTATCACTTCTGGCCGTCGTACCACATCCGTCAACGTAAGAATGTATGCCAGAAATCGGAATACGAATGGCATAACAAGATTATTACCGTTGAGGGTCTGTACTTCGATTCGTGCAAGACAGTGCACGGATGCGACAGTATATACGAGATTTACGTCACCTTCCATCCTACTATCGAGGAGGAAGAGACCGTCGTTATCTGTCCCGACTCATTGCCGTATATCTGGACCTATCCGGCCGATTCGTCGGAGCACACGTTCTGGCGTGATACGGTAGTGGAATATATGTACCGCACTGCCGAAGGTTGCGATAGCACGTACACCTTCACGCTTATCATCACCGACAAGTGTCCCGAACCGGATTCTATTCCGCTCTGTCCGGGTGACTCGGTCTACATCCGTGATAAGTTCTATACCGAGCCCGGTCAGTATTCGTTCCAGTACAATACTAACATGCTCAACAACTATCCGGACTCCATCTACCGCGTCATCATCTATCCGGCTAAGACGTTCTTGAAAGAAGACTCGGTCAGCATATGCAGCAATGACTTGCCGTATGCTTACCACGACCAATTGTTCTACAAGGACAGCACATACGAGGTAGCCTATAAGTCGGTAGAAGGTTGCGATTCTATCTACCGTCTGCGTCTCGCCGTACGCGAGGCTCCGCGCCGCACGATAGGCATCACTATCTGTCAGGACGGTTCGTTCTACTACCGCGGTAAGGAGGTTACACAACCCGGTATCTATCGCGATACACTCATCAGCCTGAACGGTTGCGACAGTATATTGGAATATGTAGTCAACCGCGCGCCCACCTTCTTCTTCCGCGACACGGCGTTCATCACCGAAGGCGGCAGTTATGTATGGCGCAACCGCACCTTCACGCATAGCGGTATTTATTACGACAGTCTGCGCACCGTCAACGATTGTGACTCCATATACAGTCTGCACCTCACCCACACTAATACGCAACGCTTCCACGCTTGCGAAGGTGAGATTATTGAGATAAACGGCGTTCGCTATACCAAGGATGTAGTTATCGTCGATACACTGTTAGGCAGCAACGGCAGCGACAGTGTGGTATCGTATATGATTACCTTCCATCCGCATTACTACATCGAGCGCACGGCTACGATAATGGCAGATCAGTATTACAACTTCGACGGTCAACGCGTTCACCAGCCGGGTAAGTATTACCACTACAACCTTACTCAGTACGGCTGCGACTCCACCGTCTGCCTCAACCTCAAGGTACGCGATGTCTACTACGTAGAACGTGACACCACTATATGCTATGAGGATCTGCCTTACGTTCACAACCATCGTGAATATCGTGCATCGGTAGACCTGACCGACACCTTGCGCAGTGCATTGGGCACGGACAGTATAGTAGTGACGCACGTTATTATCCGTCCGAAGATTAACGAGACCATCATCAACCTGTTTGTATGCGAGAACGACTCCGTCACTATTCGCGGCAAACGCTACGACGGCAAGATGTTCTCAACCAACAAGTCGGATAACTTGCTGTATGACACCCTTAAGTCCACTGTCTGCGGATGCGACTCGATACTCCATTATGTAGTCAACTTAGGTCAGTCGTATATGATCGACACCTACGACTCGTTCTGCGAGGACAACTGCTACTTCTGGCGCGGCCACCGCACGACACCAATCTGCCGTCCGGGTATCTATTTTGACAGCCTCACTACCGTCAACGGTTGCGACTCTATCTATCGTCTGCACTTAACGCAGAAAGGTATCGACCAACTTGACACGACGATCATCGTCTGCCAAGATGAGTTGCCTTACACCTACAACGGACATAATTATTACTACGACTCACTGTTCATCGATACTCTCATCAATGAACGCGGATGTCACGATATACGACGCGTGCACTATTTGGTAACTAAGAAATGCTCTAATTACGATACGCGCATCTATTGCAATGACGAGTTGCCCGTGATCGTAGAAGGCACCCTCGTTACCGAAGCCGGCAACTACCGTTGTTACCGCACTTCGCGCACAGGACTGGACAGTGTATATCGTTGGACTGCGGAGATCGCTCCGGCCTACTACAATACCGTTACCTTGCGCGGCTCGTATTGCGACAGCGCTATCTATCGCGGCATCACCTATTATGCCCGCGATGAGGAGAGCTTTATTGATACCCTTTACTACCGTACCCAGAGTCACGGCTGCGACAGTATTGAGTATGTCAAGATGACTATCTATAAGTCCGAACCTGAACTCATCCTCAACGAGACGATTCCTGACTACGAAACCTACCTGTTCCATAACAAACGCTACGCCTTTAGCGGTCATTATACCTATTATGGCAAGACCATTCACGGTTGCGATGCCATCGAGCACCTCAACCTCAAAGTAGTGCCCACGACCTACGACACGCTCTTCTATGACTATTGCACGACGGATGGTCACGGATTGCTCATCTTCGGTCAGACCTATATGCCCACTAAGGACACCATCATCAAACAGATTGTATGGCAACCGGCAGCTGAGTTGTCGGCTGTACATGTAGCGGTTGTATATGTTGAGCAGCCCTTCACTATCACCGGTGTGCATGCCGATAAGGAAGTGTGCGCCGAGAAGAATGCACTCATCTACCTGACCTTCGATTGCAACGGCACCCTGCCTCATAGTTACGAGATAGAATTCTTGGATCCTAATCTGAATATCAGTCAGCGCAAGCAGTCCGGACTGGTTAACCATCACAACCGTATACCTGTCTCGCTGATGTCGTTGGACGAGTGTATCAATCCGGGTTATTACGCCTATCGCGTTCGCTTTATGGCTAAGACCTGTCACGTAAGCGACACCATCCTGCAAGACAACCTGCTGGTGCGCTATCCCAGTGCGATAATGGAGGTTTACTGGAATAATGTAGTAGCCCTCGTCAACGAGACGGCCAATGCCGGCGGATGGTTGCTCACCGCTCCGTACCAATGGCAAGTATGGGATAAGTACGGTGTGGATAAGACCGGACGCGTTGCCTCGCCTGACCTGAGTCAGCCCTACCTCTACAGCGATGACTTAGAGGCAGGTGACAGCATTATTGTTACCCTCACACGTGCCGGCTATTCACAGCCTATACCGTCCTGCCCGCTTATCTTCCAACCGGTAGCATACGATGAGCTAAGCAAGATGATTCTTGTCTATCCTACGGCTATGCAGCGTATGCATGCACGTCTGAACATAGAAGCTTCGGAAGGCAGCACGTATACCATCTATGATATGACGGGTCATCCGTGCATGCACGGCACGCTCAGCGACGGCGTCAATACCATCAACATGCCTGCTGTAGCAGGATGCTTCCTGGTAGATGTCAAGAGTAACGGACAACGCATCACTCGCCGCATTATATTGTACTAAACACAACACATTAGATAACCATGAAAAAGACATTGCTTTTAACCTTATCCCTGCTGACATTGGTAGCCTGCCGGCATCAGACGCAGGACACTTCGGTAACGAACCCCATCATGCCGATTCATTATGTCGAAGGCACCACCATGCACGTGTTCCTGACCGATTACCTGCCGCAACTCACCTTTGAGGAGCAACTGACTATCGAAACGGAAGACAACTACCGCGTGGAGAACTACACGACGGGCGAATTAGACCTGACGGGAGACAACACCTTAGGCAACCTGCGCGTCATCGTTGACAGCACTATCGCCTACGATATCTGTATCCTGCCTTCATTGCCCTATAAAGCCTGTTTACGCACCGTTTCCTGCTCCGATACGGAAATAGCCTTCGGTACGTGGGACACCGACCATTGGACGACAGAGCCTATCCGCGTAGCCGTTTATGTCAATGACGAACTTATCGACTGCCAATGGTGCGAGCGTCAAGCTACTGACACCCTTATCCGCTTCGGATACACCATCGCCAAGCCGCAGCAGCGCGACTTCATCCGCGTCTTTGCTTGCACTGCCAACGCGCGCTACAACGACTTGCTAATCCCTTTGCAGGACGGTAAGCCTATCCTCTCGGCCGAGCAACTCACGCGTCAAGACGACCAGGCTCAGATACTATACTCCCTTATGGTCGACCGCTTTGCCGATGGCAATACGGCCAACAACTGGAAGATGAACAGTCCCGAAGTATTGGATATAGTGGATTATCAGGGAGGCGACTTTGCCGGTATTACCCGCAAGATACAAGAGGGCTATTTCGATAGTCTGCAAGTTACTACCCTATGGATTAGTCCTATCACCCAAAACCCTTGGGACGCGTGGGGTAAGTATACCTTCAAGAACGGCAATAAATATGACCCTGAGAAGACCTACACCCGTTTCTCGGGCTATCATGGTTATTGGCCTATCTTTGCTACCTGCCTGGAAAAACGCTTCGGTACACCTGCCGAACTGAATGCCCTGCTCAAGACCGCTCATGAGCACCACATCAATGTCATCCTCGACTATGTGGCCAACCACATGCATATTGCTTCACCTACCCTGCAGGAGCATCCTGATTGGCATACCGACAGTATCCTGCCTGATGGACGCCGCAACTTCGAGTTGTGGGACGATGCCCGTCTGACTACCTGGTTCGACACGCACATCCCCACCCTCGACCTGGAACGCCCGGAGGTGTGCGAACCCATGACCGACAGCGCCCTCTATTGGATGACGACCTATCCTTTTGACGGTTTCCGCCACGATGCTTGCAAACATATTCCGGAGGACTACTGGCGCTTGCTCACCCATAAGATGCGTACACGCTTCCCCAACCGTCATTTCTGGATGATAGGCGAGACATACGGTAGCCCAGAACTTATCGGTTCGTATGTCAAATCCGGTATGCTCAATGCCCAGTTTGATTTCAACATCTACTTTACCGCTACCCACGCTTTAGCCGGTGATGGTTCGATGAGCAGCATCAACGATGCTATCCTCACTTCTCTGGCTACATACGGTGCCCACCATACGATGGGTAATATCAGCGGTAACCACGACCAAGTACGCTATGCTTCACTGGCCGACGGAGCTGTCAGCTTCAGCGAAGATCCCAAAGAGGCCGGTTGGACACGCAACGTGCGCCCGGCATCCGAGTTGGCTTACATACGCGCTATGCAATTGGAGGTATTGAATATGACTATCCCGGGTGTGCCTTGTATCTATCAAGGCGATGAGTTTGCCGAAGTGGGAGCCAATGACCCGGATAACCGCCATATGATGCGTTTTGATGCCCTCAGCGATGCAGAACAGACCTTCTTGGGTAAGGTGAAACGTATGACCGACCTGCGTCGCCATTCGATGGCTTTGATGTACGGCGAATATATCCCTATCGTCGCCAATCAGGACACCCTCGAGTTTGAGCGCGTATATATGAATGAACGAGTACGCGTGCGCATCGTTCGCGACCAAGTCAGCGAGATAACCATTGAGAATCTCTAATCCCTAATCGAAAATCACTAATCACTAATCGAACATATGAAAAAACTCATCATCCTCATCACGGCTATAGTAGCCCTGACGGCTTGCGGCAAGAAACATTGCTGCCATCATTCTCATCCTTGCTGGGCATATAATGCCACTATCTACGAACTCAACACCCGTCAAGCTACGCCCGAAGGCACTTTTGCGGCTGCTGAAGCCTTGCTGCCTCAGTTGCGCGAGAACGGTGTAGACATCATCTGGGTGATGCCCTGCCAACCTATCGGCGTACTCACCCGCAAAGGCTCGCTCGGCAGTTATTATTCGATTATAGACTACTGCGCCATCAACCCTGAGTTCGGTACGCGTGCCGACTTCGAGCACTTCCTGGCTACCGCCCATGAGCAGGGCTTTAAGGTCATCCTCGACTGGGTGGCTAATCACACCGCTCCCGATAGCGAATGGACAAAAAATGAAGGATGGCACTATCGCGATAGTCTGGGCAACCTGATGGTACAATACGATTGGACCGACATATCCAAACTCAACTACGACAACGCCGATATGCGCACCGCCATGAAACAGGCTATGCATTGGTGGATGGACTCGATAGGTATCGACGGTTTCCGCTGCGATGTAGCTGGCGAAGTACCTACCGATTTCTGGAACGATGCGATGGGTGAGTTGCGGGTCAACCATCCTAAGATGTTCACCTTAGCCGAAGACGAGGACAAAGCACAAGAACTCACCGAGTCGGCTTTCGATATGTATTACGGTTGGACACTGCATCATATTATGAACGACGTAGCACAAGGCAAGAAAGGTGTTGAAGACCTGTGGGACTATTTTGCTAAAGCCGACACCACTATCCGCGCCAATGCTATCCGCATGAACTTCACCTCCAACCACGATGAGAACTCGTGGAACGGCACCGAATACGAGCGTATGGGCGATGCGGCTGATCTCTTCACCGCCTTCACCTATCTCGTGCCCGGTATGCCGCTTATCTACACCGGCCAACTATCCGGTAACAACCATCGTCTTGCTTTCTTTGAGAAAGACTGCATCGACACCCTCATGAGCAATAGCGGACAGAAATATCTACTCTATCAGCGTCTTAACACCTTGCGCAAAAGCAATCCTGCTCTGTGGAGTCCGGAAGTGGGTGCGCCTATGGTACGTATCCCGGCCGACAACGATGCTATCTTTGCTTTCGTGCGTCATAAGACCTGTCCTAAACACGGTGACAATACCGTGCTGGCAGTTATGAACATGTCTGATAAGGAACAAACCGTCACCCTCGATATGGGCGAATGGAGCGGCACGTACACCTGCCCCTGCGGCAAGGAGAAAGAACTCGAATCTGCTACTACGATGACTCTCCGTCCCTGGCAGTGGAAAGTACTGACTAAGTAAATAATTATACATATCCATTAAAAAAACGGCTCATCAGGGCCGTTTTTTTGTACACAAAGTAAGAAATAATTATTCTACACAAATAAAAACAAAAAAATATTTGCATATATGCAAAATATTTTGTACTTTTGTGCGCTTATTGGAATAGAATCAAATAAAAAGTTATATACACTATGAAATTTAACGTATCCAGTACAAAATTGTTTGCGCAGCTGCAAGCAGTGAGTCGTGTTATCGCTTCCAAGAACAGCCTGGCTATTCTGGAGGATGTATTGTTTGACCTGAACGGCAACGCCTTGACGCTGACCGCTTCAGACGGCGAGACTACTATTCGTACCGCTATCGACGTAGAGAACGCAGAGGGCGCAGGTAAGGTAGCCTTTGGCGCTAAACTGCTGTTGGAGACCCTCAAAGAGTTCCCCGAGCAGCCCCTGAGTTTCAGCATTGATGACCAGAACTTCGGACTCAATATTACCTCTTCCAACGGTACCTACAGTTTCGTAGGCGCTAACGGAGCTGAGTATCCCGAGATGGCTGTAGAGGACGAGCAGAACAACACCTTCGTCATCAGCGCTGAGGGCATGCTCAACGCTATCAACAAGACTATCTTCTGCACCGCTGACGATGAGTTGCGTCCCGTGATGAACGGTATATACTTCGACCTGCAAGAGGATCACATCACCATGGTTGCTACCGATGCTCACCGCCTGGTACGCTACACTAACGCAGCCGTTAAGGCCGCTCAGCCGCTGAGTTTCATCCTGCCTAAGAAACCTGCCGTACTGCTCAAGAGCGTATTGGCTAAGGAGAGCGAAGATGTAACTGTTAACTTCGGGACCCGCAACGCCAAATTCGAATTCGGCCGCACACTCATCGTTTGCCGCCAAATCGAAGGCCGTTTCCCCAACTACAATGCCGTTATCCCGCAAAACAACCAGAACAAGGTGACCGTAGACCGCATGACGATGATTAACGCCTGCAAACGCGTAGCCGTATTTGCCAATACCGGTACCAGCCTGCTGAAGTTGGCTCTTGGTAACGACCAAATCAAAATCTCCGCTCAGGATATCGACTTCTCCACCAGCGCAGAAGAGACCATCGCATGCTCGTACAACGGTACGCCTATGGCTATCGGTTTCAAGGCTCCCTTCCTCATCGAGATACTCAACGCTATCGATAGCGACGAGGTTGTTCTTGAGTTGGCCGATCCTGCACGCGCCGGACTCATCCTGCCCGCAGAGAATGCCGAGAACGAAGATGTACTCATGTTGTTAATGCCCATGCTGCTCAACGACTAATGAAACTTCAACTGAATAGACCACTGGTCTTCTTCGACCTGGAGACTACCGGTGTCAATGTAGGCACTGACCGCGTCGTTGAAATCAGTTATCACAAGGTCTTCCCTAACGGCACCGCCGAAGGGAAGACCCTGCGTATCAAACCTACCATGACGCTCATGGGACAGGAGGTACAAATGCCTATCCCTGAGGGCGCTTCGGCTATACATGGCATATATGATGCCGACGTAGCCGACTGCCCTACCTTCAAAGAACTGGCTCCCGAATTGGCTAAGGTTTTTGAAGATGCCGATATAGCAGGATATAACTCCAACCACTTCGACATCCCCCTGCTGGCCGAAGAGTTCTTGCGTTCAGGCATCAATATCGACCTTAAGAAATGTAAGAGTGTAGACGTATTCACCATCTTCCAAAAGCACGAACCGCGTAATCTCACTGCTGCGTATAAGTTCTATTGCGGCAAGAATCTCGAGGATGCCCACTCGGCCAATGCCGACACGATGGCTACCTACGAAGTGCTCATGGCCCAGATGGAGCGCTACGATGATCTACCCGACACCGTTGAAGGACTCAACGAATATACCGCCGGCGCTACACGCTTTGCCGACTTCGCCGGACGCGTAGCATATGACCAGGACGGCAAGGAGATATTCACCTTCGGTAAATACAAAGGCATGCGCGTAGCCGACGTCTTCCAACGCGACTTGGGCTATTACGGATGGCTGCAGAATGGCGACTTCCCGCAATACACCAAAAACGTCTTCCTGCGCGTCTATCTGAGTATCAAAAAATAAATGCAACCGGGTAAACTGACTATATTAGGTTCGGGTAGTGCCCTGCCCACATTTCAGAACTCGCCCTCAGGGCAAGTATTGGAATTGTGCGACAAGTCGTTTATGATTGACTGCGGCGAGGGCATCCAACTGACCATGCGTCGGATGGGTATCAAGACTGCCCGCCTGTATAGTATCTTTATCTCGCACCTGCACGGAGACCATTGTTTCGGTCTTATCGGACTCATCTCCACCCTAGACATGATGGGACGCACGCAACCGCTGCATATCTATGCTCACGCCGACTTGGAAAAACTCCTACGTCCGTGGCTAGACTACCACTGCACCGAGATGCACTACGAGCTCATCTTCCACGCTATCAATCCCCGCAAACGCGAAGTCATCTTTTCTGACCGCACGGTAACGGTGGAGACGATTCCCCTGCACCATAAAGTGCCCTGCTGCGGATTCCTCTTCACGGAGCATCACCGCGACAGCGAGCCCCGCAAACGTTACGCCTACTGCTCCGATACGATGTACAAAGCCTCTATTGCCGAACAGATAGACGGCGTAGACGTGCTCTTCCACGAAGCCACTTTTACCGACCAATGGGAGAGCCGCTGCAAGGCTACAATGCATTCCACAGCCCGACAGGCCGCCGATATAGCACGGCTGGCACATGCCGGACGATTGATTATCGGCCATTTCTCGTCACGCGAAGACAATCACGATATCTTCCTGCAGCAGGCCAGCGAAGTATTTCCCGTTACCGAACTGGCGGTAGAAAGAAAATCCTATACTATCTGATGGCTAAATCGCAAATCCAATATATCTGCTCCTCCTGCGGTGCCAAAGCTCCGCAGATGTTAGGTCGTTGTCCCGTATGCGGCGAATGGGGAACGTATGAGGAGGAGGTGGTCGAAAGTCAGAAATCGAAAGTTGAAAGACATTCTATTTCTACCGGCAAGCCTCAGCGGTTACAGGAAGTAGTAGCTTCCGAAGAGATGCGCATTGATATGCGCTGCGGTGAACTGAATCGCGTACTCGGAGGCGGTTTGGTGCCAGGCAGTCTGGTACTGTTAGGCGGCGAACCGGGTATAGGTAAGTCGACCTTAGCCCTGCAGGTATTGATGCAGCAGGGTGATCGCCATACGCTATACGCCTCGGGAGAGGAGAGTGTTCGCCAACTCAAACTGCGTGCCGAACGTCTGGCCGGCAAGCCAGACAACCTGTATATCGTCAGCGAAACAGTCTTGGAGCGTATACTGGAACAGGTAACCGCTCTACGTCCCGACATAGTAGTCATCGACTCCATACAGACTATCGGAACCGAGGAGATAGAGGCTACCGTAGGTTCACTCAGTCAGGTACGCGAATGTGCTGCCCGCATACTCGAATATGCCAAGCGAGAGAATATACCCTTTATCATTGTCGGCCATATTAATAAAGAAGGCTCCTTAGCCGGTCCTAAGGTATTGGAACACATCGTGGACACCGTCCTGCAGTTTGAGGGCGACCAACACTATATGTACCGAATCCTCCGTGCCCAGAAGAACCGCTTCGGTTCGACATCCGAATTGGGTATCTTTGAGATGCGTCAGGACGGCCTGCGCGAGGTCACCAATCCCAGCGAGTTGCTCCTCTCAACCAATCACGATGGTTTGAGCGGCATAGCTATAGCCGCAGCCGTAGAAGGTGTCAGACCACTACTCATCGAAGTGCAGGCCTTGGTATCCTCCGCCGCATATGGTACGCCTCAGCGCTCGTCTACAGGCTTCGACACGCGACGCTTGAATATGTTACTGGCTGTACTGGAGAAACGCGTGGGCTTCAAACTGCTGCAAAAAGACGTCTTCCTGAATATAGCCGGTGGTCTACGTGTCAATGACCCGGCTATCGACTTAGCCGTCCTCTCAGCCGTTCTTTCGTCCAATATGGATCTGTCCTTAGATGCCGGTACGTGTGCCGCAGG
Source organism: Paludibacteraceae bacterium (assembly GCA_017439235.1). Taxonomy (GTDB): domain Bacteria; phylum Bacteroidota; class Bacteroidia; order Bacteroidales; family Paludibacteraceae; genus Colicola. The sequence goes on from JAFSJN010000004.1 coordinate 28,186, forward strand.
TGAGGTAGGCTTAGCCGGCGAGATACGTCCCGTCAACCGCATTGACCAACGCATCCAGGAGGCCGAGAAATTGGGTTTCCGCCGTATCCTTATCCCAGCCGGACAGCAGTACAACAAAAAAGGACTAACCATTGAGGTAGTCCCTGTCAAGAAGGTCGCTGATGCTTTTCGTCTGCTCTTTAAGCAATAACTCTCTCACGCGCCCGCATACGATGATATAAGGTACGTGCGTGCGTTGTATCTCCTGTTCATACCGTTCAAACAACGCCTCACGCAGGTGAGGATTCTCACGCGTAGGATCTGCTTCCCACGCAATATCGGGATAGCAGAGCAGATACAAATCCATGGGATAACGCTGTATGGCCTCGTCCACCCACGCAGGGCAGGTACCATACTTATGCTCCAGCCACACTTTGGTAATAATCATCTCCGTATCGTAGATAATATCCGGACGCGTATCTGCCAACTCGTCTACCTGATGCCGCGCTATCGTTAGCACATCGTCTATGGTGTACGCTCTGTGTAACTGCTCCACATACGTGCGGGCATATTCCGGCACTAAGGCATAGCCGAAACGCGAAGCCAAAGCCTGCGCTAAGGTACTCTTACCTGTCGATTCGGGACCGAGAATAGCTATCCTCATCGTGTCAACATCAGTTTGATGGTAATACCGGCATTATCCGTCTTGATAGGATACGAGGACGAGATAAGCGGTATAGTGGATTGGTGGTCGTAGTAGAATTGGATATTAATCTTTTGCGATACTACATAGTCCGCACTGATCTTCAATCCCCACACCTTATTGCCGCTGCTGGCTTGCGTCAGGTTCTCTTCAATCTTACGCAACAGGGTGACCACATTTTTGTACGAGAAGTCAACCGTCAACTTCAAATCGTTACTTACCTTACGCTGACCGCCATTCTTGGTCTTAGCGGTGAAGTGCAGGTCTTTGACGGTATAGCCGGTACCAAAGACTATCTCGTTGGTGTGTCCTTCGGTCAACTGTACCGAACTGATATTGAGCGTTACATTACGCTGCTTGCGGTATTCGGCCTTGAAGGACAACGAGTTCTTGAGGGTCATATTCAATCCGATCAGCGGCGAGAACGACTCGGTCAGACTGACGGACGATATATCGTGTGCACTCGAAGGTGTGGGATTGCCGGTAGTCACATCGCGTGTGAATCCTAAGGTCAGGTCGCGACCGTTGTTAGCCCCTATCCACGTCGAATAACTAGCATACGAACCGATGGCGTACTTACAAGTATAGGCGTGCGTCAGGGTTATCGATTTGAAGTGCTGCTTAACAGCCGGGATACGTCCTATACCATCAAACGTCACGCTCCAGTTAGGTAGTGTATGCAATATACTCAGGAACGGATTGAAGCTGACCTTGGAGATGTCGCGTTTAGTGTACGTAGCCAGGAAGGCGGGAATAAGTACATCCGCCGAGTTATGGTTGACTGCACCATACTGCGGGTCGTATTTCTTTCCGTGCAAATCATCGCTGATACGTCCTGTCGGGTCTTGAGCCGCCGTGGGATAATAACTGTTATTATAGCGCTCCTGAACGCGTTGTGTCATTATCTCGCGGTTCTGCAGGAAGCGGTTAAAGGTCTCCGATTCGTAGTTATTGGATGCCTTACCGATCTTCTCAAACGCAGTCAGAATAGCTATTTGAGTGATATTAAATGATCCTGTACGGTTGTTCTGCAATACATACGATGACCGGTCTTGGGTATCGAGCACATAGAGCATCGAATTGGTCTGTGCCTCGTAGCGTTTACCATTCAGTTGGATCTTCAATCCCGGGAAGGGCTCCAAGGTAATCTTATAGTCGAAGTCGGCCGTCGAAGCTAAAGTGGCAGGTTGAGCCACACTGTCGTTCAGCGACAGCCATCCGTGATTCTTGGCGCGCTCCAAGTAGTTGCTCGGGAAGAAACCGAAGGCAAAGTCCCAACCCGGAGCATACGCACTGCCGTCTTTCTTTTGACCGAAGAAACCAATCTCGGGACAGAAGCCGGGCACCGTCAAGGCGTCGGTCTTGCGATAGGTCACCTGAACACGGCGAATCATCGTTCCGAAGTATGCCGCAAAGTCCATCGTCATCTGCGCTGCCGTACGTTGGTTGGGATTCTTGGTATTGACGGTAATAGTAATACTCTTGCCGCCTGTCTTACTGGTCACCTTAATCTTGCCCGTACCGTCTGTCACAAACTTAACTGGTACAGAACGTCCTTTCTCGTTAACGGCGGTCACTACCAGTGCCTCGGAGTTGAGTTTATGGTTAATCTCCTTAGCTACGCCGGGCTCCAAGTCTACCGTCTCGGTATAGGTCTTAGGCCTGAACGGTCTGCCGCTGCTTCGTCCGGACATACGTTGGTTCATCTGCTTCCAGTATTTTGACTTGCCGTACAGATTCTCGAAGTTAGCCTGTCCGTCTATCTGCCACGAGCGGTTACTGGAGGCTGTATTTCCCAAGTTAGCTCTATTCGACGAACGTGCTGTGCGGGTCCAGTTATAGGTGCCGTTATACGATGCATTGACCGTCAACCACTCCATATACGGAATCCTGTTGAACGGCACATTCCACGAAGCGGTGAAGACCTGTTGGTAAGTATAAGGTGTTCCCCACTTGCGCAGACTGCGTTGCACGGTATCTTTCCAAGCCTCGTAGTAGTCGTTGGTAAAGTGGTATTCGCGAATCACCTCCGGCGTATAGTAGCCTTCGTCTACGGTCGAGTTCATAGCCGTATGGAAGGAGAACTTCATATTCTTAGTCAGGTCGAACTTAAAGTCGAAATTACGGCTCCACGTAAAGTCCTTCGAGAAACTCAACTCCTGCTCTTCGGGAGCCTTGCCTACCGTCGTCTGGTTGAAGTCGCGCATGCGCATCATCGAAAATGCACGGTGCATATCCGTGGAGAACGACCACGACTGCGGCAGGTAGTAGAAGTTCAACTCACTCAGCATCTTCACCTTCTTCACTTTCTCCACTTTCTTAAACGGCTCCCAAGGTTTGGGATTGAAGGAGTAAGCATACGAGAACGAGCCCTTATGGTCGGTACTCATATCCTTAGCGATCTCCGGCGTTTGTCTATTCTGCTTATTGAAGGCTACGGAAATTGTGAAGTTAGCCGGGTCATAGAACATGTTGCGTTTCTTGGAGTGGATATCCACCTTCATATTCGTCAAACTCCACGAAGTAGACTCCTGTACCGTATTCGCCAGAGCCTTAATAGAGTCTTTCTCGGCTTTGGTATTATACGTATTGAGCGATTCAGACAACTTAATATCGGTGTCTGTCGGGTCATACTTAGGCGAGGTGACGCTCTTGGAATAGCTGACATACAGCGGTATCTGCAGGTGAGCCTGTTCAGGCAGCAGACGACCGGCCTCTAAGGCGGCGCTCACCTGAATCTGGTAGTTATTGTCCATGTTACGGCTCTGCACATTGCTCTCTATGCTTCCGTAACCAGCCGTCTCTACGCGTCCTGCCACATTCACTTGGGCTATATCACTGATACCCAAGGCCACATTAGCTGTTGCCGCTACACCACCCGACTCGTCAAACTCACTCAATCGCAACTCGTTGACCCACACCTCACCGTTGACCTGACGATTAGCAGCACGGCGGTTACGCACACCGATAACGATATATTCTACATCTTCCAGTGTCGGGTTACCCAATACAGTCACGCGGTTCTGCGGCTTACCGTTCGCATCGTCATACAGCACGTATGGTATAGTATTGCTTACGCCCGGCGTGTTAGCACGTTTGGCCTTGTTACGAGCCGTCTTTGCGCCCGTGAGAACCGTGAAGGGGAAGTCGACATTATTCTCGGGAATCCATACACGTTCGCGGTCCTTGCCGTTGTCGTTATTGTAGCGGCCGGGAGGAGTAACCTGTAAGGGCACTTCGTATTCGTAGTAGTTATTGGTCATATCCGTTCCCAAACGGATAAAGCAACTCAAATCGCCATCCTGTATCTTCTCCGTCTCATCGTCAGTAGCAATAGCCTCAGCGTGCACGAACATCTTCAACTTCTTATAGTTGCGCATGTCGTAGGTGACGGACTTATATACTGCCTCAGCGTTGTTGTATTCCAAGTTGTGCACTCGCAATACCAAGGCCTGCTCGTTTTGCGATATCAGCTGTGCCTGACCCGGGTCGGTCTGACGACTGATGCCGGGAGGCAAGACATAGTTGACGGGCTCACGGTTACCGTTCTCCTCAATACTGATAGCCTGTACATCCATAGACGCATTGGGATTGGTGGAGGTGATATTATACATACCACGCTTCTCGTCGTTGTACAAGCCTTTGGTATAGTTACGCCATTCGCCGCGTACCAAGTCGAGCGAAGCCAGACGCAGGTGCGTAGAGTCCGAACAGCCCGTCAGGTACATACGCATGAAGCGGATGGACTTATAGTTACGTATAGAACCTACCTTAACCGCCGAAGAACCTTTGACGGGTATCTTAAACTGATACCACGTTACCTCAGTTCGTTCGCCGTTCTGCAAGGTAACCGTAGTGGTCATCTTCTCAGCAATATTTTGCTTACCTACCTCCATCGAGTCGGGATGCAGGGCTACGTGGTATTCAAAGTATTTCTCGTATTCGTTAAGGGTGTTATCCTGGTTGATATCCTCTATATCCGGCGTCAGCGTAGACGCGGTACCATAACTCGAGCCACCCGACTCGGGTGAGTTGCCCTCAGTACCGTTATAGTGTTTATAGCGATCGAGGATGGTAGTGCGCTGCTGGTCGTAGTCACCACCGAGGTAGTAATGGTAGTTATCGCCGGCAGGGTCATTGAGCGGCGAGAACGGGTCATTACCCCAACGCTGTTGCAGGGCGGGATTCTGTTGCGCCAACTGACGCATCGATTGGAAGTAGTCTCTGTACTTGCCGTACTCATACTCCATCTGAGTAGTCAATCCGTCCAAACCGATATCCTGACTCTCGCGGGCACCCGATTCGTTGGAGAAAGCTACTGTAGTAGAGGTAGTACGCGGTACGCGACCCCAGACCGTAGTATCTACTACCAGCGTATTCTCCGGATTGATAGGCATACCGTGCTCAAAGCTCTTCTTACCGTCACGCAAGATATCTTCGCTTACGTCACCTAAGTCGATATACAAGTCACCGCCGTCAAACATTGCATTGTTGGTCAAACGCGGATCCATCAACCAGAACTGGATATATTCGATATTGGCTTTCTCAAAGTCGGTATTGTCCAATCGACGCATCATACCTCCCCAGCGGCTACGCGGGTTGGTCAGGAAACCATCGCTGTCGTATTGACCTCCGTCGGTGGCGATATTGTACGGACCACGCTCACGGGGATAGAACGACAGGTTGAGTACACTCAGACGCGTGTCCTCGTTGGCCAACGACTCTTTATTGGGATACAACTCCTGTTGGTACACGATACGCGTACGGTGGTCGGACATCTGATCTGGATCGTCTTTGATATGTCCCGGCGTATTGGTCTGTGGATGGCCGAAGATAGGATCGACAGCGTACCAAGCCAACATAGCGCGGTTCTTGCCGTAGTCGATATTGTTGCTCAGCCCCGACTCGGTAAAGCGCGAAGGTGTCGCACATAGGAACCAGTTGCTCGGATAATGCACATCAATGCCGGTGGTGGTGGACTCAAAGTCATCTACATACGAAGTACCGGAGCTGCCCACATCCTTAGTGTGTCCCGGGATTAGGTGCGCAAACTCGGCACCTATCTGGAACGTACTGGGAGCCGTAGCCGTAATCCAAGGAATCTTGTCGATGACATTGCTCAGCCACATAAACTCGGTCTTGTAGTTGACATTCAGTCCCCAGATGGTATTGGCCAATGGCTCAGAGCCGGTATTGACTTTAGTGGTCAGCGGTTTCTCGCGCAGGTGCATCAACGTACCGCCGATAGAAAAGTCCTTATTGAATTGATATTCCAGATGGATACCATACAGACTCCTGCGTTGCATACCGAAGGTCGACTGGTTCTCCAGACTCACATTAACCGGAGTGCCGGAATCCAAGATACCCTGATTGATGATAGTGACTACGCCCATCGCATAATCGACCGTATAGTCCACATTCTCAACCAATGTTGCACCTCCGGCGGTAACACGAACACTTCCGCGGGGCACGTTCATAGCATTCAAGCGTATCTCGCTGCTGTTGGTGCCTTTGTACTTACCTTGCAGGGTGAACTTATTCTTCTCGCTCATCTCCTGAGCGACAATAAGGGTCGAGTCGTACAACTCCTGGAAGCAGTATTTAGCTACCAGCGCAGGGTCGTTGTCCAACTGTTTGGCCAGATAACTACCGAACGGCTCCAAGACCGGGAAGATGATTCGTCCGCTGGAACTGAGAATGGTATATCCCTCTACATAGTCGAAGCGTCCATCCGGATAGGGATTATGCTTCTGGTCCAAGCGGTCGGCATTGAGAACGCGGAGCAGTTGTTTACCCTTGGTCAATCGTCCCTCGGGCAAATATTGTACGCTGGTACCTATCGAGTCGTTGCGGTATTGAACATATAGTTCAAATTTCTCGCTGGTCATCGAACTGGCACCTAAGGAATAGACGTTCTTCATCATCAGGTCCCACGTGCCGTAGTGTGTCTCGCCTATAGCCTGACGCGCAGGGTTAGGCTCATGCGGAGCGCAGTTACTGGGACGCAACATCTTCAATATCAGGTTCGGAGCCCTATTACCGGACGTGCTGTCCGAAGCCGTTCTGTCGGACGACAACTCACCTACCTGATATACCTTGCCGCCGTAGGTGTACTCATAAGCTACTGCCAGCACCTCGTCTTGCGTCAGCGTGGTACGCAGGGAGATGTAACCTAACGCCGCATTCAGCGTGTACTCGCTGCTGGTCAGCAGTCGGGCCGACTCTATCTTGTCGTAGTCGTCACCTACCGACAAGTCCATGCCCTGCAATATCGAACTAGCCTGCTGGATATCGCGTATGCCGCTTTGTGCATTCAAGGCGCTGTACAAGGTATTCGAGTTGTTCGACGGCTTCTCATCCGCCACACCGCTGTACCATTTCTCCGGGCGCATGATGTGTTCTTTGAGCGGCTCACCTAAGTCCGTCAAGGCGATGATATTACGCGCCTGGTCATACGAGCCGCGTTTATTGGTCACCCACACCTCGATACGGTTGATGGTCACACCGCTCGCTACATACGGCAGAGCTTGCATAGCCTCCTCATAATGGTCACGGAAATAGTAACCGAGGAAGAAGTGGCGGTTCTCATCGTAGTTATCAGCTGCCACCTCAAACTTCGTCATCTGTGCACCGCCTTCGGTACCTGCCGACTGGGTAGCACTGTTCTGTTGACTGATTAAGCCTTGCACCTTCAGTTTACCAAACTTCAATTCGGTCTTGATACCAAACAGCGCCTGACTACCTCTAATCAAACTGGAGTTGAGGTCCAGCGCCACATTACCCGCCTCGATAGATTGGATAATATCGTCCTCTTCGCCTTTGTACGATACTTTGATATTCTGTTGGTCGGCAGCAAAGGAGGCTTCGGTATTGTAGTTCATCTGGAAATTGAGACGCGTACCTACCTTACCGTTGATATTGACCTGTATTTTCTCGTCAAAGTCGAAGATATTATTGTTACGCGAGCGTTTGGTCAGCGCCGGGTTGTCCACATATTGGTGTTTGAAGCCGAACATGAGTTCCGCACTTCCCTGCATCTTCAGTTGTACGCCACCGGGACCGAAGACCTTATCGGCCGGACCGATATTAAACTTCATGTCCGTAATGTCGAACTTGCGTTCGTTATCGTGCTCCACCTCGCTGATCTTCTGCTGCCAGTATTGATGGATAAACTCGCGTTCCGAATAAGCCTTGTATTCGTCAGCGGTCATCATATATGGCGTCGAGATATCCAGGTCGCCCACCTTGGTATGGATGACATATAGACCCGTATTAGGCTGATATTCCACCGTGGTGGTTACATTATCCGGCTGCTTGAGGTCCATATTGCTGCCTTGACGTATCAGGGCCTCGTAGGACGATTGATCCATCTTCTTGCGCTGCGCAGGCACCACCTGCCCCACAGTGTCCGCTGCTGCTACTGAGTCGGCATGCGTCAACAATGGCGCTTGTACAGCCTGTTGTCCGAACAGTATGACGGGCAACGCTACGAGTAATATGAAGAATGGGATTCTCTTGCTCATTCGGCGTTTACAACATCTTCAACGCTTGACGTATCACTTGTTCTACAGGAGCGGCAGGGTTCTCTTTTAATATCTTATCCACCGCCTTGCCACTGGGTGCAGAGGCAAAGCCTAACATCATCAGGGCACTTACGGCTTCTTCTTTTACCGGATTGGCTTCTACATTGAAGAGCATGCCTTCGGGCACCACCTCTTCGCCGCCGGGCTGACCTAAGTCTACCTTCAATATCTTATCCTTCAGGTCTACGATGATGCGTTGTGCCGTCTTGGGGCCTAATCCCTTGACTTGTCCCAAGGCGCGGGCATTGCCGGTAGCGATAATCTGACGTAACTCGGCTGCCGTGTAGGCCGACATAATCATACGGGCTATATTGCCGCCTATGCCGCTCACGGTCATCAACGCCACAAAGGTCTCGCGTTCGCCTTTGCTGCCGAAACCGAACAGCAGGTGCGCATCTTCGCGGATTATCTCGGTAACAAACAGCTTAGCCTCCTCTCGATCCATCAACTCCGTATAGGTCGGCAAGGCAATGTTTATCTCATACCCCACTCCGGCAGCCTCTATGACCACGTAGGTGGGATTCAACTCGGCGATATGTCCTTTGATATAGTCAATCATCACATTTATTTATCTGCGTGCGTAGCGTGCATGTATATGCGCACTTGCACAGAAAAAGCCTGCAAAGATACATCTTTTTTTTGATATCTGCAAATTTACGGCACAAAAAATAAAAATAGTGCGAAAAGTCTTGCATATTTGCAAAATAATTTGTAATTTTGTCGTCGCGTTTAGTATACTCTTTTGCCATGTACATCGCTATAGCCGGAAATATAGGAGCAGGTAAGACCACATTGACTAAGATGCTGGCCCGTTATTACGGTTGGGAGCCGCGTTTTGAGAGTGTAGGTTTCAACCCTTATCTGGAAGATTATTACTCCGATATACCTCGTTGGTCGTTTTGTTTGGAGACCTATTTCCTCAAGGAGCGTTTCAAGGATATGTTGGCTATTGCGCAATCGAATCATACGATTGTCCAAGACCGCAGTATCTTTGAGGGCGTGTATGTCTTTGTCACCAATAACTATCGCCGCGGTGACCTCACCCAGCGCGATTATGACACCTACATGGAGCTCTTCGGGCACATGAAGAGTTTGATGCGCATGCCGGACTTGATGATTTACCTGCGTAAGTCGGTACCTGCTCTTATTGAGCAGATACAGAAGCGCGGACGTGAGTATGAACAGGGCATGCAGATCGACTACCTCAAGGACTTGAATGACCGCTACGAGGAGTTTATCTACCATCATTACGAGGGACGCGTACTGGTTATCGACTCTGACCACATGAATTTTGAGCAAAACCCCGAGGACTTCCGGTATATCGTCAATCGTATCGATGCCGAACTCTTCGGCCTCTTCAGCAAATACAACTGGTCCAAAGAGTAATTTTTAATTCGTAATTTGTAATTTTTAATTTTAACATATGCATATCGCTATTGCAGGAAACATCGGTTGCGGAAAAACCACCTTGACCAACATGTTGGCCAAACACTATGGTTGGATACCGCGTTTTGAATCGGTAGACTTCAATCCATATCTGGCTGATTTCTACCAAGATATGGCACGGTGGTCGTTTAATCTGCAGATTTACTTCCTTAACAAACGTTTTAAGGACATTGTCGAGATTTCCAAATCCGACGAGTACATCATCCAAGACCGCACCATCTACGAGGACGCCCGTATCTTTGCGCCCAACCTCCACGAGCAGGGCTTCATGTCCGACCGTGACTTTGACAACTATTGCGACCTCTTCGACCTGATGATGTCGCTCGTTAAGATGCCGGACCTGATGATCTATATCCGTTCGTCCATCCCCAACCTGGTTGCACAGATTCAGAAGCGTGGCCGCGATTACGAGGCTTCCATGCGTATCGACTACCTGCAGGGATTGAACGACAAGTATGAAGCCTGGGTGCGGGACTACAAAGGCAAACTGCTCATCGTGCCCGGCGACACCTGTAAGTTCGGCAACAACCCGGAGGACTTCCGCTGGATTACCGACCGTATCGATGCCGAGTTGTTCGGTCTATTCCCCTTTGAGGAGTCCGATGCCGTAGGCAGAGAGATCAACGGATAAACGGATGATTAACCGCTTCCTGGAATATATCGCTGTGGAGAAGAAATATTCTCCACGCACGGTGGACACCTATCGTGACGATTTATATGGCTTTTGCCGATTCCTGGGAGTTAAGCCGGAAGCCTTCGACCCGAAAGCGATAGACGAGAGCGATGTCAAGACCTGGATTGTCGACATGCTGGAGAAGGATAACTACTCTAAACGTACCGTCAAACAGTGTCTGAGTGCCCTCAAGTCGTTCTACAAGTTCTTGCTGCGCGTCAAAGTGGTTGACCGTGACATCACACGACTCATCGAAGCGCCTAAGGTAGATAAACCGCTGCCGGTCTTCTTCAAACCCTCTGAGATGCAGGAGGCGCTGCAGTACGAGGCACAAGCGGATGACTTGACATCTGTACGCGACTGCCTGATTATAGAGATGCTGTACCAGACCGGAATGCGACGTGCCGAGATGTTGGGACTTCAGGATAGCGACATCGACCTAACGACTGGACAGATACGCGTCTTCGGTAAACGCCGTAAGGAACGCATCATCCCTATCGGGGAACGCCTGATAGAACTGATACGCAACTATATGGCCCTGCGGGGCGACTATGCACCGGCGTTCTTCATCAAGCAGCGACGTGACGGCACCATAGCGCCTTTGGATAAGACGATGCTGTATCATATTGTCTGCTCCCGCATGGGCGAAGTCAGTACGCTGCGCAAACATAGTCCCCACGTGCTCCGGCATACGTTTGCTACTACCATGCTCGACAATGGAGCCGACATACGTACCATCCAGCAACTGCTCGGTCACGCCTCACTGGCGGCTACGCAAGTGTATACGCATACTACTTTTGAGCAGATACGCAACACCTATAACCACGCTCACCCAAGAGCCACTAAACACTAAAACCTAATCACTAATCGAAAATCACTAATCACTAATCGAAATACACACGACCATGAAACTGACTATCAATCCTGTTAACTTCGAGATAGCAGAGCGTCTCGAGAAGTACATCACTAAGAAAACCAACCGTTACGAGAAGTTGCTCAACAACCCCAGTGCGGAGATGGAGATTCGTATGACGGTTATTAAGCCGGAGACCAACCTCAATAAGCACACCCAGATCCGCGTCCTTGGCAATGGACCTGAGATGTTTGCCGAGAAAACCTGCGACAGCTTTGAGGAAGGCATCGACACCGCCCTCGAAGCCCTAGACCGCCAAATCGAGAAACTGAAAGACAGATAAGATTATCTCTCACACACAGGGCGACTCATCTTCGAGCCGCCCTGTTTCTTTCTTTCCTTCATTCGTTCATTCATCCTTACCTTACCTCTTGCCCGGTAATCGTGTATACTTTCACGTCTCGGTCACCGACCCCACGGCGGAGATATATCTGGCCGTCGTGGAGGATTTTGATGAGTTCGTCTGAGTCTTCGCGGATATCTTCGATAACTGTAGGAGTGGCAATAGGTAGAATTGAATTAAAATTTTTCCATTCATCGGCATTTCGATATGCTATTTCTGGCAAAGGTACAGATTTGTAAATTCTCAACTTGTCATCCTGTTTAACGTCGGTGAGCAACGACCGCTGATTACGCCCGCGGTGAGGCGATAGGTAAATTAAACCTTTGCGCCGCAAAATTACACAAAAAAAAATGACATCTGCAAATTTGTATGCCATTTTTATGCAGATTTGTTCTTTTGGATGACAAAGCCCCCACCACGCTCCCGAACTACCACGAGGGAGCATCGTATCATACTATACCCTATATATACTACGTATATATTCCGTGATTTTGATTTTTCGATGTTAAAATTTTAATTCAAGTATTTTGTACCTTCGACCTCATCCCCCATCAACATGGGACCCCTTCGAAAATACGTTCGCAGTATCCTGCAAACTACAATCTTTTGCTTCAAAAAGTAAAATTATGCAGGCATATTTTATTTTTTGCCTCAAAATCTTGCAAATTTGATTATTTTGTTGTACCTTTGCACCGTGATACTAAATTACCTCTGGATAGGGTTGATACTGTTGGCCGTAGTATTCGGCATAGTGCAGTGCATCGCAACCGGTAATACGGATGTGATGACCGAGATACTGAACTCCACCTTTACCAGCGCCAAGACGGGTTTTGAAATCTCTATCGGCCTGACAGGCGTATTAGCCCTTTGGATGGGAATCATGAAGATAGGCGAACAGGGCGGCGTCATAGGACAGTTGTCGCGTGGCGTGAGTCCATTCTTTACGCGCCTCTTCCCCACCCTCCCCAAGGGCCATCCGGCCTTCGGTAGCATGCTCATGAACCTGAGCGCCACGATGCTGGGCATAGACAATGCCGCTACACCCTTAGGACTGCAAGCAATGCGCGAGATGCAGGAATCGAACGAAAAGAAAGATACCGCCTCCAACGCGATGATTATGTTCATGGTTCTGGTAACCAGCGGCCTGACCTTAGTGCCGGTAACCATCATGACCTACCGCGCCGAGATGGGAGCCGCCAATCCGGCAGACGTCTTCCTGCCCATCCTCTTAGCTACCTATTTTGCCGCCATAGCCGGCGTAGTATCCGTAGCGATAGCGCAAAAAATCAAACTGTGGGACAAAGTCATCTTAGGCACCTTAGGCGGCATAACGGCTTTTGTAGGACTCATACTATGGGGCGCCCTTTCGATGCCGCAAGCTACGGTCAATAAATGGTCAGCTTTCGGCGCCGCCACACTGCTGCTGGGCGTGATAGTATGGTTTATCATCGCGGGACTGGTGCGCAAGATCAACGTATACGAAGCGTTCATCGATGGCGCTAAAGGCGGTTTTCAGACGGCCATAGGTATCGTGCCCTACTTAGTAGCTATGCTGATAGCTATAGGTATGTTTCGTGCCAGCGGAGCAATGGACATGTTGGTCAACGGCATAGCTCGAGGCTTAGCCTGGTGCGGCATGAATACCGACTGGGTGCCGGCATTACCTACAGCACTAATGCGGCCGCTGAGCGGCAGCGGAGCACGCGGACTGATGGTAGAAGCCATGCAACACTACGGACCCGACTCGTTTGTAGGACGACTGGTCAGCATAGTACAAGGCAGTACGGATACAACCTTCTACATCTTGGCGGTATACTTCGGTAGCGTCAATATCAAGAATATCCGCTACGCCGTCGTGTGCAGCCTCATAGCCGACTTTGCCGGCATAGCCGCCGCTATCGTGTTGGGATATGTGTTCTTCTATTGAGGAAATTAAAAATTAAAAATTAAGAATTAAAACGACATATTGTATGGAAGAGAGAAAACAACCATCCGCCGAGAAGTTGAAAGCCCTGCAACTGGCGATGGCTAAGATTGACAAGGACTTCGGTAAGGGCGCCATCATGCGCTTGGGTGATGACAAGATTGAGAATATCCCCGTTATCCCTACCGGCAGTGTCGGCCTGAACCTGGCCTTAGGCGTAGGCGGTTATCCCCGCGGACGTGTCATCGAGATCTACGGTCCCGAGTCGAGTGGTAAGACGACATTAGCTATTCACGCTATGGCAGAAGTACAGCGTCAGGGCGGTATAGCCGCTATCATCGATGCTGAGCACGCCTTTGACCGTTTCTATGCCGAGAAATTAGGCGTAGATGTAGAGAACCTGCTGATAGCTCAACCCGACAGCGGTGAACAGGCCTTGGAGATTGCCGACGAACTGATTCGTTCGAGTGCGGTAGACATAGTAGTTATCGACTCCGTAGCCGCCCTCACACCCAAAGCCGAGATAGACGGCGATATGGGCGACAACAAGGTTGGTCTGCAAGCCCGACTGATGTCGCAAGCGCTGCGCAAACTGACCGGCACCATCAATAAGACACAGACCACCTGCATCTTCATCAACCAACTGCGTGAGAAGATTGGTGTGATGTTTGGCAATCCGGAGACTACTACCGGCGGTAATGCCCTTAAGTTCTACGCTTCCGTGCGCCTGGATATCCGCAAAGTCAGCCCCATCAAAGATGGCGACAAGATACTCGGCAACAGCGTACGCGTTAAAGTCATCAAGAATAAAGTGGCACCTCCGTTCCGCAAGGCTGAGTTCGACCTAATGTTCAACGAAGGCATATCCAAAGTAGGCGAATTGGTTGACTTAGGTACCGAATACGGCATATTGACTAAGAGCGGTTCGTTCTACAGTTACGAAGGCAATAAACTGGCTCAGGGTCGCGACGCCGTCAAAAACGTATTACGCGACAATCCGGACTTGGCAGATGAGATAGAAGCCAAGATCATGGAAGCCGTTAAGAAATAAGTATGCAGACACAGGTGCTGACCTTATCGCCCGAAGAGGCTAAGGCGGTCGAAGCGCGTTACCGCATCGTCCGCCGGTCGGTAGATGCGCGGCAACGACAACTGAAAGTCATCCTGACCGTGCTCACCGATGATGAGGGCAACAAGATTGAACATGACGCACCTGTGCCTTTATATACTCCTCCCGTCTACCAAGACGTCCACCGCAGCGGCCGCAGCGTATCCATTATCGGCGCAGGACCCGCAGGACTATTTGCAGCCCTGACGCTCCTGGAACACGGTATACGCCCTATCATCTACGAACGCGGCAAGGATGTCAGCGCCCGCAAGCGCGACATAGCGCTGCTCAACAGAAACGAAGGACTCAATCCCGAATCGAACTATTGTTTCGGTGAGGGCGGCGCAGGTACCTTCTCCGACGGCAAACTCTTCTCCCGCTCCAAGAAACGCGGCAATATGCAACGCGTTATGGAGATATTTCACCATTTCGGAGCACCGGACAGCATACTGTACGAGACACACGCCCATATAGGCAGCGATAAACTGCCGGGCATCATCCGCCGCATGCGCGAGTGCATCCTTTCCCACGGAGGAGAGATACACTTTGGGACGAAGATCACTTCGCTCAATCAAATCACAAATCACCAACCACTAATCACAAACGCCCCAATCATCTTGGCGATAGGCCACTCCGCACACGACACGTATCGTATGCTGGCGAGCGAAGGCGTGGCATTAGCCTCGAAGGGCTGTGCTATGGGCGTCCGTGTAGAGCATCCGCAGAGCCTCATCAATAAGTGGATGTATCATATGGGCGAACAGTCTGATTTACTTCAATATGTTGGCAACGCCTCGTATTCGTTGGTGACGCAAGTGATGGACCGCGGCGTATATAGTTTCTGTATGTGTCCCGGAGGACATATAGTGCCCGCAGGCAGCGGTGACGAGGTGTGCGTAGTGAATGGCATGTCCGCCTCGCTACGCAACTCACCCTATGCCAACTCAGGCATAGTAGTGACTATACCTCCTTTCGCTACCGCGATGGAAGGATTGGACTTCCAGGAACAGTTAGAGCACATAGCTTGGGAACAGGTGCGCATAGCCGGCGGCAACGCAGCACAAGCGCCGGCACAACGGCTCAAGGACTTTGTAGAAGGACGTGCCAGTCAAGACCTGCCGGCCTGTTCCTACCTGCCCGGCATAGTGCCCTCGCGCCTCGACCGGTGGTTACCCGAACAGATAGGTCCTTACCTGCAGCAAGGCTTTCGTGACTTTGACCGCAAGTATCCGGGCTATCTGACCAACGACGCGGTAATAGTAGGCGTAGAGAGCCGCAGCAGCAGTCCTATACGCATCGTACGCGATGCAGAGACCATGCAGAGTATCAGTCATCCCGGTCTCTACCCCTGCGGCGAAGGAGCCGGATACGCCGGAGGTATCACCTCGTCCGCATTGGACGGTATACAGGCAGCATTAAGGATAGTGAATCAATGAGTTTTGAGCGCAGCATACAGTTATTGGGTCAAGCAGCTTTTGAGCGGCTGCAGACAACACGCGTCATACTATTCGGCGTAGGCGGCGTAGGCGGTTGGTGCGCCGAGGCGTTGGTGCGCACAGGACTCGGACACCTGACCTTAGTGGACTTTGACGAAGTCAACCCCTCCAATATCAATCGCCAGATAGTAGCTACATCCGACAACATAGGCTGCAGCAAGGTCGAGGAGATGCGTAAGCGCCTCATGACTATCAATCCCGACCTCGACTGCATAGCCGAGCACACGCGATATAATATAGGCACCTGTAACGAATGGAACTTAGCCGACTACGATTACGTCATCGATGCTATCGATTCGGTAGACGACAAGCTGCTCCTCATCCATCGCGCTACTGCGGCCATCGATGAGGCTACAGGCAAGCGTCCTACCCTACTGAGCAGCATGGGAGCCGGTCGCAAGACAGACGTCTCGCAGATACGCATCAGCGAATTCAGCAAGGTAGAAGGCTGTCCTCTGGCACGGTCTTTGCGCAGGAAAATAAGGGACAGCGTCATGAACGGACATTCGTTGGCCCCTCAGCGTAAGTTCCAATGCGTATGGTCGCCGGAGATAAGTGCCGAGAGCGGGACAATAGCCCCTATAGTAGGCGTTTTCGGAATGACATTAGCTAATTTAGTAATACAAGATATACTATGAAACGACTATTTTGTTTGGCCCTTATCACGGGCGTATGTATGAGCCTGATGGCACAGTATGAACACTACTACGAGAATCTGCCCGTAGCCTTGGAGCAGGTGAAGCCGGTTATCTTCCCCGACCACAAAGTTAACCTGGCTAAATATGCTGCCCAACTGAATGTGCATCCCAATAGCGGAGAACTATGTACCGAGGCCTTCCAAATGGCAATAGATGAGTTGGTAGAGTTAGGCGGCGGACACCTGATTGTACCCCGCGGAGAATGGACGACAGGACCTATCGTACTGAAATCAAATATCGACCTGCACCTCAACAAAGGAGCCATCATCAACTTCTCCACCAATAAAGAACTTTATGTCCAGAAGAACGACCCGCGTGACGGCAGCAAGAAATGCAATGCCCTCATTCGTGCCTCTAAATGCGAGAACGTAGGTATCACCGGTCAGGGCGTCATTGACGGTCAGGGATTCTATTGGCGGCCTATCAAAGAGAAGAAAGTGGTACGCGATGGCAACCTACCCGAGGTGTGGAATAAGGCTTTGGAGATGGGCGGCACGCTGGTGCAAGACGACAAGACCTATCGCCTATGGTATCCGTTCAACCTCAATCCCGAATTGGGTATCCCCAATATAGCCAACGATCCTATCATCCAGGAAAAGATGCGTCCGCACCTGGTCAACATTACCGACTGCCGCAATGTCATCGTCCAAGGTGTGACGCTGCGCAATAGTCCTAAGTTCCACTTAGTACCTACGCGTATTCAGAACTTGATTATCGAAGACGTGACTATCGACTGCCCGTGGTGGGCACAGAACGGCGATGCCATGGACCCGGGTAACGTACAGGTTGCCTTAATAGCCCGCTGCAGAGTGAGCGCCGGTGACGACGGTATATGTATGAAAGGCGGCGTAGGCGAGAAAGGCGTACAAGCCGGTCCGCAACGCGATTTCCTCATCATCCAAGATACCGTCTATCGTGCACACGGAGGCTTCGTTATCGGTTCGGAGTTCTCGGGTGGCATGCAGCGATTGGTAGTCAAAGACTGTGTGTTTGACGGAACAGATATAGGCTGCCGTTTTAAGTCCGCTCCCGGTCGTGGCGGCTGGTGCCAGGATATATGGTGCGTGAACATCATCATGAAGAGTATCCGCGAGCACGCTATCTTGTTTGAGTCGGGCTATGCCGACCGCGGTGCAGGTGTCAGCGCTACGGATAAGGACAAGAAAGACCAGTTCTTCCCCGATTGGTGCAATGTGGTATTCAAAGACATCATCTGCGTACAGCCGCGTCAAGCGCTCTTCATGCACGGCCTCAAGGGCATGCCCATACATGATATACGCTTCGAGGGCGTACAGTTTATCGGTGTAGGCGCAGGTTTTGAGATAGAACAAGCCGACAATATCATCTTTAAGAATTGCTCCTTGTCACCCGCTAAAGAGCACAGCATCAAGAAATCCAGCCGCATCATCTGGAACGGCAAATCGCTCAACGAGTAACAAAGCCCGACGACATAAAGAAAACAGGTGCACCCGCAAGTGCACCTGTTCATTTTATACGCTTAAGCTAGATTACTTCATCTCAGCACCCAGAGCGTTGAAGTATTTACCGTCCTTAACGATAACCAATTGGCCGTTAAGCATCATCTTTTGCGTCTTCTCAGCGTTGATAAGAGCATTGTTGAGACCCGAAGCACCGAGGTTCTCGATACCGATACCGAAGATATTGCATGTGTTAGCCAGCACCTTCAATACAACATCACCGGCTTCGTATGCGCCAGCCTCAAGTTCGAATTCAGCAGCATAAGCGGGACGGATACCGTCAATCTTAACGCCACTCTTCTTTACCTCAACGGGAGTACCTTCAAAGATGGAGCAGCTAACGCCACGTTCGCTATCGCCATTGGGTTGGAAGTAAACATAGAGTTTACCATCAGCGGTGGTATTGAACGCACCCAGTTCAATAGTAGAATTGCTTCCTGCGCGGAACATCGTACCGGCCTTCAGCGAGTCTACACCGTCCCATTCGGGAGTAGGCATCGTGGTGTTGTAAGAAGGCTTCGTGTTCCAAGAGTTTACCGTCTCAGAGCCATCACTTTTCTGGAAGCCCTTGAGTATTGTACCGTTGGGCAATGTAACAAAAGTGGTGCTGGTAGGAACAACGTCTACCAAAGTAGCATCAGCCTCATAGAGAGCCTGGAAATCAACGTAGTTAGCAACCTCAGAGAGGACTTTCACTACGGGTTCTTGAGCGTTAATGCTCACAGCTGCAAACAAAGCAGCAAAGAAGAAAAGTTTTTTCATACTTTTTGTTTGTTTAAAAAGGTTAATAATGTTAATTAGTTGGGTTGTTAATATAAATGTTCAACTTTTTGATTCATATATACCTCCAAATTGGTGTACGGCGGTTGCAAGGTCGTCAATCCGGCATCGAAGGAGTCGGTAGGGTCTAAGCCGTTTTGCACTTCCCATGCGTCAGGCAGGTCGTCATAGTCCTTATCCTCAGCCGCTGTACCTGTATAGTCCGGCCATCCGCCAACATCGCTCGGCGTATCGATGAGACCGTTGGTAGAGGTCGTTCCACGATAAGTATAATTACCATTGCGCACCTCTCCCACAATACGCGTATCTACAGCATCGCGTTGCAGTGAGCAGCCGGCTTTCTGCAGAACGGTCTCATATGCCTCTATGGCCGTCTGCTCAGTGGTCAGAGCTATCAGCCCACTCGTCCAGCGATCCTTAGCCTTAACGGCTGCGGTCTTAACCGTCGAGCCTTGCCAGTTATCTGCCGTCACCTTCTCGGAGCCGTACATATAGTTACCCACCAGATAGAACTGCGCCGGTTTGACCGTTCCTATTGCTGCACAATACGAGCACGAGGTAGTGGGATCCAAGAGACGCGAAGGAATCTTAGACGAGGCAGGACCGGGTTTGTAGTAGTTAGCTACAAAGTTAATCTTACGCACCGCATCCGCCGATTCGCCTCCATAGGCCGAGTTACCTGCCCAATTGTAGACTACATTATTGACATAGTCCAACGGTCCGCGGCAGGTACGGTCAACAAAGTCGTGGTCGAAGCGAGGATTACGCGAGTTATGATGCGCCAAGAGATTATGATGATACGAAGCATTCGTACCGCCCCATATACCTCCGTAGCCGTGCGCTCCTTTGGCGTGCACAGAGTTATTGAGGCTCTCGGTAATGAAACAATACTGCAGCGTAAAATTCTGCACACCGTATGTGCTGACGCATTCGTCGGTAGACCACGACATCGAGCAGTGGTCGATAATGATGTCCTTATGTCCCTCCTGCACCGTCAAAGCATCGCCTTCCTTGCCATTCAAGTCGCCCATACGGAAACGCAAGAATCGCAAGATGACATTGTCAGCCTTGATGACTACCGGATAGCCGGATATACAAATACCGTCGCCGGGAGCGGATTGTCCCATGATGGTGACATTGCCGTTGGTGATGTTGAGTTGCGATTTTAGGTCTATACGTCCGGCCACGCGGAAGACGATGATGCGTCTGCCGGCCTGCTGGAGGGCGTAGCGCAACGAACCTACCGGCGGATTAAGGGCTGCATCTTCGAGGGTAGTAACCGCAAAGACATTAGCCGAACGTCCGCCTTCGGTATAAGCGCCGCCACCCTGCGCACCCGGGAAGGCCAAAGTGCCCTTAGCCGGTTGGTCCGGGTCGGATGAGCCTCCCTTACACGATAGGCACAGGCACAAAGGTAATATGAGCAGAAGGATACGCGACATTAATAATCGTAATCGTTATAGAGGTTATGATTGGACGATAGGATAACCGAGAAGAGCGGCCAGTATTGACGAGCTTCCAGTTTATCCTCCATCGACGGACGATATACGCACATCTGTCCGGCACCGTCACCTACTTCGATAACAGGAACCTTAGAACCTTCACTACCTCCGATATAAATCTCGGCACGACGCCAACCGCTATGATTGGTTTCATCCCACCCCTCGGGTGTGCCCATCTCGTCATAAGCGAGACCATAGATATCGGTAATACGGAAAGTCTTACTATTATCGCTGGCAAAGTCATCGTTGCGCTCGAACTTGACATACATCTTGTCGTTGATGCGTCCTTCGTATGGCGTGCCGGAGAAATCGATGATAGTGGTATCGGTACGCATCTTGGTGAAGTAATAATACTTATCCTGAGCCTCCTTAAGCGTCTTAGCAAATATACCCCAGCGCATCAAGTCGTACTTACGAATCTGTTCGCCGCAGAACTCAAAGGCACGTTCTTTCTGGATATTTTCCATAGTGAGAGCTATCGCGGGCAGGCCTGCGCGCTCACGTACCGTATTAAAGATAGTAGCGGGATCATACTTGAGGGCACGCGTCGGCGTTACCTCACATACGCTACCGATAGCTGCTTCTGCATACATAAGCAGGATATCCGAATAACGCATGATGGGGATATTAATACCGTCGTCATCACCCTGCATATCAAAGGTTATCCATTCGAAACGATACTTACCCAAGGTGAACTTATTGGCATCCTGAGGAATCTGATAGAGGATAGACTCAGTAGTAGATAGAGCCGAATCAATCTTTTGATTGTTCTTAGCATCATACGTCCACTTATAGGGATTGACGGTCACCCATTTACGGGTATCCTTAGCATCAAACTCATAGGCAAAGAACGGAGGGATAACCACCTTACCGTTGCTCTTGGAACTACCGGTAGTATGGATAAGGTGTCCGAAAGCAGTCTTATCGGTATAAGCACCCATACGGTTGAGCCACTGGCCGCGGATATTATCAGCGAACGGAATCTCCCACAGGGTCTCGGTAGCGTCATAAGTATGTATACTACCGCAGATAGCGCGGAAGACATCTTCGTAGTTGGCTTTCAGTTTGCCGCCGATATTAACTCCGTCAATATCCATAACTGCCTCGCAGGCTTCGATAACCTCGTTGAGCAATTCGATACGTTTGTTGGCATCTACATTGAAATCCACGTGATAGCCGCTTCCGGGAACCATCTGATAAGGACGCAGAGCCTTGCCGGCATACATCAGGTCCATGCGGGCGAGCAAGCCCCACGCAAACTGACGATTCATGCGTTCAACAGTATGAATAGCTACGCCCGGGCACTCGTTTGACGGAGGCATCATCTCGGCAGCCTTGCGCAAATCGCCACGCAGTTGCTCGAAGATAATATTACGGTCAACCTTGCTAGGATAGATAGACATCTCATCGTTAACATCCATAGCGTGGAATTGAGCAGGTACGTCGCCCCACAGCTTAATCATCTCCAGGTAGAGGAAGGCACGCAGAGCTAAGGCCTCGCCATAGAGGTATTGGAAATGTTTATTGGTCAGGTCAGAGAACTCTTCCATACCGTCGATACAGATGTTCACGCGCTCGATAGCCATGGTCAGATAGGCCCAGGGGTGTTTCTTAACTGCGATCAGGTCACCATTGCTGTCACCCTCGCTGGTGAGAGCATAAGTAGCATAGTCAGGCAGCGCTGAGGATGATGAGGTGGAATAGTTCTCAATATCCGTATTCATAGCTACCCACGGTCCGCCTAAACGCGAACGATAGGAGTTCTGCTCAGCAAAGAGGGCATACACACCGGCAATGACCTGTTCGGTCTGAGTCGGCGAAGTAAATACCGTTACGTCCATAGCCGAAGGAGATTCGGTTTTGAAGAAAGCGTTATCCTTGCAGGACGTTGCGCCCAAAAGGGCCACAAGGACTAATATATAGGCTGAATGTTTCATATCGGTAATTATTGACTAAAGGTTAGAAAGCAAGGTTAACACCAACATTGACACCTATGCTACGCGGATAAGCCGAGTAGTCAACACCGGGCATCAAAGGATTCTTGGAGCTGTATACATCCACTTCGGGATCGAAGCCCGAATATTTGGTTACACAGAACAGGTTGCTGGCCTGTACATAGATACGGCAGCGGGTAATGTAGGCTTTCTTAATCCAAGCATTGGCCAAGGAATAACCTAGGGTCAGTTGGTTGAGACGCAGGAACGAACCGTCCTCTACCGCATAGTCGGTTACGATATAAGCAGCCATGTAGGGCGACCAGATAGACGCGTTAGCATTATCGGCATCCATAGCGGCAGCCATCTTCTCGTAATCGTTATTAAACTTAGCCAGATACTGCGTGGGCAGGTAACCGCCATCGGCAGTAAACATCGAATAGCGATTGCCGTAAGCAACTTCGGTAATAGCATTACGATAGGAGGTCTTGGTAGAGGTATTGGTGATAGTAGTAAAGTCGACCTTATTGAGGTTGAGCACCTTGTTGCCAATCGAATAGGTGAAGTTGGCATTGAGGTCTACTTGTCCCCACTTGTCACCGCCGATATTGAAGTTAAGCGAGAAACCGCCGGAGCACTTAGGCATAGCGTTACCTAACTTAACGCGGTCGGCTTCGTCAATCTTACCGTCCTTATTGATATCTTTAAGTTTAATCATACCGGGATAAGCAGCACCGAGAGATTCCAACTGGGTAGGAGCTTTAGTCTTATCCAAGCGCCAGTTCTGCTGTTTCTCACCACCTTGGTTATCGGTAGGCGATACGCGGTTGAAATCGGAAGCGGTATACCAGCCGTCGCTGATGTAGCCATAGAAACTACCCATAGGCTGTCCTTTGTACACGTAGAACTCGTTAAGCGTAGCGTTAGCGGTAGAGAAAGCACTGGTAGAAGCGGTAATATAATCCATACCACCGAGGTCGATAACCTTATTGCGGTTAGCGGAGATATTAGCCGAAACGCTTAAGTTGTAGTGCAGCGAAGAGGATTTCTTATCTAAGATAACACCCGTCAAACTAACTTCTATACCTCTGTTCTCGGTAGAACCGATATTGCGGAACTGAGCATTGTAACCTGAAGAGAGGTTGTAGAGAATGATAAGGTCCTTAGTTGTATTGAGGTACAGATCCAAACTTCCGCTCAAGCGTTGGTTGAAGAATCCGAAGTCGATACCTAAGTTACGCGTGATAGTGGTCTCCCATTTTAAGTTGGGGTTAGCGGCAATCTTTTGCGAGCCGCCGGCGGTCAGCATGTTGGTGAAGCCGCTCAAGTCGGAAACGGTACCTCCGCTATGGGCCGCTACCTCCGACAGGAAGTCGGTATGCAGATAACCGAGATCGACATTGTTGTTACCGGCTGTACCGTACGAGAAACGGAGTTTCAACTGCGACATATACTCTTTAGCCGGGTCAACGAATTCTTCCTCACCGATATTCCAAGCTACGGCACCGGAGGGGAAGTAGCCCCACTGATGCTCTTTAGCGAAGCGTGTAGAACCGTCAGCACGGAAGGTGAAGCTGGCGTAGTAGCGACTCTTATAGTTATAGTCGGCACGTGCAAAGAAGGACAGCATATTGTCGGTAGGATCGATATAGTTCTTAGACGTATACGACTCTGCGCTACCGAAGTGGTTGAATACATCCTTACCGCCCATGATAGGATCGAAGCCTACAGCGGTCTGGGTATCTTCGCTGCCTTTGTTCATGATAATCTCTTCACCCAAGAGGATACCTAAGTTGTGCGCCTTATCAAAGGTCTGATCGTATTTGAAGGTATTGGTCTGACGGAATTTGGTATTCTTCTCGTTGGTCAACACTGCGGCACCCTTACCGTTTTTAGCGTTAGTACGGGCAAAATAGGTAGTCGGACCATAGAAACGCTCCGTACGAACGGTCTTGTAGTCATAACCAATCTCAGAACGCCAGGTGAAGTACTTAGCGAACTTAATATTGAAATAGCCGCCCACATTGAAACGCATCTCTTTCTTGAGTTTATAGTTGTCGCGGATGGTGGTAATAGGATCGTATAATCCACCATAAGCATCTTCATCCTCGAGCGAGTCACCATCTTTCTTATACAGTTTGATAGGTGTAAAGGCTACAGCATTACGCATACGGGATTCAGAGGTAGTACCGGCATCCTTAGTAGTATTCGAACCTGCGCCGTGTACCTCGGTATCGGAATAACGGGTATTGAAGCCTAAGGTCAACCATTTGAGGGGTTTGAACTTAGCCTTCAGGTTGAGGTTATTACGATGATAGTCAGAGCCATCCATGATAGCCTTATCGTCCACGCGGGTATAGTTAGCCGTAAAGTTAGCTACGCGGTTACCGCCGCTCAAGCTGATCGAATGGTTGGAGGTAAATCCTGTACGACCGAAGGTCTCCTTCTGCCAATTGGTGCGCTTCAGATCATTAGCACCGGCCAACATAGCTGCGATATCGTATCCGTCACCGTTTTGATAACCTTCGATAAAGTACGGAGCAAAGTTACCTTCTACACCGCCCTTCAGGTATGCATTCTCATACTGCAGAAGCATGAAATCGCGGTTACTGAGGGTATTGAGCATCTTAGCAATCTTCTTCCAACCTACGAAACCGTTATACTCAACATGCATCTCCGGTTTATCGTTGTCGGCCGCCGACTCCTTGAGGGTGATAATAATTACACCGTTTGCACCCTGTGCACCGTAGATAGCGGTAGCCGCAGCATCTTTCAGTACGTCCATCGAAGCGATATCGGTAGGCGGAATATCAGCAATACTGCTTACGGGGAAGCCGTCTACGATATAGAGCGGGTCATTGGACTGGGTGAGGGACGTTCCGCCACGTACGCGAATCTTCACCTCTGCATCAGGTGAGCCTTCGGTAGTAGTAACGCTTACGCCGGCCAACTTACCTTGCAGCGCCTCAGCGGCAGAAGAAACAGGACTGTCTTTCAATTGGTCAGCACCTACGGAGGCAACGGCCGTCACGAGGTCGCGTTTCTTAGTAGTACCATATCCGGTAACCACTACTTCGTCCAATTGCTCGGCATTTTCCTTAAGAACCACATTGATGACATCAGAGGTAATCGGCAACTCTTGGGTAATCAATCCAATGTAGGAGAACACCAGTGTAGTAGCGTCATCCGGAACCTCGAGAGTGTAATTACCGTCAAAATCGGTTACGGTACCAATCGTAGTGCCCTTAACCATTACAGAGGCTGAGATAATTGTCTCACCGGTCTGGTCGGTTACAACACCCTGGATAGTACGTGCTGCCACCAACACCGGGCTGAGAAGCAACAAGAAAAGAAGGATTTTGTTTTTCATATTGTATTGGGTTAGTAATAAAATTCAAATTCGGGTGCAAAGGTACAAAATTTCTCGCACGCGTATGTGTAAAAATTGACGGATTACGGGTAAAATGCACAAGATAGCCATTTTCCCCGTCTAAAACTCCTCTGCGTAGGTGCAGCCTTCGCGCCAGCGTGAGCACCCGTAGCGTGTATTACCGCGGATGACGTGCCCTTGATGACACACTGGACAGAGCATGCCCGCTTTGTTGGTTTTGACCTCACGCACCACGTCGCAGGTCATCTGCTTGAGTTCGTTGAGGAATTGTTGAGCCGTATATTCGCCGCGTTCTATCTGCCGCAGTTTCTTCTCCCATAGTCCGGTCAATTCGGCGGACTTGAGAAGGGGCGAGATAATCGTTTTGATGAGGTCGATACCCACTTCTGTAGCGCGGAGCGATTTGCCCTGACGGACGATATATTTGCGCTGGAACAGTTTCTCGATAATAGCTGCACGCGTAGAGGGGCGACCTATACCGTTCTCTTTCATGGCGTCGCGCAGTTCCTCATCATCGACTGTCTTGCCGGCCGTCTCCATAGCACGGAGCAGTGTTGCTTCGGTATAGTATTTGGGCGGCGTTGTCGTCTTCTCTTGTAATTCGGGTATATGCGGTCCCTGTTCACCTTTGGTAAAGGCAGGGAGCGACTTAGAGGACTCCTCTTCGCTGTTTTCGCCGGAGTCATTGGAGGTGGTAGCCTCTTCTTTCTCAAACACGGCTCGCCATCCGGGCTTAAGTATTTCGCGTCCAGTGACCTTGAAGGGCACCGGATTAGGATAATCGCCGACGGGTGTGAGACAGGGCACTTCAGCCATGACGGTAGTCGTACTGACTTCGCATTCGGGATAGAAAGCGGCAATGAAGCGCAGCGCCACCAGATTGAAGACCTTGCGTTCGTCTGCCGTCAGGTTGTCAGGACGCTGACCGGTAGGAATTATAGCGTGGTGGTCGGTCACTTTAGAGTTGTCGAACACCTTCTTGGACATGGGTAGTATACCTTCGGGCACTTTCTTAGCCTTAGCGGCTTTAGCATCAGCGCGTAAGGACAGCAGTGGCGTCACCTGCGGGAAGTAGTCTTTGATGCCTCGCAGCGTAGCGGGCACTTTAGGATAGAGATCATCAGGTAAGAAGGTAGTATCTACGCGGGGATAGGTAGTAATGCGTTTCTCGTACAGCGATTGGATGAGTTTGAGTGTATCATCCGCCGAGAACGAGAATTTCTTATTACACTCTACTTGGAGCGAGGTCAGGTCAAAGAGTCGCGGTGCGTACTCTACCCCACGCTTTTTCTCCACCGAGGTAATGGTCAAGGGCTGGTTGGTGACTGCCTGCAGGAGTTGTTGCCCCTGCTCAGCTGTTTTAATAGCATAGTCATCCTCTTCGGCCGGCAGTTGGGCAGAGAAGAGGGTATCGCGGTAGCGCGTCTTGAGTTCCCAGTAGGTGCGAGGCACGAAATGCTCTATCTCATTCTGGCGTTTAACGACCAGAGCGAGTGTGGGCGTCTGTACGCGTCCGATAGACAGCACTTGTCTATCGCGTCCGGAGCCACGGGCATAGCGGATCGTATAGGCGCGCGTGGCGTTCATACCTAAAAGCCAGTCACCTATCGCGCGCATCAGTCCGGCCTCGTAGAGTCCCTGGTAAACCGATTGCTCACGCAGAGTTTTGAAGCCTTCGCGGATAGCCTCTTCCGTTAGGGAGTTAACCCACAGACGGCGTACAGGCACTTTACAGCCGGCTTTTTGGTATACCCAGCGCTGAATGAGTTCGCCCTCTTGTCCGGCATCACCGCAGTTGATGACTTCGGTACATTGGGCTATCAAAGATTTGAGGATATTGAATTGTTTGATGACTCCCTTGTCGTCGCTCACTTTGATGCCAAAGCGTTCGGGAATCATGGGCAGAGAACTGAGGTTCCACTGTTTCCACGCCTCTTGATAGTCATTGGGGTCGAGGAGTTGACACAGGTGTCCAAACGTCCAACTGACCCAATAGCCGTTACCTTCCAGATAGCCTTCATGACGCGTTGTCGCTCCTAAGATAGAAGCGATATACTGACCGACAGAAGGTTTTTCAGCTACGCACAGAATCATCAGCAGGGGAATCAGTCCTCTTTTATCTTAAGGCCAAAGAACAACAGTAAGGGTAAGCAAAGGCCTATCAGGAAAGAGAAGATAACAGTCGTTTTCAATTTGGGAGCAACCGGAGCAGGGTCATGACCGGCATAGTCGACCACTTTAGCGGGCACGACGTCTGAGGCCAGGAGTAAGGTATTCTCTTCCTGTTTAGCAATGAGGTAGAGGTACTGTTTCTCTTTAGCGGTGCGGTCGCGTTGCAACTCCAGGAAGCGGCGTTCTTGCGCCGGTACAGCCCCTAAGCGGGTGTTGTATTGTTGTTGCTGGGCTTTTTCATGTTCGCGGCGCAGACGGATAGCCTCGCGGGCCTCGGTAATACCTTTCATCACGCCGTTGCGTGTGGCGTCTATCTGTTCGCCCAGTTGTACGACAGCAGGATTTGTCTCGGCAGCAGTAACGAGCAGTTGTGCCCGCATGACGATAAGATGATTATAGTCGTCGATAAGGTTTTGCAGCGGGAGGTTTTCCAGTCCTAAGTTGCCCGGCACAACGCTATAGGCATTCTCGGGGCGATTGAGCTGAGCAGCTATGAAGTTAAGCACGCTCTCCTGAGCATCCAATTCGGCAGCCTTACGCTGGTATTGGTCTTCAGTTGAGCGATACGACTCAGCTGCAGCCGTGATATTAGCGATACGGTGTTCGCGTTTGTATTCCTCCAGCTGCACTTCGGCCTCATCCAGTTGGGACGCCACTACGGCAATGCGTTCGCGCAGGAAACGGTCGGTCTGCAAGGCCAGGCGCATCTTATCGGCCGCAGCCTCTACATTGTATAGGTCCAGCAGGGTATTGATGATATCCTCGGAGCGTTGCGGACAGGTAGAGGTAGTAGCCAGGCAGATAATGTTAGACTCCTTAGACAGACGCGAGACGGATAACTGCTGTATATTGCGCTCCACGGCATTAGCGCGAGGCAGGATGGTGACGCGATAGTGCCCTTCGGCCTCAGGATTGTTGAGCGTAAGTGTCAACAAGCCGGCAAAGGTAGACATCGTATCGCAGGGCAAGGTAAGCACCGCTTTAGAACGATGTGTCCAGCCTGATTTGACGCGTACACGTGCTACGCCATCGCTAAGACGCACGTCCACCACTACGCGCGCCCTAAATGGCTCGGCGAGGGTGACGGTAATATCGTGTTGCGGATATTGGATTACGGAGAAGCGTCTGGTGCGGAGGGTATAAGTAGAAGTCAAGTCGAGCGAGTCGACGACCTGTTGCATGAGTCGGCGTGAGGTCAGCACTTCCACTTCGTCGCCGGTAATCTTATCGCCGCCGAAGCCCATCATACGCATCATTTCGTCCTGGGCATTGCCATTACGGTCGTTTTGGCGCAGCATGAGCGAAGCGTTCACCTTATATACCGGTGCTTTGCAGAGGAAATATACTCCGCCTAAGATGCAGCAGAGGATTACTGAGATGGCGAACCAGTACCAGCGTTTGAGTGACCAAACGATAATCTCCTTAATCTGAATATCCATACTTATTTACTATGTAAAGGACTTATGTAAACCACATCGCCTTTGTGCAGGAAATAGCAGGGTGATGCGAATAAGTCGTTGTTGAGCAAGTTGACGCGATAGAGTTGTACTTGTCCGTTGGTGCGACGTTGCACCAATATATTGTCGCGTCGTGCATTGTCGGTCAATCCTCCGGCCGCAGCTATAGCATCAAGGAGCGTGAGGGGGTTGAGGAAAGCGACACGTTGAGGCAGGTTGACTTCGCCCATAACAGATACGTAGGCATCAATGACGCGTACATTAACGACGGGTTTGCGTACCTGCAGCGCCACACTATCGGTGAGGCGTTGTTGCAATTGTTGTTCCGACAGACCGGCTACCGTTATGGTGCCCAATACGGGCAGGGTGATAGTGCCGTCGGAGGCTATGACGATTGTATCGCCTGCAGCGCGATAGGGCGCCACAGCGGCCTCGTCGGTAGCGGCAAAGCGCATAGCGAGAGCATCGCCTGGAGCGAGTGTTACCTCGGGAGCGGCGGGCAGAGTATATTCACCTTGCTGATTGGCAAAAAGAGTCATCTGACGGGTGCTTGCGCAACCCGCCAGAATGACTACATTTACTGCGATAAGCAGTTTAACGAACCACTGCGCCTTGCATGTCATAAGCCACACCATCACGCAGGATGTACAGACGACCGTCAATCATCACTTTCTGTACGCTCTCGGTATCGGCATTCTTGAGAACCTCTTGGATACCGGTAGGAGCATAAGCAAAATGAGTAGTACCCTGAACGAGGTTATAGGTAGTACCCTTCTCGGAAGTGTAGACGGTAATACGACCGGTAACAAATACATAGTCGCCTACGATAGCGCCCACTTCGATAGAAGTCTTGAAGGCCTCGAAATCGAAGAAGTCGGTACCATCTGTCATATTATCGTACATATAGAAGGACTGCTGTTTCTTAGAAGCATCGTAGCTCTTGTAGAGTTTAGCCACAAAGCCCTTAACAGTCACAACATCAGACGTATCACCGGCTTGGAGAGCAGCACCTATTTGGCGAGCCTCAGCTACGGTAATAGCGGTATCAGGAATCTCTTCGTAGGTAATGTCGCGCTCAACGGGCTTACCACCTTCGAGGATGTTCACCTGACCGTTCTTCATCTCGGCAACCTTACCGTTGTAGTTCATCATCTTACCGGTAATAGCCACTTTAGAGCCTTCCGTTACCTCCATGAGTTCGGGCAGATAGCAATAGTAAGCTTGAACGGTCTTAACATTGGAGCCATTAACATCATCGATGTAGAAGGTCTGCTCTGTACCGCTGGCAGCGCTTACGTTGTTAGCGTAACCGATAACGGTAACAGTAATAGTAGACGTAGCACCGGAAGCGAGGGTCATAGCATACTCTTTAGCCTGAGCGCAGGTGATGGTGTCGCCCTCATTGGGGATGAAAGGAACATCGTCAGCGAGAACCAACTCTTCGTATTCAGCGTCAAAGCCGGCAATCTCCATCTCGTTGTTGAAGCGATACTGCTTTTCGGCGGCCATGAATACCAATTCCACAGCGTAGGTGTTGTAACCGGTAGAAACGTTGGTGCTAACATACGTCAGCTTCAGCGAACCGTTAATACTGTCGGTACCATACACACCGGTCAACAGAGGATAATAACCGGCAACACCGGCAGCCTTACCGTTGTTGAATTCAGCCACGAGACCGGATTCAGAAGTAGCAGCCTCTTTGAGAGTGAGGTTCCAGTGATACGTTGTGGTGTCAACACCGGTATTGGTAGCAAAACCATACGTGAGCACAGTGCTGAGGTCAACGAAGCTGGCCTTACCAATCATCTCAGCAAAATAGCCGGAAGTGGTTTCATAGATAGTATTGTTATACAGATCCAAGCCGTCTGCATAGACGAGGATGGTATCACCAATAGTGATAGCAGCTTTCATCTCATCAAGGCTTGCCCAATTGGTCTTAGCATCTTTCATAATGTTGAACGCCTCAATCGAGTCGGCGGCATTGTTGATGTCAGTCATCCATACGGTGTACTTGGTACCCGTGGGGATGAAGGGCATACCGGCTGCTACACCTTTGATGTAGCAAGCGCCACGTTTGCGGTCGTCGATACGTTGACGAGCTTCGCTCACGCTGATAGTGTCGATAGTCTGTACGGGAGCTTCCTCACCTACCCACACGCTAATGCTGGTAATGTAGTTAGCTTTACCCTTCTCGGGAACGGTGAAGGAATAAGCCATCGTGTCCAGGCTAATGCTCTTGTTCTCATCCAAACCTTCGAGCGAGAACTGCGAAGCGGTAAACCGGATGGTTTTAATCTTCTCCCCAGTCGAAGCGAATTTAATCGTCGACGGAGTGTAAAGACGCAACTCGTAAGCGGGGCCGGTCTTGGTCCACAGCTTGGCGCCATTACCCGAAGGAACAGTGAAGCTGATGCTTACACCGTCTACCGTAATCGTGGAATCCTTAAGTTGCACGCCAGTTGAGGCTGCCTCAGCAGGAGTAAGACCCAGATCAGCGGGGTTGGTGAAATCGAAAACGACTTCCTTGGCTTGAACCATCATTGTAGCGGTCAGAACCAAGATGATAGATAAAATCTTTTTCATGATTGGTGATTGTTTGATTAGTAAATATTGTGTGTTGGTTATTAACGATTGAGGTATCTCTTACCGTTTTGGATAATGATGCCTTGGTAGGTAGCTTCTACTTGGCGACCCAGCACGTCATACATCGGCGCGTTCTTGTCAAGCGGAGCGATGACATTGTTGAGAGCAGAGGTAACGGGACCTTCGTATACGGCATTGATAGTAGAGCCGTGACCGGTCTGAGCTACTAACTCGAGGCGAGCGCCTTTGTTGGTCTTAGTAACCGTCAAGGTACCGGAAACGATGTACCACACTTTAGTAGCTACATAGTCGCCAGACTCTTCGTCATACTCAAATGCGCCCATCATATAGCTGGGATTGGTACCGAACATACCTTCACCGTCGCTGGCCAGGACAGTACCTGCAACCGCCGAGTTGTCGATAGTATAGGTGCCAACGGGAATCACGGTCTCGGCATCAAGAGCAGAAACGTACACATCGAGGAGGATTTGGTTGTCGTTATCGCCCATATAGAGGTATACATCATTATACTCGGCTGTATAGTCGGTAGCCTCTTGCCATGTGCAAGCGATAGAATAGCTCTTACCGCCCTCTTCTTCGTAGGAATACGGATCATATACGGTGAAAGCGACAGGGCCGGTATATACAAAGTTATAAACCTTAGTACCACAAGTCAGAGAGCCCGCAATACTATATTGGTCGCCAACCTGCGAAATTAGCAACTGGCCATCATCTGCATAAGGCGATTCTTCATCCGAAACATAGACATAGGAATAGTCGTCCATCGTCTGATCGGCGAAAGAATAATAGCCGCCCAATACGCCTTCAGCAGCAGCATAGAGGTCGATACCAATCTCAGGAGCACCGGTAATAGAATCATAGAGGTACAGCATATAATTGTAAGCACCCTCAGTAGAGTACTGCTCATAGTACTCAGCCTCAGCGGCATTGACTACAAAGGATACGGTATCCATCACATCAGGATTAGCCTCAAAATAGACGTCTACCGAATAGCAGCGGAGTTGTTTTACGCAGGCGATCGTAACCGACATTGCGTCTACATCCGTAATCCACAGTACGGGATTAGATTCGGTATCAGCTTCCGAAGCATCAAGGTATCCGATAGTACCGTTATCTACGGTAGCGGTAAAACCTTTCTTAACAAATCCGTTGATAGCGATACCTTTGATATTTTGGGTAGCGTTGAAGGTAATGGACTCACCGGCATAGCAAGCAAAATAGGACTCATAGATTGCGCCACGGGTGCAGCTAACCATAATGTTATTGTCAACAAATGTATAGGGATTAGCAGAGGCAGCAGCAGGAACACCGACCGTCGTGGGTTCGGCATACACGTAGGTGGAGTCCAACTGAGGATCGGGCGTAGGAGTAGGATCCGGGTCGGGAGTGGGAGTAGGCGTTGTACCGTCGCCATTGATGACCACCTGTTTGATGACACGTTGTCCGGAAGCACCTAAAGTGAAGACTACAGACGAAGCGGAACCTGTCCACACGTCTACTTTAGGGTCGTCAGCCGAAGCGGATGTACCACCGGTAACCAGTTCACCACCGTCAGCCGTAAGGGTAGCATAATCTTTTTTGCCCTGCTTAACGCAGACAATGTCGATACGGGTGATACCTTCGCCGGTAACGGTAATGGTGTTGCCGGCATAGAGGCGCACACCATTGTCATAGGCAGCGGGAGCGGTACCGCCGGTACCCTTAGCTAAAGTAACTGTAAATCCGTCTTGGGTCTGGGGATCCGGCGAGTCGGTGAACGTAAACGTGGTAGCCGCCATCATGACCATCGACAGACAGACTGCCGTCATTACTGAGAAGAGTTTTTTCATAAGCAAATGAATACTAACAATTAAACAAACAGAGAAAACACCTTGTACTGCATTTTCGCGACAAAGGTACAAAAAAATTTGCACATACCAAAATATTTTTGTACTTTTGCACAGATTTTTACAGATTATGGCTAAGATACTGATTATAGACGATGAGCGCGCCATCCGCAACGTGCTGAAGGAGACCTTAGAGTTTGAAGGCTATGAGGCCGATTGTGCCGAAGACGGTCAGCAGGGCGTAGAGAAAGCCACCAATACAGCTTACGATTTGATTTACACGGACATCAAGATGCCCGGGTTGGACGGTTTGGAAGTATTGGAGCGTTTAGCCGGGACTTGTCCTATAGTGATGATCTCGGGTCACGGCGACATAGAGACAGCGGTAGAGGCGATTAAGAAGGGTGCGTTTGATTTTATGGAGAAGCCTATTGACCTGAACCGATTGTTGGTGACGACACGTAATGCGCTGGATCATAAGTCGATGAATGAGCAGATACGCACGCTCAAGCGCAAGGTAGAGAGCCGTAACAAGATGATTGGTGAGTCGGCAGCCATTACGCACGTGCGCGCAATTATTGATAAGGTAGCGCCTACGGAAGCGAGGGTATTGATTACGGGCCCTAACGGTACGGGTAAGGAAGTAGTGGCGAGACTGCTGCATGAGCAATCGTCGCGTGCAGGTGCGCCGTTGGTAGAGGTTAACTGCGCCGCTATCCCATCGGAGTTGATAGAGAGTGAGTTGTTCGGCCATATGAAAGGCTCGTTTACGGGTGCGGTAAAAGACCGTGCGGGTAAGTTTGAACAAGCGGACGGCGGGACACTCTTCTTGGATGAGATAGGCGATATGTCGTTAGCTGCGCAGACGAAAGTGCTGCGGGCGCTGCAGGAGAACGAGATTACGCGCGTGGGGTCAGATAAGGCGGTAAAGGTAAATGTGCGCGTAATAGCGGCTACGAATAAGAACTTAGAGGAAGAGATAGCGGCAGGGCGCTTCCGTGAGGATTTGTTCCATAGATTGAATGTTATTCCTATTCATGTGCCGCCGTTAGATGAGCGTAAAGACGATATACCGCTACTGATAGACTATTTTGCCGAGCAGATATGTGCAGAGCAAGGCGGCAGGAAGAAGACGTTTGCCAAAGAAGCTGTTAAGGCGCTACAGGCATGCTCGTGGCCGGGAAATATACGTCAGTTGAGAAATGTAGTGGAGAGGCTGATTATTTTAGCCGGAGAGACGATAACGGAGGAGGATGTTAAGCTGTATGCGTAGGGGGAGGATTTAAGAATTAAGATTTAAGAATTAAGATTTAAGAATTAAGATTTAAGAATTAAAAATTAAGAATTAAGAATTACTTGTCTTCTTAGTGATTTTAATTTCATTAAATATATTAAATTACCGGAACATACGGGAGGGGAGATTGGAGTTTAGTCCCAAGCTCAACTGCCTGGTGGGATTGAATGGTCAGGGTAAGACGAATATCCTGGACGCTATTTATCTGCTGTCGTTTACCAAGAGTGCATTGACGGCTATCGATTCGCAAAATATCACGCATGGGGAAGATTTGGCGATGGTGCAGGGCGTTTATAATGATGGGATGAGCCGTGAGCAGGGCTCGCTTAATGAGGGAATGATGGAAGTGTCGTGCGGATTGAAGAGAGGGTTAAAGAAGCAGTTTAGGTTAGGGAAAAAAGATTATAAGCGATTGATAGACCATATAGGATTGATACCGTTAGTGATGGTCAGTCCGCGGGACGAGCGTCTGATAGAAGACGGCTCGGATGAGCGGAGACGCTTTATGGACGTAGTCATTGCGCAGCAGGACAGGCATTATTTAGAGTGCCTGACGGCATATAACGCTTTGCTCAAGCAGCGCAATACATTGCTTAAGCAGATAGCTGACCGCGGCGAGGCGTTGAGCGCAAATGACGAGAGTCTATTGGAGGTGTTTGACGCGCAGATGGTGCCGCATGCGGAATATATCTATGGGGCGCGGAAAAGATTTATAGAAGCTTTTATTCCGGTCTTTCAGGATATTTACAATCGTATAGCGGACGGCAAGGAACAAGTGTCGCTACGCTATATATCGCAGCTCAATGACCGCGACTTAATGTCAGCCATGGCGCGCACGCGTCAGAGAGATCTGATATTAGGTTGGACGAGTCAGGGCGTACATAAAGATGATTTAGAGATGCAGTTGGGCGATTATCCGCTTAAGACGGTAGGCTCGCAAGGTCAACAACGGACATACGTGCTGAGTATGAAATTAGCGCAAGCGTTGTATCTGAATAAGCCCATCTTGCTGTTAGACGATATTTTCGATAAGTTAGACCGCGAACGCGTAGCGCGCATTATCGCCTTAGTTCAGGAAGATAGCTTTGGTCAGATATTTATTACGGACACAGATCGTCAGCATCTAACACAACTATTATCCGGCGACGCGAGCGCCAAGATTTTCCAAGTAGAAGACGGCATAATAAAGTAACGCCCCTCTTGCCGAGCAAGAAGGGCGCCGCTTTTATTAGAAGGGTTATTAGCCGATTTGGTTCGGGTCATCGAAGGATGAGCCGGACGCGGTAACAACGCCTAAGAAGGTCTGCATAACGTCTTGTGCAGCGAAGTTATACAGTTCAGTAGCGGGAGCATTATAAGTCTTTTTCATAATTGTCATAATTTTTAAGTTAGCGATATTCAATCTTAACGTGTCAATTATCAATTGACTTTTTGTCCCTGGAGGTTATAGATGTTGTCAC
>JAFSJN010000005.1 GCA_017439235.1 Paludibacteraceae bacterium
ATACCATCGATTTTCGTGGTACCAGCAAGACACACATTGACAACGAGGGTAACCCCTACACCACTACCTCAATACGACTTATCTGCCGCGCAGAAAAAGATTAATTTGCACATATCAGAAAAAAGTTGTACCTTTGCAGCGGAATTATGACAATCTCATGTCAACGTATTCATACATATCGCAGTTGTCTCCGGTTCTTTTTTGGGACATAGATAAAGAACGGATGGATTTAGAAAGGCATTCGGCAGGTCTCATTCAACGTGTGTTAGAGCATGGTACACTGCAAGATTGGCGTCTGACACGAGACTATTTTGGTATGGATCGTATTGTCGCAGATTGTAAGAGCTTGCGCACCCTGGACCCTATGGCACTTTCGTTTATCTGCGCTATGTCTGACACTAAAAAAGAAGATTATAGATGCTATCACTTCAGACAATCCACCCCGACACTCTGGAACTCTTGAGGTGTCTGGCTTCACAACCGGAGTTAGCTCAAACACGTCTGGTCGGAGGAACCGCCCTGGCTCTTCAATATGGTCATCGCCAATCTATAGACTTGGATTTCTTTGGCGCTTTCTCGGAAGAGATGGAGGACATAATCGCGATGTTGGGAAAAATGGAAAATGTAACCATTACCCTTCGCACAAAGAGAATTGTTCAGACAATTATTAATCAGATAAAGGTGGATTTTGTAGATTATAGTCACTATCAATGGATTGATAAACCGATTAACGGTGACGGGTTTATACTTGCCTCTGATAAGGATATAGCGGCTATGAAAGTGAATGCCATCATTGGTCGGGGAACACGAAAAGACTTTATTGATTTATATGTATTACTTGAGCACTATTCCTTATCTGACATTCTAACATTCTACAAGCATAAATATCCTGAGTTCTCGGAATATAGAGCTCTATTAAGTATGACATACTTTGACGATGCCGAAGCACAAGATTTTCCAAGAATGTTTATAGACGCATCGTGGGATAAGATGAAGCAGACAATTATCAAGGCGGTAAAGACCTATCAAGCGTAACTCGGAACAAGGAATAGCAAGCAGCACGTCGAC
The DNA here is from genome assembly GCA_017439235.1 of Paludibacteraceae bacterium. Lineage (GTDB taxonomy): Bacteria > Bacteroidota > Bacteroidia > Bacteroidales > Paludibacteraceae > Colicola. Next base: position 1,069 of record JAFSJN010000005.1, read on the forward strand.
AAACACGTCAATAACTAAAACGGCCGGCCTGTAAGGGTCGGTCGTTTTGTGGATGTATCGGGAGTTATTATTTGCGCTTCTTAATGTCGTTACCCATCTCAGGGTCAACCAATATACGACCGCAGAACTCGCAGACGATAATCTTCTTACGCTGACGGATATCCAATTGCTTCTGTGCAGGAATCTTAGAGTGACAACCGCCGCAACTGTCGCGCTCTACTTTTACTACTGCCAAGCCGTTGTGGGCATTCTTGCGGATACGTTTGAACGCTTCTAACAGACGAGCATCAATATGACGCTCCAACTCGGTGGCACGCAGCACCAAAGCCTCTGTCTCGGCTTTTGTCTCGGCCATGATGGTCTCCAGCTCGTTGCGTTTCTGATTCAAGTCCACGGTGCGCTCCTCGATAAGCGTCTTGGTGCGCTCCTTGTCCTGCTGACGAGCCTCTAAGTCGGCCGTATAGTTGCGAATCTTTTTCTGACTAAGCTCAATATCCAATTGCTGGTACTCAATCTCTTTGGTCAGGTTGTCAAACTCACGGTTGTTGCGTACGTTATCCTGCTGCTCTTTGTAACGCGAGATAGACGCATTGGCGTTCTCAATACGTACACGATGGTCGGAGATCTGCGTCTCCATCTCTTTCATCTCAGCCTCGATATTGGTCAGACGGGTCTTCAGACCTTCTACCTCGTCACCCATATCCTTAACTTCTTGGGGAAGCTCGCCGGTGAGGATACGCAACTCGTCAATCTTCGAGTCTACTTGTTGCAACTCATAGAGGGCTTTCAGTTTCTCCTCTACGGTCAGTTCTTTTTCTTCTTTCTTTGCCATAGTTGTATGATGTTTAATTTTGTGCTTGATAAACCTTTACGGGACTGCCATCACTGGCGGCAATATACGTCGGTACCGCCTTACCTATCAGTTCGGCAAAAATCTCGCGAGTGAAGTGCTCACTTACCCAATGGTCGATATCTACTGCCGCTATGCGCCCGTTTAAGGCCTGCATGGTGTGGTATTTGAAGTCAGCACTCAGGAATACTTCGGCTCCCTGTTCGATAGCTGCCTCGGCAAACTCTGCACCGGCGCCGCCACACATAGCTATCGTCTGTACACGCTCCTGCAAGGGCTGCGTATAGCGTATGTAGCCTGCACCAAAGACCGTGCGGACGCGTTCTAAGAAATCGGTAAAGAGCATAGGCTCCGGCAGACGACCGATAACGCCCAAACCGTATTCGCCCGTCTGGGTGACCAACAGACGGTAGTTCTGCACCCCTAACTTCTTCGCCATCCGTCCGCTCACCCCCTCCAGGTAGTTATCCATCGATGTGTGCGCCGAATAGATAGCTATCCCGTGACGGATAGCCTGCACTACACAACGCTCCTGAGGCGTTGAGCCGGTAAGGGACTTAAGACCCTTGTATAATAAAGGATGATGAGAAATAATCAAATCGCAACCTCGTTCAATAGCTTCAGCGACAACAGCCTCCGTAACGTCTGTTGTCAGCAAGACCGAATGAATCTCAGCATTGCGTTCACCTACCTGCAGCCCCGAATTATCCCACTCCTCTTGCCACTTCAGCGGAGCTGCCGATTCTATGATATTAATAATGTCCTTAAGGATCAACCTTTTTTAGCACCTACACCGGTCTTGACCGATGTCTTGGCGGCTTTCTGTGTCTTCACTTTGGTAGGAGCCTTGGCGGCCTGCTTAACCTCAGGCTGTACAGGGCGAGCTTCCTCCTGAGTCTCTTGCTCATCCTCTACGGTAAAGTCAGTCACACCGGCTCCAATCAATATGTTGTACCATTGTACCAACTTGCGGATGTCACTGGGATAGACGCGGTCGCGGTCAAAATTCGGCAATACCGACGCAAAATACGTACGCAAAGCGTCATTATCCGCTTGCTTGGCATCAATAGATGCTGCTTTCAGTCCCTCTTTGGCTCCTAACTTAGTCAATACCTCACTCAGCGAGACATCGTCACCCTCGGTAAACATACTGACATCTGCCAACGACACAATCTTGTCGCGAGCATAGGTCGGCATACGCTTTCCGTCCACCAACGATTCTACAATCAACATGTTATTACCGTGACTAATCAGTTTCCATAAACCCGGCTTGCCGGTAATAGAGAGAATGTTCTTAAGCATAAACAATAGCGTTTTTGTCAATTTCGGCTGCAAAAGTACAACTTTTTTTGCGTATCTGCAAATTTTTATGTAATTTTGCACCCCAAATCGCTTAAAAATGCGTCTGAAGAGTGATGTCAATATTAAAAACCGTCGCGCGTATTTCGATTACGAAGTGCTCGATCGGCTTGTCGCCGGTATCCAACTCTATGGTACCGAGATTAAGTCTATCCGCGAATCCAAGGCCTCACTGTCGGATACCTATTGCCAGTTTGTCGGCAATGAGTTGTATGTCAAACAGATGCACATAGCCGAGTATCGTTTCGGTTCGTACGCCAATCATGAGGTCAGACGCGACCGCAAACTGCTCCTGCAGCGCAAAGAACTGCGCAAACTCAAACGACAGACGATGGAAAGCGGTAAGACGATTATCCCCTTGCGGATGTTTATCAACGATAAAGGCTTGGCCAAAATGGAGATAGGCCTTTGTGTAGGTAAGCATGCCTACGACAAACGGCAGAGCATACGCGAGAAAGATGATAAACGCGAGATGGATAGATTGATGAAGAAATACTAATAATCAACGATATGAAAGCCTTATTGATGATTCTCGATGGCTGGGGAATCGGTGCAAAAACTACAGCCAACGCTATCTACTCGACCAATACGCCCCACTGGAATGCCTTGCTGGAACAATATCCTCATTCGCAACTCCAAGCCAGTGGCGAGAATGTCGGTCTGCCCGACGGCCAGATGGGCAATAGTGAGGTAGGTCACCTCAACATAGGTGCGGGTAGAGTGGTTTATCAGGATTTGGTAAAAATCAACCGCGCCATCAAAGACGAGTCGATACTCCAAAACCCGGAGATTATCTCCGCTTTTACGGCAGCACAACAAGCCGGACGTAAGTTGCATATAATGGGTCTGGTCTCCAATGGCGGTGTGCACTCTTCGCTTGACCATCTTTTCTACCTTCTCAAGATAGCTAAAGACTATGGCTTGGACGGGCGCACCTTCGTTCATTGTTTTATGGATGGCCGCGATACCGACCCGCGTTCGGGTATAGGCTTTATCGACCGTTTGGAGGCGCAGATGCAGAAGACATGCGGTGAGATAGCCTCTATCCAGGGGCGTTTCTATGCCATGGACCGCGATAAACGCTGGGAACGTGTGAAGATAGGTTACGACCTGTTGGTGAACGGCCAAGGCGCTGCCTTCGAGTCGATGCACCAAGCTATGGAGGCTTCCTATGCGGCAGAGGTGACCGATGAGTTTATTAAGCCTATCGTTCATGTACGCAACGGACAACCGGTAGCTACGATTGCCGAAGACGATGTAGTCATCTTCTTTAATTATCGTAACGACCGCGCACGCGAGATGACCATCGTGCTCACGCAGCAGGATATGCCAGAACAGGGGATGAAGACGATTCCTAACCTGCACTACTACTGCATGACACCTTACGAGTCCACCTTCCATGGATTGCACATCCTCTTCCCCAAAGAGAATGTACAAAATACCATGGGCGAGATAGTCGCCAAAGCCGGTATGCGCCAACTGCGTATCGCTGAGACGGAGAAGTTCGCTCACGTCACCTTCTTCTTCTCCGGAGGTCGTGACGCTCAGTTCGAGAATGAAGACCGTATCCTTATCCCCTCGCCCAAGGTGGCTACCTACGACTTGCAACCCGAGATGTCTGCTCCCGAAGTGGCTGCGGCCTTGAGTGATGCTCTCGATACGCAAAAGTACGATTTTATTGCCCTCAACTTCGCTAACGGCGATATGGTCGGACACACCGGAGTGTACTCGTCCATCCAACAGGCAGTCGTTACTATCGATATCTGCGTCGACCGCGTAGTTAAAGCTGCCCGTAAGAACGGTTACGAGGTCATCATTATCGCAGACCACGGCAATGCTGACAATGCGGTCAATGAAGACGGTACACCCAATACCGCCCATTCGCTCAATCCTGTGCCGTTCGTCTATATCAGCGATAAGAAAAACGCTAAGTGCGAAGACGGTATCTTAGCCGATGTCGCTCCGTCGCTATGCCACATCTTAGGTATCAAACAACCTAAGGAGATGACCGGCCATTGCCTGATTTATTAATGTGCGAGTGCATAAAAAAGCAAGCGGGCGGGTGATAACACTCGTCCGTTTGTCTTTTGTAGCGGGGCCCGGGATTGAACCGGGGACCTCATGATTATGAATCATGCGCTCTAACCAGCTGAGCTACCCCGCCTCACTTTTTTTGCAAAAGCGGGTGCAAAGGTACTGCTTTTTTTTGAAAGTACCAAATAATTTGTGAAAAAAAACTGCATTTCGCGCGGAAATGCAGTTTTTTAGGGCCTTTAAGCAGACAGATTACTTGTACATGAAGCGTTTGATGGACTTTTTCGGTGTCTTCTCAAACTCTTGCTCCACCAACTCAATCTCACTGATCTGGCTGTACGAGGGAAGCAGTTTATTCACTTTGAGCAGTTGTTGGTTCAAGTCCTCCTGCACTTTGGCTAAGTTGGTCAAATCCTCCGGGAAGACCAAAGCTACCAGCTTGCCTTCGCGTTCTACAACTACGGACTCTACTACACCCTCCATCGAGTTAATCTTATCCTCAATCTCCTCGGGGTAGATATTTTGGCCACTGGCACCTAAAATCATGTTCTTGGAGCGACCACGCAGGTAGATATTGCCTTTTTTGTCGATAATACCTATATCTCCCGTGCGCATCCAACCGTCATCGGTAAAGATATTGTCCGTAGCCTGTACGTTCTTATAGTAACCTCGCATCACATTGTCGCCGCGTACGAGCAACTCACCTTCTACATGATACGGATCGCTGCTGTCAATCTTCAATGCCATACGGTCTACAATACGTCCGCACGAACGGAAAGCATACGTCTTAGGATGTGCATAAGCCAATAACGGAGCACACTCCGTCATTCCGTAACCGCACGTGTAGGGGAAGCCTATCTGACGCATGGCGCGTTCTACATCCTCATTAAGCGCGGCACCACCGATAATCAGGAAGTCCAGATGACCACCAAAACTCTCCATCAACTGTTTGTATACCTTATGACGGATAATTTGACCGATAACCGGTGTGTACCATAAAATCTTAACCAAGGGCTTCTGGATAGCCGGCAGGATCTTTTTCTTGAAGATTTTCTCTACTACCAACGGCACCGTCAGAATCATGAACGGCTGTACGTCGTGGAAGGCTTTCATCAGCAATGCCGGTGTCAGACTCTTGGTCACAAAATAGATGTGCGTGCCACCTGCCAATTGATAGATGAACTCAAACATCAAACCGAACATATGAGCCAGCGGCAACATCGATACGATAGGACGATTGTTGCGGTTGGGGATATTGTCCTGACCGAAGATAACATTCGAACTCATGTTGCGATGCGTTACCATTACACCCTTGGGGTTACCGGTCGAACCGGAGGTGTAGTTGATGAGCGCTACATCGTCTAAGTTGTCAACTGGATAGTTCACATCCTTGATACTGAAGCCGTTGGGATAGCGTTTGGTAAACAACGTATCGATAGCTGCTAAGTCAATCGTCTTAGCCGACTTCATGATACTCAGGTCCTGAATGGCAATAAAAGTATCTATGCCGGGCATCTGATCCAAATCAATACGACCGCGTACCCACGGACCTACAAACAATAACTTGGCATCCGAATGGTTCACCAAATCATGAATGCTCTCCGATGTGAATTCGGGTAATATACTTACGGCAATACCTCCGTATGTGGCAATAGCCAAATAACAAACCGCCCAGTTGGAAGAGTTACGACCGCAAATAGCCATCTTATCACCGGGCTTCAATCCGGCTTTCTCAAATACCAAATGCATCCAGGCTACCTTTTGGGCCATCTCCCCGTATGAATAATTAACGGTCCCTTCGAAGTCGCTCAAGGCCGGCTTGTTCCAACCCTTCTCCATCGACTCCTTAATGTAAGTTAAATAATGTTTCATGCGCGTATATTATTAATGTATACAATATTGCAAAATTGCGCTGCAAAGGTACTGCTTTTTGGTGATACGGGCAAATAAATGGTATTTGGAATGGCGAGTTGGTATGAAAGTGGCTATTTTGGGGTGGAATATAGGTATTCTGGGGTGAAAATTTTGTGTAATTCACGAAAAAAGTGTAATTTTGCACTCAAATTAAATTGGCGTATTATGGCTGAAAATGTGCAGACAACACCGACCGTAACAGAGTACAATAACGACAGCATCATCCATTTGGATGATCGCGAACATATTCGTCGACGTCCGGGTATGTATATCGGTAAGTTGGGCGACGGAAGTCACTCCGACGATGGTATATATGTGCTCATGAAAGAGACTATCGACAATTCGATAGACGAGTTCCGAATGGGCGAAGGAAAGGTCATAGAGGTGACGGTGCAAGAGGGGAAAGTGACCGTCCGCGACTACGGACGAGGAATACCCTTGGGCAAATTGGTGGAGGCGGTGTCGATACTCAATACCGGAGGTAAGTACGACAGTAAGGCCTTTAAGAAGTCCGTTGGTTTGAACGGAGTCGGGACCAAAGCGGTCAATGCGTTGTCGATGGACTTTATGGTAGAGTCGTTCCGTGATAATCAGATGCGCCGGGCGGAGTTCCATCAGGGACACCTGGTCAGCGATACGGACGTTCAGCCGTATAGCGGTCCCGAGAAACGCGGTACACGTATCGAGTTCACGCCGGACGGGTCGAAGGGATTGTTTGAGAACTACCAGTTCCGTGACGACTATATAGAGACCATGCTACGCAACTATGCTTATCTGAATACCGGTTTGACATTGGTGTACAATGGGCGTAAGTTCTCCTCTAAGAATGGTCTGTTTGATCTCTTGACCGAGAATATGACGGTAGAACCGCTTTATCCCATTATTCACATCACCGGTGAGGACATAGAGATAGCCTTGACGCACACCGACCAAAACAACGATGAGTATTATTCATTTGTCAACGGTCAGCACACTATACAAGGTGGAACACACCAGGCCGCTTATCGCGAAGCGATAGGACGTACTATCAAAGAGTTCTTTAATAAGAATCAGGACCTGGCCGACATCCGTAACGGCGTGGTTGGCGCGATAGCCATCAATGTAGAAGAACCGGTCTTTGAGAGTCAGACGAAGGTGAAGTTAGGCTCTAAAGATATGTCCCCTACAGGTGGCATATCGGTCAATAAATTCGTCAATGATTTCGTTAAGCAGCACTTGGATAACTACCTGCACAAGCACCCGGAAGTAGCTGAGGTGATGCTGCAAAAGATTCAAGACTCCGAGAAAGAACGCAAGGCTATTGCCGCTGTCAGCAAGGAAGCGCGTGAGCGCACCAAGAAGAATCTGGTGAACAATCCTAAACTGCGTGATTGTCAAGTACATTATAACGATGCTAAACCAGTACGCTCGGCTAAGGATGCCGATGATGACTTACGTCAGGAGAGTTGTATCTTTATTACCGAGGGGTTGTCGGCCTCCGGCAGTATAACCAAGAGTCGCGATGTACGCACGCAAGCCGTTTTCTCGCTTCGCGGTAAACCGCTCAACTGCTACGGACTAACCAAGAAAGTGGTGTATGAGAACGAGGAGTTCAACTGCCTGCAATCGGCGCTCAACATAGAAGACGGTTTGGATGAATTGCGCTACAACAAGGTCATCATTGCTACCGATGCCGATGTCGACGGTATGCATATTCGCCTGCTGATGTTGACTTTCTTCTTGCAGTTCTTCCCAGATCTGGTTAAGAAAGGACACGTATATATCTTGCAAACGCCTCTCTTCCGCGTTAAGAATAAACAGGAAATACGCTATTGCTATAGCGAAGATGAACGTCTCAAAGCCTTGTCTGAACTGAAGAACCCCGAGATTACCCGATTCAAAGGTTTGGGTGAGATTTCTCCCGATGAATTCAAGGGTTTCATTGGTCAAGAGATACGTCTGGATCAGGTGACTTTGCGTAAAGAAGACCAGGTGAGTGACCTGCTGTCGTACTATATGGGTAAGAACACTCTGGAGCGCCAAAACTTCATCATCGATAACCTGGTAGTAGAGGAAGACGCCGTCGAGGGCGATGTGGCTGTATGATACCTTTGATTCTCTTTATAACCTTAGGACTGACTATCCTCATCCTCTTTGAGTGGCGAGCTCGTAAGAAGGCGAAAAATACCGATGAAACCGAGCCTTTGAGAACTACTCCCGTAGCGGATGACTCGGGTTGCTGCGGTCAGCACTTGGTGTGCGAACGGGAGACGCTCCTACAGACCAATGCCGAGATTATCTACTACGACGATGAAGAATTAGATGCCCTCTCCGGCATCCCCTATACCGAGTATACAGCCGAGCAGGCTGAACAAATCAGGGAGGTGTTTCGCACTATGCAGGAGAAAGATGTGCCCGGTTGGGTGCGCAGTCTGCAGTTGCGCAATATTCAGTTGCCGGCCGATGTGCGTGAAGAGGCTTTACTCATCGTTGTGGAGCGCCGCAATAAATAGATGCCCACCATCGTCGCACCCAGACTAACCCATCCTAACCATAGGGTGTCGGCGGTCCCCAAACTATCCATTTGTTTGATATCCCAACCATTTTGCAATGCCAGGTGATAGAGTAAGGTCACTATGGCGTTGTTGGTGCAGTGCATAACGATAGGCACCCATAGACTGCCGCTCCAGGCGAGAGCATAGCCGAAGAGTGCTCCCATCAGCATCCGCGGGATAAAACCGTAGAATTGCACGTGTATGGCGGAAAAGATAATAGCTGCCAACCAGATAGCTGCGTGGGGCGTACGTTGGTCCTCTCTATCGGAAAAGATGCCCTGCATTACCCCTCTAAAGCAAAACTCCTCACTTACCGCCGCCAATATGGCTACTACTAACAGGTTGATGACTAAGTTGCCCCAACCGGCAGCGCTGAGCAGTTTCTCGGTCATCTGCATGCCTGCCTCTTCTTTGGCGCGCATCCATTCTTCTAAGGCACTCAGGGAGGCGGGAAGAGTCATCGCCTGATTCCACGAGCTGATAAGGTTGATGCCCGGCAAGGCAACTATCATCAGCACTATAGCGCTAAGCCAGGTCATGGCCGATGCCCCTTTATGGACGTGCAGCCATTCTGCCGGTTGCTCACTCCATATATAGGCGGCTATAAGTCCGGGCAGGATAAACAGTCCGATATCCTGTGCTGTGACTAACCACCACATAGCGGAGACCGTAGACAGATCTTTTCCGCTGGAGATACAAAAGGCCATGCCGACTAAGAAGAGTATACCGAAGCCCAGTATGATACCGAACCATAAAGCCAAGCGCCCGAGGGGCGACAGAGAAGTCCATTTTGATGCTTTCATGCTGCAAAAGTATAAAAAAATTTGCATGTATGCAAAAAAAAGCGTAACTTTGCACGTTTTTTGGTGTTTTAGAATATGCAAAAGATTAGAAACATAGCGATTATCGCACACGTCGACCATGGTAAGACTACTTTGGTGGACAAAATGTTGTACACGGCTAAGGTGGTACAGGAGTCCCGTCAAGAGGGAGTAGCTAACAAGGAGTTGATATTGGATAACAATGACTTGGAGCGTGAACGAGGTATCACCATCTTGGCTAAGAATGTAGCTATCGAGTACAAGGGTTACAAGATTAATATCATCGACACTCCGGGTCACGCGGACTTTGGAGGTGAGGTGGAGCGTGTGCTGAATATGGCAGACGGCGTGTTGCTGCTGGTGGATGCCTTTGAGGGACCGATGCCGCAGACGCGTTTTGTGTTGCAGAAGGCTTTGCAACTCAACCTCAAACCTATTGTGGTGATCAACAAAGTAGATAAACTCAACTGCCGTCCCGATGAGGTGCAAGAGGCCGTCTTTGACCTGATGGTTAACCTGGACGCTACGGATGACCAATTGGATTTCCAGACTATCTTCGGTTCGGCTAAGAACGGTTGGATGTCTACCGATTGGCGTAAGCCGACGACGGATCTGACAGCCCTCATGGAGGCGATCATTGAGTACATCCCCGAACCGGAAGTATTGGAAGGAACACCTCAGATGCTGATTACCAGTTTGGACTATAACCCTTATGTAGGTCGTATCGCTATTGGCCGTGTGCACCGTGGTACTTTGCGCGACGGACAAGCCGTGACGCTGGCTAAGAAAGACGGAGCGCGTATTAAGACTAAGATCAAAGAACTGCACACCTTCCAGGGTATGACGCACGTCAAGACAGACGCCGTCAGCAGTGGTGATATATGTGCGCTGATAGGTATTGACGGCTTTGAGATTGGTGATACTATCTGCGATATCAACGAGCCGGAGGCTTTGCAACCCATCGCTATTGACGAACCCACTATGTCGATGGTGTTCACTATTAACGATAGTCCGTTCTTCGGTCAGGAAGGTAAGTTTGTGACCTCGCGTCATATCCATGAGCGCTTGATGAAAGAGTTGGAGAAGAACCTGGCCTTGCGTGTGGAGAAATCGCCTACCGAAGATGTATGGCACGTATACGGTCGCGGTGTGCTGCACTTGAGCGTACTTATCGAGACGATGCGACGCGAGGGATATGAGTTGCAGGTAGGTCAACCGCAGGTTATCATCAAAGAGATTGATGGCGTTAAATGCGAGCCGGTGGAGCAACTGACCGTTAATACTCCCGAAGAGTGCAGCGGTAAGATTATCGAATACGTCAGCACCCACAAAGGGGAGATGACCCGTATGGAGATGGTCAACGACCGCGTGCAACTGGAGTTCACTATTCCTTCCCGCGGTGTCATCGGTATGCGTACGTATGTGATGAATGTCAGTGCCGGTGAGGCTATTATGGCGCACCGCTTCCTGGAGTTCCAACCCTACAAGGGCGAGATCGAGAAACGCACCAACGGCAGTCTGATTGCTATGGAGTCGGGTACGGCTTATGCGTACGCCCTGGATAAGTTGCAAGACCGCGGACGCTTCTTTATCTATCCGCAAGATGAGGTCTATGCCGGTCAGGTAGTAGGTGAGAACTCCAAAGAGGGCGATATCGTCATCAATGTGACCAAGTCGAAGAAACTGACCAATATGCGTAGTAAATCGGCGGACGATAAGGCCGTCCTGCCGCCTCCTATCATCTTCTCGCTGGAGGAAGCATTGGAATATATCAAAGAGGACGAGTACGTAGAGGTAACACCTACTCATATGCGTCTGCGCAAAATTATACTGGACGAATTGGAGCGTAAGCGCGCCAATCGCTAAATGATGAATCTATGAAACGAATTCTTTACTTTGCAACTATGGCTCTTATGGCAGTCGCTTGCACCCACCAACCTCTCGGCATCGGTGTTCGTCCCGAGAACTTAGATACTACTGTTGCCCCCAGTCAGGACTTTTATGCATTCGCTTGCGGCGGATGGATGAAGAATAATCCCTTACCGGACGAGTATAGCCGCTTTGGCTCGTTCGACCAGTTGGCTCTCAATAATATGGAGCAGGTCAATGGTCTGATTACCGACTTGGCCGCAGAGACTAACGAGCACGGCTCGGTAGCGCAAAAGATAGGTGATCTCTATAACCTCTGTATGGATACCGCACGTCGCAATCTGGAAGGCGTACAACCTGTGTGGCCTACTATCAGCGAGGTACATGCTATCTCTGATCGCAGTCAACTGAGTGCTGCTCTCGGTCGTGCTATGGAGTACGGCTTATGGGCATTGTATGTCGAGGCGGACGCTATGAACTCGTCGATGAATATCCTCAACGAGGCACAGGCCGGATATGCGTTGGGCGAGCGTGATTATTATCTGGATAATGACGACCACTCACGTATGATTCGTAAGGAGTATTTGAAACATATCGAACGTATGTTTGCTCTCTTCGGTTATACCGATGGTGCCGACCGCGCCAAGACGATTCTGCGTATGGAAACCCGTTTGGCTAAGGCTGCCCTGTCGAATGTCGAACTGCGTGACCCGCAGAAGAACTACAATAAGATGTCCATTGCCGAGCTGCAGACGTTAGTGCCGCAAGTGGATTGGAAAGCCTATATGCAGGCTATGGGCATTGCAACTGACAGTATCTCAGTAGGTCAGGTGGCTCACCTGCAAGAGGCGGGTAAGATGTTAGAAGACGAAGATTTGGAAGACCTCAAGACGCTGTTCTTGTGGCAAGTCATCGATGGTGCCGCCGACTATCTGACGGATGAGATATTCATGCAGAACTTCCATTTTTATGGTGAGATCATGAGTGGCAGCAAGGAGCCGAGACAGTTGTGGAAGCGTGCCGTAGGTATCGTTAACGGTTCGCTGGGCGAGGCTGTCGGTCAGATGTATGTCAAGAAATATTTCCCCGAGGAGAATAAACAACGCATGCTCCGTCTGGTGCGCAACTTGCAGACGACCTTAGGGGAGCGCATCCAAGCCGTAGATTGGATGTCGGATACGACTAAGGCTAAAGCGCTGGAGAAACTGCAAGCCTTCACCATCAAGATCGGTTATCCTGATACCTGGCGCGACTATACGGCCTTGGATATCGATCCGGCCATCAGTTTCTACGAGAACCTGATGCGTTCGGCTCGCTTTGAGCAGGAGTATAGTCTCAGTTTCCTGGATAAGCCTGTGGATAAGTCCAAGTGGTATATGACTCCGCAGACGGTGAATGCCTATTACAATCCTTCCAGCAATGAGATTTGCTTCCCCGCCGGCATATTGCAATATCCGTTCTTTGACATGAGTGCCGACGATGCCTTTAACTACGGAGCTATTGGCGTAGTCATCGGTCACGAGATGACGCATGGCTTTGATGACCAAGGTTGTCAGTTTGATAAGGACGGTAACCTGCGTAACTGGTGGACCGACGAAGATAGGGTTCGCTTTGAGGAGCGCACCAAGGTGATGGAAGAGTATTTCGATGCTATCGAAGTGGCTCCCGGTGTGCATGCTAACGGCGCCTTCACCTTAGGTGAGAATATCGCCGACCACGGTGGTCTGCAGGTGTCCTATCAGGCGTTCAGTAAGATTAAGGATACTAACTGCCGGAGAGAAGGTGAAGCCTATACGCCCGAACAGCGTTTCTTCCTTAGTTATGCTAATGTATGGGCAGGCAATATACGTGATGCCGAAGTGCTGCGTCGCACCAAGTCGGATCCTCACTCGTTGGGTCGCTGGCGTGTCAATGGTGCCCTGCCGCATATAGCAGCTTGGTACGAGGCTTGGGGTATAGATGAGTCGTCACCCTTATACGTGGCGCCGGAGAAACGAGTACATATCTGGTAAACTATTCCGTGCAATTGCTGCACATGCTTATTCCGCTGCGATGGTTCATCACCTCGCGGCGGAATTCTTTTGCTCGCTCGCTATTCCAAATCTCGCGTAGCGACTGTTGCCGGATATTGCCTAAGATATATTTCCCCTCTTTATCGAAGCAGCAGGGGCGCACATTACCTTCTACATCGATGACGCAGCCGGTCCATAGGCGATGACACACGGCGCGGCGGGACGGATGGAGGCGGTTCTTAGGATGATAGAGGCCGTCGGCGCCTACGATATAACGACTATATCTTGGATCGGAGGGCATCAGCGGGTGACCATTTTCGTAGTCGTATAGTTGTGCCGTCTTGAAGGTCAGACTGTCGGCTCCCATCTTGCGGTAGGTGCGGCGCATCATTGCCCATTCGTGTTCGTTGCTCTTGAGGCGCAGACATTGCAATTCGATGTGTGTGCGGGCGTGCAGTTCTTCTTTAGCTTGGCGCAGCATCGTCAGTCCTTCTAACGCTTTATGCAGACTGCCGCCGATGCGGTATTGCTGATAACTATCCTCACTCATGCCGTCGATGGATACGATAAGGCGGTTCAAGCCGCTCTCCATCAGTCGTCGGGCTAAGATAGGCGTGACGGCTAAGGCGTTGGTGGAGACAATAGTATAGATACGCGCACGACGTGCGCAGGTTATCAGGTCGGGTAGGTGAGGATGGAGTAAGGGCTCGCCCTGAAAGAAGAGCTGTATCGTGTCGACTTGTCCTTCTATCTGGCGTACTATCTCCTGCATATCTTCGATGCTCAGCAGTCGTGTGGGACGAGTGTCGCCGGCTTTGTTGCGCAGGCCTACCAGACACTCCGGGCAGCGCAGTTGACAGCGATTAACGGGCTCGATGCTCACGAAGGAAGGCATCAGCGGATGGCGCTCTATTCCCATACGGGACAGCGCGTAGTACCATTCGTTGCGAAGGCGGTTACAGAGGGATTTTGTTGATACGGCGCTCATGACGACCACCCTCAAAATCGGTGCTGAAGAATATCTGTACCAATTCTATGGCTTTCTCGCGGGAGATAAAGTTGGCCGGCAGGCCCAAGACGTTAGCATTGTTGTGCTGGCGTGCCAGGCGTGCTAAGTCGTTGTCCCAACATAGTGCTGCGCGTATGCCTTGGTGTTTATTGGCGGTCATGCAGATACCGTTACCGGTGGAGCAGATAGTGATACCGAAATCATATTCTCCCTTCTCTACGGCTGCGGCCATAGGATGGGCGAAGTCGGGATAGTCGCAACTGTTGGTACTGTAGCATCCGAAGTCGTGTGTGGTTGCTCCTTGATCCGTCAGGTAAGCTATAACATCTTGTTTGAGTGCATAGCCGGCGTGATCGCTGGCTAAGGCAATGCGGAGTTCAGATAATGCTTTCATAGTGTCAGAAGATAAGAGCTAAGTTGCCAAATATCAGTTTTACGGCTATGGCTAATACGATAATGCCGAAGAACTTACGAATGATGTATAGCGAAGTCTGTCCCAGATAACGGGTGAGCCAGTGGGTGCCGATGAGTACCAAATAGAGCACCAGTATACTGAGTATCAGGGCTACAATCATGTTGAGGGTACTATATTCTGCCGTCATGGACAGTACGGCGGTGAAGGCACCCGGTCCGGCGTACATAGGGAAGGCTAAGGGTACTATACTGCCTTCGCCGTCTAAGGTGTCGTTCTTGAAGATAGTGATGTCCAAAATCATCTCCAAAGCCATCAGGAAGATGACGAATCCTCCGGCTATGGCGAAGTATTCTATTTTTACGTCAAAGAGTTTGAGGACCCATTCTCCCAGCAGCAGGAAGGTGATGAGTATGATGATACTGGCCAGGCATACGCGTAACGGGTGTATCTTAGTGCCATTTCGTTCCAGGTTGATGGTCACCGGGATATTTCCCAGCGGGTCGATAATAGCAATCAGGAATACAAATGCCGGCAGTATCTGCCAAATGTCCAATGTCCCAAGAAATTCTTTCATGATATAGTGTTATTATGGTGTCTCAATTAAAGCGACTGCAAAGGTACAACAAAAATTGCACATACGCAAATTTTTCAGTGTGTTTTTGGCGTAGCAGAATGATATTCTGCGATTATCGTCAGCTATAAGGCTATGCAGATAGCGTATATATATGCGTGGCATCCATTCTTCGTTGTTGCCAGTGACGGTACGCCGTATATATTGATGAACAACGGCAATAAGAACTTGGCAGAACCGCAGTATCTGCCGTTGGGCGATCTGGCAAGCTTCAAGAGCGGCGCACAATTCGCACTGGAAGACCTGAATAACGACGGTTATCTAGACATTATCTCTTCGCAGAATGATGTCAACGACCTCCTGACTCCGGGAACGGAAGGATTATATGTATGGTACATGGGTGCTAACGGCGCCATGGTGCGATAATTCGTTAAGCTGATAAATAGGGAAAAAGTGCTCTTCGGGGCACTTTTTTTTGCATATATGCAAAATATTTTGTACCTTTGCCGGCAAATTGGATCCTTGACAGGTTGGAAGGAGTGGGGACGGGGAGAAAGGTGTTGAAAAACAAAGAGAGCTTCCGAAGAAACTCTCTCTGCGCTCCCTCTAGGACTTGAACCTAGGACCCCCTGATTAACAGTCAGATGCTCTAACCGACTGAGCTAAGGAAGCATGCTTTTTTGCGAAAAGCGGGTGCAAAGGTACTGCTTTTTTTTGATATGACCAAATTTTTTTGAGAAAAAATACAAAAAAACTGATTTTTTAATCATGAAAAAGGTTTTAGGGCTCGGAAATGCACTTACAGATGTGCTTTTACAGGTCTCCGAAGATGAGTTGCGCGAACTCGGATTACCCAAGGGTAGCATGAATCTCATCAATATGGAGCAGGCAGAAGAAATCCAACGTCATTTTATCTCCGTACGCACGCGTATGGTGGCCGGAGGAAGTGCCAGTAACACCATCACTACCATCACCCAGTTGGGCGGCAAGGCGGCCTTTATCGGTAAGATAGGTAATGACGAGGTTGGCGACTTCTACCGCGAGGACCTGATAAAGAACGGCGTCAAGCCCCTGCTGCTGCAATCGGAGAAGATGTCCGGCTGCTCCATCGTATTGATTACCCCTGACGGCGAACGCACCTTTGCTACATACTTAGGCGCAGCCGCCGACATGCACGCGGACGATATACGTAAGGAAGCCTTTATCGGTTACGACATCTTCCATATAGAAGGTTACATGCTCCAGGACCACGAATTGATAGAGAACGCCATCCGCATGGCTAAAGAAGCCGGGTGTATGATATCGTTAGACCTGGCATCGTATAACGTAGTCAACGAGAACCACCTGTTCCTGAAAGGACTGATACGGCAATACGTAGATATCGTCTTTGCCAACGAGGACGAGTCGTTCGCCTATACCCACCTCAATGCCGAAGAGTCGGTGAACAAGATTGCCCAACAATGCGACATAGCCGTAGTCAAAGTAGGTAAACGCGGCAGTTATGTGCAACAGGGCGACAAGATGCACCATATAGGCGCTATCACCACTTCGTGTACTGACTCGACAGGTGCGGGTGACCTATACGCCGGTGGATTCCTGCATGCGCTGAGTGACGGCTTCGATATCCGCCGCTGTGCCGAGATAGGTACGATAGCCGCCGGACGCGTGGTAGAGATTATCGGTACCAAACTGAGTGAAGAGACCTGGGAAGAGATACGCCGTATATGCGCTATGTACCGCGGCTTTATGCTTAAATACACCGTATGAGAACGCTCGTCAATATCTTCAAGGGCATATACCAATATGTCATCTTCTTTCCCGTGATGTGGCTCACCACCACCATTACGGCGCTTATCACCATACTCTTCTTCCCGTGGAAGAACGCCTACTGGATTAACCGCGTACAAGCTTATTGGGCTCGTCTGTATTGCTGGTGCTGGGCTATTCCGGTGAGCATATCGGGTGAGGAACATATCCGCAAAGGGCAGTCGTATGTCTTTGTCGCCAATCACCAATCGGCGTGGGACGTGTTCTTAGTATACGGCTGGTTGCCGGTTATCTTCAAATGGATGCTCAAGAAAGAGTTGCGCCGTATACCCGTTATCGGTACCGCCTGCGTGGCCTGCGGACACATCTTTGTCGACCGACGCCACCTCAAAGCCGCTGTGGCCAGTCTGAAAGCCGTGGAGAAAGAACTGCATGACGGTATCAGCACCGTTATCTTCCCCGAAGGTACTCGCACCGAAGACGGCTCGGTAGGACGTTTCAAACGCGGCGCCTTCCAGATAGCTATGGACCTCAAACTGCCGGTTATACCCCTGTCGATAAGCGGATGTTATGAGGTGTATCCCAAACACCGACATCTTATCTCCCGCCATCCTATCCACCTGCACATAGGCGAAGAGATTGACCTCTCGCAGTTTGCTACTACCGAAGAGGCCATGGACTACGTACGCGAAAAAATGATAGAACATGTGCATGCGTAGGTTATTTCTGCTCTTAGGTATATGGGGTGTCTTATGGGCGTATGCTGCGCCGATAGACCGTCTGACTGAAAATCCCGCTACCACGTGGGCCAATATAGGTGTATATATCAAAAACCTCACTACCGGTGAGGTCATCGACTCGTACCGTAGTCGTAATCTTATCCCGCCGGCCTCGACGATGAAACTGTTTTCTACGGCTACCGCCTTGGAGTCGTTAGGCGCCTCGGCGCGTTATCCGACTATTATAGCCTACAGCGGCTATATCCGCGAGGGTGTGCTGCACGGCGACCTCTACATACGCGGCTATGGAGACCCGACATTGGGTAATCTGAATAGCGGTACTAACTTCCTCTATCATTGGTCGAACGCCGTACGCAAAGCCGGCATTCGCACCATCACCGGTTCCGTTATCGGCGATGCTTCCTACTACGACGGCGATGCCCTTAATCCCGGATGGATTTGGGAAGATGTGGGTAACTACTACGCCCCCGGTATCTTTGCTATCGCCTATATGGACAATACCTGTCATGTGCAACTGCGTAGCGGACCGGTAGGCAGTGTGGCTACGGTCATCAAGACCCTGCCCGACATACCCGGACTGACATTCGAGAATCATATCCGATGCACCGAGATAGACTATGACGGAGCGTTTGTGCACGGCCTGCCCTACCAAAACTGCCGTTATCTGACCGGTAGTGTGCCTTCTAACAGAGGTATATTCGGTGTACAGGGCGACATACCCAATCCGCCGCTCTTGTTGGCGCAACACTTCACGGCACGCCTGTTGGCCGACGGCGTAGAGGTGCAGGGTGCACCGCGTTACCTGAGCGAGAGCGATAATCGGCCGACGACGCAACTCTATACCCATTATTCGGACACCTTAGGCTCTATTATCGCCGAGACCAATATGCGGAGTATCAACCTCTATGCCGAGATGATCTTCCGTAACTTAGGTGCCCGTCGCGGTCTGCCGTGCACTATCCACAATGCTGCCGAGATAGTGAGAGACTTCTGGCACAACAGAGGTGTCGACTTGCGCACGGCACAGATATTAGACGGCTGCGGCCTGGCTCCGCAAGATGCTATCAGTGCCGAGCACTTTGTCAACCTGCTGGAATATATGAACCGCAGCGCCAACCGCGAGGTCTTTGAGGCGTCGCTACCGGTGAGCGGAGTAAGCGGGACACTCAAATTCGTCCTGGCGGGCACCGAACTGCAGGGCCGCGTACATGCTAAATCGGGCACCATCAAAGGTACCAAGAACTACGCCGGCTATATCCTTATGCCCAATGGTGACCGCTGGGCTTTTGCCGTTCTCGTCAACTCGGCTACCGGCAAACAACGGCAGATACAACGCGCTATAGAACAGTACCTATTGGATGTATATCAGGCAAACAAATAGCACCAACACCCTTATCCGCAGTTGCGAGGACGCACGTCCTGCGCAGGTAGAGGCGGCGCCGGAAGATACGTTGTATCCTTCGCTACTCACGCTGCGCGCCGGTTATCAGACAGCAGGACGCGGACAACAGGGTAATGGTTGGGAGAGTGAACCGCAGGCTAATCTGCTGTTCTCCACCCTTATCCGTCCTGATGCGCTGCCTGCCGATAGACAATTTATCCTCTCGGTGATGGTAAGTGTAGCTTTATGGCGCATGGTGGCGACTCTGCCGGGCATAGAGGCCGACAGGCTGACTATCAAATGGCCCAATGACCTGTATTACGACGATGGCAAATTGGCGGGCATGCTCATTGAGAATACCTTGAGCGCCGGACAGGTAAGTAGTGCCGTAGCCGGCATAGGTCTCAATGTCAACCAGACGACTTTTACCGCTGCCCCCAATCCTATATCGTTGAAGATGATCACCGGTCGCAAGTATGCATGTCAGGACTTGCTACTTGGTTTCCTGGAGCAGTTGAAGGAGGCGTTGGAGGAAGCGGAAGAGAGTATTTGGCAGACGTACCGCGAGCACCTGTACAGACGTCAAGGATGGTGGTGGTGGCAACCGCGTGAGGTGGATACGACGCCTAACCTGCCTGTATGGAAGGCCGACGAGACGGATAACTCGCGTTTTGAGGCCGCCATCGACGAGGTGACCGAGGACGGACGCTTGGGATTAGTGACGCGGCAGGGCGAGAAACGGCATTATCATTTTAAGCAGATACGCTACATACACTACCTTTTGTTGCTGCTCTTGACGTTGGTGGGGTTTGGCTGTAAGGAACGTAACGTACCGGAGGAGGAACAGTCGGTCAATGATACCACCGATACCCGCACCGCCGACCAGAAACGCAACCCGGCCTACCTGTACGATATAACGGCTGTGCCGGAGATAACCATCACCGTGACCGAGGAAGACTGGAATACCTACCTGCATAATTTTGACCGCAATCATCATAACTCAATCTATGTGCCGGCTAAATGGACTTTCCGCAAGGGTGACGAGGTCTGGCATCGCGACAGCGTAGGACTGCGTGCTCGTGGCAATACCAGTCGTAGGCGTCCGGAAGGCAGTGCCGGTCAAGACCATGTGCGTAACGGTGCCGAATGGCATCATGCGCATTTTGGTATCAAGTTTACCGAATACACCACCGGCGAACGCTTCTTCGGCAGCGACCGCGTAGTACTCAAATGGTTCAATAACGACCCGTCCTACTGCCGTGAGATCTTCTGTTACGACCTCTTCCGCCGTTTCGACGTGTGGAGTGCTCCGCGGGCGAGTTATTGTAGGTTGTATATTCATATCGAGGGCGATGACGAGCCGGCCTATTTTGGTGTCTACGCCTTGATAGAAGGTGTGCGCAAAGGATGGCTGGACGACCGCAAGAAAGACGGTTATCTGCCCGACAATACAGGTAATATATGGAAGGCGGCCTACAATATGTGCGGACAGGCCGACTTGAGTGACTTCAACTCGACACGCACCGGCAAGATGGGCGTGGCGGATGACGAGCACCTCTATTCGTATGCACTAAAGACGAATAAAGAGAAGTTATCTGCCGCCAAGACGGAACTGTATAACTTCATGGAGAAGATGCGTCCCCTGACCAGCGGTACCGAGCAACTGAAGACCTATTTGGAGGAGAATATGGATGTAGACTTATTCCTGCGGGCCTTGGCTGTCAATGTAGCGGTAGGTATGTGGGACGACTATTGGGTGAATGCCAATAACTACTACTTCTATTTCGATGCCAATCATCGTTTTTACTTTGTCCCTTACGACTACGACAATACCTTAGGTACCACCAAACCCATTAACGGTTTGCAGAATGCGGGCACACAAAATCCGCTCTATTGGGGTTCACGTAACGGGGATAGGTTATTGATACGCAAGGTGCTCAGTATATCCGCCTATGAGCAGAAGTACAAAGACTATTTGAAACAAATCATCACTTCGCCTAATCTGATGGAACCAGAAGCGGCTATGCAACGTGTACGCGACCTGCAAGCCCTCGTTCGCGACTATGTGCCCAACGATACGGGAGAAGATAACGAGATAGCCGACCGACCCAGTCCGGAAGGCAGTAATATACAATATCGTCTGCTGTCAGGCGATAGTCAAGGACGCGACAATAGTAATTTTTTCCGTACCAAAGCCGCGTCTATCACTTGGTAAAAAATGAACAACACTATGAATACAATCCTTATCACCGGCGGAGCCGGATTTATCGGCAGCCATGTAGTGCGCCTGTTTGTCAACAAGTACCCGGAGTATCGTATTATCAATGTAGATAAACTGACCTACGCCGGTAATCTGGCTAACCTCAAGGATATAGAGGAAAAGCCTAATTATCGTTTTGTGAAGGCCGACATCTGCGATTTTGATACCATCAGTGCCCTGATGCGTGACGAACAGGTGAGCGGTATTATCCACTTAGCGGCTGAGAGTCACGTGGATCGCAGTATCAAAGACCCGTTCACCTTTGCCCGCACCAATGTGTTGGGCACACTGAGTCTGCTGCAGGCCGCTCGTCTATATTGGGAGTCGCTGCCCGAGAAATACGAAGGCAAGCGTTTCTATCATATTTCTACCGACGAGGTATACGGCGCTTTGGAGATGACGCATCCAGAAGGTATCCAACCGCCCTTCACCACTACCGCCTCGTCGACGGAGCATCACTTAGCATACGGCGAAGAGTTCTTCTACGAGACAACGAAGTATAATCCTCATAGTCCCTATTCGGCCTCCAAAGCTTCCAGTGACCACTTCGTGCGTGCCTTCCACGATACCTACGGAATGCCCGTTATCGTAACCAACTGCTCGAATAACTACGGCCCGTATCAGTTCCCGGAAAAACTGATACCCCTCTTCATCAATAATATCCGTCATCGCAAACCGCTGCCGGTATATGGTAAGGGCGAGAATGTGCGCGACTGGCTGTTTGTAGAAGACCACGCACGGGCTATCGACCTGATATTCCATAAGGGTACTATTGCCGAGACCTACAACATAGGCGGGTTCAATGAATGGAAGAATATCGACCTTATCAAGGTAGTTATCCGCACCGTGGATAAGTTGCTCGGCCGCAAGGAGGGGGAGGACTTAGACTTGATCACCTTTGTTACTGACCGCGCCGGTCACGATATGCGTTATGCTATCGATAGCACCAAACTGCAACGCGAATTAGGTTGGGAACCCTCGCTACAGTTCGAAGAGGGCATAGAAAAAACAGTCCGCTGGTACTTGGACCATCAGGACTGGTTAGACAATATTACATCTGGTGAGTACGAGAAGTACTACGAGTCGATGTATAAGGACAGATAATGGTATAACCGTTCTACCGGCAGGCCCATCACATTGAAATAGGAGCCGTTGATGCCGGTGACTCCGATATATCCTATCCATTCCTGGATACCGTATGCACCCGCTTTGTCGTAAGGACGATAGCGGGTGACATATTCTTGTATCTCCGTATCCGTTAAGGCGCGAAAAGTGACATCCGTGGTATCGTAGAACGAGACTGCCTCATGCGTGGCGGCTAACTCGCCCATAGGTGTCAAGGTCACACCGGTATATACCTGGTGCGTCTTGCCACTCAGTAGATGTAGCATGTGACACGCCTCCTGTTCGTCTCTGGGTTTGCCCATCACCTGCCCCTCTAACCAGACGATGGTATCGGCTGTAATGAGCAGTCCTTGTTGATGAGGATAGCACTCTACATACGCCTGCGCCTTCGCGCGCGAGATATATAAAGGTATCTCGCCGCCCTGCAACGACGGTGGATAGGTCTCTTCGATTTCCACGGCTACAATATCGTAGGGAATATTCAGACCACCCAATAACTCACGTCGGCGAGGCGATTGACTGCACAGAAAAAGGGGAGGATACATGGTCTATAAGCAACGCTCGATAACAAAACTGTACAAGATACCCATCAGCATGGTGAACTTAACGACCAGTTGTGCCGTGCGGTAGTCGGAGGGGATACGAGCCGCCCACATCAACCACATCGCACACCACAGAGGCGTGAGGATACCAAAGAGTATATAGCGCGAACTGAGGGTGTTCCATGCATGCGGATAGGGCAAGGTGAAGAGTCCTATCCAGCATAAGAGTGCCGTTGTCACCCCTGCTATGACGGTTACGAGAATCTTAGTAGCCGTATCGCCCAAACGGATGGGTAGAGTGTGGCACTCCAGTTCGCGGTCGCCTTCTTGGTCTTGCAGGTCTTTGATGATCTCGCGTATCCACGTGATGAGGAAAGCAAACAAAGCAAAGCCTCCCAACCACATATATAAGTCGTGTTCGCAGGAGGAGTAACTCATGATAGCCCCAAAACGATGGCGCAGGAGACCCACATTGGCCATTGCTATAGTGATCGGTGGTAAGGCGGCCAGAAAGGAGACAATGAGGTTGCCTACAAAAAACTGACGCTTATACGATGAGGAATAGAACCACAGCAGACCGGGGGTGAAGAGCATCACGAGCGCCAACATCCAACTGCGTGTCAACCATGCTGCGGCTAATCCGCAGAGGACACCAAAGACCGAGAAGGACAGGTGCAAACGCATAGCGGCCTGTTTGCTGACAGCGGCCGAGACGATGAGACGCTCCGGACGGTTGATGCGGTCAATCTTAATGTCGAAATAGTCATTGATGACATAGCCTCCTGCCGCGATAAAAACCACCGCCATCATGAGCAACATCAGCACGTACCAGGGCATCTGAGCACCGAAATGCAGGTGGTTGAGCACCGGCTCAGCCACCCACAACTCCATGACGCCCATCAGCACGAGGAGCATCAGCAGGTTAGACCATCGTATAAGACGCAAGTAGGCAGAGAACATCTTATTTCTTGGCTTTAGTAGCTTTGGTTATTTGCAGGATGACGCTCTTCCAAGCCGGTAATGTCAGGCATACAGGCTCGGTAGAGGAGAACGGCAAGCGGGCATACTTGGTGCCAGTCAATAGGTCGACAGCCTTAGCTTCAGCCCATTCATCGAGACCCAGGTATTCGAACGCTTTAGCTGGGATACGCACTTTGACATCCACTGGCTTATCATCGAAGTTCATGACAATCAGCAATGTCTCACCTTTGGTACTGCGAATAAAGGCATACTGCTGTTGACGATTGAAACCGTCACCCTGGGCATACTCCAAGTCATACATCTTGCCTTCGTTGATAGCTTTGTGGTCACGGGCTATAGTGAGCAGGTGTTGATAGAAGAAGCGTAGCGATTTCTGTTCCTCATTGAGCAGTTTGCCGTCAAACTTACCATTATTTGCCCAGGCCTGCAGCGACTTAACGCCCCAGTAGTCGAATATACTGCTGCGGCCGTCTATGCCGCTGAATCCTTCTACATCCATTCCTGTCTCGCCCAGCTCCTGACCGGCATAAACCATGACAGGGTTAGTACCTAAGGTGGCCGCTACCGTCATGGCAGGCTCGGCACACATACCGCGACCGCAGAAGAAGCCGGAAGCCAGACGTTGCTCATCGTGGTTCTCCAGGAAATAGAGCATATGATCACGAATATCTTCTACGGCTTGCCATTGACCAGTGATGCCTTCGGCTGTCCACCCCTTGGAAGTCACGCCACGCAGGTATTCATACATACCGACCTTGTCGTAGAGGTATTCGAAGCCGGCGGCTAAGAAATCACGATAGCACTCGGGTT
Organism: Paludibacteraceae bacterium; assembly: GCA_017439235.1. Taxonomy (GTDB): domain Bacteria; phylum Bacteroidota; class Bacteroidia; order Bacteroidales; family Paludibacteraceae; genus Colicola. Next base: position 26,063 of record JAFSJN010000005.1, read on the forward strand.
TGTAGCACTCGGCAATGAGTTGCACATGCGGGAAGGACTTGTGTAACGCAGGGATAACCCAACGCCAAAATTCGATGGGCACCATCTCCGCCATGTCGACACGAAAAGCATCGACACCCTTGCCCGCCCAGAACTTAAGGATGCCGCGCATCTTAAGCCAGGTGTCGGGAATAGGGTCAAACTGTTTCTCGCCGCCACCCAGATAGTGTACACCGTAATTCAGTTTGATAGTCTCGTACCAGTCATCACGTGTCGGATGAGGAGTGAAACAATCGTTACCGGTAGCTTTAGCCGGATACTCTTCGTAACCTTCGATGGGGAACTGAGGTGCAAAGGGCTGACCGGGGATATAGTAAAAGTTGTTGAGCGGAGAGAAAGCCCATTCAGGATGGTCGTTCTGTCCTAAGTCTTTTACTCCGCGAGGTTTGCACTTGGATTTATATTCGCGACTGACATGATTGGGGATAAAGTCGATGATGACTTTTAACCCTGCAACATGCGTGCGCGCCACTAAAGCCTCAAACTCTTCCATGCGCTTGGTCTCATCTTCTGCTAAGTCGGGATCGACATCATAGTAGTCGGTGATAGCATACGGACTGCCGGCCTTGCCTTTGGTTATCGAAGGATTATTATGCTCGGCGGTAGCGTGACGTATGACGCCCGTGTACCAAACATGCGTAGCACCTAAATCCACGATAGTCTTGAGGGCTTTAGGGGTAATCAGGTTAAAGGTCCCGCAACCATTCTGCTCACGCGTGCCGTTGGGGAGACGCGTCGTGTTGTAATTGGTGAAGGTACGCGGGAAGAGTTGATAGATGATAGGTTTCATACCAGAGCTTGGGTATCTAATGCAATCATTAATTCTTCATCGGTGGGGATGACGCACACCTTGACGCGGCTCGTAGGAGTAGAGATAATCTTCTCTTCACCGCGTGAACCGTTATTGGCGTTCTCGTCTAATTCGAGACCAAGATAACTGAGTCCTTTAGCTATCTCGCCGCGGATATACCAGTCGTTCTCACCTATACCTCCGGTGAAGACCAATATATCCAACCCATTCATGGCAGCCGCATAGGCACCGATGTATTTCTTTACGCGATAGATAAACATACGACGAGCGAGGTCGGCGCGGGCATTACCCTGTTGGATGGCGGCATCTATGTCGCGGGCATCACTGGACACACCACTTACACCCATCAGTCCGGATTTCTTATTGACGAGGTTAGAGAACTCGGCGGTGGTCAGGTGCTCCTTATCCATGATATAAGTAGCGGCACCTAAGTCCAAATCGCCGGCGCGTGTACCCATCATCAGACCCTCTACCGGGGTAAGACCCATAGAGGTATCTACCGATTGACCATCTTTAACGGCTGCACAACTACCACCATTACCAATATGGGCAGTAACTATCTTAGTGCCTTTTGCGGGAATGCCCAAGAACTCGCACACGCGGGCAGAGACATAACGGTGACTCGTACCGTGGAAACCGTAACGACGGATGGCATATTTCTCATATAACTCATAGGGCAGGGCATACATATACGCCTCGTCGGGCATGGTCTGGTGGAAGGCAGTATCGAAGACGCCTACCTGCGGTACGCCGGGCAGAGTTTGCTCGATAGCATCTATACCTTTGAGATTGGCGGGATTGTGTAGCGGAGCCAGGTCGGCACATTTAACAATCATGTCCTTCACCTCGGGAGTGATCAGTACCGATTTGTTGAATTTCTCGCCACCATGTACTACGCGATGACCAACGGCATTGATCTCATTGAGCGACTTCAGGCAACCAATTTTCGGGTCCACCAACGTGTCCAGGATAAGACGAATACCTACAGTATGTTCCGGCATAGGTTTCTCTATCTTTACTTTCTCACCGTTGGGTAACTTAACTTGCAGGAAGGAATCGGGCAGACCTATCTTTTCTACGCCGCCTTGTGCCATTACTTGCTTGCTCTCCATAGCGAAGAGCTTGTATTTAATGCTACTGCTACCGCAGTTCAAAACCAGAATTTTCATTTTATTGCTTGATTTGCTGTTATTACTACCATTTGAACAATATCTTGTACCTTGCATCCGCGGCTCAGGTCGTTAACCGGAGCAGCTATACCCTGCAAGATGGGGCCTACGGCGTCAGCGCCGCTGAAGCGTTCTACTAACTTATAACCGATATTTCCGGCCTGCAGGTCGGGGAATACCAATACATTCGCCTTGCCGGCCACAGGACTGTCGGGAGCTTTGGTAGCAGCCACAGAGGCTATCAGTGCGGCATCCGCTTGCAGTTCGCCGTCTATGCTGAGGTTGGGAGCTAACTCTTTAGCGATGCGGGTAGCTTCGCTGACCTTGTCTACCAATTCATGTTTGGCGCTGCCCTTAGTAGAGAACGACAGCATAGCTACGCGCGGTTCGATACCGGCAATGCTGCGAGCTGTCTCGGCTGTGGAGACGGCTATCTCGGCCAACTGTTGTGCATCCGGATTGGGGTTGACGGCGCAGTCGGCAAAGAGCAGGAATCCGTTCTCGCCCAAGTGGGTAGCTTTAGTGAACATGAGGAACGCACCACTCACGATAGAGCAGCCGGGTTGGGTCTTCAGTATCTGGAAGGCCGGGCGGATGGTGTCGGCCGTAGTGCCGCGTGCACCGGCTAATTCGCCGTCAGCATCACCGTTCTTAATCATCAGACAGCCTAAGTACAGCGGATCATGCGCTTTCTTCAATGCTTCCTCTTCGGTCATACCTTTCGCTTTGCGCAGTTCATAGAGCAGATTGGCATAGGCCTGCACCTTAGCGTCTGTAGCGGGATCAAAGATGGTAGCACGTGAGATATATTCATAACCTTTCTCGGCGGCCATACTGAGGATTTTGTCCTTTGGACCGATGAGAATCAACTGAGCCAATCCATCACGTAAGATGATGTTGGCAGCTTCCAGGGTACGCGGTTCGTCGCCTTCCGGCAATACGATACGTTGCGGGTTCTTCTTCGCCCGCTCCGTCATTTGTTCAAGAATAGTCATATGTGGATTTAAATATTAATGATTTCAATTTTCAATTTTCAAATTTGTGATTTGTTACACGCTACAAAGTTACAAAATCTGTTCCACATACGCAAGCATATACGTGAATTTTTGTTTTTTTTTGCTAAAATATTTGCATATTTCAAAAAAAAGCAGTACCTTTGCACCCCGAATGTGATTTTACACAGCAAATACTGCCGTATGATGTATAGAAAACTCTTATTGACCCTTGTAGCCATCTGTGGCGCAACGATGATGTTCGCTCAGGATGTAGAGGCACAATACGAGCCGCCCCGTAAGCAGGGTGTGCACCCGTATAAGGACATTGAGCCGATTAATGATACACTCTCTAACTGGAGTATCTTCCTGCATGGCGGTTTCAATATCTTTGACGGTGATTTCAAGAGTGAGAAAAAGCATGTAGTCGGTGGTCCGTCCGTGGGTTTGGGTTTTGAGTATAACTTCAATCCTACATGGGGTATCGGTGCTGAGTACACATTCCGTGAGTACAACGTATCCGGTAAGAATAATGCCTCGACAGCGGCGACTTTGTTGGAAGGTCATATGCATCAGATGGACGCATTTATCACATTCGATATCTTCAACGCTTGGCGTTCGCAGAATAAGAAAAAACTCTTTGCCCTGAACCTGATGCTCGGTGGCGGTGTGATGTGGTACAAAAACGGTACACAATACCCCAATCAGATGGGTTGGCGTACTGATCCGGCTACGGGAAATCAGTATCAATATATCATGTATCAAACCAAGAATCAGACGCCGGAGAAGATGAATGCGTATCGTTCTTATGGTGTATTCTTGGGTGGTGCGATGTTTGAGTTTAACGTCAATCGCAGTCTGACTGTTGGTGCTCGTGCTGTATATAACTACTTCACCAAAGATGAGGTAGACGCTCGTCCGCGCGGCAATAACAACGACGCTATCTTTGACGCCGAGATTATGCTTCGCTATAAGATTGACGCTGTTAAACATTCGCACGTACGTAATATGTTAGGCTTAGAAGAGCTTACGATGCGTAAGATGGCTCAAGATGCAGCAACCAATGCGTTGGCGGATATGGGTGATCGTGAGAAGGATACCGTGGTTATCTATCATCGTGATACCATTGTGGTTGTCAATCGTATACGAGAATACGAAGAGGTGGCTTTGGATGACTACTACTACGTATACTTCGATAATAACGAGGATCGCATCTATGATCAGGGTCTGAGCACTATCCAACAGTGCGCTAACCGTTTGATGCGTGATGCTAACTTGTGTATCGAGATCGTCGGTTATTGCGACAATACCGGTACGGATGAATATAACAAGACCTTAGGTTATCGTCGTGCAGCCAATGTGGCGGATGAGTTCATCGGCGAATACGGATTGGATAGTGCACGCGTGAAAGTTGTTGGTAAGGGTATTATCCGCGGTAAGCGTTCTACGGCTGCTTATGGTCCTAACCGTCGTGCCGAGATTCGCGTGATGACGAAAGCTGAGTTCGAAAAGAAATATAATCCCACACCGTCCAATCAGGATATACCTGAAGGAAAGAAGGTGGTTGTAGAGCCGGGTATATCTCTGGCTAAGTTGGCCCGTAAGTACTATAGCAATACCAATTGCTGGGTATATATCTTCAAAGCTAATATGGATATCCTGCCTACGCCGAATAGTTTGCGTACCGGAATGGAGTTGGTTATCCCCAACCTGTCGGAGTCGCAGCGTATGATTTCGCACCAACAAGCAGAGGAAATATACGAGAAGATTAAACTATAAAAGTCGCGTTCGCGCGCTGGTTCCATAGCTCAGTTGGTTAGTAGCACCTGACTCATAATCAGGGGGTCGTAGGTTCAAGCCCTACTGGAACCACAAAGGAGGTCGCTGTTGCGACCCCCTTTGCTATTCATAAGAAACAGTTATCCGTTTATTAACTTATATCCTTTGCCGTGAACGGAGAGAAGCTGTGCTTGCGAACCTTTCAGGTAACTGCGTAGATGATGGATAAAGACCGATAGGGAACGTGAGGCAAAATAATTATCTGTTTTCCAGACGGACTTGAGTATATGGCTGCGTTCTACAATCTGATTAGAATGACGGCAGAGAAGTAGTAATATCTCATTCTCATGCGAGCTTAAATGCACTCCGCCCAAGTCTTGATGTACTGAATCAAAAGTTAATCCACCAATCGAGAATTGTGTTTCGTTTTCTTCTTCATACGTACGAATACGGCGAATGAGCGCGTTAATCTTACATACCAGTACTTCCATAGAGAAGGGCTTAGTGATGTAATCGTCCGCTCCGGCTTCGTAACCGGCAATTAAGTCGTCTTGCGTGGCGCGAGCCGAGACTATCACTACGGGGATGCGACGATTGGTCAAGCGTAACTCCTGCAACATTTCTAAGCCGTTCATGCGCGGCATCATAATGTCCAAAAGCAGCAGGTCGTAATGGGAAGCATTGATCTTCTCAAGGCCTTCGAGGCCGTCCGTAGCCACATCAACATGGAACCCGCGTGTCCGTAAATCATCGGCCATCAGGGTGCGCACGGTTACGTCATCTTCGCACAATAATATGCTGCAATAGCGTTGCTCCATAGTATTCTATTTCGACTGCAAAGGTACAAAAAAAAATGGATATATCAAAAAAATCACACAAAAATTTGCGTATGTGCAATTTTTATTGTATCTTTGCAGGCTTTTTCGTTGCGTATGCGTGTGCGAACGTAGATAGATGCGTCGCTCAACGCGCGTGACGAGACATAAGTAGAATAGATTAAAATTAAATAAAACAACACATTATGCAAAACAAAGGACTTGTTCGAATCCTGGCTGTATGCCTTGCTTTGGTATGCGCCTTCTACTTGTCGTTTAGTTTCGTAACTTCGCACTATGACAAGAAAGCGAAAGCTTACGCTAACGGCGATGCAGCAAAGGAGTACTTCTATCTGGACTCTATTGCATCTCAGAAAGTGTGGTTCCGTTACACCCTGAAAGAGTGCCGCGAGAAAGAGATTAACCTCGGTCTGGACTTAAAGGGTGGTATGAACGTAACGATGGAAGTGTCGGTGCCCGACATTCTTCGTTCGCTCAGCGGTCACAACACCAGTGACATTTTCAATCAGGCCATGTCTATGGCTCAACAAAAACAAAAATCCAGCGGTGCTGACTTTGTTACCCTCTTTATCGAGTCGTACAAGGAGATCGATCCTCAGGCACAGTTGGCTGCTGTCTTCTCGACTTTTGAATTGAAGGATAAGGTGACCACCACCTCTACCGATGCTGAGGTAGAGAAGGTGATTCGCGAAGAGGTAGACGGCGCTATCAATAACTCGTTCAACGTGCTCCGTACGCGTATAGACCGTTTCGGTGTTGTACAACCTAACATCCAAAAGCTTAGCCAGGCAGGTCGTATCCTTATCGAGTTGCCGGGTATTAAGGAGCCTGAGCGTGTACGTAAACTCTTACAAGGTTCGGCTAATCTGGAATTCTGGGAGACGTATGAGTTGTCGGATATCCTGCCCCAATTGGCTCAAATCAATAACGAGTATGCCAAGGTTGAGGCTGTTGCCGAGGAGACCAAGGCTGACAATAAGGAAGCCAAGGCTGAAGCTAAACCTGCTGCCGATGATGTAGATGCATTGGTGGAGAACCTGAATGCCGATTCTGCTGCTATCGAGGCTGATCAGGAGGCTCAGATTGCTCAATACAAGAAACAGAACCCCTTATTTGCCATCCTCAATCCCAGCATCAACCAAGCCGGTCAGGCTTATGGCGGTCCTGTTGTAGGTACGGTACATTATACCGATACAGCTCGCGTGAACGCCATGCTGACCTCGACAACGGCTAAGCAGGTGTTGCCGCGTGACTTGCGCTTCTATTGGAGTGTTAAGGCTATTGATGAGGCCGGTGCTTATTACCAGCTCGTAGCCCTGAAGGCTCAGCGTGACGGTCGTGCTTCGTTGGAAGGTGATGTAATCACCGACGCTCGTGCCGACTTCTCACAACTTAGTGCTTATGCCAACGTATCAATGTCGATGAATGCTGAAGGCGCTAAGGCTTGGCAGCGTATTACCAAAGACAATATCGGTAAGTCTATCGCTATCGTATTGGACGGATATGTATATTCCTTCCCGACGGTACAAAATGAGATCGCAGGCGGTAATAGTCAGATTACCGGTCGCTTCACCGTTGAAGAGGCTAAGGACTTGGCTAATACCCTCAAATCCGGCAAGATGCCGGCTCCTGCTCGCATTATCCAAGAGGATGTAGTTGGTCCTTCGCTGGGTCATGAGGCTATCGTGAACGGTATGTGGAGCTTTGCTCTGGGCTTTGTGCTCATCCTGCTCTATATGCTCTTCTACTATGGCGTTATCCCCGGTTTGATTGCCGACGCAGCGCTGTTGTGCAACGTCTTCCTGTTGATAGGTATCTTAGCTTCCTTCTCGGCTGTATTGACTTTGCCGGGTATTGCCGGTATCGTATTGACGATGGGTATGGCCGTCGATGCTAACGTGCTTATCTACGAGCGTATCCGTGAGGAAATGAAAGCCGGTAAGAATCTGAGCAAGGCTATTCAAGACGGTTTCCAAGGTGCTATCTCCGCTATTGTGGATGCCAACGTAACCTCGTTCTTGACGGGTGCTATCTTGGCCATCTTCGGAACAGGCCCCATCAAAGGTTTCGCTGTTACGTACATGATTGGTATTATCTCGTCCTTCCTGACGGCTGTCTTCCTGACTCGTCTGTGGTTGGAGGCTTATGCTAAGCGCGAGAATGCTAAACCGCTCAGCTTTACCACTAAACTGATGGAGAACTTCCTGCAGAATATCCACGTTAACTGGGTAGGTAAGAAGACCGTATTCTATATTATCTCCGGAACATTGGTAGTTGTCGGTTTGCTCGGTCTGGAGCCTCATATGTTTGGTAAACTGAATTTGGGTATCGACTTCTCCGGTGGTCGCAACTATGTTGTTCGCTTCGCTCAAGAGGTCAACACTCAGGCTGTAGAGAAGACCCTCACCGATGCTTTCATGGCTCAGAATCCTGAAGGCGAGAACTTGAGTATGCGTGTTATCACGATTGGTGATAAGAACCAGATTCGTGTATCTACTAACTTCAAGATTCAGGAGAACAGTGAGACCCTGGATGATGAAATCGAAGCTTTGCTGTATGAGGGTTGCAAACCCTATCTGCCAGAAGATTTGACATTAGAACAGTTCAAGTCGACCGAGATCAATCCTGAGATTGGTATCATGCAGAGTCAGAAGGTAGGTCCGGCTATTGCAGATGACATTACCTCGGCAGCTATCGTAGCTATCATCTGCGCATTGATCGGTATCTTCCTCTATATCCTGCTCCGCTTCCGTAACTTTGCTTACTCGGTAGGTGCAGTAACGGCTTTGACTCACGATGCTATCCTTGTTTTGGGTGCGTATGCTCTATTGTGGAAGGTAATGCCCTTCTCTATGGAGATTGACCAAAGCTTTATCGCGGCCATCTTGACCGTTATCGGTTATTCGATTAACGATACCGTGGTTATCTTCGACCGTATCCGTGAATACAACACCCTCTATCCCAAACGTGACCGTGCAGACAATATCAACGGTGCCATCAACGCTACGCTTAGCCGTACGTTCTCGACTTCGATGTCTACATTCGTTGTTTTGGCAGCCATCTTCGTATTTGGCGGTGAGAGTATCCGTGGATTCATCTTCGCCCTGTTGATTGGTGTGATTGTCGGTACATACTCCAGTATGTGTATAGCTCCGATGATTGCTAACGAGATACAAAATGCGCAAGCGCGTCGTCGCGAACGCAAAGCCCAAGCGAAATAATTTATCAGTAAGAGCGGGCTTAGGTCCGCTCTTACTATTCTATCGGCATGCGTGCGCGCATTACGCGTACACGCACTAAAAAATAAATAGGTATGATGCAACGTCATTGGATGATTATTTTCCTACTGCTGCTCTGCTCATACACGGCAGCGCAGACCTATAAGGTAGGTGACATAATGGTTAAGGATAATATCCCTTGTCTTGTAGTATATGTAGACTCCACCGGACAACACGGACTCATCATGACTCCGCCAGCCTTGCGTGAACAAGACTTTGATGGGTGGAAGAAACGCACCTTATCGCTTTTAGAAGATCAAAAGGTCTTTGCGCAACGTTATGCGAAGCGTCAAGCCCATAAACGCAAATCACGTTTCCGCGGTTCGCAGGAGCAGATAGACTCGATATGCGATTTGACCCGTCGGGTCGTTACCGCTATGGAGAAGATGCCGCGCTTACCTTATCATCCCGAGATACGTGAACGCCAGATGCAAGAGAGGGAGGAGGCTATTGTCTCGCGATGTGGAGGACAAGGAATCGCCAATAGAGAGCAAATCAGTCAATATTGTGCCGAGAATGGTATACTTATGGCTCTTTATTTCCCTGAGATCTATTGGGCATCCTTATTAGGCAACGATTGGTTCATCCCCGGTACCGAAGAGACGACTTTGATTTTGGGTAGTCTATATGGAGGTGTAGGAAGACAATACCGAATACCCTATAAGTACCGCCGCCGCAAACATCGCTATGAGCATGTCTATCAACCGCTCCTACGTCGCTACGAGCAGGTCTCGTTAGGACGTTACCTCGACTATCGTCATAATACCTCCTATATGCGTCTCTATCCACTACGCACGATGACATCTACCGCTGTCGGATGTCCGTGGAGCGAGGTTAATAGGAAGCAAGTAGAAAGTTTTGACCAAGACTATGCGGCACCCTTCTACAGCGTAGATTGGATTAAGCCCGGTAATTATTTCAAATATACTCCCTCCGCACGCTATCAGGTAACATACGAAAACGGTTATCCTACTATCCCCGTAGCAATCTGTGCGGTAGCATGGTTTTAATGACAAACGATTATGAAGAACGACTTTTTGAAATTTGCTATCAGTCGTGGCATGAACTCCGTCAATGTAGAGAAGGTAATGCGCGACAGTTATATCTCTCCTTCTATTCTGGAGGAGCGTCAACTCAATGTTACCCAAATGGACGTGTTCTCGCGTCTGATGATGGATCGTATTATCTTTTTGGGTACAGAGGTAAATGACTATACTGCCAATGTTATCCAGGCCCAACTGCTCTATTTGGATTCTGCGGATGCGGAGAAAGATATTCACATCTACCTCAATACTCCCGGCGGCAGTGTCTATTCGGGACTGGGTATATATGATACAATGCAATTTGTAAAGAGTCGTGTTGCTACTATCTGCACTGGTATGGCAGCTTCGATGGGTGCTGTACTATTGGTGGCTGGCGAGAAAGGCATGCGTGCCGCATTGCCTCATAGTCGTGTGATGATTCACCAGCCGATGGGTGGTATTCAAGGACAGGCTTCCGATATAGAGATTACTGCCAAGGAGATCCTCAAACTCAAAGACGAGCTCTATCATATTATTGCTACGCATAGCGGTCAAACTCCCGAGCGTATCCGTCAAGATGCCGACCGTGACTATTGGATGACCGCTGAAGAGGCTCTTCAGTATGGTATGATTGATCGTATTCACTACAAGAAAGAGGAGTAAAACAATGGCAAAAGCGAAGGGAGACGAAGTTTGTAGTTTCTGCGGTCGTACTGTCCCGCACCTTTTTCAGGGACAGGATGGTTCGCTTATTTGTCCCGATTGCATAGAAGCCGGGCACAAGATGGTGCAGGATATGTATGCTAAGCAAGCTCAAGCACAAAAGATGGACTTGCTTAGTCTGAATAACCTGCCCAAGCCGCAAGATATAAAAAATTTTTTAGACCAATATGTCATTGGCCAGGATGAGGCTAAGCGTTTCTTGAGTGTAGCCGTCTATAACCACTATAAACGTATCCTACAATACGATAACAGCAAACATGATGATGCCTACAAAAATGTAGAGATAGAGAAGTCCAATATCATCATGGTGGGTTCGACAGGAACCGGCAAGACTCTCATGGCCCGCACTATTGCCAAGTTATTGGCGGTTCCGTTCACTATTGTGGATGCAACCGTTATTACCGAGGCCGGTTATGTAGGCGAAGATGTGGAAAGCCTGTTGGTACGTCTATTGCAAGAGGCTGAATACGATGTGGCTAAGGCCGAAAGAGGTATTGTCTTTATCGATGAGATAGATAAGATCGCCCGCAAAGGGGATAATCCCAGCATCACACGCGATGTGAACGGAGAGGGTGTGCAACAGGCCTTGCTCAAACTTCTGGAAGGCAGTATCGTCAATGTGCCGCCCAAAGGAGGACGCAAGCATCCGGAGCAGGAGTTTATTAAGGTCAACACTCAAAATATACTCTTCATTTGTGGCGGAGCTTTTGATGGTATCGAACGTCGCATTGCACAGCGTCTTAATACTCAGGTGATTGGTTTTGATACGCAGCATAAGCAGCATATAGACAAGAAAAACCTTCTGCAATATATTGCTCCGCAAGACCTCAAGGCTTTTGGTTTGATACCCGAGATTGTGGGTCGTTTGCCTATCTTGACCTATTTGGAGCCCCTCGATCGTTCGGCATTACGCAGTATTCTTATTGAACCTCACAACGCTATCACTAAGCAATACCAAAAACTCATGGCTATGGATGGCATTACGTTGACATTTACGGATGAGGCTTTGGATTATATAGTGGATAAGGCCATTGAGTTTAAGTTGGGCGCTCGCGGTTTGCGTGCATTGGTGGAGACCATTATGATGGACTATATGTTTGAGTTGCCCGGTCAAAACAAGAGCGAGCTCGCTATTACTCGCGAACTCGCCCAATCGAAGATAGAGAAAGCCAATGACCTGCGTTTACAGAACGCGGTGTAAAATCACATACGGCTCATTACCTCTACCGCTTTCTTAGTAATCTCATCATCGCGTTCGAAGAGGGGGAAGAAACCTTCGTCACCTAATATATTTCGAACGATATAGGCATTGATTAGTCGCGTCAATAATGGGCGCGACTTTTCTATTTGTGCCTTGTCGGGTTCGATACCTTTCTCTTTAGCAAAGGCGATGAACTCCGGCAGCCAGTTGGCCCCCAGGAGGTGTTTCTCCAGAGCTTTCCAGTCCTTAAAAAGACTCAGTTGTTTGCGGTGGGCATCGGTATAACGATAAGCAAACTGATAGGTGTATGCCAAGTTGACACAGCGATTATAATAGGGGGTATTGAGAGTGGTGTCGCGTCCAACAAAGATATCGGGCATAATACCACCACCTCCGTACACTACGCGACCGGATTTGGTAAAATAGAGGGTACTATCTTGCAGGTGAACACTATCGGCGTTGTAAAACTCTCCCCGTTCGAAACGCTCCAGGAGTTCTTTTTGATAATCATCCTGCTCACCTAATTTATAGGGCTTTTGGATGCAACGTCCGGAAGGAGTATAGTAGCGTGCTACAGTCAGACGCACCGCACTACCATCGGGGAAGGGTAGTTGTTGTTGTACCAGTCCCTTGCCGAACGAACGACGTCCGATAATCTGTGCACGGTCGTTGTCCTGCATGGCGCCGGAGAATATCTCGCTGGCAGAGGCAGAGAAGTCATCAATGAGCACGATGAGTGGTACTTGTTTGAAGCGTCCGGCTCCATTGGCACGTGCCTCGTATTTAGGATAGGCACGACCCTCGCTATAGACAATCATCTCACCGCTCTCCAAGAACTCGTTGGCCATCCGGATAGCTTGATCCATAAAGCCTCCGGAGTTCTCACGCAGGTCAACGATATAGCCTTTTGCGCCCTGCATTTTTAGGGTTGCCAGGGCGGAGATAAACTCATCGTAGGTGTTCTCGCCAAATTTATTGACACGCACGAAGCCAATCTTATCTATATGATGTACGCCGCCGGCTTGGATGGGGATGATGAATTTCGCATCTACGCTATGGACAGGTATATCGCCACGGGTGACAGTATAGTACAAGGTCTCCGGTGTTCCGGAACGCTTGATTCCTAAGGTGACTTGGGTACCCTTTTCGCCTCGTAGGGTGTGCATCACTTTCTCGTTGTTGATGCGTTTACCGACAAAGGTGGAGTCGTCTACCTCTACAATCTTATCGCCGGCTAATATACCTACACCTTCGGACGGACCGCCGGATATGACCGCTACGATATGTACTGTATCGTTTTGGATGTTGAATTGCACACCGATACCGGAGAACGAGGCCGACAATTCGGAGTTGACAATTTCCAAGTCTTTCTTGGGGATATATGCCGAGTGAGGATCGAGTTTTTGCACCAGGTCTTGCATTACCTCATCGGTGATAGAGTCGGTGTCAATCTCCTCTACATAGGCTGACTGCATGAGTTGCAGCAGTTGGTCAATCTTGGAAGTTGACGAGAATATTTGCCCATTGTGAATGTAAAAGCGCTGGGCTGCGGCTTTGTTGGAGATAGCATTGCCCAAGAGGAAACCTAATAACAGGCAGGCTATCGTCAAGGTGGGGATGATATACTTTTTCATAACTTATTCTCCTAAAAAGATTACTTCTATACCGGCGCGTTGCAATAACTCCACACCATCCATGATGCGGTATTTCTCACCATATACGACGCGTTTGATACCACTTTGAATAATCAGTTTGGAACACTCCATGCAGGGACTGGTAGTGACGTACAGGGTTGCTCCGTCTGACGAGTTATTGGAACGGGCAACTTTGGTAATAGCATTGGCTTCGGCATGCAACACGTACGGGAAGGAAACGTTATTCTCGTCCTCGCACACGTTAGGGAAGCCGCTGGGGGTACCATTATAGCCATCTGAGATAATCATTTGATGCTTGACCAATAAAGCACCTACTTTACGGCGCACACAATAGCTATTCTCTGACCATGTGCGGGCCATCTTCATATACAAATGATCACGTTTGGTTTGTTTGTCCATATTATTATACATTGATGATTTCAATTGATAATTTATGCTCTGATAATGTCTAATCGATTCTCCATTGCGAGCAGTTCGTCGCGTAGCAGAGCTGCTGAATGAAAGTCCAGATTTTTGGCAGCCTCCAGCATGCGTTTGCGTTGTTGTTCGACCGCTTTATCCAAATCGCGTGCATTCATCTTCTGCCAGTCGGCTTGTTTCCAACTCTCGCGAATCTTATCCTCCATCTGTTGACGTTCTGTCTCGGCATTATGGTATAAGGCTGCCAGCGGGTTCGAGTCTAAACTCTTCTTTACAGCGTGCGGTGTAATATGGTGTGCCTCGTTGTAAGCCATTTGTTTAGCGCGTCGACGATTGGTCTCGTCTATGGTCATCTGCATGGAGCGCGTAATCTTATCGCCGTACATGATTACTTTTCCTTCGATGTGTCTGGCTGCACGTCCTGCTGTTTGTGTGAGACTGCGGTGATCGCGCAGGAAACCCTCTTTATCTGCATCCAGAATGGCCACCAGACTAACTTCGGGCAAATCCAAACCTTCGCGCAAGAGGTTGACACCCACTAAGACATCGTATAACCCTTTACGTAGGTCATCCATAATTTTGACGCGTTCGATAGTGTCGATATCGGAATGGATATAGGCAGAGCGGATGCCGTATTTGCGCAGGTATTCGTCCAGCTCTTCCGCCATACGTTTGGTAAGGGTGGTGACGAGTACGCGTTGTTCTTTTTCAATGCGCTGCTGTATTTCTTCCATCAAGTCGTCTACCTGATGGAGGGTGGGGCGAACTTCTATCTCAGGATCGAGGAGTCCGGTAGGTCGAATAACTTGGTCAACTACGATGCCTTCGGATTGCTCCAATTCGTATTCGGCAGGGGTGGCACTCAAGTAGATGGTCTGGCCAATTTTTTGTTCCCATTCTTCAAAGGTCAGCGGACGATTGTCGCGTGCGGCAGGCAGACGGAATCCGTAGTTAACGAGGTTGTCTTTGCGGGCCCGGTCGCCTCCGTACATGGCGTGTATCTGAGGAACAGTAACATGACTCTCGTCTACAACCACCAACATATCTTTAGGAAAATAATCCAACAGGCAGTAAGGTGGTGTGCCGGGGGCACGTCCGTCAAAGTACCGCGAGTAGTTCTCAACACCGGAGCAGTAGCCTAACTCCTCAATCATCTCTAAATCGTATTTGACGCGCTCTTCGATACGCTTGGCGTATAGTTCTTCGCCTATCTCCTGAAAGTGCATCACCTGGTTGGCTAAGTCCAATTTGATTTGTCCCATCGCCGTTTGGATGCGTTCGGGAGAGGTGCAGAAGATAGTAGCAGGATAAATATTGATGTGTTCGTATTCTTCTTCTATCTCCATAGTAGCGGGATTGAGACGCAGGATGGAATCCACTTCGTTACCGAAGAACTCGATACGAATGACCTCATCGCTATAGGCCAGGTTGATGTCAACGGTATCCCCTTTGACACGGAAACGTCCTCGTACAAAGTCGATATCGTTGCGCACATACTGGGCATCTACCAATCCGCGCAGCAGACTATCCATCGGCATTACCTGACCATGGATGATAGATAGACACGAACCAGAAAAGTCTTGCGGACTGCCGATGCCGTACAGGCAACTGACCGATGAGACGACGATGACATCTTTGCGACCAGAGAGCAGAGCCGCTGTGGCACGTAAGCGTAGACGATCGATTTCTTCGTTGATGCTCAAGTCTTTTTCTATATAGGTATCCGTGGATGGGATATAGGCTTCCGGTTGGTAATAATCGTAATAGGAGACGAAATATTCTACCGCGTTGTGAGGGAAGAACGTCTTCATCTCGGTATAGAGTTGTGCCGCCAGGGTTTTGTTGTGGCTCAAGATTAGCGTGGGGCGATTGAGCGATGCGATGACGTTGGCGATCGTGAAGGTCTTGCCGGAACCTGTAACGCCCAAGAGCGTCTGAGCTTTTGCTCCCGCACGTACTCCTTCCGTCAGTTGACGGATAGCCTCAGGTTGGTCGCCTGTAGGCTGAAAAGATGATATGAGTTCAAAGCGATCCGTACTAACTATTGCTTACTACTATATGGACTATATAGTAGTGATTCGGGTACAAAGGTATAAAAAAAAATGCACTCGTGCAAATAAATCCATTAAAAATTTGCGTATATCAAAATATTTTTATACTTTTGCAGGCTCAAAAGAATATTTAATGAAATAAAATATAGAGACTATGTACATTTTCTTTACGATCATCATTGTGATGGCAGCCATCCTGTTGATATTGCTGGTGCTGATTCAGAACAGCAAGGGTGGTGGTTTAGCCGCAGGTTTTGCTAGCGGTAATCAGGTAATGGGTGCGCCTAAGACGGCTGACTTCTTAGAGAAAGCCAGTTGGACTTTAGCTGGCATTATCGTGGTATTGTCGGTATTCGCTGTCGGTTTCAGCCGCGCCAATCAGGACGCTGTTCGTGGTGACAGTGCTATTACCGAGCAGGTAGAAGCTGCTGCTGAGGCTCTGCCTCAGGTGGCTCAGCCGGCTGCTGATTTCTCGGCAGAAGACGCAGAGTAATCACCAGCTATGGCGGAACAGACCGCCAATCAGGCAAACGAGCATATACCAGGGGTAAATCAACTCTAAGAGTAATGCTATCCAAAGAGAGACGGAAGAGTCTCTCTTTTTTATAAGTGCATATTCTATCGGAAACTTAATAAGGATGATAGGCAGAAAAAGGAGTTGGAGCATATTGGCGGCCAATATAATGGCGCCATATTGACGTATCAGCGGGTCACGGTAGTGTGGCGCTTTGCCTGCCCAGCGCATGCGTTGACGCAAGAGGGCGCGCCAATCGGTGAGGGCGGTAACGGTAGCGGTATATGCCGGGGCATCCTTGCAGGCGATACGTAAGCCGCGCCGACGAAAACTCTCCAATAGAAACATGTCATCGCCTGATGGGATTTCGGGATGCAGGTCTTGGTACGATTCCAACCAACGCTCGCGTCGCACAATCATATTTGCTCCCGAACAGAGGACTGCTTTGCCGCGCAGGGCGGTAGACATCGTCACCTCTTGTATGGCTGCATATTCAGCTATCTGCAAGCGCTCGAGTAGCGAGTCGCCGCCGGTCATGCGTAAGGGTAGAATGAGCAGGTCGGCATCGGTCTCGGGTGCCATAGTCGGCACTATTACATCATCATCCGTCAGCCATACATATTCTGTCGTGGCGGCAGAGATGAGTTGATGGAGTGCAAATTTCTTACCACGCCCTTGGTCGTTGATGCCTCGTTGCGGTATTATTCGTGTAATTTGCATAGTTGTTGCATAAAGAGGGGATACGACTTATTCACGCATGCGGTATCATCTACCTGATAGCCTGCTATCATAGCGGCCATAGCGATGCGGTGGTCTTGATAAGTTTGAACTATTTGCGTAGGAGGAGTGTTCAGTAGTGCGTCCACGGTCTTGAGGCGGTTACTCTCCTTATACTTCAAACCCTCGCCATTCACAATACGGAGGGGGTGTCCCAACTTAGCTGCCGTGACAGCCAAGGCCGGATAGAGGTCGGGATAGAGTTGACAATCCAATAGTAATTCTGGGCGTTGTTCGTTGGATGCAATACCTTTTAAGATGGCACCTTGCGGTGTGTATTCCGTCTGCACACCTAAAGGCAGGAAGTAATCGGCGGCGATGCGATCGCCTTGCCGGCTGTCGGCTGTCAGATCCGTTAAGAGTAACTCGCCTCCGAATAATGCTACATGTTCGTACCAAAAGGCAGCACTGCTCCAATCGCGTTCGGGGACAATCGTCTTGCCTTCAACGCAGTAGTCATACAGCATGCGGCGTGTCAGGTCGATATAGGGAGACTGTTGTTTGGTGGTGACACGCAGGCCGGCTAAAAGGAGTGCGGACACAAACTGCGATGATACCGAGCGCGGCATATAGTATGGCTCGGCTTGAATAGGCAGCAGTCGTCCGCGGATATGCAGAGGCGGAAAGCCATTACAGTCCATATACTCTATGTCGGCCCCCAATAGCCCCAAGGCTTCTACCAGCGGACAGATAGGTCGTTGCCGCATGCGCTCGGAGCCGTCTACGATTACTTCTATGCCTTCGGTAGAGGCACAATAGGCTGTGAGAAAACGCATCGCCGTTCCGCAGTTGTCTACATTAACGGAGCAACAGGTATCGCCGGCTGCGGCTATCTGAGTCAATGCACGGTGCATAACCACCACATCATCCGGCATATCGGAGGTGAGGGGTAGGAGTGCATCGCCACATTTGGCTTGGATGATGAGCAGGCGATTAGCCATGCTTTTAGAGAGAGGAAGGTCGATACGGATCATAGAGTTTCCTCCTCCGGAGTAGGGGTGAGCAGGAATAGTCGGTCGCCGCGACGAACGACACGATCGGTACGTAGGGCAAAGAGTTGTCCTTGAGGGACAGTATGTACGCTCTTGCCTGCCTCGTCATGCAGGTCGTTCGCCACCAATTCGTAAGCGCCTGTCGTCTCGCCGGTGATGAGCAGTTCATCGCCTTCGCTGAGACTGGGAACGGCTTCCAGACTGAACTCGGCTACCGAGAGATTCTTGAAGAAGTTGGTGCACCGTCCGACGTAGTTCTTGCGACGTGTAGCCCGTGAGCCATAATGATGTGTCCATTCGCCGAGGCGCTGCCCTTGGTAGTAACCATCCCAGAAACCGCGATTGAATACTCGTGCCAAGCGTTTATCCCACTCGGCGATACGAGCGTCTATCTCGGGCTGAGCATATTCGCCTTGTTGCCACGCTTCCACCGCTTCGCGATAACACTCGACGACGGTCTTCACATAGTCGGCTCCGCGAGCGCGACCTTCGATTTTGAGTACCGACACACCGGCATCGAGTAGTTTATTAAGGAAATGAATCGTCTTCAGGTCCTTGGGCGACATTATATATTGGTTGTCGACCTCCAGTTCCAGTTCCGACTCTTTATCTTTGACAATATATCCGCGTCGGCACACTTGCATGCAGGCGCCTCTATTGGCAGAAGAGCCGAGGTTATTCAGACTCAGGTAGCATTTTCCGCTGACGGCCATACACAGGGCGCCGTGGCAAAACATCTCGATACGTATGAGTTCGCCTTTGGGACCGCATATCTGTTGCTCCACTATGTCGCGATGAATAGCAGCTACCTGTTCCATATTCAGTTCGCGGGCCAGCACGACAACATCGGCGTAGCGGGCATAGAAGCGCAGGGCTTCGGTATTGGCAATATTGAGTTGGGTAGACAGGTGCACCTCTACGCCTACTGAGCGGGCATATTCCAGTACAGCTATGTCTGCAGCGATAATAGCATCCAATCCGGCTTGTCGGGCATTATCCACTATCTCCCGCATCAGGGGGAGGTCTTCGGGATACATGACCGTATTCAGGGTCAGATAGGTGCGTACACCGGCTTGGCGACAGATTGCGACAATGCGATGCAGGTCATCGGTAGTGAAGTTCGCCGATGAGCGCGCGCGCATATTCAGGTGCTCGATACCGAAATAGATGCTGGTAGCACCAGCCTCCAAGGCGGCCGCCAGACTCTCCCACGAGCCTACCGGGGCCATTATCTCAATATTTGAGACGGGGGAAGTCAACTTTTTGCAGTTTGGTGAATCAAGTATTCGGCTATCTGCACGGCGTTGAGGGCAGCGCCTTTGCGAATCTGGTCACTCACGCACCAGAAACTCAGTCCGTTCTCGTTAGACAGGTCTTTGCGTACGCGCCCGATGAAGACCTCGTCTTTGCCACTTAAGAAGAGGGGCATAGGGTAGGTCTTGGTCTCAGGATCGTCCATGAGCACGCAACCCTGTGCGGCAGCAAATGCTTCTTTAGCCTGCTCTACAGAAAGGGGCTGCTCTGTCTCTACCCACACGCTCTCGCTATGAGCGCGGAGGGAAGGAACGCGAACACAGGTGGCGCTTACTTTGACATCGGAGTGCATGATTTTGCGTGTCTCATTGTACATCTTCATCTCCTCTTTGGTGTAGCCATTGTCGGTGAATACATCAATATGGGGGATGAGGTTGTATGCCAACTGATAGGCGAACTTATTGACCGTCACTTCTTCGCCATTGAGTATCTGGCGATACTGTGTCTCCAGTTCTTTCATCGCCTGTGCACCGGCTCCGGAGGCAGCCTGATAGGTGGATACGTGTACGCGGCGGATATGACTGACGTGTTCGATGGCCTGTAAGGCTACTACCATCTGGATGGTGGTGCAGTTAGGATTGGCAATGATGTTACGCGGAGTGAGAAGAGCATCTGAGGCATTCACTTCAGGTACCACCAAGGGCACATCATCGTCCATGCGGAAGGCGGACGAGTTGTCTATCATCAGAGCACCGAAGCGTGTGATGTCTTCGGCATATTCGCGCGATACACCGGCCCCTGCGCTGGTGAAGACCAGATCTACACCGCGAAAGAGATCACCATGACGGAGCAATTCGACGGTATAGGTCTTGCCGTTGAAGGTATACGTTGTACCGGCACTACGTTCAGAACCGAATAGACGCAAACCGCTCATGGGGAATTGACGTTCAGCCAATACCTTGAGCAGTTCTTGTCCTACGGCGCCGGATGCTCCGACGATAGCTATGTTGGGGAATTTTACCATTTCTTAAACAGCAGGCATACGTTCTGACCGCCGAACCCGAAGGAGTTGGAGAGAGCATAACGCAGGTCGCGTTGTTGTGCTTTGTTAAAGGTGAAGTTGAGACGATAGTCGATATTCTCGTCTTCATCGCCGTCCTCATGGTTGATAGTAGGCGGCACAATACCATCTTTTACTGCCATGACGGTAGCTACAGCTTCTACGGCACCCGAGGCACCCATCATGTGTCCGGTCATGGACTTAGTAGACGATATATTCAAGCGGTAGGCATCTTCGCCCCATACGCTCTGTATGGCCTTAAGTTCGCAGATGTCTCCTAAGGGAGTAGAGGTGCCGTGTGCGTTGATATAATCTACCTTATCGGGCGTTATATCGGCATCGTTCATTGCCTCCTTCATCACGCGTGCAGCACCGCGACCTTCGGAGTCGGGAGCGGTCATGTGGAAAGCATCGGCATTCATACCTGCGCCGACCATTTCGGCATATATCTTAGCTCCGCGAGCTTTAGCGTGCTCCAACTCTTCCAATATCAGGCAGGCAGCACCTTCGCCCAATACAAAGCCGTCGCGTGACTTACTGAAGGGACGGGAAGCAGTCTCGGGACTATCGTTGCGGGTAGAGAGGGCGTGCATCGAGTTGAAGCCACCGATACCCGAATAGGTAATGTCGGCATCGCTACCGCCGGTAACGATAATGTCGGCGCGTCCTAAGCGGATGGCGTCAAAAGCCGAAGCGATAGCATGTCCGGAAGACGAGCAAGCCGAAGCTACGCCGTAGTTAATACCTTTTAAACCAAAGGTGAGGGATATATGTCCTGCACCCATGTTGATAATAGCTTTAGGGATATAGAAGGGGCTGAAACGCGGTGTTCCGTCCCCTGCACCGAAGGGCATTAGGTCTTCTTCTATACCGTGCAGTCCGCCCATACCGCTGGCCCATATAGAACCGATACGTTCCAAGTTTTCCTGCTCCAGGTCTAAGCCTGCATCTTTAATGGCCTCATTGGCTGTCCATACGGCAAAATGGGCGAAGCGGTCCATCTTGCGTGCTTCTTTGCGGTCCAATAAGGAGGATATATCAAAGTCTTTCACTTCGCAAGCAAAGTGCGTCTTGTATTTTTCTGAATCAAAGGATGTAATAGGTGCGCATCCGCTCTTCCCCTGCTTCATAGCCTCCCACATACTCTTTACATCGTTTCCCACGGGTGTCAAGGCACCCAACCCGGTCACTACAACTCTTTTCAATTCCATAATAGTAAGTATAAAGTACGAGCCCACAGGTATAGCCGCAGACTCGTACAAAACAATTTCAAATTTGTTTAACCAATTGCTTTCTCCAAGTATGCAATAGCATCACCAACGGTCGAGATCTTCTGTGTATCCTCATCGGGAATAGTAATGTCGAACTCTTTCTCAAACTCCATAATCAACTCAACAGTGTCCAACGAGTCTGCATTCAGATCAGCCGAGAAACTAGCTTCATTGGTAACTTGTGCCTCATCCACGCCCAATTTTTCAACGATGATGGCTTTAACTTTCGATTCAATTTCTGACATAATAGTATTGTTTTAAGTTAATATTTTATATTCTTTTTTCGCTTCTATTTCAAAAACGGGTGCAAAGTAACAAATTTTTTTTTGAATATGCAAATTTTTTAACAATATTCATTGTTTTTACTCCATATTTTAGAACTTTCCTGCCAATTCTTCGTCCGTAAGGACGGAAATAATAGTTTTTCCATCTTCGGTATAGCGGTAGTCGCTCAGGTGGAAGAGTTGGCTTATGAGGTCTTCTTTTTCGGCAGGTGTTAATGTCTTGCCATAAGGAATAGCTGTATCGGCCGCTAAGGCTAAGGCGATACGGCGGCGCCACACGTCAGTGGCTGTAGTTCCTGTCTCGCGGACGGAAGAGAGGATATGTTGCAGGGTAGATATCGGATCTTGTCCGCTCAGCAGCGAGGGTACGCCACTGATGGAATACTGACGCGGGCCGAGTTGTTCGATATCGAACCCTATATGTCTGAGGTCTTCGGCGATGGTAGCAAATAGGAGCATATCATCAGCCGAGAGGTCCAGCACTTCGGGGAAGAGCAACTGCTGTACGGGTGCTTGTCCGTGCGACAGTTGGTCGATATAGGTCTTGTATAAAACGTGCGTATGAGCGCGATGTTGGTCCACAAACATCAGTCCTTCGGACGAAGGCACGAGCAGGTAGCGTCCGTGGTATTGGTATATATCGGACGGGATAGTGGGCTTGTCTTTTTCTTCTTGTGGCAGCTGCGGCTCGTAGAGCGATTGCCAATTGGCGGGTGCTGCTACAGGCCGCTCGTGTGTGCGCGTGAAAGGATTATAAGAGGTGTCTACCTGAATAGGCAGGCGGTTAGCCGGGCGATACGTGGAGGATGCATTAGGTGTTGGCATTTCGACGTATCCTTCGCGGTCGAAGTCGAGTGAGGGCGCTACATTAAACTTACCCAAAGCCTCGCGCACGGTGGCCAATAGGATTTGGAAGATAGGTTGTTCGTCTTGGAACTTAATCTCCGTCTTGGTGGGGTGGATATTGACGTCTATATTCTCCGGGTTGACCTCCATGCAGATAAAATAGGATGGTTCCTGGTCACCTGTGAGCAGGTTCGTATAGGCCGTCATTACCGCCTTGTGGAAATAGGGGTGACGCATAAAGCGTCCGTTGACAAAGAAGTATTGCCGTGCTCCTCGTCCGGCTGCTTCGGGTTTGCCTACCAATCCGCGGATAGTCACCAATTCCGTCTCGGTATGTATGTCAACGAGGTTGAGGGTGAAGGTAGGTTTGCTGGGTTTGCCGAATACCTGTTCGATGCGTTGCTTGAAAGAAGCTTCCGGCAATTCGTGCATTATCTCGTCGTTGTGGACGAAGGTGAATTGTACCTGAGGCCATACTAAGACGATGCGGTAGAACTCGCTGAGCAGGTTGCGCAACTCGGTCTGGTCGGTCTTGAGGAACTTACGGCGTACGGGAATGTTGAAGAAAAGGTTTTTGACCTTCATATTGGTGCCGACGGGACAGGTGGCGGGCTCTTGTCGTACTACTTGTGAGCCGTGTATCTCGAGCAGGGTGCCCACTTCATCTTCGGCTCGGCGTGTGAGCACTTCCACTTGTGCCACGGCGCATATACTGGGCAGCGCCTCACCACGAAAGCCCATTGTACGCAAGTTGAACAGGTCGGCAGCTTCGCGTATCTTGGATGTAGCATGCCGTTCGAAAGCCATACGGGCGTCTGTCTCGCTCATGCCCTGACCGTTGTCGATAACTTGCAGCAGGGTGCGTCCGGCATCGCGCACGATGATTTGTATGCGCGTAGCACCGGCATCCAACGAGTTCTCCACTAATTCCTTGAGACAACTGGCGGGACGCTGAATCACTTCACCTGCGGCTATTTGGTTAGCAACAGAGTCGGGTAGGAGACGGATGACATCCATTAGCGTAAGAAGAGGTATAACAACAATCCGAGTACCAATAATGCTATCCAGAAGCCCAACTTAGAGCGATTGCGCATACGTTGGGTGGACATATTCTTCTCGTGTTCCTCGCGGAACGACCCGCGATGAAGGCGCGCAAGTTTGTCCTTGCGCGCCTCTTTTTCCTCATCGTAGTAAATGGGGCGATAGTCCCATTTCGGGGGTTGATTAACTTTCGGAAATAATACCGACATTATTTAACGATAGCTTTGAAAGCGTCGTCCTCGGCAAATTTCGCGAACTCGATGTCGTTAGCAGCTTTCTGCTTCATAGCGGCATCCTTAGCAACAGCCACTTTCAGGTTGCTGTAAACAGCCTCGCGGTCGTTGGTGCGGGCACCTACTACAGCGCTCAGATAAGCGGTGGTAGCGTTGGGTTCAGCTACAGCGGCCAGGGTCTTGCGAGCACCTGCGTAGTCCTCGTTGAGGATCTGTTGAACAGCGGCGTTGTTGCTGGCATTGTTGCCATAAGCGCTCTTAGCCTTAGCATAGTCACCCTTCATGGTGTAGAGGGTACCTTGAGCGGCGCGCAGGTCACCTTGTGTGCCGGCAGCCTTGCCAAGATAGGTCTCAGCCTTAGCTAAGTCGTTGTCAGCCATAGCAGCCAGAGCGGCGTTGTAGTTAACATCGGCATTGTTGGGAGCAATCTCCAGGGCCTTAGCATAGCAGCGGCGAGCCTCGTCGATGTTCTCTTGTGCGTAGTAGCACATACCCATGTTGTTCCATCCACGGTAGTCGGCAGCGTAGAACTCGGTAGTTTTCTTATAGATAGCCAGCTTAGCAGCGTTGTCGTTGGTGAGGGTAGCAGCATAGAGCAACTCCTCGACATTGAGTTTAGCGGGATCGTTAGCGGCCAGAGCGGCAATCTCCTCGTCGGATTTACCAATCAGGTCGGTAGTGAGGATGAGGCGGCTGCGACGCAGAGCGGGCAGGATCTCGTTAGCCAGAGTCTTGTAAACATTGCTCAGGTTCTTAATTTGAGCCTCGCGCTCTTCAGGATCGCTATACATAGCCAACACGCGCAGGATGACTTCTTTGTCTTGCAGGTTGCTAGCCTCAACGAGTTTCTGGAAACCTTCCCAGTCCTCAGCGGTAACCTCCGATTCGATCTCGGCTTCTACTTTATCTTTCTTAATCTGTTGAGCCAGGAACTTCTGAGCGTTAGCCTGACGTTTTTCAGCCAATTTGCTGTTCAGGTCCATACCACCATCGGGGCTGGCGTAACCGGCAACCTCCAATTTATTGATGGCTTTCTTCTCGTTCTGGTCAGCCTCTTTAATAGCAGCTTTCAGGTCCTTGATGCTCTGGCTGGCGGTCTCGCTGTTGCGCAGGTTAGCCTGTTGGATCAGGAACTTGATGTCAGCTTCCTGCATCTCTTGGATGATGCGCTGGAATTTGTCGGCCGTGATTTGAGGTTCTACATCCTCGGCAACAGCCAACTTAGCGGTAGAGATAACGCCGTCAGCAACTTTTACCTCAGGAATCTCAACGACTTTTTTACCCTTCTTAGCCTCAAAACGGAGCCACAATTCAGACTGAGCCATTTCGGGAACATAGTCGAAACTGGCGTTTTGCGAATAAGCGCCACCGGCTTTGTAGTTAACGGTTTTACCGTTCTCTTTAACTTTCTCACCTACATAGGTCTCGGGCTCGCCCAGAACTTCGGTGCCGTTGAATTTGAGCACGGGAGTAACGGTAACTACGGCGTTTTTAGCGAACTTCTTAGCAGGGAAAGTACCCGTAATCTGGGCATTTACCTTGTTGCCAACAACAGCCAGGGGATTAGGATTGACGCTGATTTGTTCGGGCTGAACAGGAGCGCCGCAAGAGGTCAGCATAGCTATCGCTATAACAGACACAAAAAAGATAGTTTTTTTCATAAGCATAAACTTGTATTTGATATATGTTTTTTGCTTTATTTACGGGTGGACATTGTTATTCCACACCTTATCGGCCGCAAAATTACAAAATATTTCTGATATGTGCAAATTTTTATTTCTTAATTTTTTATTTTTAGTGCAATTTATTTGCATACGTGCGATCTTTTTTATACCTTTGCATCCAATTTTGGAAAGTATGAAGCGTCATTTTGTATTTTTTGCGTTCTTTGTTGCCTGTGTGGCGACCGTGTGTTGGGGGCTTGTCTCGTGTGCCAAGCGTCCCTCGCGTGTAGAGGTCCTGCGAGCGGAGAAAGCCGCTAAGGATAGTACGACTTATGCGCATGCTGTTGCGACTGTGGCTTATTCTGATTCGTTGTTGCCCATTCGCTTGCAACAGGCCGACTCGTTGCTTACTTTTTTTAGGTATGAGAAGAATGAAAAAGCCGAGGATCACGGGCATTATGTTCATAAGATGTTGGTGACGAGTGCAAATACTTCGCGCAACTTCCTGCAGGCGTATGTGTCGGACAATCACCGGTTGAGTGTACAGAGTTATTACTACGGTTCGGGTGCGCATGACCAATATGGCGTGCGTATCGCGGATGGAGATTTGTATGTAGAGGTAGAAGGTTCGAATTATGCGTTCGATGTGGAAGGGCGTCACGAGATACTGACGGTAACGGATGATGACGCGTTACGTCTGCTGGCTTTTGTGGCAGAACGTGAGACTGCGCGGCTGAAGGTGACGTCCTTGGGCAAACGCACGGTACAATATATATTGTCGGACAAGGAGAAACGGGCGTTAGCCGATACGTATGCGCTTGCCTTGGTGATGCGCGATATCGACCATTTAGAACGGGCTATTCATACTGCCAGAATGCAGATGGATAAGTACGAAAAAAAGCACCGGCAATGAGCTGATGCTTTTCTTTTTCTTTAGCATAAAGTAACATTTTAATCATCGTAGTCCATTCCGATGAGTTGGAAGGACTTAGTGAACTTCAACTCGACGCGGTTGTTGAGGGTAATCTCATAGTCGTCGCGGTCGACGGAGTACTTGATGATGTAGCAGTCGGGATATCTCTGTCCGGCCATCTTAACGATCGGAGCGGGGATGACTGCGGGAGGCACGGGAGCGCCGCTCATCATGTCAACTTTGTCAATTGTGCCGTTGCCGTTAAATTCCCATTTATCCATGTTGTTCATCGTCACGTCATAGTCGGCAAAAGGACCGAAACCGTCTTGGGTGATAAACATGATTTCTGCGGGATTGGCATGTTGCGTCAGTATCTCCTGAGCTTTTGCAGGGAGTTGCTCAAACGAAATGGGGCTGTCGTCTGCGCAGGCTGTAATAGCAAGCGCGCAGAGTACGGTAAAGAGTAATTTTCTCATGCTTCAAGTTGTTTAATGTTTAATTTGGCTGCAAAGGTACTGCTTTTTTGCGATATGTGCAAATTTTTCTTAATTTCTATGCTAAAAAAAAAATCCAAACTTCAACGACTCAACTACGAGACTGGAACGAGGGAATCACGAGACATTAACGAGGCATTAACGAGAGTAAAATGTAAAAATCTGTTCATAAGTTACTTAAAAATGAAGAAAAATTTGCGTATATGAAAAAGTTTTTGTATTTTTGCGGCCAATTTTTAATGTACCTATTAAAATGGCTTGTAAAATGCACATGAAAAGCATGAGAAATATACGTAGTTGGTCAGTATGCGCTTTGATGTGTGTGGCGCTTTTTTGCTCTCCTGCGCGCATGCATGCTGACGGATGGACGCCGACGGATGGTGGTTTGGTAGTGAACCTTGAGCAAGGTGATCGCTTCCTGCTGTCGGTAATGGTGGATCATGATAATAACCCGTCCACACCGGATCGAGAGTATTTCGTTGTCAATTATTCGCGATATGAGGGCGATGACTATTTCCATTACAAGAAAAATGATAAATTCATATATGCGGAAGGTAAACACCTCAAGTTAGCGCAACAGGATGCCCATGCGACGGAGCCGTCGGAGATGTCCATCTGGTCGGTAGGTGCACCCTTGACACGTGTAATCGGCGGTAAGGATTATTCGTTGGGCGCGAATGCCGGCCATGTGTATACGATCTGGAATGATGGTAAGACGCTGAGAATGAACAATACCAGCTACCAGTTCTTTGGCGATCTGACGAGTGATTACAACTACAAAGATGCTGCAGATGTGGTATTTGTCATTCCGACAACTCATACCGGTATCACTTCTTTTGACCCGAATAAGACCTTAAAAGAGATATATAAACGCGAGGATCAAGATGCGACTACTGGTTTGATCAATGGTAAGATCGGAAAGGGTTTCTTGGGCATGACCTACCGCGAGGTATATATGTTGGATATCCCTAAACAGAACAACCCTATATCGTACACGAATGCATCGCTGGTCTGCTTTAATACTACTGCCAAGGATACAACCTATGCAAAACCCAATGCCGGTTCCGGCCTTAAGGTGGGAAGCGGTATGCCAGTATATGCCTTTGCGGATCCCAAGCATAGAGCGACGGTCCGTACGCTCTTCCGTCTCTATTTGCTGGATAAACCGTTCAATTATTGCAGCAGTTATTTCTTTGCGACGGATGGGCAGGACTTCATGAACTACCGCTATACGCAGAGCTTGCCCGGAGATAGTACGGCGAAGAAGAAAATCTACACCATCGATTGGATGAGCCCGATGAAGCGTGTCGGTACCTCTGATACCTTCAAAACGGACTTTATGACGGTGCCTACGGATGATAGTACGTGTTACTATGTCGGATACAAAAACGATTTCCGTACCACGGGAGAGTCTTTAGGTTCGAATACCGCCAAGTCGGCCTTCAAGAAGATACGTACCTTACCGCTGACGACTTTACCGTCACCTTTCGTGGTGCCGGCTGGTGCGTATGGACAGATGGTCGTAGATACGAGTTCAACGGATAACAACTTAGGCGTCAAGTTCGAACCCGCGGGCTATTTCCTGAAGGTTAGTTCCGGTAAAAACGTCAGCATGCATGATAACGGCGATGGTACCTGGATAACCGAAGAGATGTGGACGATTAACGAGGAATGGGTAGGAAAAACTATCAAAGCCACGCTGATGACCGGCGCCAGTTTTAGCGAGACCGACCCGGGAGCGGATGTGGCAGGATGGAGTATTGACGTATCCGGATCGGATGTGCCGGTAAAGGATCACAGCGATTGGACTCCGGTAGGTCAGTCCGGTTATGCGCAGATCACGACCAGTAGTAATGAAGCAAACGGAGATATGGTCTTTATCTTAGCGGATCAAACGAAATGGCTTCGCTATGACAACAACGGTTTAGTAGGCTTGGAGATGCCGCTCCAGTATCCTTTGGAAGGTAAAAGTTCTGTAACGCTGATGGCGCCTCGTATCAAACCGGGATATACGTTCTACGGTTGGTGCGAGAAAGCCGATGGTTCGAGTGATACCTTAAAGGTGGGCAGTACTTATACATTGACAGGAACAGGCGCCGACACGCTATATGCACTTGCTTCGTATGAAGGTACGTTGCATATTGCGATATCGTTTAAAAAGGACGACGGCAAGCGTTACTTCCTTACCCACCCGGGAACGGGTACCGGTTTCCGTTATGCCCGTGCCCGTCATTTCGATAGTTGGGTAAATACCTGGCAGGGCATGGAGAACGCGCAAAACCTCAACCCGAACTACCTCAGTACATATGAGGTACGGCACCCGATAGCGAAGATCAAGAAGAAAGACGACGGCGTTATATCCGACATATCTCCCAAAGAGCATGTGTTGGACCCGCGAAGCTACACGATGAAGGGGCAGACGGACTCGCTGACGTTCTACGAGAACTTCCACCCGACCCATGATGAGTACCTCGGTTTGTACTATCAGAGTCCAAACACTATCTTGGCGAACAACACCTGGGCGGGCTTATTCACAACGACCAGTACCGCTCCTACCAGTTGGCCGACCTATTTAGTACCGTATATCGAAAGTGCTAAAATCAAATCCGAGCGGTATGTAGAGGAGTATGATAAGGAGAATAAACCCGATTCGCTGATTCTCAAAAGGCGTATTAATTACACGGAGCCGTATGTGAAATATGACACTGTAAATGATCAGTTTAACGGACAAGCCGATTCGGCGACTGCCACGGATTTCCAGCTGACGGCTGTATCTGTATCGGACGAGCACTATGTCCTGCTGCCGGATACGGCATATGCGTGGCAGGACACGATCACCTTCGATTACCATCAGGCGAGACAGACGACGGAAGATATATGGTCGGCATTGGTCGGTAAGCAGTTGATGGCGGTAATGGTAGTAGATCGCGATACGGTTTATTTCCACCCGAACCGCAAGAAGCATATCACGGACCCGAACGACCTGTATCTGTCTCCGGAGTTCCGTATAACGCAGCTCTTTAAATGGATTCCGGATAGCCGTGTAACGACGGTAGCGGAAGAGAACCGTGTGGCCCATTCGACAACCGATCACTACTGGCATCATACTGTTACCAGCGGTATGAACAGTCCGATGGACGTGAAGGATAAGAGCGGTAACTATATCGATATCGTCGATACGTTCAGTATTACCCTCAGTCAAGGCGCTATCAGTAAGATCAAGAAATACTACGGTCGCTGGGAGAAGCAAGGCGAAGATGACGGTTTGACGGTTAGTGCCGACGGTTTGACGCGTCAGCGCAATATTATCGTCAAGACCAAGACCTATCACTATGGTGAAGAGCAGACACGTATGGTGCTCAAGCCGGAGAAAGAGAGTTATGATTTCGGTCCGCTGGCAAACCAATCGCAGAAGATCAATTTCATTCTCACCCGCGTACATGTCCATGACTTATTGGATGCGCAGGGTAATTTTGTGCGTGAAGATATCATCTCCATCGATACTTTGACAACGCAGTTAGGTATGCAGCCGGGTCAGTGTACGTTTAGGGTTGGTACCGCCTTTGAAAAGGTAGAGGCTGAAACAAGGGATAGTCATGCTACAGTTCGCGTAATAAACGATAATACCTCGGGTATCAACTACGATACGTTGGTTGTGACGGGATACCTATATGACAACAAACCTCAAACGTGCGATGTACGTATACCGTTGATGCAAGCGCCTCTGGAAGGAAATGATTTGTTGTGGTCGGTTATGCATAACGGTCAGCGTTATTTCATCATGGCAGGAAAGGGGACGACCCAAGACAGTCTTATCTTCCGTCAATACACCCAACGCGGCAACACGCTTTATAAGCGCATCGGAGGAAATCAGCTGATCATGGGAGCTAAAGACAAGACGAACCGCGATGAAGGATACATCACACCTTGGCAATTTACCTATGTCGATAAGGAAAATCACCAGTTCACGCTCAAGATCGGATTAACGAGCGATACGCTTCTCTTCAACATAGCAAGTGCGGCCACTCCTGCTGTTGGTGATTCCGCGAGTACATTGACGTATGTGTTTACGGATGTGTACGCAAACGACAACGCGAACTACGAGGAGCAGGTGAAACTCAAGTACGGACCGAATAATTGGCTGAAGTTCAACGGTTCGGCACTGGAGTTGACGACAAATGAATTGGAGGCGGACACTTTCTCGTTGGCTTACCCGCTGCTGGAGTTCAACCTGCTCAATAATGGTACGTACCCCAGCCAAAATCAAGCTGCGTTCGGTTATAATGCTACGGCATCGGCATCGATCACAACGGCGTACCAAGGATACTGCGAGTACTCCACGCTGCTGGATAATAAATTGACGTATTTCGCACGTGAGTCGCGAAACACACGTGAAGCTTTGACCAGTACGGATGCGGCCTATCGCTGGAAGACGACTTGTAAGATCGATACGTTGCGTGACAGGCGCACAACTACGGAGAGTGGTTTGACATTTAGTAATAGCAGTAATAGTTTTACCTCCACGATCACGCCTACGGGCTTGAGTCCGCGCAATGTGAAGGACGCAAGTGGCAACCATATCGATATTGTGGATACGCTGTGTGTGACGCTCGGTCTGCAAACGGATGCTCCTTCGTATCGGTTTAAAGGCGATTGGAGCGGATTCAAGCGCATTGATGACGGTAATCTGAAGATACCTTTGGTACGTAAAACTTATCATGAGGCAAGTTTCGACTCATTGATCTGCGAGGAAGTGACGAAAGCCGAACGACACTCATTCCCGGCGGTACTTACAGAAGGTGTCAACGATACGGTTCTGCTGAAATTCAGCACGATCCGTCGTGAGGGTACCCGTTTGCTGAATACAGCGAACGAAGTGATTTCCGTCATCAGTTCAACATCCTCCTATGTGACGCGTGATATCAAGTATAAAAATGACAGTAGTACCGACAGTATCAAGGGTATGCACCTCAACAACAAGGACTTAGCCGAGGTGCGTCTGATGGATGAATACGGTAATACACCTACGTGGTGCAAGATCAAAGCGAAGGGCGATAGTACGGTGACGATACAGTGTTTATCGGACGGTGTGCGTTCTCCGCGTTCAACGGAACTCTATCTCGTCTATGTCATCACCATAGAGGAGAACATGCGCATTTTGACCTACCATGTGACCATATCGCAAGCCAGCCATTTCGATTATGCCAATAACCAGCGGTTGATTCATACCTCCGGTGCGTCAGGTGACCCAATTGGTGCATACGGTTTGCAGCAGGTGCATCAGAACAAGCGCATCCTTTATTACTATCCGGAACAAGATGTTGAATTACCGGTTCGTGAACGTAACTTCTACGGATGGTGGCGTTGGTACAGAGAAGGACTCGACGTGAAGGGCGATTCCGTCTCGGATTCCGATGTACCTGATTCGATATGGCGTTTACCGCCTCGCAATGTAGGTAAATACAACTACCCATACCGTATCATCGGCGACTCGGTGATGTTAAAGAAAAAGGATGGGACGGACTCTGTAAAGGTGTTGGTAACGATGGGTCGCTGGACGGTATTCCACTACAGGTCAGAAGACTACGGCGGATCGAAGAAAGATCCACCTGCTAAGAACCCGCGTGTAGCGCCGCCGATCACCGAGTTGGGATTAGCTACCAAGCCGACCTTGACTTACGCTGTCGATATCAGTAACTACTACGATAATCTGCCGATGTCCTTATCGCAGAAGAACCAAGTCGATACGGCCTTGTTGGATACGATTCTGGAGATTAAAGAACCGACCCTTTCGCTGCGCGAAGTGTTTGAACTGCACCCGTGGACAGAGATGGCAGACACGCTGAATCATTATAAGAGTCTGAGAACGACAAACGACGAGGGTGAGTATGAGTTAGAGAATGAGCATTATATGGAGGATCATGTAGTCATGGCGCCTACGGGCAATAAACTGTTGCTCTCTACGGAACAACGCTACAACGTTAATAATGTTCATGAAGGCGGTTCCTCGGAGTCCTTGTTGGGATATTACATGCTCGACGATAACTGGTGGAAATGGAGCGCCAACAGAGTGCGTCAGGATACGATGATCTGGTGCGGCGGTTGGGATGCCGACTGCTTATGGTACACCTATAACCCCCGCTCCAAGACATACACAAGGTGCAATTTATCCATCACCAAGGCCGATGACTTCCTGCAAGTGCCGGTGAGGAACAATGTGGATACGGTTTATTATTGTTTGCGTGCACGCAGTAAGAAATCAACCTTCTCCACCGATGGGGACAACGCTACAGTAACTACGGTAGAGGGCGACAGCATGTTCAACATCTGCCGTTACAAAGTCTGCTATCACTATCCGTATAAATACGGACCGAGAATGGAGACGATATTGAATAATATCCCCAAAGCGTTGATTACCAACGATGAGATCGAGCAGAAGTATGATGTATTGGAGCGGTTGAACTTCGATTACAATGAACCCGGTCCCGGCTACACCGTTTATCCGCACCCGCTGCCTTGGGGCGATGCATCGTACGGTTATACCTATCCGGAGACCTCGGATCTGCCGCATAACCGCCTTCACAAAGAGACCGACTTCCCGAACCACGGCGAGTACGGTCTGATCAACCGCTTCCCCTACACCTCCTACTGGAATAAGATGGAGCAGCATGGCGGTGCCGAAAAAGGTTACATGATTTACTGCGACGGTATGTCTTCGTCCGGTCAGGTAGCCGCCCTCTCGCTCTCTACCGTCCTTTGTTCGGGTCAGAAGATGTTCCTCTCTGCTTATGTAGGTAACCCGAGTAACCAAACCGGAAAAGCGAATCCGAACTTTATTTTCTCCATACAGGGTAAGACGGATGATATGTTGGATTGGGAAGACATCACGACCTATATAACCGGCGATATAGAGCCGGCGACCAGGTGGTATCAGATCCTTATTCCGATTAACCACACCCGTTCCCACAAAGAGGAGTACGAACATTTCCGTATTCGTATCTATAACTTAGCGTCGAATTTCGACGGAAACGACTTCATCATCGACGACCTGTGCGTCTTTGCTACCAAACCGCCGTTGATCGCTTATCAGGCCAATACGGCATGTAAGGAGGAAGATTCTGAAAAGGATACACACGTGATCATGCGTATTGACTACCAGGGTATCCCTTCCGATGATGAGTATAACAACGACACCGTTTACTATACGGTCCGTAAAATTCACGGCGATACAAGTTTCATAGCGCTGACCGATCATTATTTGGGCGAGCAGACATACGGTGGTGCGGATAAGGATACCCCGAGTGTGTACGGTAAGTTGTATATCCCGGCAAAAAACTATGTACCGACAAGCGAAGACTCGGTCTTCGTTAACCTGAACGACTTGTTAGACCGCTTCGATGAGACCTATAAAGCATATAAAGCGCATGAAGAAGACCCTGCGCTACCGGAGGTGGATATCTTCCGGGAAGGCTATATCTATGAAACATTGGAGGGCATCAGTCGTCCGGTGAAGTATGTGATACACAACGCGCTGATGGATCCGGAAGATACGATCACGGTGCATATATCCGGTGAAGTCAGGGAATTGCTAAATAGTATCTGCGGTATGACGAGCCATTTGCACGTGAGCAACCGGATGGTGCTCGAACTGAACGGTCTGGAGAACCCCCATACGGAAGTAACTGGTCTATGCGTCAACTCGACCTATGACATCAGTCTGCGCGTGAAAGGTTCGCTTTATCTGGACAGCGTGGCTCCGATTGACCTCAACGGCTCGTGTATCAACGACTGGTTGCTCTACGGCGATACGGCGGATGCGTCGAGCAATGAACGGTACGGCTACTACTACAGCGATATCAAGAAGGTGATCACCGAGATCCTGCGTACGGAGCCGATGTCCTACAGAACGAACAGGAACCAGTTTGCGCCGAACCTCTCGTCCATCAATAAGAGTGATTTAAGGTATTATGCTGCCGGCAAGAAATTCAAGCAATCCGGGCTGGATCCGTACACTCTCATCTCGGATTTGGTGAAGAAAGGTTTCCTCACGCTCTATAAGTCGAAGATCACGACGACGGTGACTACCGGCGACTCGGCGAAATACGTCATCTTCCCGATTGTAGGAACCGGTACGGACGCGCTCAACAAAGCGAATGTAGAGGTTTGTCCGCTGCCAATCGTCGTCAAACTCAAACCGGATGAGTCAGCGGCCGGTGTGCCGTTGATGATAGGTGGTTTGCATCGTGATACGACGGAAATTTCCAAACCTATTGAGGTGCTGATGTCGGAGAAAGCAGCGAACGAAGGATTTAAGTTGATAGTTGATTCCATTATGCCCCTTGTCGGTATCAAAAATATCACGCTTCGTTCGACCAATGACCCGAACTTCCGCGAAGGAGTACACTCGCTGCGCTTATTACCGGATATCTCGTATCCGACATCGGGTACTTATTACACAAAGGGTGATAGTATAGACTTTTCTCCGGCTCCTGGCAGTTATCACATGCAACCGGGTTATAGTTATACTTTTAATGTTGTGATGCAGACGTTTGGCGGTTTGGATACCTTAGTCGGTGGTTGCGCCGTAGGTACGATACCGTTTATTCTCTCCGTCATGCCCGACTACCTGCGTTGGGATCCGCAGTCTGCACAAAGCAACGAGTGGAATAATGCCGATAACTGGATAGGTGTTACGAAAGAGAATGTGCCCATCCATGAGGATGCCCACTATGCCCCGATGGCCGAAACGTATGTGGTTATTCCTCAAGTGGAGGCCGGTCTGCCTTATCCTGTAGTGCCCCCGTTGCCAACCGTATGGAAAGACTCGGTACAGAAGGTGAACTTTGAGTACAACAACTGTAATGTGATTCGTTTCTTGCCGGGTGCTGCGATGGGTCAGCAGCAAAGGATGCGTTATAGCGATGCGGTTATCGATATGGAGATGCCGCAACAAAAATGGGCGTTCCGTGCAGCTCCGGTAACCGGTATGCTGAGTGGAGATATCTATATGTCGAACGTCGACCTCAACTGGGCATCCAACCCGTGGAAGGTGGCTGAGTTTGATGCCAGTGGTCGTTCGTATAAGACAGGTAACGGATCGTTCTGGCTGTCGGTTTATAGTCGCAATACGATTCATCAAACCGAAGATGAGACGGAGGCGCGCTCGGCAAAAGCAGACTGGTCAAAAGTAACAAATGGTCTTAATCTCTCGTTGCCGGCCGGACAGGGATATGCCGTATATGCGCGTACCAAATCCGGCAAAGACGCTGTAGTACGTCTGCCTAAGCATGACGATATCTACTATTACTACGGCTCGTATGGCGAGACCCTCTATGACCACTATGTGAACGAATTGGAAACGGCGCGTAGCACGAATGCGGCACCCAGAACAGCCGGTAAATTGGCGTTCCATGAGGACAGCGAGGGGTATACCATGAGCAATGATAACTCGGTATCCACGACGGGCTTCGTATTCGGCAATCCCACAATGGGTTATATTGATATATGGGGCTTCATTGATGACAATTGTCTGGTAGAGGAATTCGGTTATTTGGACGAGAGTGGTGCGGCCAGTATCTATCGGACTGTTAGCAGGGAAGCGGCGATGGCCTCCACGGATACGATTATTGAGCAGAAGCGCTACTTGCCGCCGATGCGCTCCATCATGGTGCAGAAGTCGTCAGCGGCTACTTCACTTCCTGTGACGCTCAATTCCAACCGCGTGGTGACAGATCCAAGTCAGGTAGTTCCCTCTGTTCGATGTGGCGGCGGAGATGACCAAAGTCTGGCTCAAACTCCCCAACGCGGCGATGCTGCCGTTTTGCGAAAAGGTATTATGACCGTCACGGCTATTAACCCCTGCTCGCCGCGATGCACTTCGTATCTGTTGCTCGGTCAGGGTTATCACGCCGATATACTGTCCGGAGAGGATGCCTTATTGACGACCCTCAATATCGATAACTTCTCCACGACCGGTACTCCGACTACACCTTTTAATATATACGCGAAGGAGGATAGTTGTGGATTGAGTATTGACCTTAGGGACGAGATTGTCAATGTACCGATATCGTTCTATATGAGTAAGATGACGTACGACAATGTGACTCATCTGTGGTTTACAGGTGTAAATGCTATTGACGGACCGTTGGTTCTTTACGATGCACAGACAGACACCGAGCGTGCGATTATCGATGGTATATGCCTGGATATCGCTACTCCGAAGACCAATCACGAGACACGCTACTATATCCGTCGCCGCGGATGGACTCCGGATAGCGGTTGGGGAAGCGGAGTAACTACCGACATACGCCCCGTATCTGCAGAAACGAATCAGACGATGAAGATTATTCACGAAGGTCATGTACTGATCATCCGTAATGGTCAAGTATTTACCATGATGGGACAACAAGTAAGATGATGCAAGGAATGAAAATATATAGATGGATGTTGATAGCATGGCTGCTATTATGCAGCGTGTCCTCCGCCTGGGCGTGGGGACAGACTACACCATCTGCGGCGTGGAATGCGGCGCCGACTATGAGTCAGGATGTGTATCCAACGTATCAGTTCCGCTCCACTTCTACGTGCCAGCCGATAGTAGGTCAGACTTCGTATACCTCCAATCCTTATGCTCCGGGAGCAACAGGAGTGCGTAGAGCACAGAGGGATGGTGAAGGAACAACGTATAATCCTGAAGGTTGGAATGAAGATGAGAATGAACCTATCGGATTCGTGAATACGGAGCCCGTAGGTGAACCTTATATACTGCTCCTGTTGGCCGCCTTGTATATGGCGGTAGTGGGTCTTAAAAGAATGCGTCAAGAGAGGAGAAAGTAATGGATTCATTTGTGTTTTTGGGTTTTGGAGCGGATGCATGGATTACCATCATCACGGTATTTGTGATGTTCACCATCCTGCTGTTTACCAAACTGCGCTCGGATGTAGTCTTTCTGTGCGCTGTAGGCGTGTTATATGTCACCGGAGTATTGGATACTAAAGAGACGCTGTCGGGTATCAGTCAGGCTTCGGTAGCGGTAGTCGGTGTGCTATTTGTGGTTATTGCCGGATTGATGCATACGGGCGTGCTTCAATGGATTGTGAAGCATTTGCTGGGCATTCCTAAGACGTATGCTAAAGCCGTGTTGCGACTGATGCTGCCTGTAGCAGGTCTGAGTTCATTCCTGAGCAATACGACCGTGGTGGCGCTATTCGTAAACATCGTTAAGATGTGGTCGAAGAAATTAGGAGTGTCGCCATCGAAACTGCTTATTCCGCTAAGTTATGCGTCCGGTATGGGTGGCGTATGTACGTTGATAGGAACACCACCGAACCTGATTATCAGTGGTCTATACGAAGAACATACGGGGCACGCGATGAATATATTGGCTACCACTATTCCGGGACTCTTCTGCCTGGCTATCGGTGTGCTGTCGATTATCGCCATGCGGCGATTGTTGCCGAATAGGAAGTCGCCTGAAGAGGCGTTTGAGAGTACGGGTGACTACACGGTGGAGATGTTGGTGCCGTCCGATAATTCGCATATCGGCATGAGTATAGGTGAGTTGGGATTGAATAAGGTGAACGGAGGCAGCCTGATTGAGTTGCGTCATTTTGATGACGAAAAGATATTATCTCCTGTGCCGGACGATGAGCCGCTGATGGGTGGTGACCGCCTCATCTATGCCGGTCAGATAGGGGAGTTGTTGGAGTTGGAGATGACGCACGGCTTGGTTAATGCCGACCATCCGGTGTTCCATTATGAAGATGCCCCGAAGAACCGGCATCACCTGCGTACGGCGTATGTCCATTTTGGCAGTAGTCTGATCGGTACCACGATGGGAACGAACGGCTTTGAAAAAGAACATAACGTGACCCTGGTGGCCGTCAGTCGTAGAGGTAGCCGTATAGAACAATCGCCGCGAGAGGTAGTATTGAAGGCGGGTGATACATTGTTGATGGAAAGCGTGAATGCACTGACCACCGACACTCAATCGATGAGTCGCGATTTGCATTTCTTTGAATCGGAAGATATACCCAATATAGGATGGGGAACTGTGGTGTCCAGTTTGGTGATGATTAGTATGGTCGCCTTGTCGGCATTAGGAGTGATGCCGCTACTACAATGTGCTATATTGGCTGTTTTTGCGATGCTTATCTTCCGTTGTTGCACCCCCGAACAGGCTATGCGGTCGGTCAACTGGGATATACTGATGATCTTTGCCTGCAGCACCGTATTGGGTATTGCTATTCAGAAAACGGGTATAGCAGAGCGTATGGCGACCGGTATATTGGACGTATGCGGTACGAATCCGATAGTAGTGATGACGGCTATCTGCTTTGCCGGAACGTTTATCACGGAGTTTATCTCGAATACGGCTGCCGGAGCGATGTTTTTCCCCATCATGTATGAGGCGGCAGAGAAATTAGGGTATGAGCCTTATCCGTTCTTGATAGCGCTGATGATAGCGGTAAGCAGCAGTTTTGCAACGCCTATCGGTTCGCCGACACACATGTTGGTATACGGTCCAGGCGGATATAGGTTCAGCGATTTCCTGAAGATAGGTCTGATAATGAACCTTATCATCTTGGCGGCGAATATTTTGATTGTCAATATCGTCTATCCGTTAACGCCCCTACCATGAGCGGTCACTCGTCCATAATCGTTCCGGAAGGCTGTCATCAAGTGTTGCTGCATGCCTGTTGTGCGCCATGCTCGAGTGCGATAGTAGAATGGCTGTTGGCGCACGATATAGAGCCGGTCATATACTACTATAATCCGAATATCTATCCGCGTGAGGAGTACGAGATTCGCAAGCAGGAGAGTCAACGTCATGCTCAGAGTCTGGGAATCATGTGGATAGATGATGACGGGTTACGGGGTATGGGTTACGGGAAGGCCCACGAAGCTTGGCGCGAAGCGGTCTGCGGCCTCGAGAACGAACCCGAACGAGGCAGACGCTGCGAGACTTGTTTTTACTTCCGTTTACTCGCTACGGCTCGCAAGGCACAGAAGTTAGACATCCCCTTCTTCGCCACCACGCTGGCCTCATCGCGGTGGAAAAACCTCGACCAAATCAACGCCGCGGGACGGAAAGCGCAGGAAGCGGTTAGGGATGACGGGTTACGGGTGACGGGTGACGGGACACCGATATTCTGGCCGCAGAACTGGCGCAAAGACGGACTGCAGGAACGGCGTAACGAGTTGCTTAGAACCTATCAATTCTACAATCAACAGTACTGCGGTTGCGAGTTTTCGTGCGCAAATAGCAGTGCGGGAATGAAAAAATAACTGAAATATTTGCATATTTCAAAAAAAAGCAGTACCTTTGTCGTCGCTAACAAAAATACCTTGGGGATAATTGGTTTTGACAGCAGGTAGAATGGGTATGTAAGCACGCCGAGCATGGATAACGCTCGTAAATCGGGTCCAAACAATTAACTGGCAACTATGACTATGCTCTCGCTGCTTAATCGAAGTACAGTAGATTAGCCTTATTTCGGCACCAGGTGCTGAATCGAGACATCGCTCCAAGCCGATCCTTGCGGCTGAATGGGTCAAGCGGTGCGGAAATAGCAGGGATAGTCAGCGCAGGCTGCGATGCGCTGATGAAGATGAAGCAGATAAGGTAACGGTTGGTGGCTTGGGTCTTGCCGTTGCTCGAAAACGAAGGCCAAGATAAGCGTGTAGAAAGCATATTTGTTCCTTGTTTGGACGCGGGTTCGACTCCCGCTATCTCCACGAAATAATAACTTAAACCATGGAAACACTACAACAAATTCTGGCTAAGAAGCTGCTGCAATTGAAAGCATTCAGCGTCCAGATTCACAATCCCTTTACTTGGGGAAACGGTTGGAAAGCACCAACCTATTTCGATGACCGTAAGATATTGAGTTATCCGGCAGCCCGCAACTTCGTTAAATTGGAGTTGGCGCGTATTGTGGCCGAGAAATATCCCGATGCAGATGTGATAGCCGGTGTGGCTGTAAATGCTATTGCCCAGAGTACGCTCGTGGCTGAGCAGTTGGGTTTGCCTCTGGTATATGTCTATCCAACGCCTAAGGATCACGGATTGGAAAACCAGATAGAAGGTGACCTGCGTCCCCATCAAAATGTAGTAATCATCGAGAACCAAGTGAATGTGGGTTCGTATGTAATGAAAGTAGTAGATGCTATCCGCAATAACGGATGCAAGGTGTTGGGTGTAGTATCGCTGTTCAATTACCAGTTTGCCGATGCCAATCGTAAGTTTGTGGATGCCGATGTAGAATTGACGGCATTAACCGATTATGAGACGGTCAACAAGACGGCTCTCCAGATGGGGATAGTAACGGAAGAGCATATGAAGATAGTAGAAGAATGGCATAAGAACCCTGCCATTTGGAGCCCTAAATAAAATTTGCTATGTCTGAAACTAAATACGAAAGTAAGATAACCTCTGCTCCGCACGATGCAGCAACCATCTATCGCGTGCTCAGCAACCTGAAGAATATTGAGCGCGTGCGCGATCTAATACCTAAGGATAAGGTGCAGGAGATGGAGATCGAAGCCGATTCGATACGCCTGAAAGTAGACGGATTGGGTCAGAAGATAACTATTGCCATCGTCGACCGCATAGAGAACGATACTATCAAGTTTGGTGTGCAAGACTTGCCTATTGATGCCAATTTCTGGATTCAACTCAAAGAGGTTGCGCCGTTGGATACCCGTATCAAACTGACCCTAAAGGCAGATATCCCCTTAATGTTTAAAATGATGCTGGACAAAAAGATGCAGCAGGGTCTGGATGACGCTGCCGTTATGTTAGCCCAGTTCCCCTATAATCAATGGTAAGAGTATGAAACATCATCGTCCCCGTCACCATCGTATCCATCGCGAAGGCCGTAGTGCTATCATCGGTCTGTCGTTGGGTATTTTTGCACTTTGCGTAGCGCTCTTCCTGTGCTTCTCGCATATTAACGGACCGCACGTGCACCAACTGCAGTGGGCGTTTGGTGTTCTGTTGGTATTATCGGCTATTTTACTGGTCTTTGTGACCTATTTCTTCCGCAACCCGGTACGCGTATTGGAGGTGGATGACCCCAATTTTGTTATTGCTCCCGCTGACGGGCGTGTAGTAGTTATTGAGCCTACGATGGAGAACGAGTATTTCCAAGAGCAGCGTTTGCAGGTGAGTATTTTTATGTCGCCCTTCAATGTGCATGCCAACTGGTATCCTGTTGAGGGTACGGTATTGGTGAGTGAGCATCAGAAAGGTCGTCATATGGGTGCGTGGTTGCCTAAGTCGAGTACAGAGAACGAGCGTAGTCTGGTGGTAATAGAGACACCATCGAAATTGCAGATAGCCGTGCGTCAGATAGCCGGAGCTATGGCCCGCCGTATTGTTACGTATGCTAAGGCCGGTAAGCCGTGCCACCGTAATGAGCATATGGGCTTTATTAAATTAGGTTCGCGCGTAGATATGTACCTGCCGTTAGATACTGAGATATTCGTTACTACGGGTGAACATGTACGCGGCAACGAAACTATTGTAGGTCGTCTGCCGGAAGAAACAAAATAAATATTACTACTATGGATAAATTTCAAGAACTATTTGCGCAATATCCTTTTGCGCTGAATGATGACCAGGTAAAAGCCGCTACGGCGGAGATATTGGCTCAACACTATGCCGAGAATAACAACCGCGAAGTATGGATGCAGTGTCTCAACCAGATAGACCTGACGACGCTGAACGGTGAGGATACGGTAGCTAAAGTAGAGCATATGGCTCATCAGGTAACTCATTTTGAGGCTAACTTCCCCGGCGTGAAGAATGTGGCTGCTATGTGTGTTTATCCCGCTTTGGCCGAGACGGCTCGTAAGAACCTGCCGGCAGGTATCAATGTAGCTTGCGTGAGCGGCGGATTCCCTGCTTCGCAAACCTTCTTAGAGGTAAAAGTAGCAGAGACGGCATTGGCTATCCACGCCGGAGCAGACGAGATAGATATTGTTATCTCTATCGGTAAGTTCCTGGAGGAACGTTATCAGGAGGTATTTGACGAGATCAGCGAGTTGAAGGCCGTTTGCGGAGAGCGTCATTTGAAGGTTATCTTGGAGACCGGTGCGTTGGGTTCGGCCCAAAATATTTGGAAGGCTTCTATTCTGGCTATGGCGGCAGGAGCCGACTTTATTAAGACTTCTACGGGTAAGATAAAAGTCAATGCTACTCCTGAGGCTACTTATATTATGTGTTCGGCTATTAAGGCTTGGCAAGAGAAAACCGGACAAAAGGTAGGTTATAAACCTGCCGGAGGTGTAAGTACTACCGAAGAGGCTGTGCAACACTACACCTTAGTCAAAGAGATCTTGGGCAAAGAATGGCTCAATAATCATTCGTTCCGTTTCGGTGCTTCACGACTGGCGAACAACCTGCTCACTTCCATCGTGGGAACGGAGACAAAGTACTTCTGATAGGGCCTTTTTCATAGAAAAAGAAGAAAAAGAACAGGAAAAAGTGATTTTTTCGCAAAAAAATTTGCCTATATCAGAAAAAAGCAGTACCTTTGCACTCGAAAAATAAATTTTCATAGTTAAGGTTTAGGTTTAATGGTAACAGGAGGCTGTGAAGTTTCCTGTTATTTTTAAAAATCAGTTTTATGGAAAACGAGAACCGTAACAACTCTGTCCTTGTTGATTTAACTGACAAGGACGAAATACGCAAGGTTATCATCGCTGCAGAGATTCTGCAGCGTAAGTATTAAAACGACTAATAGAATTATAGCATAATGGCAACTACTTACATGACCGCTGAAGGTCTTCAAAAACTAAAAGACGAACTCCAATTCCTGGAGGGCACCGAACGTCCCCGCGTGATAGCAGCAATCGCTGAGGCTCGCGATAAGGGCGATTTGAGCGAGAATGCAGAATATGATGCCGCCAAAGAGGAGCAGGGACATCTGGAGAGCAAGATAGCCTTATTGAAGGCTAAGATTATGGACGCGCGTATCATCGACGAGTCGACTATTAAGACCGATGAGGTGCAGATATTAACTAAGGTACGCGTGCGCAATCTGTCCAATAATCAGGAAAAGACTTACCAACTCGTTACGGAGGGTGAAGCGAATATCTTGGAAGGCAAGATAGCCGTAACTACTCCTATTGCCCGCGGACTGATGGGTAAGAAAGTAGGCGAGATAG
This sequence comes from Paludibacteraceae bacterium, assembly GCA_017439235.1. Taxonomy (GTDB): domain Bacteria; phylum Bacteroidota; class Bacteroidia; order Bacteroidales; family Paludibacteraceae; genus Colicola. Next base: position 70,555 of record JAFSJN010000005.1, read on the forward strand.
CCGAAGTACAGGTGCCAGCAGGTAATATCCGTTTTGAGGTTCTGGAGATAAGTTTATAATGGATTAACAGGATACGCTCTATGACTATCTTCACTCGTATCATCAATGGGGATATCCCCAGTTACAAGGTGGCCGAATCGGACCGCTATTACGCTTTTTTGGATATCAACCCGCTCAAGAAGGGACACACTTTAGTTATCCCTAAGTTGCCCGAACCGGAGGCTGACTATATCTTCGATTTGGACGATGAGACGTTGAGTGGTTTGATGGTGTTTGCCAAGACTGTAGCCGAAGGTATTAAAAAAGCTACCGGTTGCAAGCGCGTCGGCGTAGCTGTTTTGGGCATGGAGGTCAACCATGTGCATATGCACTTAGTGCCGCTGGATAAAGAGACGGATATGCTCTTTACCAATCCCAAACTGCAATTGCCTGCTGAGGAGATGGCGGCAATAGCCAATTCTATAGCACAGGCTATCTATCCTGTATAGGCCATGCAGCCGCTGCTTATTGACGAATACAATTACCCGCTGCCCGATGAACGGATAGCTAAATATCCGCTTCCGCAACGCGACCATTCGAAACTATTGGTTTACCGTAACGGACAGGTCAGTGAGGATCTTTTCTATCGTGTGGGAGAATACCTCCCGCACGATGCACTCCTTATATATAATAATACGCGCGTGATACAGGCTCGATTGGTGTTTCATAAACCTTCGGGAGCCCGTATTGAGATTTTCTGTCTCGAACCCCTGCAGCCTCATGACTATCAGTTGGCGTTAGGTTCGCAAAGCGGCTGTACATGGAAGTGTATGGTGGGCAATCTAAAGAAGTGGAAAGAGGGCGTGTTGGAGTTGGCATTGCCGAATATGTCTCAGCCGACGGTCTTGCGTGCTGAACGTATCTCCACTACCGGTAATACGCATCAGATACGCTTTGAATGGGATGATACCTCTTTGAGCTTTGCGGAGATATTGGATGCGTTGGGTGAGTTGCCTATCCCGCCGTACCTAAATCGTCCTACCGAAGAGTCGGACAAGACAACTTATCAGACTGTCTACTCGCGTATCAAGGGGAGTGTGGCAGCTCCGACGGCCGGACTGCATTTTACGGACGAAGTGTTAGATGATTTGCGCCATCGAGGTGTTCGTACTGCAGAACTAACACTGCATGTGGGAGCCGGGACATTCCAACCGGTTAAAGTGGCTGATGCCAATGAGCATACGATGCATACGGAGGTAATAGCCGTACCGCGACAAACAATAGCCGATATCCGAGATAATATCGGGCATATTGTGGCTGTGGGTACGACCAGTATGCGTACGTTGGAGAGTTTGTATTTTATCGGTTGCCGTCTGATGAAAAATGCGCATCCGGAAGATTTGCATATCGGGCAGTTTGAACCTTATGAGCAAGCGTATAGTGTAGATACGAAGACGGCGCTGCAGGCTATTGTCGATTATTTGGATGCTACCGATCAAGAGACATTGCATGCCGAGACGCAGATTATGATTAAACCCGGGTATCAATTCCGAGTGGTGGATCAGTTGATTACCAATTTCCATCAACCCAAGTCTACCTTGCTACTCTTGGTGTCGGCCTTTGTGGGTGGCGATTGGCATACTATCTATGACTATGCGTTGAGTCATGATTTCCGCTTCCTCAGTTACGGTGACTCCAGTATACTTACACGTCGATCGATATGATAGATACTCACGCACATATCGATGATGAGCAATATGCCGAGGGCTTAGATGCTTTTCTGGATGAACAGCGTCAGGGAGGTGTAGAGGCCATCCTTGTACCCGGTGTAAATGTGAAAGACACTCCGGCTGTATGGGAGGTGTGTCTGCGCTATCCCGATTATCTCTATCCTGCTATCGGTTTGCATCCCGAAGAGGTGAAGGAAGATTGGCAGGATGCTTTGCGGCAACTCAAGCAATGTCTGGACGGGCGAATGGCGTCTGGGCAGCCGTATGTGGCTATTGGCGAGATAGGGCTGGATTATCATTTCGAAACGACCTATAAGGAGCAGCAGCGTTTAGCGTTGATGGAGCAGTTTCGCTGGGCAATGGCGTATCAGTTGCCGGTGATGATTCATTCGCGTGATGCTACGGAGGATATGCTGAATGCCATTCGTATGCTCAACAAAGAATATGCGGCATCGGGTCAACGTCTGCGGGGCGTGATGCATTGTTTCTCGGGCAGCAATGAGGTGGCGCGTCAGATTGTGGAGATGGGTTTATATCTTGGGATAGGCGGTGTGATTACATTTAAGAATTGCCGTCTACGGGATAATCTGCAGGGGATACCTTTGGATGCGTTGGTATTGGAGACCGATGCTCCTTATATGGCTCCTGTGCCGCATCGCGGAGAGCGGAATGAGAGCCGCTGGATGGCAGAGGTGGTGAAGGTGTTGAGTGAGGTGTATAAGTGTTCCGAAGAACAGATAGATAAGGTAACGACACAAAACGCCAAACACCTTTTTGGCCTAAAATAGAGAAATTTTACAAAAAAAGCGCAAAAACTTTTGCAAAGTCAAAAACTTTTTGTATCTTTGCACCGCTTTTGCGATAACGTTCTCTTTTGAGAGAAAGGAAAGATGCTCGAGTGGTTTAAGAGGCACGCCTGGAAAGCGTGTAAACCTCAAAAGGGTTTCCGGGGTTCGAATCCCCGTCTTTCCGCAGAAATACAATAACAACTAATAAATCATCAATCTCATGAAAAAAGTATTTGCAACCCTTACGGTGCTGGCAATGCTGACCTTCGGTAGCGTTGCAGTAATGGCTGCGGGTGCACAGAAAGCTGCTCCCGCTGCAACAACAGAACAAACTGTAGAAGAAGCTCCTGCTGTAGAGGAGGCTGTTGAGGCTCCTGCTGCTGAAGAAGTAGTTGAAGCTCCCGCTGCTGATAATGGTTTGGTAGCTCTTCACAAGACGCTGAAAACGAAATTTATTGAAGGTGGTGCAGGCTTTATGGCTGCTACTCTTCTGTGCTTGGTATTCGGTCTTGCTCTCTGTATTGAGCGTATTATCTATTTGAGTTTGTCGAAGACCAATACGAAAGCTCTGTTGGACAATATCGAAGCTGCTTTGAAGCAGGGCGGTATTGAGAAAGCTCTGGAGGTTTGCCGCAATACACGTGGTCCTGTAGCCAGCATTTTCTACCAGGGTCTGAGCCGTTATAACGAGGGCGTAGACGTAGTAGAGAAGACTGTTGCCAGCTACGGTGGCGTACAACTCGGTTTGTTAGAGAAGAACCTGAGCTGGATTTCGCTGTTTATCTCGATTGCTCCGTCTTTGGGATTCTTGGGAACCATTATCGGTATGATTGCCGCCTTCGATAAGATTCAACAGGTAGGTGATATCTCGGCTACCGTTGTTGCCGGTGGTATTAAAGTGGCCTTGTTGACCACCTTGCTCGGTTTGATTATCGCTATTATCCTGCAATTGTTCTACAACTACATCCTCAGTGTCATCGAGAGTCTCGTAAACGAAATGGAGGATAGTTCTATCTCGCTGCTGGACATCGTGGTAGAATATGCAGCTGCCAACAAGAAGTAATCGGTTTCCTACCTATTAAACGGAACAACTATGTTAAACTATAAGAAAATTTCCCTCATTTCCCTTATCACTCTGCTGTGCATAGGCGTCGTCTTCTCGGTGCTGTTCTATGTAGGCGGTTCGGAGGGAACATTGGAGGTGGCCGGAGATTATCTGGATATTCCTCGTTTCTCCGATCTGTTCCTGATTTGGAACTATGTATTGGTAAGCCTCGTTTGTCTGGTGACCATCTGTGTGGTTATCTGGGAATTCTTCAAGACCTATCAGGTAGATAAGAAGAAAGCTATGAGCCAATTGGCTATTGTAGTTGGTTTCTTTGCTCTGTGGGGTATTTGCTGGTTCCTCGGCAGTCCCGCAGAGATGAAGATTATCGGTTACGAAGGATCGGATAATGTAGGTTCGATGGCGCAACTCTCTGACGCGTGCCTGTACCTGACATATATCTTGGTAGCTGCAACCCTTATCTCGATGGTATGGGGTATTATCTATACCAAAACGAGAAAGTAACATTTTTGAGAGTCGTTTGACCTTTAACAGTCGAAGAAACCCATTATGGCAAAGAAAATTCCACAGATAAATGCCAGCTCCATGGCGGATATCTCGTTCTTGCTGCTCATCTTCTTCCTGGTGACGACATCTATGGATGTCAATCAGGGTCTGGCCCGTCGTTTGCCGGCGCCTGTACCGCCTGACCAGAAAGTAGAGGATACGGATATCAACAAGCGCAACCTGATGGTGGTGAAGATCAACTCGATCAACCAGTTGATGGTGCAGGGCCAGTTGATGGACGTGAAGCAACTGCGTGAAGAAGCCAAGAAGTTCATTCTTAATGCCAATGATGATGCTTTCTATCCCAAATTGTTTGAAGAGGATTTCGGTGCACCTTTCGGTGTAATCAAATATACCAAGGAGCACGTTATCTCCGTTCAAAACGATGTGGATACGCAGTATCAGGCATATCTGAATGTTCAAAACGAATTGGTGGCTGCCTACAATGAACTGCGTGACGAATGTGCGCGCAAGTATTTCAATAAGCCTTACAATGACCTGGATGAGGATGTTCAGAAACGCATTCAGAAGATTTATCCTCAAAAGATTTCGGAGGCTGAACCTAAAAACTACGGAGGAAAGTAATTATGGCAAAGATACGTCGTAACGATAAGCGCGAGATGCCAGCGTTGAATACTTCTTCACTGCCGGATATTATCTTCATGTTGCTGTTCTTCTTCATGTCCGTTACCTCGATGAAAGAGGTATCGTTGAAGGTTCAGTTCCAGAATCCCCAGGCTACCGAGTTGACCAAACTGGAGAAGAAGTCGTTGGTGCGCTACATCTATGTAGGTACTCCCACGGCAGAGTTCCGTAAGCAGTTCGGTCACGAGACACGTATTCAATTGGACGATGCGTTTGCTGATAAGTCGGAGATAGGTGACTACATCATCAATGAGCGTTCTGCCATGAAAGAGCAGGATCAGGGTATGATGACCGTTTCCATCAAGGCCGACAAAGAAACCCGTATGGGTATTATAGCCGATATTAAACAGGAACTTCGTCGTGCCTATGCGTTGAAGATTTCGTATGCGGCTACTCAACGCACCAGCTATTGATTTCAGGCTTGTATGTATTAACCGCCAGGGATTGCCTTGGCGGTTATTTTTTGCCCCAATAGCATCATTTAGGTAGGTTAGGGAAGCCTAATTTTAGAAAAATTCATATAAAATAGCATTTTTTTGCAAAAATATTTGGTCATATCAAAAAAAAGCAGTACCTTTGCACCCGCTTTCCGAAAAAAGCATTGTTCTAATACATAAGAGAAAAAGTATGCGATGATAGCTCAGTTGGTAGAGCACGACCTTGCCAAGGTCGGGGTCGCGAGTTCGAGTCTCGTTCATCGCTCTTTTTTTTATGCCCAGATGGCGGAATTGGTAGACGCGTGCGTTTCAGGTGCGCATGCCGCGAGGTGTGCAGGTTCGAGTCCTGTTCTGGGCACAACCGCGCAGGTGGTGAAATTGGTATACACGCTACTTTGAGGGGGTAGTGGTCGCAAGATCGTGTGAGTTCGAGTCTCATCCTGCGCACGAAGGAGGTAGCATTTAGCTACCTTTTTTTATAACGTGCACAAAACTCCGGAACAAATAGAGCAAAGTCGATTGCAGCAGCGCTTGTGGAGACTCTTCCACAAGGCGTGTCAGCATTATGGTCTATTGCAAGAGGGCGACCACGTGCTGATAGGTTTGAGTGGAGGTAAGGATAGTTTGCTATTGACAGAGCTATTGGGACGTCAGGCACGTATTCATGTGCCACATATTCGTGTGACGGCAGTGCATGTGCGCGTGAAGGAACGCAACTATGTCTCCGATTTGAGTTATCTGGAGCATTTCTGTCAGCAATGTGGTGTCGAGTTTTTGGTGCGTGATACCTCTATCGTAGGTGAAGAGCAGAAAGACCCTTGTTTCCTTTGTTCTTGGTATCGACGCAAGGCACTACTGGAGACAGCTCAGGATTTGGGGTGCAATCGTATCGCTTTTGGGCATCATCGCGACGATGTAGTGCAGACCTTGCTGATGAATCTTATCTATCAAGGCAGTTTTGCGGCTATGCCGGCGTTATTACCTTTGGACAAGATGCCGATAGCGTATATCCGTCCTCTGTGCCTGATGGATGAGACGGATATAGTGCGTTATGCCGAGTTGCAAGGCTATGAGAAGCAAAAGACATTGTGCCCGTTTGAGAAAGCTTCTTCTCGCACGCAGGCAAAAGAATTAATACGCGAATTGGAACAACTCAATCCGGATGTGCGTTCATCGTTATGGAACGCGATGGAGAATATTAAAACCGATTATCTTCCCCATTCAATAGTATGAACGGAGTATATACTATCTTATTGTTATTGGCCTCGAATGTCTTTATGACGCTGGCCTGGTATGGTCATTTGAAGATGGCCGAGTTCTCATGGTTTAAGACGCTGCCCCTGATAGGCGTTATCGCTATCAGTTGGGGCATCGCCTTCTTTGAATACTGTCTGCAGGTGCCGGCCAATAGAATCGGCTTTGCCGGTAACGGAGGTCCTTTCAACCTAATGCAACTAAAGGTGATACAAGAAGTAATCACCTTAGTGGTGTTTATTCTTTTCTCCGCTGTTGCCTTCCATATGCAACTGCGTTGGAATCACCTTGTGGCTGCCACTTTGCTTGTTTTAGCCGTTTATTTCGTATTCGGATTTAAGTGATCCAAGTATTCGTGCATGGCTTTGGCGGCTTTGCGGCCGTCTGACATGGCGAGGATGACTGTTGCACCGCCGCGTACTATGTCGCCGCCGGCAAAGATAGTCGGGATAGCCGATTGCATGCCGTCGTTGACGACGATAGTGCCCTTGCGGCTAATCTCTAATCCTTCTACGGCAGAGGGGATAAGCGGATTAGGACTGACACCTACGGCCACAATAACCAAGTCGACCGGTATCGTCACCGTCTTACCTTCTACGGGTACGGGACTGCGGCGACCGCTCTCGTCTGGTTCGCCTAACTCCATGACTTGCAGCACAGCTTCGCATACACGGCCGTTTTCGTCCGCATGGTACTCGATAGGATTGTGCAAAGTCATGAATTCGATACCTTCTTGTTTGGCATGATGCACTTCTTCTGCACGTGCAGGCATCTCATCTTCGCTGCGGCGATAGATAATCATGGCGCGTTCTGCCCCAAGACGTTTAGCCGTACGAACAGCATCCATAGCGGTGTTACCTCCACCGATGATGGCAACGTTTTTGCCGTAGAGAATTGGCGTGTCGGTAGCCGGGTTAGAGGCATCCATGAGGTTGACACGCGTCAGGTATTCATTGGCTGAGAGTACACCATTGAGGTTCTCGCCCGGGATGTTCATGAAGCGAGGTAGACCGGCTCCCGAACCAACGAAGATACCCTTGAAGCCTTGCTCTTCGAGTTCTTTAACGGTAATCGTCTTACCGATGATAGTGTCAGTATGGAATTGCACGCCCAGAGCACGCAGACCATCTATCTCGATATCTACGATAGCATTGGGAAGACGGAACTCGGGGATACCATATTTGAGTACGCCGCCTATCTCGTGAAGTGCTTCGAAGACATGTACTTCGTAGCCGTATTTAGCCGCATCACCGGCAAAGGTCAAGCCGGAAGGACCACTGCCTACCACGGCGATCTTTTGACGAGGCGTTATAGGATTCTCATGTTCCTTAGGCTGACTGGTTTGACTATTGGCATAATCGGCGCAGAAGCGCTCGAGGTAGCCGATGGCTACGGCCGGATGACCCATCTTGAGGTGGATACACTGGCTCTCGCATTGTTTCTCCTGTGGGCAAACGCGACCGCAGACAGCGGGGAGAGACGAAGACTCTTTGATGACCGCTGCGGCTCCGAGTACATCGCCTGTCTCCAGCGTCTTGATGAAACCGGGGATGTTGATATTAACCGGGCAGCCTTGTACGCAGGTCGGGTTCTTACAGTTGAGGCAACGATGCGACTCGGTGATGGCCTGCTCGAAACTAAGACCTTGGTTGACTTCTTCGTGCAAGGATTTGACACGCACCTCTGGACGCAGTTCCGGCATCTGTACGCGGGGTATCGCTACGCGATCTTTAGGTTTGCCTTCGAAGGGTTCAACCGGCATGTGCTCCGCTATTACTCCCGATGCACTCTCGTTCCGATTCTCTCTCGATTGTGTCTCGTTAGTCTGATTTGGACTAGTTACGTGCGCAGTATATGCCTCTAATGCGGCTGTTTCTTCGGCTTTGAAGGCTTTCATGCGGCTGAGCATTTCGGTCCAGTCGACCTCGTGGGCATCGAATTCCGGACCATCGACGCAGACGAACTTAGTCTTGCCGCCTACCGTGACGCGGCACGCGCCGCACATACCTGTTCCGTCCACCATGATGGTGTTAAGGCTGGCCTCGGTAGGAATATTGTATTTAGCAGTGGTGAGCGCCACAAACTTCATCATGATAGCCGGTCCGATGGTGATACATTTATCGACCTTTTCACGGTTGATAACCTGCTCTACACCTACGGTGACCACACCTTGTTGGCCTGCTGAACCGTCATCGGTCATGATAATCACCTCATCAGACCACTGTGCCAATTCGTCTTGCAGGATGAGCAGGTCTTTGTTGCGTGCTGCCAATACGGTGATGACCTTATTGCCGGCTTTCTTGAGTGCTTCTGCAATCGGAAGCATCGGGGCCGCGCCTACGCCGCCGCAGGCACACACGACCGTACCGTATTTCTCGATACGCGTTGCACGACCTAACGGGCCGACTACATCGTGTAGACTATCGCCCGGCTCCTTAGCCAGTAACTTATGCGTGGACGCACCTATTTGTTGCACGACTAAAGTGATGGTACCTTTTTCGATATCGGCATTAGCGATAGTCAAGGGTACGCGCTCTGAGAGGGCATCTACACGAACGATAACAAAATGACCGGCGCGCCGACTGCGGGCAATCAGCGGTGCTTCGATAACCAACTCAGCTACGTTAGCTGAGAAGAAACGTTTGGCAAGAATCTTATTCATGTTTTTTAATTCGATTTTCAAGACGGGTTAATGCTATGGTATAGGCTTTCAAGTATGCCTCAAAGAAATGTGCCCATTTAGCTTTCTCGGCCAAAGACGCGGCCGCACGGCGTACGGCGGTAGTCTGAGTAGCCGTTAAGCGGAAATGCTGTTCGATGGTGTCTGCCACCCTATGCACCACTTCTACATAGTTGGAGTCCGTACGCTGGATTACGGTGACGGGCATAGCAGTTTTGCGTGCCGGTTGTTCTAATGATGCCCACGCTCCGAAACCCGATAAAGAGGTGGTGATGGTGGGGACGTGGAAGGCAATCGACTCCAGCGGCGTGTATCCCCAAGGCTCATAGTAACTGGGGAAGATTGTCAAGTCCAAACCGATGAGCAGGTCGTAATAGGTGCTTTCGGATAAGGACGACAGCGTTGGTTTTACTTCTGCATGACCATCCAGATAATAGGGGACGAAGATGATACTGGTGCGTCCGATACGGATGAACGATTGGTCTAAGTAGGGCACCATAACAAAGGCTATGATATGGCGATTGGTCTTATTGCGGTCGGCCATATTACGTACGGAGTCGATAAAGACATCAATGCCTTTGTTTTTCCATTCCAATCGTCCGGCGGTGCCAATGAGGAAAGCATCCTGTTCAATATCTTCTTGCAATACGCGTGAGGCAGCCTGCAGCAATAGTTGGCGTGCCTGCTTACGGCGAGCTGTAAAGTCGCGTCCGGCAGGTACGAAGTTGGGTTCAAAACCATTGGGCGTGACGATATCGACCGGACGATCCAGCAGTTGTTTACATTCGCGAGCCGTGATATCGCTGACGGTAGTAAAACAGTCGGCTACATGAGCGGCTTGTCGTTCGGCAGAGTGTTTGCTGACCATATTGAGTTCTTCGGCCATCTGGCTACCGTGATACCCCTCAAAATAGTCGTATAGCGGTTTGCCGTTGCCAGCGATAGAACGACCGATGCTGGTAGCGTGCGTGGTAAAGAGAGTAGCTATCTGTGGGCAACGGTCGGCTATATAAAAGAGTGTGAAGGCCGTTTGCCATTCATTAGCGTGTGCAACACATGTCGGACGGCGACGGTGAATGGCGGGCAGGGCCTGATAGAGGCTCTCGATCGTCAGACCAACGGCATAACCGAACATAGACGAATCGTCATAGTCGCCATAAGCCGCGTGACTGCGCACGCCGAAACGTTCCCAAGCCCAACAATAGATGTCGTTTTTACGTTCCATCAACGGACGATAGTCTACCAATACGGCTATCGGGTTGCCGGGCACCTGCCAATGACCAATGCGGACGGGACAGGACAGGGGGTGCTTACTCAATACCTTACGCCAAGCAGGTAGAGCGGAGGCGTCCTCCATGAAATATTTATCGGATTGGGCTCCTAAGTCGGGGCCGAAGAATACGACATGCTCGGGAAAGTATTGCTGCATAGAGGCGGCACGCGTCGAGAGGACGGTGTAGATACCGCCTACGCGGTTGCATACCTCCCAGGAAGTTTCGAAGATATAATCAGGTTGCATTTATCGTTCGGTGTTGTCCACCGCTAATTTGGTGATGTTATTATTCGAGTTGACCAACATAGGCTCGTTGGCTATTCGGTTATCGTAGGTAGAAATGAACGGCATTGTCCATAATCCTTCTGCATTACTCCAATAAACGCGTTTGCCTATGGTGTTGAGTGTCATGGCGTATGTGTCAGACGAGTCGATACAAACGATATTGGTGCCATCAATGTTGGCTATATACAATCCTCCGGCGCGGAAGTATATCTTGCGAGCCAAGGGATCAATATGGAAGCCTTGCACGGTATATCCTTGGATAGGAAGGGTATTGCAATAGAAGACGGTGTCCAGATAGATCTGCATCGTGTCTTGCTCGGCGTTGAGTAGTTCAAACCCTTCGTCATATGTCAAGTTGTTCGGCTGCTCGTACAATGCTATGTTGTCAATCGTATAGCGGCGTTGACGTTGTGCTTTGCCATCGTTAATCATTAAGATGGCCTTGCCCGGCTTATCCTCTACCTCGCGGGTGAGAGTGGCGACCGGTTGTTCTACTCCGTTAAGCGTGACGGTCAGACGTACTGTGGGCGAAAAACTATGGCGAGTATAATAACAGGTTAATGCTGCCGAGTCTAAACCGGCTCCTTGGGTGATGACGGCTGCGTCATCTACTTCCCAACGGTATTTCACTTCGTGACCCCAGGGATTCCACACCTGTGCTGTGTAGGTGGCGGGAGTATAGTATACAAGAGCTGCCGTATCGCATCCTATACCGGGCAGCGAGTCGTACACGGTAATGGCATGGGAGCACGACTTATGTTGCACTTTGTTGCGCACCACCTTCAGAGTGATGATGTATGTGCCGGGCTTCTTATATGCGTGATACGGACTGGACGAGGTGGCTGAGGTGTTGTCGCCAAAATCCCAACTATAGTCATCCGCACCCGAACTGTGATTGGTGAAGGTCACCGTCTCGCCGGCCTTAGGTGCAGTAGGGGTGTAGGAAAAATCACAGGTCAGATTCTTACACCCTGTCAGTACCGCTAAGCCAAGCGTCAATAGTATGTATTTGTTCTTCATAATCTATATCGGCATCGAGCCAATGTATGTCGTTGTCACGCCTAAACCAGGTCATCTGCCGTTTGGCATAGTGGCGTGTGTTTTGTTGTATTTTGTCTACCGCCTGCTCCAACGAGCACAGGCCGTCTATATAGTCAAACATCTCCTTGTATCCTACCGTCTGCAAACTATTGTACCGGCGGAGCGGATATACGCGTCGTGCCTCCTCTTCCAATCCTTCGTTCATCATCTTTATCACGCGTGCGTTGATGCGCGCGTATAATTCTTCGCGGGGACGCTGAAGGGCCACTTTAACTATTCTGAACGGACGTTCTGTGGCCTCAAATCCCCGGCGAAACAGAGAGTATGGTTGTCCCGTCTGACGACTCACTTCTATGCAATGCATTAATCGCTGTGGGTTGTTGCGGTCCACTATCTCCCAATAGGTAGGGTCTAAATCCTCCACTTCATGTTGCAACCATTCTAATCCGTGCTCTGCGTATTGTTGCTGCACCTGCTGTCGTATCTTGGAGTCCACATTCGGTATATCGTCCAATCCGTGGCATACTGCATCGATGTACATCATACTCCCTCCGGTCAGAACGGCTACGGGTGTACCGGTATCAGGACGTTCGGCGATGAGTGCTTGGATAAGTAGCAGGCAGTCGCGTTCGTATTGACCGGCATTATAGTCCTCTGTCAGATTGTGTGTGCCTACAAAATAATGGCGTACGCGCTGTTGCTCTTGGCTGGTCGGAGCGGCAGTGCCAATAGGTATCTCGCGGTATATCTGACGTGAGTCGGCATTGATAATGGGGCAGGCGTAATGTTCCGCCAACCGTAAAGCCAGTTCTGTCTTGCCTACTCCGGTAGGACCAGTCAGAACGAGCAGCGTAGGTGACTTAGAACATGCTTCCATCCTCGAAACTGAGGTCTTGGAATCCTTCCATGTCCAGGTCTCCCTCGTCGTACTGGCTATCGCCGTAGAAGTCCTCGTCACTCTCCCAGTCCGCTTTACCGTCCTTACCGACGATGCCGGACATCATATCCTCTTCCTTAAGTTGCTTAGGAGCCGTACCTTTCTTCTCTACCAATTTGATACCTTTCATAGAGCCAGGGATAATCTCCTTGAGGCTGCCGAAGAAGTAGCGCTCAAACATAGGATCAAAGATATAAATCAGGCGTTGCCCTTGCTCCTCCATCAGTTCGCTCAGACGTGTCGACTCCATAACCATATTATCGTACTCGAAGTTGGCATCCATCTCGACCAGAGTCACTTCCTGACCTTTCTCCCAACGGTCGTTGCACATAAAGAAGGAGGTCATCTGGTCATCCTTGAAATCTACTGCCGCTAAGATAGCATGGTGTAAATCCAGGAATGTGGCTTCACTATCTGCTTCGAAGACAAGGCGAAAATTATCACCCTCTTCACAAGAAAAATTGAGTCTGTATATCATAATCTACCAATTTTGGTGCAAAATTAGCAAAATATTTTGATATATCCAAAAAAAAGCGTACTTTTGTACAAATTTTAAGTTATTATGTCTCATCTTATTGTTATTGCCGAAGAGGGCGAGCGTGCCCTGATTAGTAAGTATCTACCTGATTGTCTGTGGCCGGTACGTGTAACGGGTGTTGGAGCTATTAATATCATCCGGAGTCTACGTGATGTGCCGCGTGATACACATGTGCTTAATATAGGATATGCGGGTAGTGCCAATTTTGAGATTGGAACACGGGTAGAAGTGACCGAGGTGCGTCTGCATCATCCTAACGTCACCTACGATGAGCCTGTATTGATGCTTGATGCGTTGAATATGGGTCTTTTCCCTATTGCTGACCGTCAGGCGGTGTGCTATTCCAATACGGATTTTGTGCTGCAGTCCGATTACCATGATTGCGTCTTTGATATGGAGCTCGCGTACATAGCGGCCTTGGGGTTTGAGCAGGTCAGTGCCCTTAAGATAGTGAGCGACAACCTCAGCTTGCACGATTACCATCAGTTGACCAACGGAGTGCAGTAGTAAAATGCTCCATTCAGTCGCAAAAGTGCAAAAAAATTTGCGTATGTGCAATAATTATTGTACCTTTGCGGGCTAAAATGCGCGAATAATAATTAATAGTACAAAAATATGAAATTTGAACAAAGCGAAATCAAAGACATGACCGCGGTGCTGACGCTTACCGTGGAGCCTGCGGATTACCAGGAGAATGTGCAGAAAGAACTGCGCCAAATTCGTCAGAAAGCCAATATCCCGGGCTTCCGTCCCGGTATGGTACCTGTAGGATTGGTGAAAAAAATGTATGGTAAGGGCGTAATGGCTGAGGTAATTAATCGTGAGATTGGTACTCAGCTGAGCAAATATATCGAGGATAATAAACTCCAGATATTGGGTGATCCTCTGCCTAATGAGGAACTCACGCCGGCCGTGGACTTTGATAACCAAGATACGTTTACTTTTGCTTTCGATATTGCCCTCGCTCCTGAGTTCGATGCCAACTTAAGCGCTAAGAATAAATTGACGTGGTACAATATTACCGTTACCGATGAAATGGTTGATAACCAGGTTAATGGCTATGCTACTCGTTTCGGCGAATATGTAGATGCTGAACAGGTAGAGGATGGCGATGTACTCAAAGGTCTGCTCCGTGAAGTAGGCAATGAGACCGACCCTATCCAGAAAGAGAATGCTATGCTCAATCCTGCCTATATGAAGGATAAGAAGCAGCTGGCTCTCTTTAAAGGTGCTAAGAAAGGTGATGTGATTACCTTTAACCCGATGAAAGCTTATGATAGCGAAGTCGAGGTGGCTTCGATGCTCGATATCAAGAAGGACGAGGCTAAGAATATCACCGCTGACTTTACTTTTGAGATTCAGGGTATTACCCGTCATCAGGCAGCTAAGATTGATGGTGAGTTGTTTGCTAAAGTCTATGGTGAGAATAACGTAAAGGACGAAGCCGACTTCCGTCAAAAAGTGCGCGAAGAGATTGAGTCCAACATGGCAGAAGACAGCAAGTATAAATTCGGTCTGGATGTCAAAGAGGCTGTTATGAAGAAGATGGAGAAGGTGGAACTGCCCGAAACCTTCTTGCGTCGCTGGGTAAAAGCTACTAACGAGAAGATGACCGATGAGCAATTGGATAAGGACTTCCCTGCTATGGTCAACGAACTTAAATGGCACCTGGCTAAAGACCAATTGATGAAGAAATACGACATCAAGGTTGAGAAAGAGGACGTAGAAGCCTATGCTAAAGAGGTAGCCCGTATGCAGTTTATGCAGTATGGACTGATGCATGTAGACGATCAATACCTTACTTCGTATGCTCAGGAGATGCTAAAGAAGGATGACCAGCTCCGCGGTATCGTAGAGCGCGTGGCCGAGAATAAGGTCTATGACGCTCTCAAGGGGGTAGCTAAGGTGGAAGAGAAAGCTATCTCGCATGCCGACTTTGGCAAACTCTTTCAATAAATAACAATCAACTATTAGAAATCCTAAATACAAAATGGTTCATATCCATTTTATAGCTATTGGTGGCGCAGCGATGCATAATTTGGCACTGGCTGTGGCCTCCAAGGCGGGTTATCAAGTAACGGGGTCGGACGATGAAATCTTCGACCCCGCTCTGTCTCATCTCCGCGATGCCGGACTACTGCCCGATCAGATGGGGTGGCATCCCGAACGTATTACACCCGATATTGATGCTGTCATCTTAGGTATGCACGCCCGCGAAGACAATCCGGAGTTGGTGCGTGCTCGCGAGTTGGGTATCAAGATTTACTCTTTCCCAGAGTACCTCTACGAACAGACTCGTGATAAAGTTCGTATCGTCGTTGGCGGCAGTCATGGTAAGACGACCACAACCTCCATGATCCTGTATGTCTTGCAACGTCTTGGCATAGAGGCCGACTATATGGTTGGCGCCCAGATAGAAGGCTTTGAACGAATGGTGCGTCTGTCCGATACGGCTAAGTATGCTGTCTTTGAGGGTGATGAATACCTTACTTCACCGCTCGACTTGCGTTCCAAGTTTCTATGGTACCACCCGCACGTAGCAATCCTTACCGGTATAGCATGGGATCATATCAATGTCTTCCCTACCTTTCCGGAGTATGTTGATACCTTCCGTAAGTTTGTGGATAGTTTTGAACCGAATGGTAGTTTTATCTACTATCAAGGCGATGATAACTTGCGTCAGATAGCGGCAGGCGCGCGTAAAGATATCACGTGTATTCCTTACGATGCCTATGAGGGCACGGTAGAGATGCAAGTGTTCGGGCGTCATAATATGCAGAACCTGCAGGCCGCCATGCTCGCGTGCCATTGTATCGGTGTTGCGCCTGAGGATTTCTATCGCGAGATCAGCACTTTTACAGGAGCCAGTAATCGTTTGGAGAAGATAGCTCAGACGGCAGATAGTGTGGCTTACAAAGACTTTGCCCATTCGCCCTCTAAGCTTAAGGCTACTATTAATGCCGTTAGGGAACGCTATCCCGATAAGACCCTTGTGGCAGCAATGGAGTTGCATACCTTCTCTTCGCTGATGGCCGATTTCCTTCCGCAGTATAACCATTGTATGGCAGAGGCTGATGTGGCTTATGTATACTTTAATCCCAAGGTCATCGAACATAAGCGATTAACGCTTATTACGGCCGAGGAAGTGCGTCAGGCTTTCGGAACGGATAATGTGCAGGTGTTTACTGATATCCAGGCTCTCCAGGAGCAACTGCGACGCACCTGCCAAAACATAAAAAAAGGAGGGATGGCCCTCCTTATGATGTCTTCCGGCACCTTTGACGGAGTGAACGTCAATGCTTTTGCCGAAGAATTACTCCATTGCTGATTAGCGAACGCGCTCGCAATAACTGCCGTCGCGTGTATCTACGCGAATGGTCTCACCCTCGTTGATAAACAACGGAACGCGAATCTCTGCGCCGGTCTCTAACTTGGCCGGTTTAAGCGTGTTAGTAGCGGTATCACCCTTCAGACCGGGCTCTGTATAGGCTACTACCAATTCTACCTTAGTGGGCAGTTCGGCAAACAATACCGTGTCAGTAGTGGCATCGCTGACAACGTCGCAAATCATACCTTCTTTCAGATAGTCCACACCTGTAATCAGGTCGTGAGCGATAGGAATTTGCTCATAGGTCTCTTGGTTCATGAAGATATAGTCCTGTCCCTCGGCATAGAGGTATTGATACGGACGGCGCTCTACGCGTACATCTTCCAATTTCTCACCGATGTTAAAGCGGCGTTCCAATACGCGACCGTCTACTACATCTTTGAACTTAACACGCATAATCGTGTTACCCTTACCGGGTTTAACGTGCAGGAATTCGATTACAAAATACAAACGGCCGTCCATACGAATGCAAACGCCGTTCTTGATGTCTTGAGAGTTAATCATAATGACTTATATGAGGGTTAATTCAAAATCTGAGGTAAATTGGTATTTTTCGGCTGCAAAGATACTGCTTTTTTTCGATATACGCAAATTTTTAATTCGTAATTTCAATTTTTAAGTCAAATATTTGCATGTGTGCAAAATTTTTTATACCTTTGCACCCGATTTGCAACTTAAGGGTTTCGGTGACGATATCTTTTGTAGCCGGAGCCTGAGGAAAGATGGCAGAGTGGTCTATTGCGTCGGTCTTGAAAACCGAAGTACTGAAAGGTACCGGGGGTTCGAATCCCTCTCTTTCCGCCGATTGTCGGAATGACGAAAAGCAATCTTTCTCTTCTTTAAATGGCCCCGTAGCTTAGTTGAATAGAGTGTCAGATTCCGGTTCTGAAGGTCCTGGGTTTGAGTCCCAGCGGGGTCACCACGTCGGAACTGGTTCCTCGCGGTAGGTGAGCGAAATCTATTTTCTTCTGCCGCTTAGGATAATGATATAGTAGATTAACGTTGCTAAGCTGGACAGGGCGGCGATGACGTAAGTGTAAGCGGCGCTACGCAATGCAGATGATATCATAGGCGTCGTCTCGCGGTCGGTGATGCCTTCTGCTTCTAACCATTCGATAGCTCGGCGCGAGGCATTTATCTCTACCGGTAGTGTCACGAACGCGAATAGGGTAGTCGTGGCAAACAGGCAGATGCCGGCCATCAACAATTGCGGGAAACGCTCTACTACCAATATGCCAATCAGTAGTACCCAGGTCATCCATTGGCTGGCAAAGTTGACTACCGGTACCAGTGCAGACCGCATCTGTAGCGGGGCATATTCTTGAGCGTGCTGCAAGGCGTGTCCGCATTCGTGGGCTGCTACGGCCGCTGCGGCTACAGAGGCTGAGTTGTACACCCCTTCGCTCAGGTTAACCGTCTTATTGGTGGGGTTATAATGATCCGTAAGATGACCATTGACACAGGTTACCTTAACATCATCGATACCGTTTCTGCGTAGCATCAGCTCTGCTACTTCTTTGCCGGTCATATTCAGTCCAACCTTGCTAAAACGTTCAAATCGACGTTCAAAAACGGCTTGCACAACCCAACTGGCAATAGCAACGCCGATAAAGATAATCCAATACAGATATTCGCTTATAAAGGCAACATAATTACTTGTTTCCATACTTATTTCTTGTTACATTTCTCGCATACTCCGTATATATACAAAGAGTAGTGCCCGAGTTTAAAGTTTTGATAAAGTTTAGATTGAATGTTGTGATGTATTGCCGAGTCGCGCACATTGGAAACACGGCCGCATCGGGTGCAGATAATCTGCATATGATTGGTGCCGCCGTGCGCAAACTCATACATCATCTTAGTAGAGTTGACGCTCTGGCGCAGACGATGTAATATACGAGCCTCCACCAATAGATTGAGCGTGTTGTATACTGTGGCGGTACTGAAGCCTTCTTCTGCTACCCATTCCAACACCTCGGTCGGCGAGAAGGTACCTATGCTCTTGTTCTCCACAATACGTCGCAAGATAGTATTGCGTTCTTTGGTATCCATCTTACCAGTGGCACGCAAAAATTTCTGCCATTGATGGCTCACTCGGTTGTATAGACCCTCTTTATTGTTCATTATTTAATGAAAAATGCACCATTTTGGGTGCAAAAGTACACTTTTTTTGCAAAAAAAACAAATATATCAGAAATTTTTTGTAATTTTGCACGATTTTTTAAGGTGCACCACGGTATGCTTCATAGTGTAGCAGTATATTGTTCTTCGTCTAATCAATTGCGTCCTTCGTTCTATAAGGATGCTTTTCGTTTGGGTGAACTGTTGGCTGAAGCGCAAATGCAGCTCATTTACGGTGATGGCGGCATCGGTTTAATGCGTGAGGTGGCCAGTGGTGCCTTGTCGCGAGGCGGTGAGGTAGTAGGAGTGATTCCGCAGTTTATGGTCAATGAGGGGTGGAACAATCCGGAGAGCACGCGCACTATCATTGTTCAGACGATGCATGAGCGCAAGGCTTCTATTGCCTATATGGCCGATGCCATGGTCGCCTTGCCGGGAGGAATAGGTACCTTGGAGGAACTGAGCGAGTGTATCACATGGAAACAACTCGGGTTGCATGTCAAGCCTATTGTTATCTTAAATACGGACGGATTTTATGATCCTCTTTTGCGCTTCTTTGATCACTTGGTCAACGAGCGTATGATGCGCGACATCCATCGGTCGATGTTTACTGTGGTGTCCACGCCCGAAGAGGTTATACCGGCATTGTTGAACGCCCCTGTGTGGGACAAGAATATTCGTCGTGAAGCGGCTATATGATGTAATATGATTTCACCTCTCTCCGTCATATGGCTTCCCTGGCTCCAACTTTTGCTGTTGGCTGCCCTTTGCTTGTCTTTTGCCGCTAATCCGCGACAACTGGAGGGAGTGGTTGCCGATTTCCTATCGGCTCGTATGCAGCGTCGCTATGCGGAGGCAACGCCATCCTATACGGCTTTGGTCTCTATTGCTTTTTTCCGCATGGGTGTCTTGGCTTTGGCAATCTACATGCTCCTATACGCTTTAGTCCCCTCCTTATCGCTATCGATGCCGGTCTATTGGGCTGCGGTGGGAATAGTGGCCATCGTGTATGTGCTTAGACGCCTACTCCAGGCTATCGTGCAGTATGTGTTTATGTGGGGAAATGTGTTTACGGTAAGTTACAATCATCATCGCCGTATGGGGCTGTGTGTCAGCTTGGTGTTATTTGTCCTGCTTTTGTGCCAGCAATGGCTTACTCCCCGTGGGCTGGTTATCGGTATGGCGGTGATAGGAGTGATATATGTGATTTTGTTATTAGTCCGAGCCGGACGTACTTTCCTCGTTCGGCCGCTGGCTGCACTATATATAGTTATTTATCTCGCTACGCTGGAAATATTGCCTGCTATTGCTATGGCGGCCTGTGTGTACAGCATAGCTATGCATGTATAAACGATGAAACGTATACGTAAAATCTTAGTATCTCAGCCCCGTCCGGCTATCGGGAATACACCTTATACCGATATGGAGTCGTTATTTGGGGTTCAGTTCGACTTCCGTCAGTTGATTCATCTGGAAGGTCTTTCGTCGCGCGAGTTTCGCCAGCAGCATCTCAATCCTCTGGATTATACAGCGGTGTTACTCAACTCGCGTGTAGGCGCAGACCATTATTTCCGCATGATGGAAGAGTTGCGTTTGCCGGTGCCCGAATCGATGCATTACTATTGTATCTCCGAGGCCGTAGCTAACTATTTGCAGAAATATATCCAATACCGTAAACGTAAAGTCTTTTTCAGTGAGCACAACAATTTTGCCGACTTGCTGCCTACTATGAACCGTCGTCCCAATGAACGCTATATCATGGTGATGTCGGATGCTCACAATGATGAGACGATACGCATGCTTGCCGAGCACAATATCGAAGTGCGTCCGGCTATTATGTATCGTACTGTACCTACGCCGTGGCCACAAGAAGAAGCATTCGACCACGATATGGTTGTTCTCTTTACTCCCATGGGCGTACAGTCGCTCAAGCAAAACTTTCCTGAGCTCAAAGATGGCGACAAACTCCTTGCATGCTTTGGTCAAAATACCGCTTTGGCCCTGGAACAAGCAGGACTGACACCTGTCATCAAAGCGCCGACACCCGAATATCCCAGTATCACAGCAGCTATTAGGGCATACTTGGAAGAAGAAATGAAACGCGAAGATGCCGAGTAAACATTCATGAACACCTTCCCTCAAACTGAACGCCTATGCGGCAAGATGGCGGTGGAACAACTCTACCATACCGGACAGCGCTTTACGGTGTGGCCCCTGCGGGTCACTTACCTGCCCCTGCCCGTTACCGAGGGCGAGACGGCGATGAGTGAGGTGCTGGTGTGGGCTCCTAAGTCGCTCTTCAAACATGCTGTTGACCGTAATCGCTTGCGCCGCCTGATGCGCGAAGCCTGGCGATTGGGTGAGCGCCCCATATTGCCTTGCAGGGTGGCGTTTAATTATATGGATAAATCCATTGCATCACTCGACACTCTCCGTCATGCGATGGCTAAGGCTATCCGTAAACTCAACGAACGTATACAGGATGCGTAACGAACAAATGATATGGCGACAGGTGTGCAGACATCTTTTTTTGGTGCCTGTCTATTTCTATCGTTATTGTATCTCTCCTCTCACACCGCCTTCCTGTCGCTATACGCCGACCTGCAGTCAGTATATGGTGGAGGCCGTTATGAAATACGGTATCTTCCGTGGCGGATGGCTGGGCATAAAACGTATCCTGCGTTGTCATCCATGGGGAGGCTCCGGTTATGATCCAGTTCCCTAATCCCTAATCGAAAATCTCTCATCGAACATGCGAATAGACATTATCACCTGTTGTCCCGAGTTGTTGGACTCACCGCTTAACCACTCTATCATCCAGCGTGCCAAAGATAAGGGCCTGGCCGAGATTATGGTGCATAACTTACGTGACTATACTCTGGATAAGCATCGCAAGGTGGACGACTATGCCTTTGGTTTTGGTGCCGGTATGGTCTTGCAGATTGAGCCTATCGACCGTTGTATATCGGCTCTCAAGGCTGAGCGCGAATATGATGAGGTTATCTTTACCGCTCCTGATGGCGAGCGTTTTACCCAGCGGACGGCCAATATGCTGTCCATGAAGCAAAACCTGATTATCCTTTGTGGCCATTACAAGGGGGTTGACCAGCGGGTGCGGGACCATTTTGTCACTAAGGAATATACTATCGGTGATTTTGTGCTCACCGGTGGTGAGATGCCTGCAGCTATTATGACGGACGCTATCGTGCGTTTGTTGCCTGGTGCGCTGGGGGATGAGACCTCAGCCCTCAGCGACTCGTTTCAGGATGGTTTGCTCGAACCTGGTGTCTATACCCGTCCAGCGGAATACAAAGGCTGGAAGGTGCCTGACATTCTCTTGTCCGGTCATCAGGCTAAGATAGACGAATGGCTATATGAAGAGAGCCTCCGTCACACGCGTGAACGGAGACCCGACTTATTAGACGAATAGGAGTTATTCGCTCACTAATCGTGTAAACTCTTTAGGGAAGGCGGTCTCGAAACGGACTGTCTTTTCTGTAAC
Source organism: Paludibacteraceae bacterium (assembly GCA_017439235.1). GTDB lineage: Bacteria > Bacteroidota > Bacteroidia > Bacteroidales > Paludibacteraceae > Colicola. The sequence continues at coordinate 92,765 of JAFSJN010000005.1, forward strand.
CGGATGGATGAACTCCAGTACCTTGGCATGCAGACATAAGCGGTCAATAGGACTCTCCTCGTTTCCATGACCGTATTTGCGATCGCCCACTATAGGATGTCCCTTGGATGCCAAGTGCACACGTATCTGATTGGTACGGCCGGTCTCTAAGTGCAGTTCTACCAACGAGTAAACCTGATTATCACGCAGCGTCTTGTAGTTGGTTACTGCCAAGTCTCCTCCGTCATCTACGGGCGACGAATAGACCATAGCATTGCGTTTGTCTTCGGTGAACCAACTGCGTATCTGTCCCTCGCGGGGATCGAGTACGCCTTCAGCTACAGCTATATAAGTTCGCTCGGTGACTAACTCACGCCAGTAGTCGCGCATATAGTGTTGCAAATCCTCGGAGCGGGCAAAGACCAGAACACCACTTGTCTCTCGGTCCAAACGATGTACTACATATACACTCGCGCGCGCGTTCTGTTTCTTAACATACGCACGTAGGATAGAATAGGCGGTCGTCTCCTTACTGCCCGGCGTAGCGGCTACGGTCAGTAATCCGGGTTGTTTGTTCACTACTATCAGGTAGTCATCCTCATATACGATTTTGAGTTTGGGATGCGTCAACTGACTATTACCTCTGCCCGATGAGATAGTTACCACTTCGCCCTGCTTCAAACTATAGTCTGGGCGTGTCTGCACGGCATTACCCACCTTGACGCGACGTTGACTCAGCAGTTGCTTAATCGACGAACGGGTCATACCGCCCATCTTGGCGATGAGAAAATCCCTCAGCACAGTGGCCTCGGCTACCTTTAGAATAGTATCTTGTTTGCGTTTAATCATACTTAATGGTTACTTTTTAATGCTCCAATCCATCCCATATTCTCTTTCTTTGTTCCCTTTATCCAAGCTATACCGGCCATGGCGTTGATGACTAGGAAGAAGGTGAATAGTACGATGGAGAATATATTACCGATGATGATAAACAATCCGATTCCGGCCAGACTGTATAATACCCAGTATATCCAGGCATCGTTTTTGCGGTATATCAACCAATAGTTAGCCAGAAACGAACTCGATATCAATAGTCCGTTCAGTATCTTCACGGCTATATGTTCGGTTAGCGCCTCGTGGTAGAAAGCATAGGAGGCCATGACATAATCACCGGCAGTGATGATGAGGCATACGGCTAAGGTCATCCACATACGTGCTGTGTCCAAGAACTTGGGCTCGAAACTGGCACCTCCGTCCTCTTTCTTGTGACTCCATTTGTATATCGACATCATCTGGAAGGGGATGAATACGCAGAAGAATAAAAATGCACTGTCGTAGCCACCTTGCAAGATGAATTGCACGCCCAGTAGTATGGACATGGCTATACCGGCATAGAATCCGGTATAGTTTTGCGGATCTTTGACGGTCAGTATGTAGGCGACGCCTATTACCGAGGCAGGTATACCAATAACCCATGCCGGGTCATGCCATTTCAATAAGGTGACGGACGGAAAGATCATCTCCGCCAACCATAGTACGCCCAAGAGTGCGCCAAACAATACTACCGATATGATGGCATTTATGCCTAATGCCCGCCAAAGATTTTTCATGATTTTTGAATATTATATTATTAAAAATAATAAGGGCGGACCATTCCGTCCGCCCTTATATGCGCTTACTTGCGGTTGCGATTGCCGTAGCGAGACATGAACTTGTCCACACGACCGGCGGTGTCCACCAATTTGGACTTACCGGTATAGAACGGGTGGCTGGTGTTCGAAATCTCCAACTTAATCAGCGGATATTGAACGCCGTCAATCTCAATCGAGTCCTTCGTGGCTGCGGTAGAGCGGCTGAAGAACTGGGTGCCGTCAGACATATCTTTGAAAACTACAACGCGGTAGTTATCGGGATGAATACCTTGTTTCATAAGTCTTTTCCTTTCAACATTAAACGTTAAACATTCAACATGAATTACTCGGATACCACATTGAGTTTGATTTCAGCCTTCACCTCGCGGTGCAACTTAGCGTAAGCTACGGCCTCACCCAGTTCCTTAACGGGTTCGATGGTGATGACGCGTTTGTCTACGTCGATGCCCTGAGCTTTGAGAGCTTCACTAATCTGAGCGGTGGTTACCGTTCCGAAGATCTTACCGTCCTCATTAGCCTTGACAGCAACCTGGATAGCGGTGGCAGCCAACTTCTCGGCCAGAGCCTGAGCGTCAGCTAACTGCTGAGCCATCTTCTTAGCCTGCTGTTTGAGGTTCTCGTTCAGTTGCTTTACGTTACTGTCGTTAGCAATGATAGCCAGTTTGTTGGGGATAAGGTAGTTGCGGCCATAACCGTCGCGTACCTTTACGATATCATTCTTGTAGCCCAAATTGTCTACATCTTGAATCAAAATAACTTCCATAATCTTTAATCTTTAACCATTAAACATTACTTCATCATATCCGTTACATAGGGCAGCAGAGCTAAGTGACGTGCTTTCTTAACAGCCTGAGCCACTTTACGCTGATACTTCAAACTGGTACCGGTAATACGGCGGGGCAAAATCTTACCCTGCTCGTTCAGGAACTTTTTCAAGAACTCGGGATCCTTGTAGTCAATGTACTTGATACCGCTCTTCAGGAAACGGCAGTACTTTTTCTTCTTCTCCACGTTCTGTTGGGGAGTGAGATAGCGAACTTCTTCTTGTGCCATAATTATGCCTCCTCTACGTTAGCGGGTTCAACATCTGCCGTCTTAGCGTGACGACGTTTCTGAGCATACTCGAACGCATACTTGTCCAAACGGGTGGTGAGGAAGCGAATGACTTTCTCTTCACGACGGAACGCGGTCTCGAGCGTCGCAATAACGGCGGGTTCTACATCAAATTGCAGCAAGGCGTAGAATCCCGTTGTTTTGCCTTGGATGGGGTAGGCTAAGCGCTTCAAGCCCCACTCCTCGCGGTTCAGGATGGCTGCTCCGTTATCCGTGAGAAGTTTCTCGAATTTGTCAACCGCTTCCTTCATCTGGGCCTCAGACAAAACGGGAGTCAATACGAAAGCGGCTTCATAATGATTTAACATACTGTTAGTTGTTAATTTTTTTGTTGTTAATAAATGATATTTATTGTGCTCTTCTGCGGTTTTCCATCGGATGGGTCGCCGAAAAAAGCCTGCAAAGTTACAACATTTTTTCCATATACACAAATATTTTAGCAACTTTTTTGAAAAATAGAATAAATTCTATCATTTTATGTGGTTGGGAGTGTGATTTTTTATTGGTATGAATTTCATATGAGTTTTATATGATGTATAGAGCATGGGCATGCCCAATTAGGGAGTTGGACGGGAAGCAATCGACCGATACAATGTGGAAGGAGTAAGCCATTTCGGTAAAAAAAATCATTTAAATTTGCGTATGTGCAAAATATTTTGTACTTTTGTGCGCAAATTGGAATATTATGGAATTTAGCGCACAACAAATTGCTATGATGTTAGGCGGCGAGATAGTCGGCAATGCCGATGCTAAGGTCTGTGACGTCGCCCCTATTGAACAAGCTCAGGCTCAGCATCTGTCGTTTATTACCGACGAGAAATACCTGCCTTTCTTGCAGTCTACCCTAGCCGGTGTGGTATTGGTAACTAAATCGTTGATGGCGAATATCGATTCGTCTTTAGCCGGAGTACAAAATACCGGTCGTGCCGTTATATTGGTGGAAAATGCCCGAGGCGCGATTGCGCAGTTGCTGCAGTCGGTGGCTGAAGTGCTTAATCCCCGTCGCAAGGGCATAGAGCAACCGGCCTATATCGCCGAAGGAGTAATGGTACCGGAAGATGCCTACATCGGTGCGTTTGCCTATATTGGCAAGAATGTGCGATTGGGCAAGGGCGTGCAGATTTACCCGCAGGCTTACGTGGGCGATAATGTGGTCATTGGTGACAATACCATCCTCTATGCCGGCGCTAAAGTCTACTACAACTGCCGCGTGGGCAACAACTGCATCCTCCATTCGGGATGCGTCATTGGTGCTGACGGTTTTGGCTTTGAGCCCGATGCCAAGGGTTACTACCATAAGGTGCCTCAGATAGGTATAGTAGTTATCGAAGACGATGTGGAGATTGGCGCTAATACTACCGTTGACCGCGCTATGATGGGCGAGACACGCGTGCACCGTAATGCTAAGATAGACAACCTCGTTCAGGTAGCTCATAATGTTCGCGTAGGTGAGTCAACCGTCCTGTGTTCGCAGGTAGGTATAGCGGGCTCTTCTACCGTCGGGAGTCATTGTACGCTCACCGGTCAGGTGGGAGTAGGTGGCCACTTGGAGATAGCTGACAACTGCATCATCGGAGCCCAATCGGGTGTACCGAGCAGTATAACTAAACCCGGTATGTACTTAGGTTCGCCGGCTATGGATGCCGGTCTGTGCCGTCGCGTATACGCTGCAATGCGTAAGTTGCCGGATATGTACCGTAAAGCCCATAAGTCGTAATGAAACAGGCTACTATACGTGAGACTCTTTCGTTTGCGGGCAAGGGACTGCATACCGGTGTCGAGATACATGCTACTCTTTATCCCGCACCGGAGAATACCGGCATACGTATCTGCCGCACCGATATGGACGGACAACCGGAATATGAGGCTTTAGCCGACTATGTTACGCAGACCCGCCGCGGTACAGTATTGGAGAATGGTAAATGGCGTGTGTCTACTGTTGAACACCTGCTGTCTGCCTTATATGCTTTAGGTGTTACCAACTGCCGCATCGCCGTAGATGCCCCTGAGGTGCCTATTTTGGACGGAAGTGCCAAACCATATATAGATGCTATCGGACGCTTAGGTATAGAGACGCAGGAGGCGGAAGCCAAAGAGTGGATCGTCACTGAGCCTGTGACGTTTGATAGCGGCAAGGGTAATACACTGACTATCCTGCCTGCGGACGAATATGCCGCCGAGGTGACTATCGACTTCAATTCCCCTGTGTTGCCCCGCCAAACGGCGGTATTGGAGCATCTGAGCGACTATGCCGAGCAGATTTCTCGCGCTCGCACTTTCTGCTTCCTGCGTGAGATAGAATTGTTGCTGCATCTGGGACTCATCAAAGGCGGCGATATGCAGAACGCCTTGGTTATATACGATAAGAAAGTATCGCAATGGAGCATGAACCGTATGTCGGACCGTTTAGGACAAGAACGCATCGATGCTTCGCAGTTGGGCTATCTTACTCCGCTTAAATACGATAATGAGCCGGCCCGCCATAAACTCCTGGACCTGATAGGCGACTTTGCCTTGATGGGCTGCCGCATACGCGGACGATTGGTGGCAGAGAAACCTGGACACGGATTCAATACAGACTGCTGCAAACAATTACGTCAAAAATATAAACAATAACATATGATTTCACCATTAGCATACGTCCATCCGGACGCTAAAGTAGCCGAATCGGCACAAATAGGTCCTTTCGCCTTCATTGATCAAGATGTGGAGATTGGCGAGGGCACTATCATCGATGCCAATGCCACCGTATGTGAGCATACGCGCATAGGCAAAAACTGTCATGTCTTCCCCAGCGCAGTGGTAGGTGCTATACCGCAAGATTTGAAGTTCAAGGGCGAGTTGACCTATACCTTCATTGGCGACAATACCACCCTGCGCGAGTGCTCTACCGTTCATCGCGGTACCGCCTCTAAAGGTAAGACGGTAGTGGGTAACAACTGCCTCATCATGGCTTATTGCCACGTGGCTCATGACGCTTGGGTTAAGGACCACGTCATCATGTCCAATGCTACTCAGTTGGCCGGCGAGGTGGTGGTAGAAGACTGGGCCATCCTTGGTGGTGGCACCCTGGTTCACCAATTCTCACATATCGGTTCGCACGCTATGATACAAGGCGGTACGCATGTCAATAAAGACGTGCCTCCTTACGTTATCGCAGCCCGCTATCCCGTACAGTTCTGCGGTATCAACTCCGTAGGTTTGGAGCGTCGCGGCTTTACAAAAGAGCAGGTGGAGACCATCCAACAAGCTTACCGACTCATCTTTATGTCTAAGATGAATATCACTCAAGCTCTGGAGCGCGTCCTCGCCGATATGCCCGCTTCCCCTGAACGAGACCTGATAGTAGATTTTATTAAGACCTCCGACCGCGGAGTAATCAAAGGTATCTGATATGGAAGAACGTAGCCTCAACTTTATTGAGCAGATTGTCGAGAAAGACCTGCAGGACAAAAAGAACGACGGACGTATACAGACGCGTTTTCCGCCGGAACCGAACGGCTACCTGCATATCGGTCACGTCAAAGCCATCTGCATGGACTTCGGTATTGCCGAACGCTACAACGGCGTGTGCAACCTGCGCTTTGATGATACCAATCCCGTCAAAGAAGATGTGGAATACGTGGATAGTATCCGCAACGATATCCATTGGCTCGGGTTCCGCTGGGGAGAGATTTACTATGCCAGCGACTATTTCGAACAGCTCTACGACCTGGCTATCCGCTTTATCAAAGCCGGCTTGGCTTATGTGGATGAACAGACGGCCGAACAGATAGCCGAGCAGAAAGGTACACCTACAGAACCCGGTACGCCTTCGCCCTATCGCGACCGACCCATCGAAGAGAATCTGCGCCTCTTTGAGGCCATGCAACGCGGCGAGATAGAGGAAGGTAAGATGGTCTTGCGTGCTAAGATTGATATGGCTAATCCCAATATGCACTTCCGCGATCCTATCATGTACCGCATTATCACCTCTCATCCGCATCATCGTACCGGACATCGTTGGAATGTCTATCCTATGTACGACTTTGCACACGGACAGTCCGACTATTTCGAGGGAGTGACCCATTCGATTTGTACTCTCGAGTTTGTGGTGCATCGCCCTCTATACGACTATTTTGTGGACCAGATTATCCGCTTCAAGGCCGAAGATGAGCAGAAAGCCTTTGAGGACTATAACTACCGTCCCCGCCAGTATGAGTTCAACCGACTCAATATCACCTATACCGTCATGTCCAAGCGCAAGATGTTGCAATTGGTCAAAGAGGGACTGGTGGCCGGTTGGGACGACCCGCGTATGCCGACCGTCTGCGGTCTGCGTCGCCGCGGTTATACCGCCCAAGCTATCCGCTCGTTTATCGATAAGATAGGCTATACTAAGGTGGAGGGAATGATTGACGTGGGCTTGTTGGAGCATACTATTCGCGAGAACCTCAAGGAGACCGCTCCGCGTGTATGCGCCATCTTTGATCCCGTCAAACTGGTTATTACCAACTATAATGGCGGTCCAGAAACTATTGTGGCCGAGAATATAGACGGTCACCCCGAATTGGGTACCCGCGAGATGACCTTCGCCCGCGAATTGTATATCGAGCGCGGTGACTTCTTGGAGGAGGCCGACAAGAACTTCTTCCGTCTCAGCCCCGGTGGACGCGAAGTGCGCCTCAAATCGGCTTATATTATTCAGGCTACCGGATGCGAGAAAGACGCTGACGGCCGTATTACTACCGTCTATGCTACCTATGACCCGGAGAGTAAGTCGGGCACCGAAGGCGGTAATCGCAAGACCAAAGCTACTATCAACTGGGTGGAATGCTCTTCTTGCATCGATGTCGAGGCACGTCTCTATGACCGTCTCTTCGCCTGCGAGAATCCGAGTGCCGAGGAAGGTGACTTCCGCGACCTGCTCAATCCTGACAGCCTGCGTGTAGTGACCTGCAAGGCCGAGAGTGCTCTGCGCTGCGAGATGCACGAACCGGAATATATCGATGGCATAGCCCAAGTGCACCATTATCAGTTGCTCAAACAAGGCTACTTTGTGGTAGACCCGGATACTACAGCATCCAAACTGGTACTCAACCGTACGGCTTCGCTCAAGGATAACTGGCAGAAATAACGCATGACTTTCCCACGCACGCGCGTACAAAATAATAAGGAGCAGATATACTGCGATTGGCGACATCGCTTCGTCCGCCTCACCCCGGAAGAGTGGGTGAGGCAGCAGTTTCTGCACCGCCTGACGGAACGGTACGGTTATCCCGCCGGACTGATAGGTGTAGAGATATCGTTGGGCGTACGACGTGCCGATGCTGTAGTCTACAACCGCGATATGCAGCCGCGTATCTTATTGGAATTCAAGGCCGATATGGTCCCCTTGACCCAACAGGTGTTAGACCAGGCGGCCGGGTACAACCGCCGACTGCATGTACCTTGGCTTATCTTACATAATGGTCCGCACACCCTCATTGCGCGTGTAGAAGACCAAACGATTACTTTTAAGGACTCAATACCCGCATGGAGCGAATTATAGAACTCAACGACGCTTTAGATACCTCTACTTTTTATGGCCTGAACAATGCCAATATGCTGTGTCTGAAAAACCAACACCCGGATGTGCGAGTAGTGGCGCACGGCTATGAGATTAAGGTGACGGGCTCCGAGAACGGCGTCAATCAGTTTGAGGCAGACTTGCGACAATGCGAGGCTTTCTGCCTGCAGCACAACAGCCTGACGGATAAACATATCCTACAAATCTTGCATGGTGAACGACCGGCATTGACTAAACCCGACCACCTGATTCTGCACGGAGTGAGCGGTAAGATGATTGTCGCTCGCAGCATCAACCAGCAGCGTCTCGTCTCGGCTTATGAGACCAACGACCTGCTCTTTGCTGTCGGGCCTGCCGGTTCGGGTAAGACCTATACGGCTATAGCCTTGGCGGTACGAGCCCTCAAGAACCGTGAAGTGCGCCGTATAATCCTGTCTCGCCCTGCTGTAGAAGCCGGTGAGAAACTAGGTTTCCTGCCCGGTGACCTCAAGGAAAAGATTGACCCTTATCTACAGCCCTTATACGATGCCCTCGAAGATATGATTCCGGCTCGTAAACTGAAGGAATTCATGGAGAAAGGTGTCATACAGATTGCCCCGCTAGCCTTTATGCGCGGACGCACACTCAGCGATGCCGTCGTCATCCTGGACGAGGCGCAGAATGCTACCGCAGCACAACTCAAGATGTTCCTTACTCGCCTGGGTATCAATGGTAAGATGATTGTCACGGGTGACCTGACACAAGTCGACCTGCCCGCCTCCCAACGCTCGGGACTGCGCGATGCTATGGACCGCCTGTCCGACATCAAAGGTATCGCCCGTATCGTCTTTAATGATAAGGATATAGTACGCCATTCGTTGGTAAAACATATAGTAGATGCATATGAGAAGAATCTATCTGTTCCTGCTCCTGATGCTGCCCCTGCTCCCGCTGACGGCACAGGACAGCATTGAGGCACGAGGTTTTTGGCAACGGTATGCCAAGTCGGTGCGCCGCGTACCGGCTATGTCGCGTTATGATAGTCTCGAAGCCCGTCAGGAGGCTAAACTGATTCGCTTGGAATACGATGTGGACTTCACCTCCTATTTCGACAATCGCGAATACAATAGTCAATACCAGATTCCCCAGACAATCTTCTCCTTCCGTCTCTCGCCAGAGATAGGAATGCGCATCCTCGACCGTGCCGGTGGTAAGCATCGCCTGATGGCCGGTGTACGCTATACGCAACCCTTAGGTGGCGATTGGCGTGATGCCCGCGTCATCCCTACTGCGTATTACCATTATTCCAATTATGGCGTCAATCTCCAACTGGGTGCTGTGCCGTACGAGCACCGTATCCTCTCTATGCCCGACTGGCTGTTGTACGATAGTATAGCCTATAGCCATCCGAATATACAAGGTGCTTTAATCTCGTATCAAGATAAGCGCGGTTATATTGAGATGATGTGCGACTGGCGTGGCAGTCAACGCTCCGACCGTCGCGAGGCCTTCCGCGTACTTATTGACGGACAATACCAATATAAATGGTTCTTTGTGGGTGGATTGGCGCATTTGAATCATACTGCTATGAGTGGCGACACTGCTCTCTCGCACTATGAGTCGCTGTACGATGACCTCAACTTGGGAGCACATATCGGTTTTGACCTCACGCAATATACCCCACTTGACTCCCTGGCTGTTAAAGCCGGTTATATACTCGGCTATGCCCGCGATAGAGGACGCAACAGACTCTTTACACCGCAGGGATTTTTGTTGGAAGTGTATGCCAACTGGTGGTTCTTGGGGCTGAAGAATACCCTCTACATAGGCGATAACTTACAGCCTCTGCGCCAATCGGATAACTTAGGTACGCCTATCGGTGCACTGATGTGTCAAGGCGACCCGTTCTACCAGGCGCGACTGTATAACCGCACCGATCTGTTCGTCTATTTCTACCGCTCGTCGTTTGTCAACTGCTATTTCTCCTACAACATGCACTATCAGGGGGGGCGGTTGCAGAGTCAACAACAACTCATCGTCCGCTTTAACTTAAATGGACTGCGCCAGGAGAAACGCGGAACAATGTTACGCGGATTATTTGATAAATAGACGTTTTTTGCCCTTTTCGGAGATAGCTATACCGGTGTATGACGATGGATTAACTTGTCGTCCGCATAGGTCGTACCATAGACTCTCCGTCTCGTCTCCTACTACCTCTTGCCAACCGGAAGGCAGCCCATGGAACGAGAAGACAATCACACCATTCTCTTCACGAATACTACTGAGTGTCTGATTCTCCCAGGGAGCAAAGGTCTGCACATGGTTACTGCCGGGGAAGGTAGTCCCTTCTCTATCGTGTGCGTTGTTGTCGGAAGCAGTGTAGGCATACTGTCCGTCAGCACCTATTACAAAGCAACGTGGGATATCATTATTCACCCATCCTTGATCCCATGCCAGGCTGTCATAGATAATGCGCCATACCAGCATGCCGTGACCGGGCAGATAAGTGTCCCAACCGGTATATTGGCGGTTCTCGATATAGTAAACTGTGTCGGTCGTCCATACTCCCTCAGTCGGCATCTGTTGGTTGCGCGTAACCATCGTATAAGTCTGACCATCAGCAGGTAAACTAATTTCCTCATCCTGCTGCAATACCTGAGGCGTAATCCATCCTAAGGCAAACTTATCGTATACCGAGTAGTTGGGTGGGGTATTACCATTGTTCAGGTAGTTGCCGTGTCCCATGATGGACCAGTTGCCCGGCGTAGTAGCATCCGGTTGACGGTGACCGTCGATATGGCTCGTGGCGGTAATATAGTAGTCCTTGAGTCCCAATACGTGCGAGAACTCGTGACACATCGTTCCGATGCCGCAACGTTGCCTGGGATTGTATTTCAATTCGTTGGAGCAGGCATACTGGTCGATAGTGAAGCCGCCGAACTGAGGCAGGTGGGCATAGATAATGCTGTCGGCCTCAAAATCATAATCTACATAATACTCCGTCTGCCCCGTGTATCCCAATGCCAAAGCGGCCGTCAATTCCCATTCGTGTGGCCATATAGTATTGGCTCCCCCACCATCCGATTGACCCACGCCGGCATAGAGCACAAAGACAAAATCCACTATGCTGTCGCCGTCGGCATCGTAAGGCGAGAAATCTATTCCGTCTTGATAGACTGCCTTGCAGGCATCTATCACTAAATCAGCCGGATACCTATCATCGCCGCGCGATAGCGAGTCTTTGCCGTACCAGGCATATCCGTGGGGTAGAGTGTACGGACCTACTACATCAAAATGAGGTTGATATAATCCGTTCGACTGGTCGATAAAATAAGCCCTCGTACTACCTGTCGCACCATTGTAACGGTAGTCTTCCGCATTGGCCAACGAGTCGAACGCTGCCCGTGTATTCTCTGCTCTAAAGGCGGAGTCTGCATAATTAACCAATATCAGCAGCCCGCGCTGCTCGGCATTCATCTCCTGCCGTCTCGCCGGAGCCGCCAACGTATAGCGATGCGCACCGCGCAGATGCGGACGATAAGGCTCAGCCCAGTCTACCCCTAAAGCCGGGTCAGGAGCTACGGACCATACGGGAACAATACTGCATACTAATAGAATACTCAAAAGGGTCGATTTATTAATCATAACGTACCTTATTTTAATGTATCATTAAAAAAACAATGCAAAGGTACGATTTTTTTTGCACATATCAAAAAAAAAATGTAACTTTGCGCCCAAATAGATAATTATGCAAGTTATTAAGACTCCGATAGAAGGCCTGCTTGTTATTGAACCCCGCGTGTTTGCTGATTCGCGTGGGTGGTTCTTGGAGACCTATAATGAGCAGCGTTACCGCGAAGCCGGTATAGAGGCATCCTTTGTTCAGGATAACCAGTCGTGCTCGTCCTACGGTGTGGTGCGCGGCTTGCATTTCCAGCGTCCGCCCTATACCCAGGCTAAGTTGGTGTGCTGTACGCAGGGGCGCGTGTTAGACGTCGTGGTAGACCTGCGTAAGGCGAGCGCCACCTATGGCCAATGGTACGCCGTGGAGTTGACGGAGGAGAACCATCGTCAGTTCTTTATCCCTCGCGGCTTTGCCCATGGCTTTAGTGTGCTGAGCGAGAAGGCAGTCTTTACCTATAAGTGTGACAACCTTTATCACCCGGAGGCCGACGGAGGTATATTGTTATCCGATCCCGACCTGGCTATCGATTGGCAGGTACCGGAACACTTGCGTATTCTATCGGAGAAAGATCAGCATCATCCTTTGTTAAAAGACTTAGACAACCCGTTCTGATGAAGATACTCGTTACAGGCAGCAATGGTCAACTTGGTACCGAGATGCGTAACCTCCGTACCGCGCACGCGCAACATCAATGGTTCTTTACCGATGTGGCGGAGTTGGATATTACCGACCGCGAAGCCGTTAATGCTTTTGTGCGTATGAATGGTATCGACCTTATCGTTAACTGCGCTGCCTATACCAATGTCGATCGCGCTGAAGAGGACGAACCTACCGCACGCCTCATCAATGCGCAGGCGGTGGAGAACCTGGCGCTGACGGGTTGCCGTATCATTCATATCTCTACCGACTATGTCTTCTCGGGTTGCGAGTCGGTGCCTTGCCGCGAAGACGATCCGGTGGCTCCCGCAACGGCTTACGGACGCACTAAACTAGAGGGGGAACGCCTCCTCTTAGTTGCTTGTCAAGAGGCCATCATCTTCCGTACTGCGTGGCTCTATTCGCCCTATGGCAACAACTTTGTTAAGACCATGCTGCGGCTGGGTAACGAACGTGACGAACTGCGCGTAGTGTACGACCAGATAGGTACGCCTACCTATGCGGCCGACCTGGCGCGGGTAATCATGACAGCTATCGAGGCTCCGGAGTGGCACGCTGGTATATACCATTTTACCAACGAAGGCGTATGTTCGTGGTACGACTTTACGATAGCTATCCTGCGTATGGCGGAGACGGATTGCCGCGTTGTTCCTATCCGCTCTGAAGAATATGCCTACCGCACGCCGCGGCCGCACTATAGCGTACTCGATAAACGCAAGGTGAAGACGACTTTCGGTATCGACATCCCCTATTGGATAGATAGCCTGAGCGAATGTATTGACAGATTAGTAAACACCATAGATTAACTCTTATAATGAACATGAAAAAACACATACTCTTGACCTTAAGTGCTATATGCATCTTTTCGGTCAGTCTGCTTGCAGACAATCCCAAACGCGAGATGAGAGCTACCTGGTTGACAACGGTCGTAAATATCGACTGGCCCTCTGCCGGCGTGACCTCTGTGAATACGCAAAAGAAAGAGCTGACTCGTATGCTCGATTCTATTGCCTCGCTTAACATGAATACGGTATTCTTCCACATCCGTCCGGCGGCCGATGCACTCTACCATTCTAAGTATGAGCCGTGGTCCAGTTATCTTAACTATCCCCGCGGACAATACCCTGGTTATGACCCGCTGCAGTTCTGTATCGAGGAATGTCATAAGCGCGGCCTTTCTTGCCACGGTTGGATCAATCCCTATCGCTATAACAACCGCGCCACGAAGGGCGATTGGACAGGCAATAACGATACTACGCAGCTTAACTATAAATATACCCACCCGGAGTGGCTCTTGTGGTACAAGAACGACATCATCCTCGATCCCGGACTGCCTGAGGTGCGTCAGCGTATTAAAGAGGTTATCGGTGATATCATCAATAACTACGATATCGATGGTATCCTTATGGATGACTATTTCTATCCCTATGGCGGTACTACTACCCAGGATAGCGAGACCGTTACTAAGTATTGTCCTTCAGGAAAGGCTGTAGGCGATTGGCGTCGTGAGAATGTGAATAAGATGATTCGTGACTGCTACGATACTATCCAGGCTGTCCGTCCGTGGATGACCTTTGGCGTATCGCCCTTCGGTATATGGACGACCTCCACTTCCGTAGCTGCTCAACGCGGCTATACCTTGCCGTCCGGTATCAGCGGTGGCAATATGTATGCCGAGATCTACTGCGACCCGGTGGCTTGGCTCGAAGAGGGAACAGTCGACTATATCTCGCCGCAACTATATTGGATTATCGGTGGCGGTCAGGACTATAAGAAACTCAGCCAATGGTGGGGCTCGATGTGCGGACGCTTTGGTAAACACTTCTATTCGTCCATGGCCCTCTATCGCTATGCTGACGGTAATACCGGCTTCACCGTTGAGGAGATACAGAACGAGACACAACTCAACCGTACTGCCGTTACCGACAATGCTCCGGGTGCTGTGTTCTACAATACCAAGGCTTGGGTCTACGACCGTCCTATGCGCACTGCCCTGCGCGCTTCGGAGTTTAAATACCTGGCCCTGCCGCCGGCTATCAACTGGAAACCGGCATCCGAACGCACTATGGTCTCTGACCTTCAGTTAGACGGCACTACGCTCACCTGGTCGCATCCCGATGAGGATGTCCACTTCGCTATCTATGCTGTGCCCAACGCCTTCCGCTCACGCGTAGGCATCTTCTCTAAAGGGGACGCCCTGCTGGCTATCGTATATGGTCATTCGTATACCCTGCCCGCGAATATTACTCCCGGCAGTTATAAACTGGCGGTCAGCGTCCTGGATGGCTACAACAACGAATATGCCTTGCGTGTGCTGGGTGAAGACCTCGTAGAGCCGTTAGCTACTACGCTCCTCGCACCCAATGACGGTGATGCCCGTAAACTGCCTTTCACCTTCCAATGGGAGTTGGTCAAGAAAGCCGACTCATATATTATCCAGATTGCCCGCGATGCCGAGTTCCGCGATATAGTGATGACGCAGGAGGTGGTCACCAATTCGTTCTCTACCGATCAGCGCAACAACCTCAAATATCTGGATTTAGGTACCTACTACTGGCGTGTGAAGACCCGCCAACCTAACGCCAACGATGTATGGTCGGCGCCGCGTAAGGTCGACTTCTCCGTGGCGGACGGACTGCCTGTGGCCGAGTCGGTACAACGCTCGCATAAGTTTCTGCACGACGGTCAACTGCTTATCCAAGCCGATAATGCTACCTATACCGTCCTCGGACAACCCATGAATTGACAATCAACCCTTAAATAATCAACCATAACAATTAACCCTAATAATCAATTATCATGAAGAAGACTTTACTTCTTGTGGCTATGATGGTAACGATAGTTGCCTATAGTCAGACGTTCATCACGATTGAGAACCAGAAGATGCTTCTTACTCGTGACGGCGTACAAACCGTCTTGGCCCCTAACGGCGATGACGCCAGTTATTTCTGGGCCAGTGTTTCTCCCGATGAGAAACATATTGTGTACACTACCGCTCATCTCGGTACCTATGTATGCGATATCGATGGCGGCAATGTACAATGTATGGGACGTATGAACGCCCCTAAGTGGATGGACAACAATCATGTTGCCGGTATGCAGGAGTTTTACACCGGACATGATGAGATTGACCACATCCGCTACATCTCGCGCGACATACGCGGACGCGAGACACGCGACTTGACTGCTGCTGAGCAGGCCGACTTTATTGCTAAGGAGACCGCTCGTCTCGCTGATGAGAAAGCACGCCAGGCTCGTCGTATCGCCGCTCGCAACTATGCCCCGCAAGCCGGTCAGGATGCCCTGCCCATGGCGGGAATCAAGATCTACATCAACCCCGGTCACGGTGGACACGATGCTAACGACCGCAGTATATGGACTATACCTATCCCCGAGACCTGGTCTAATCCCTTAGGTTATTGGGAGAGTAACTCTAACCTCGTCAAAGGTCTCGCCCTGCGCGATATGTTGGAGGCTGCCGGTGCTACTATTATCATGTCCCGCGTTACCAATAAGTCGGGTATCCGCGATATCGAATACTATCCCGGTGCTACACCCGAACAGTTGGAAGAGCTGCGCAATGGTGATGACCGCGACTTGAGCGCTATCGCTGAAGAGGCTAATGCCAACAATGTGGACCACTTCATCTCTATCCACTCCAATGCTCTTAACTCGCAGACCAACTACCTGCTTATGCTTTGGCACGGTACCAACGATCAACCTACGGTGCCCCTGTCTGACCAGATGGCTGCTTCGAGCGGCAATATCCAAATCACCAACCCGCTTACCGTATGGACCAGTCCCAGACCGCTGCTCCGTGGTGACTTGACTTTCTACGGCGACGATATGGGCTTGGGTGTACTTCGTCCGCTGACCGTTCCCGGATTCCTCAGCGAGGGTTCGTTCCATGACTATCCGCCTGAAACGCACCGTCTGTGCAACAACGACTATTGCAAACTCGAGGCTCTGCGTATGAGTCAACACTTCTACAGCTGGTTCAAACGTCAGGCTCCTCAAACTGCTACTATCAGCGGTTGGTGCAAGTCGGCTAACGAGAAAGTGGATGTCCTCAATCAACCTAAGTTCACCTATGTCAAGGGTAGCGATGACCAATGGCTGCCGCTTAATGGCGTTAAGGTTGAACTGTTCAAGGGTGATACTAAAGTCGCAGAAGAAACGACCGATAGCTGGTACAACGGCGTATTCGCTTTCTTCGACCTCGAGCCTGGTACCTATACGGTAAAAGCTACGTTGGAGAACTATAAGACCGTTGAGCAGACCGTAACCGTAACGGCTACAGAGATTGCCGGTCTGAAACTCTTTATGAAGAACGTACACATGTCGCCTGAGAACTTCCCAGAGCCCGAGATCAGTGTGATGCCGTTGGAGACCTATACCTTCACTCCTGCTGCTGAGGCTATGGCTTGCCCTGCCGGTCTGACACGTATGTACTACCGCAACGGCCGTATCTTCACGATGGAAGATGGTAAGATATACAACTATTCTACTGCTATGGACGACCGCCAGGCCGTAGTGATGCCGGATGGCGTTACCTTCAGCGACTTCGCTTTCTCGTCTGATGACTATATCTTCGCTAAGGTCAAAGACCAACAGCTCCTCTACATGTGGGACGACGATATGCTTAATCCTACTCCCGTTGAGGCTCCTACTGCTACCGGTAACTCGTTAGCCGTGTCCGGTCCTCATTGGAATGCGAATATCCGCTATACTTCAGCTGATAACGATGCCGCTGGCTTGCAGATAACACTGACCCCCAATGGCGTAACTACCTCTAAGACCGGTGTGGCTTATTTCCGCTATGCTAAACAGGTATATTGCGCCGGTGCCTTTGCGCTTAATACGGAGGCTAACCACAGCGCTGCCTTCCATTTGCAGCACATGGCCGGTGGTATCATCAAGGATGCTTCGGCTACCTATCCTGCCGAAGGTCTGGGTACTACTCCCTTCACCTATGCCGGTGTGGCCGCTTGGGTCGAGGGTTACGAAATACACGTCATCGTGGCTGCTACTAACGAGGGCTTGATGCACTTCAAGACGACCGCTGATCCTGTTCCCAATATCTACGCCGGTGAGTGCCGTTTCGATAACGAGACCTTCTCCTTCCGCCTCAATACGGATGCTACTTCGGTTATCCTCAGTATCGAGAAAGACGGTGAGACAACCGACTCTCACGACTGCGGTGCTCTCAAGAAAGGTTACCACGAGATAGCCAACCCGTTTGGTGCTCAGGCCTTCGATGCCTTCAGCGTAACGGCTTCGGCACAACCTATCTCCTATATCGTTAAGGTTAGCGACGATAGTCAGCCCTTCCAGTTCTACGCTGCCCGCGGTGTGACGGTCGACAAGACTCCTCAGAGTCCTTACTTCGGTCGTATCTACGCTGCTGAAGCTGTAGGCGGCCTCTGCTCTGAAGACTGGGGCGAGACTAATCCTGAGTTCCGTACTGTAACGCAAGGTATATACGCTTTGGGTAACGACTTTACGGATGTTACCAACCAGGGCGACCTCGCTTGGAATGGTAATGTGGCTTATGGCGAGAATGCCAGCGCCGATAACTACCAGTTCGCTCTCTCGCGTCCTGCTGTAGCTCCCGATGGCGACGTATTCGTTTGCTCGTCTACCTTTACGGGAACAGGTATCTATATTATGGATGCCGCTCATCCCGACCAAGACTTTACACCTGTCTTCCTGGGTAAACTGAAAGATAAGGGGCAGGTTAAAGTCGGTATCAAAGTGATTCACAATCCTATCATGCACTGCTATATCGAAGGCACCGGTGAGGACGAGGTTCTCTATACTTACGATCGTAACTGCGCCCTCGGTACCGTTTACGGCTGTATCTATCGCTATGATATCGGTAAGGGCCTGCCTTGGACTACTGTTCCTTCGGATACTACCTTCAACGATATGAAGACTGGTAGCCACATGCAGAACGGTAGCGGCCAGATGGCTCCTGACGGACAAGGTGGCTTCTTTATGAGTCAGTATCGTTTTAACTCTTCTTACGCTGTTCCGGGTCTCATTCACGTCAATAAAGCCGGTGAGGTAGACTTCAATATCGGTAACAATGGTGTCGATGCCATTCAACAGGGCGGTATGGCCGTGTCGGTAGATGGTAGTCTGTTGGCTTTAGGTACCGAACTGGGTATGGTGAAGATTTGGGGAGTAACCTACGACAACGCCGGCGTTCCAACCCTTACTCCTAAATACGAGATCAACTGGGGTAACGGTAAGAAGGGCGTGACGATGGCTTGCGACTTCGATGCTGCCGGCAACCTCTATATCATCTCCAACTCCAACGAGCGTCTGATGGTTTATTCGTTGCCCAACCTCAACAATACCTATACTACGCGCGTGGTAACTCACCACGAAGGTACTGGCCTCCAGGAAGTGTTCAACCAGCCGCTGAATGGTAACGGTGTACAAAAACGCCTTATCAACGGCCAGCTGTTCATCATCCGCGATGGCAAAGCCTACAGCGCACAAGGACAAGTAATTAACCTTTAATATATCACAGCCATGAAAAAAGTTCTTTTAGCCATGTGTGGTCTGCTGCTATCCCTCGTGATGACGGCGGCCGAACTGAACATCTATGCTACGGGACTTAAAGCTTCCGTAGACAACAATGTGGCGCAAATCTCGTATGTGCTCAATGCTCCGGCATCGGCACTCGAGTTGCAACTGCTTAACAACGACGGCTCGGTGATGACGGCGCTGCCGCTGACCGATGCTTCGTACCTCACTAAAGGTGAGCACCAGATTCTGGTGCCCATGACGGGCATTACTCCCGGTACCTGGGCTTGGGCTATTAAAGCCTCGGCTGCAGCTACTACCGAGTTGGCCCTCGTCACCGGTTCCCAGGAACAGTTTATCTTCTATTCCCCACGTGGCGTAGAGGTGGATAACAACCCGCAGAGTCCTTTCTTTGGCAACATCTATGTGGCCAACTCATACAAGGGCGCAGACGATGGTATGACACCTACCTCCAAGACCCAACCTGAAGGTATCTTCTTCTACAATGCTGCCTTGAACCTCAAGAACACCAACAACCAGAGTTACAAAGGTGGTGTTAGCTGGAATGCTGCCGGTTGGGGACCCTACAATATGACTATCGATGCCGAAGGTAAGGTCTTCATCTGCGACAATAAGGATGCTTCTACCGGTGTATGGATGATGGATCCCGCTAATCCCGAGAATGCCTTCGCCGAAGTACTGGATGTTACTAAACGCGGCACTAACTTCACCTGCATCAACTCGATGGCGGTGATGGGTGCCGGCGCCCTGCGTGTGCTCTATGCTATCGACGGTCCTAAGGCCGTTGTAGCTTTCCCCATCGGTACGGCTGCTACTCCCTGTGCGGCTACTCCCGATACCATTATCGACAACTTGGCAGGCCTCAACATCCTCAATGGACGTAACCACCTGGTAAACGATGGTAAGGGTGGCTGGTGGATTAACCAATGGCGCGGCCAAAAGGATGCATATCCCTATCTTATCCACATCAATAACTTGGGTGTGAAAGACTATGAGATGTCTGCTAACTCCAATGCCGACATCGCTCCCGCTACCCACCAGCGTGGTGGATTTGCTATCAATGCTGAAGGCAATAAGATTATCCTGTCGGGTAATAAGACCCTCAACCTCTTTGACGTTACCTATGACGCTCAGACGGGTGCTCCAACGCTTACTCCCAGTACTGTAACCTTCCCCACCATCGGTAACAATATCGATGGCGTAGCTTTCGACCTGGTAGGTAATGTCTACTGCACATGCGCTTCTACCGAGCTCCTCTACGCCTTTGCAATGCCTAAGGCCGATAATAGCTTCGTAACTCCCGCTCCCGCAACGTCTACTATTACTGTTACCGATGAGACACCCGTCTTCTTCGATGAACTCATCTCCTTTACTGAGGCTGTGGATAAGGGTGCATGGAGCAATGGCGCTATCCTGCCCAATGCAGAGGCTCCCTTCCAAATCAAACTGACGGACAGCAAGACGAAAATCGCTATCGATGCCAATACTTCTAAATTTAATACCGGCAAGGGTATCGCACAATACGACTTCCGCATGAAGACCGGCGGTAAGTCCTCTGCTTCGGAGAACTTCATTACCGTTACCTTCCCCGCTGACGGCTTCTTCACCATGTGTGTTCGCACGGGTAGCAATGCCGACGCTACACGTACCGTCAACCTCATCCAAGGTGATACCCTCTATAGCCAGGCTCCCAACGAGGCTGACCTCGTGTACGTCAATATCGAGGGCAATAAGACCGCTGTCTATCCGATGGCTATCGTAGCGGTTAAGAAAGGCACCGCCCGTCTGGATTATCCGGTCAACGGCGTTAACTTCTATGCACTGGGCTTCTCTACCAACGAACCCAAACCCGCTGCCCTTACTCCTTGGGTAAGCGTCGAGAGCGTATCGCTGGATAAACACGAGATAGCCAACCTCGAAGTGGGTGACACCAAAGCTCTCGTAGCTACTGTTCTGCCCGCTAATGCCGATAAGAAGACCTGCCAATGGTCCGTAACCGATGAGACGATTGCTTCCGTAGCTAACGGTGTCGTTACTGCTGTCGCTCCCGGTGAGACCATGGTATATGTTACTACCGACGATGGCAATCTGCAAGATAGCTGCCTCGTTCAGGTTATCGCTAAGAAGTATTGGTATCCTAATATATACGCGTACGCGCTCGCGATGCGTCCCGCCGATAATATCGAGCCGAACCATTATTTGGTAGAGTATACCCTCAACGCTCCGGCTACTGAGGTGAACCTCTTGCTCCAAAATACGGCTGTAAATTGCATCTGCTACGATACCATAGCCCTCACAGGTCTGGCCTTGGGCAAGAATGCCGAAGATGTCCGCATCGACCTCGAGGCAGGTGTATACGAATGGTCTATCGAGGCTAAGGCTGAACTGGCCAGCGATGAAGAGGCTGTACAGGCTAATGTATACGACCTCACCTCCTTCGTTACTCCGCGTGGTGTAGCGGTCAACAGCAATCCGCTTAGCCCTTACTTTGGTAATATCTACGTTACCGAGTCGGCTAACGGCGTTGCCGAAGGCAGCGGCTTCAAAGCCTATAATGCTCTGTTGGAGACGACCGACGTAATCTATCCGGGTGCTTGGTCCGCCGGTCTGGCTTCGCCGATGCGTATTACTATCGGCCAGGACGACGATATGCTCTATATCTCCGACTGGAGCGATAATACGCCGAACATCCATATCGTCGACCCCGCCAACCTGTCTAACGAGACCTTGGTCTTTGCCGGTGATACCGTCTTAAAGAGTGGTATGACCCTCAATGCTGCCGGCGATACTATCAATGGTTCGATGTCGTCGTGCTATGTGATTGGTAAGGGTGCTAATCGCCAACTCTTCACCTTCGATGAGGATATGTCTACCGGTATCTACCCCATGGGTATGTTCCGTTACGATATCGGCGAATTGGCTACTCCGTGGACCGCTCGTCCCTCGGCTGTCGTTTACGATAATGCCGACCACTTCGAGCAGAACGGTAACTCGGTAATCATCCCCGACGCCTTTGGCGGATGGTGGATTAGCCAAGACCGTGCTACCGACTCGCAGGCTATCCCCGCTCTCATCCATATCAATGCGGAGGGTACCGTTGACTTCAACTCCGCCGGTATGCTCGGTGGCCGTACACGTGGTGCTATGGCCTTCAATGCTGACCAGAGTGTCATGGTTTCTGCTTCCGATAACAGCCTGCGCGTATGGGATGTTACCTTCGATGAAAACCATGCTCCGTCGGTAGAATTCAACTATTCTATCCCCACTACCTTTGGTGCACAGACCTCTTCTACCTGCTATGCTATCGGCATCGACTACGCCGGCAATATCTACGCTACCGGTAACGGCAAACCGCTTACCGTATGGGCTGCCGTTAAGGACGAGAATAAAGCCGTAACGCCGGGTGTAGGTACTATCGAGGTAGTAGCTACCGGTCTGCAGGAGATACCGACCTTAGATAATAACGCGGGCGCGCGTAAGGTGGTTATTGATGGTCAGGTATATATTATCCGCAACGGAAAAATGTATAACATGATAGGTGCAACGTTATGAAACGAATCCTAAGTCTAATCCTCATACTGGGAGCAGCGCTCTCAGTATGGGCCGAGACTATCACAGGTGTCGTTCGTGATGCTCAGGGCGAGCCGCTGATTGGTGTCAGCGTGCTCGTGCCCGGCACCACCACTGGAACGATAACCGATGTTGATGGTCAGTATGTCATCCAATCCACCGAGGCTGTGCCGGTGCTCCAATTCTCGTACATGGGCTATAAGACCCTCAACGAGAAAATCAACAACCGCGCTAAAGTGGATGTAGTCCTCAGTGAGGACACTAAAGTCCTGGACGATGTCGTCGTAGTAGGTTATGGTACCCAACGTAAGGCTAACCTGACGGGTGCCGTGGCTTCTGTCAATGTACAGGAGAGCTTCGAAGGCCGTCCTATCGTTACTGTCGGTGACGGTTTGCAAGGTTCTACTCCCGGTTTGACCATCACCAATACCAGCGGACGTCTGGGCGATACGCCTAAGTTCCGTATCCGTGGTGCCGTAGGTACCCTGCTCAACGAAGGCAACAACGCCAGCCAACCGCTCATCCTCGTCGATGGTGTCGAGATAAGTGACATATCGATGGTCAATGCCGACGATATAGAAGATATATCGGTATTGAAAGATGCTGCTTCGTCGAGTATTTATGGTACCCGTGCCGCCTTTGGTGTCATCTTGATTACCACTAAGTCCGGCAAGGGTATGGATAAGAAATTCACCGTTTCTTATTCTAACAACTTCTCCTGGGCAACGCCTACCTACCTGCCTACGATGGCTAAGTCATATGTAGGTGCCGAGATGGCTCTGGATGCTCGTAACCGCCGTAGTCCCGGTACTGCCGTCTTCACCAACGCGTGCGGACTGGTATGGGATGCCGAGGATATAGAGAATATGAAGGAATGGGACCGTATGTACAGCGGCGCTCCTCTGGGTGACGAGATGGTACTCGGTCGTGACTTTATCATCAAGGACGGCGTGCCCCACTTCTATCGCTGGTGGAATGCTGCCGATAAGTATACTAAGAAATGGTCCTTCTCCCATCAGCATAACCTCAGCGTAGGCGGTACGATAGGCAATACGCAGTACTACCTCGGTCTGGGTTATATGGGGCAAGGCGGTGTAGTAAAGGAGAATCCCGATGACTACAAACGTTATTCGGTGAACTTCGGTACCGAGACCGACATCAATAAGTGGGTTAAGGTCCGCTCCAAACTGCTCTACACCCGTACCGACCTGGAGACACCCTTCAACTTCAATACTTCATCCTACGACGCCCTCTATTACCTCTATCGTTGGCCGACAATCATGCCGTATGGTACCTACCAGGGTAAACCTTTTCGTAACTCCATTACCGAGACAAAGGCGGCTAATATGGATAGCGATATTAAGGACTATGTACGTGTCAGCCTCGGTGCTACCTTTACATTGGGTATACCCGACCTGACCCTCGATGTCGACTATAGCTTCAACCTCGACAACGAGCGTATCACCCAACGCGGTGGTACCGTAGGCGGCTGGGACTTCTGGTCCGGCTCGTTCAACCTCGTTGATAACTGGGCAGCCTCATCGCGCAATAAGGTGGATAAATATTACTACGATCGCCAGTATCATGCCGGTAACGCCGTCTTGCGCTACAAACATACCTGGAACGAGGCGCACAACTTCTCCGCTTTCTTGGGTTACAATATCGAGTACAAGAATATCGAGTACGCCAATGCCGAGAAACGTGACCTGCTGGATATGAACAAAGCCGAGATATCGTTGGCTACTGGCGACAACTTCATCTATGGCAGCCATTCTTCATGGGCTATCATGGGTGTCTTTGCCCGTATTAACTATAACTATAAGAACCGCTACCTCATCGAGTTGAACGGACGTGCCGACGGCTCGTCGCGCTTCCCCGCTAAGCAACGCTGGGGCTTCTTCCCCTCCGGATCACTCGGATGGGTAGCCAGCGAAGAGAACTTCTGGTCAGTACTCAAACCCTGGTGGTCGTTCGCTAAGATTCGTGGTAGCTATGGTTCGGTAGGTAACCAAGATATCGGTAACAACCGCTTCCGCGCTATCATGGCTTCGTCAACCAGTGGCTGGCTCAACGGTGGTATCAACAATATTACCTTCTCTATGCCTACCGCTATTGCTGACGGCTTTACCTGGGAGACGATTAGGACCATCGACGTCGGTGGCGACTTCCGCTTCTTCAACGATGACCTCGGTATTACCTTCGACTGGTACCGCCGTTACAACGACAACATGGTCGTTACCGGTGAGGAACTGCCTTCTACCTTTGGCGCTTCGGCTCCTTATCAGAACGCTGCTCAGCTCCGCACCGATGGTTGGGAACTGTCTGTCGACTACCATCATCGCTTCTCCAACGGTCTTAAGATTACCGCTTCGGCTGGCGTAGCCGATGCCCGCACCTTTATCACCAAGCACCCGCGTTCTAAGAACTCCGTCATCGACGGCAGCTATTACGAGGGTATGGAATATGGTGAGATATGGGGCTTCGTGACCGACCGCCTCTTCCAGGAGGATGACTTCAACGCCGATGGTACACTCAAAGACGGTATTGCTTCGCAAGCTTACTTCGAGGGTACCAACGGTTATGGTTATAAGTACGGCCCGGGTGATGTTAAGTATAAAGACCTTGACGGTGACGGTAAGATTACCTGGGGTAATAAGACCGCCAACGACCATGGCGACTGGAAACGCATCGGTAATACTACTCCGCGCTATGAGTATAACTTCCGCGTAGGACTGGAGTGGTACGGTGTCGACTTCTCTATCTTCTTCCAGGGCGTTGGTAAACGTGACTACTGGGCTACCGGTACCATGATGATTCCCGGATGGAACTTCTCCGAGGGTACTTATTATGCTCACCAGACTGACTATTGGACTCCTACCAATACCGGCGCATACTATCCGCGCCTGACCGAGATGAACCAACCCGGCCAATATAGTGCCGCTTCGTTCAACTTCCTCTGCCAGACACGCTACCTGTTGGATATGAGCTATCTGCGTCTTAAAAACATTACTGTGGGCTACTCGCTGCCTAAGAAAGTGTTGGATAAGATGCACTTCTCTAAGTTCCGTGTATACTTCTCGGCTGAGAACGTAGCTGAGTTCGACCACCTGGGCAATCGTCCTATCGACCCGGAGACACAGACCTCCGCGGGTGACGGCGGCGCCATGGGTTGGGGACGTATATATCCCTTCACGCGTAAGATGTCTTGCGGTTTGCAGATCTCTTTATAAGAGTAAAGAAAATGATGTATTACTTAAAACATGTTGAATTATGAAAACTTCGTATAAAATCTTTGCTCTTTGTGTTCTCTTTGCTTCGATGATGACTTCGTGCAAGGACTTCCTCAATCAGCCCGTCTATGACGACTTCACCGACGAGGAGTTCTGGAATACCGAAGAGCAGGCTCGTGCTTTCTTCTATGGTTTCTATCCGTCTGTCTTTGCAGGATACGGTTCCGGCTTCAGCCATGGTCCGTTCCTCATGGGTCAGACGCTCAACGACGATGTCGTTTCCGATAAACAGCAGCAGGACCTCACTCCGCTGGTAGTGCCTGTAGCTGACGGCTCATGGTCGTTCTCCAGCATACGTCGTGCTAACTATGCCTTAGCCTCCGTTAAGCGTATCAACGCCTCGGATGCCGCTATCGCTCACTGGCAGGGCGTAGCACGCTTCTTCCGTGCATGCTTCTATTCTAACCTCGTCTTCCTCTATGGCGATGTGCCTTGGTACGACCGCGTCCCCGGTACTTCCGAGAAAGACTACCTCTATAAGGACCGCGAACCGCGTACCTACGTCGACTCGCTCCTGCTCGAGGATTGGCAGTATGCTATGGATAATATCCGCGCTACCGACGGCGCTCTCCAGGTTAACCGATTCGTAGCTGCCGGTATGTGCTCGCGCTTCCTCCTTCGTGAGGGTACCTTCCTTAAGTATCATGGTGAGACGCAGGCCGAGAAAGCTATGGCCGAGCGTTGCCTTAAGATGGCTAAGGACGCTGCACTGCTCGTCATGAACTCCGGACGTTATACTATATGGCCGGTCTATACCGAACTCTTCACCAGCGAAGACCTCGGCGCTAATACCGAGTGCCTCATCTCGCGTCACTACGAAGACGGTGTCCTCTCGCATTCTACCCTGACCTATAGCTTTACCGAGGCTCAGGCCGGCGTATGTAAGTCGATAGCTGAAGCTTTCGTATGCAGTGACGGTCTGCCCGTATATGTCAAGGACGAGTTCTGGGTAGCGCACAACGCCGGTGAGTTCTTCGCTAACCGCGACCCGCGTCTGAGCTTCACCATCCGCCATAACGACAATAAGTACTATTTCAAAGGCTTGGACAACCAACCCTATAACTATGCTTTGTCGGGCTATAGCTGGCGTAAGTTCATGGACGATAACCGCTCTGCCAAACCGGAACCCACATGGACCGGCTCTAAGAACGTTACCGATGCTCCTTGTCTGCGTTATGCCGAGGTATTGCTTAACTATGCGGAGGCAGCCTATGAACTGCACCTCATCAATCCCAATACCTATGCTTTCACCGACGAGGACCTGAATAAGTCCATCAACCTTATCCGTGCACGTGCTGACGTCAACCTGCCGGCACTGCAACTGGCGGGTGATAAGATGTCGGTTAACGGTCGCGCCTTTGATGATCCCGTACGTCTCCAGATTGAGAACAACGCCAACGGACCTATTACCGACGCTATCTTGTGGGAGATTCGTCGTGAACGCCGTGTAGAGCTCTGCCTCGAAGGATTCCGTCTCAACGACCTCAAACGCTGGGGCAAACTCGACTATGTATGGAACGGATGCAACCCCGACATACGCTATGGTGCTTATATCGTTCTCGACGACTATAAGGATGCTGCCGGTAAGAGTACTCTCGACCCGGAAGTGGTTCTCGAAGATCCCAGCGCTACCGAGGGTTATGTGCTGCGCAATACCTTAGGCGGACGTAACCGTCCTACCGCGCGCAACTATGTCAACCCTGTTCCGTCGGGACAGATAACGCTCTACGAATCGAAGGGCTATAAACTCACTCAAACCAAAGAATGGCAATAATTATGAAACGCACAATTTTTTCTATAGTAGCTTTGGTCGCTTTGACCATGCTCTTCTTGCCCTCGTGTAAGAAGGAAAAAGATCCCTGGCGTAATGTGGAGGCTATCATCAAATCGCTGCGCATTACCAATGGCGGTTTGAGTGGCGGTGACTCCTATACCGGCGTCATCGACCAGGATAACCTCATCATTACGTTCGACAACGTGGCGGCTGAATCCAATATCTCCGCCATCAAGTTAGAGGGTAAGTTCTCCTTGGGTGCTAAGTTGGACAGCGTGTTCTACAACTTCTCCAATCCGGACGATCCTCTGGCTACACAACTCAAGCACGATGTTATCCTCACCAACTATGGTGACCGTCAGGCTACCTATCAGGTGATTATCAACCTCGCTCCGGCTGCGGCTGACCCGCTGCTCGATAAACTCGTTATGGAGGATGCTGAAGGCGCTACCTATACCGCCCTCATCGATAATGAGGAGAAGATCGTCAGCCTCTCTATGGAGGGTAAGGCTAAGGCACGCGTCAATACTATCGCCGTGCTGCCTGCACGTTCACTCTATACCTTCTCGGCTATAGATGCTGAGGGCTGGCTGAGCGAAGATACACCGGGTACCTTGGAACTCAACTTTATGGGGCGTAAGACTACCTACACCCTCACCTTTGCGGCGGGCGGTGCTACCGGTGTCGACTTTACTAAGGCTGTCGTGCACGACTTCTCGGCCCATACGGGTAATGTCCCCGGTTACAATGTCGATAACCAGGTTCGTGGCTCCGACTTCGATGGTGAGTATGTCCTCGTGGTCAGCCGTGAGGGCGCCGCTACGCCTACGCCGCGCGTATACCGCGTAGCCGACCTGTTGCAAGACGTTGCTGCACCTACGCTCCTCTCTGTTGAAGGCGTAACGGGCGGTACACACGTAGTCAGTGCCGGACGTCTCAGTCATGGACATATCTACATCTGTAACCTCGCTACTAACGTTACCGACGAGACCGGTACCAACGGACCGCTGCGTGTCTACCACTATGCATCCGTCAACGCTCAGCCGGAAGTAGTACTCGAATGGAACGGCTATTTCAACGACGAATATACCTTCAATGGTCGTCTGGGTGATAATATCTCTATCAACCTCGATGAGGGTGGTAACGGCTATGCTTACTTCTGCAAGCAGGAACCGGGTGATAAGGTCTACCGCTTTACGGTTACCAACTTCACCTCCTTCACCGAGCCTACCGAGTTCGACCTCGAGACACCTTCGTCTTACTATGGCCAGGTCAACGAAGTACCGTCCGACCCGGGTTATTACCTCTTCACCTCGTCCTATGTGCCTATGGTTTGGCTTTACAATAAGGATATGGAGGAGCAGGCTGCCGTTGAGTTTATTACTACCGAAGAGGGAGCACAACTCAAGCACGGTGTCGACCCGCGTATCGTCATGTTCAATAAGGCACGTTATATGATGTTTACGGTATCTAACTCCCAGAATATGCACTGGAACTTCGGTCCTTGCCTCTATATCATGGACATCACTGATGGCTTCAATACCGTAGCCGCCATGACGCGTCTCGAGGACCGTCTCGAGGACGAAGAGAATCCCTTCGAGCCCGACTATTCGTATCTGTTGACCGACAACGACGAGACTGGTACCCAGTCCGGCGCATGGTCTGCTCAGTGTAATGCTGCTGAAGTTAACGGCAAACTCGTCGTTTACTCTGCGGCTCCTAACGCAGGCTTTGCCCTCATCGAGTTCCCGAAAGCTAAGTAAGATGCAGCATATATTAGCTTTTCTATCCGAATTGGCGGCGAATAACAACCGCGAGTGGTTCGCCGCCAATCGTAGTCTCTATCAATCCGCGAGAGAGCGCTTCACCGCGTTCTCCGCGGATTTGATTCATCGCCTCTCTACTGAGGTCGATCCTTCACTCGCCGGCCTTACGCCTGCCGATTGTATATGGCGTATCTTCCGCGATGTGCGTTTCTCGCACGATAAACGACCTTATAAAGACTGGTTCGGTGTCTTCCCCGCGGCCGCACATCGTTCTAACCCGCGTCTTAAGGGTAAGAAATCTCTCTACGGTGGCTATTATGTCCATCTCCAACCCGGCCATTGCCTCTTTGCCGGCGGTATATGGTGCCCGCCGCCCGACCTGTTGCGCGCCCTGCGCAATGAGATTCGTGCTAACTACGACGAGGTCGAGGCTATCATGGCCTCTCCCGAATGGCAACGCACCTTTGGCGATTTCGATACCGACGATATGCTCAAGCGCGTCCCTGCCGGCTATGATGCCGACTTCGTGCACGCCGACTGGCTCAAGCGCAAGTCCTTCACTTTCTCCACGCCCCTCACCGATGCCGAGGTCTGTGCCCCCGACTTCCTCGACCATGTCGTCGCTTTGGCCCGCATAGCCAAACCCATGAACGACTTCCTCAACTACACCTTCGAGGAATACGGCCCCTTCTCCCCCCGCGAGTAATAGTTCAGGCTAATCGAAAATCGAATTTTTCTCAAAAAAATTTGCATATATCAAATATTTGTTGTACTTTTGCAATCGAAATGCAATCATATTGCAATTATTAATCATCAAAAAGACTATAACTATGGCACAAGCAGCAATGACAGTTCGCCTGGACAATCGGGTAAAAGCACAGTTTGATTCGCTCTGCGAGCAATTCGGTATGAGTGCTAATGCAGCCATCAACGTCTTCATCAATGCTGTAGTTCGCACACGTGCTATCCCATTTACCATTTCTGTCAGTGAGGATTCCATACGCAAGCGTGCTTTGGAGACTTTCTATGCCGCTAATCGTTCCGACAGGCCGGAACTTACTCTTGACGAAATTAATGATGAGATTCGCGCAGCACGGCGTGAGCGTAAAGAACGTGCTAAAAGAGCCTGAGTATGATTTACGCCGTTATTGATACAAATGTAACCGGCAATCTTAAGCACTATCCTATAGATCCACGTGTTGTTACTCCGGCACAAATGTTGGAGATTCTTGAAAAAGATTAACCTTCCCACTCTCCTTCTCCCAAGATTATTCAGCAGCCCGCTTGGGCTGCTTTTTTTGTGTCCATACTGAAAAATGTTGTATTTTTGTATCCGCTGTAGAAGAAATTTACACAGAGTACGGATGGATGTTATTTCTCCAATTCAGAAATATATTAATGGGCTCTCTCATATAATAAAATTTTATCGCGGTCAACATAAGGCCGGGCAAAACTCTTCAACCCTTGTCCTTCTACCAAATCAACCTTTCTACCCAACTTATTCTCCAAATCACAGATCATGCCAAAATATCGCATCCCGATAGGCTTGGAATAATCCAATTGCACCAAGATATCTACATCGCTATCCGGCGTTTCTTCCCCACGCGAACAAGAGCCGAATAAGTAGGCTCGTTCAACCGGTTGGGTAGCGAGATACGCTTGTATCTTCGGAATCATTTCCTATTAATTACACATTTTTAAGGACTGCGAAACCGTGTTTCACTACACCTTCTTAACCTTATCTGTAATCGCTTTCATACTCTGTCCTTGCTCTTTGTCCCTTTTTTTTCCCGCGATTCAACTTGTTTTGTTTTCGATTAACCCCTAAATTTTTAATTCTTAATTTTAAATTTTTAATTTCCAAGTTGCTGATCATGGCTCGCTTTCTCCAGTGCCCACAGATAGCTCTTCATCGTCTTGTAGGTCGTCTACGCATTTTCAACCATCCGTAGATGAGCGTATTCAGACCCTCTCTCCCTACTTCTGTTCCCAGAATGGTTTCCAATCTTTGTACTATTTCGTCCTTTCTGATGCGTTGCATGGCTTACCTCCTTTCGTACGACATAAACGACTCTTTACCGACTCTTTACCCACTTTATTCCCTATCTCTTTTACCAATGCTGGCTCCATATCTTCTGCCGAGCACGAGCTGCTTCGTCTATCCGTGGATATCTACCATGGTGTAACCACCAGCTCGTCACCTTAGAAGAAAACATGGTAAGAAAACCAACAAGAAAACAAATATATGAACAAAGAGCAACGTTTTCGATAAACTAATATCTCTTAATTCTTAATTTTTAATTTCTATCGCCCCTCACTCTAATCGAAAATCACTAATCCCTAATCTTTTTTTATTTTCTTTCAGAAATATTTGCATATATGATTTTTTTTTTGTAATTTTGCACCCAAAATTAAGCGATTCGAAAATATGAGCGACAAACGGAGACGGGAAATCTTGCTGCAAATGGAATCGTTCGAGCAGCAACAGCGGGAAAAGGGCGTGACCATTTCTCCCACTTGGAATGCTATTAAGCAGAATCTTGGGTACAATCGTGCTTAATTACATATGGCGCGTTACCTAATAGATACCAATGTTTTTATTAAGATGTGTGGCGACTTCGCTTTGTTGGGCGAAGACGTTTGGGCTATTGTGTCTAATTATGAAAATCAATTGTGTATTAGTAGCGAAAGCCTTAAGGAACTCGTGCACCTCTATAATACCAAACCTAATATCCGTAGGCTGTGGAAAAGTAAGCAGGACATGTTGCTGTCAATTACAGATGTCTTTCATATTAATGTCCTCTTCGTTACACAAAATGTGATTGACAAATATGCTGAAATGTATATCAACGAGTATGAGCAGCATAATGATCCGTCAGATCATGTTATTATAGCTACTGCTTTGGTTTATGGTATACCGCTTATCAGTAACGATAAGAAATTTGCCTATTACAGAAATCAGGGCCTTGACCTTATTGAATATTAGTATTAGTGGAGGAAATGCGGCTGCCCAACGGACACGTCCGTTCTTGCAGTAAGCCATTTCCGACGAGTTTTCTTCCCGGTTTTCTTATTATGTTTTCTTCTAAGGCAGCAGGTGCGCTATTTTCGAAGCGAGAAGATGAACAAGTAAGCAGATGTCTAAAAGCTTACTTTTAAGCAGATGATTAGTTGGTTAGATTTAGACCATTATGGTCATGCTGCCGCGTTTTCGGTTAACTAATAAATTTTAATTCTTAATTTTTAATTCTTAATTTCTATCGCCCCTCACTCTAATCGAAAATCACTAATCCCTAATCATTTTTTAATTTTCTTTCAAAAATAATTGCACATGTCATTTTTTTTGTGTACCTTTGCACCACAATTTGAAAAAACGTAGTTTGTTATGTCGTCTGTTGCTCCTCATAATGCTTACGCTTGCGCTCATGGCGCATATGAGGGGTACTCTGCGCACAACGCCAGCCATAACTGCGGCTGCAACTACAACCACAACGAATAACCATGCTATGACCTGCTTCGCCCTGCGAGCAGGTCTTTTGCTTTTTAAGGGATATATAAACGACGAAATGATAATGGAAAAAGCGTCTTGGTGATGCGAGTATAGGTGTTTTGGGGTATAATCTCTCGTAGTTGCCTCGATCCTGTCTCGTAGTCGATATGCTAAATCAAAGGAGATAATAATTTTATAAATTTTAGTTATACGATGAAAAAAACTTACACCATTCCTGTTGTAACGAACAATCATTTTGATTTATGTGGTCCTTTAATGGGACCAGGGCCTGCCGGTTCGCCGCTTAATCCGATGAATCAGGCTCCCGAACGTGTTGGTAAGATGTATGTGTAATTTAGCGGTAAATCTATCTATATGAAAAAGGTTTTTCTTTTATTAGTCGCCGTGAGTGTGGGCGTATTGGTTTGGGCTGAAGGTCCGTATAATCTTGTGACGAGATCATCCGCTAGTTTTATCCCTGAAGGTGCCATCAACGGCAAGGCGGTCTTTTCGGTATCTCCCACAAAGCAAGTGTTCTTTTCTATGGGAAATCTCCAGTTTTGTGCTAATCCATCATCAGAGCCAACTACTCATATTGTGCAGGGAGGAGAAACCGCTCCCGGGGTTTGGCGTTTTGCTGAACATCAGTACGATTATGTCGGGTGCAATGCTAGTCCGGGTAATGTAACGGGGAGTACAAATAATTCGATGTCTTCTACGTATTCCGGATGGATTGATGTGTTCGCCTGGGGAACATCTGGCTATTTGTCTTCAAGTGAGTCAAGGAATCCTGTGTATTATATGCCGTATCACTATACGAATCCGCAAGATTGGACAACAGAACGTTACGGACCAGACCATAATCATCAGGTCGATTTGACTGCTTCTAACTATGATTGGGGTTACTACAATGCAATCGAAAATGGTGGCGGTGATCCTGGTTATTGGCGTGTGTTGTCTCGTGATGAATGGGCATATTTGTTGGGCATTACTAACTCTGCACATACCTCAAAAAGAGACGGAGCCAGTTCAAAGTGGACTATTGCTAACGTTCATGGGAAACGAGGAATTATTCTTCTCCCTGATGCGCTATCGGCAAGTATTTTAAGTTCTGATTATGGTATATCTCTGACCATGTCCAAATATTCTTCGCCCTTTGAATCGGTCTCCAATGATAATTGGGCGGTTATGGAGAGCTTAGGCGTGGCTTTTCTCCCATTTTGTTATGAGCGAAATTATGACCTCAATTTTTACGATATGCCGGTGTATTGGTCTGCAAGCTCTGGCGGAACTGGGAGTTGGGATCCCACGATGGCGGCTCCAAGTTATGTGAACGCATGGGCAATCTCTGTCCCGTCAAGTAATACTCCTGCGGTTGCCAGTTATCAACGCCATCAAGGATGTTGCGTTCGTTTAGTTTATGATATTCAATAATGCCAAAATTGCTACTATTATGAAAAAGGCTTTATTATCCATTATTGCAATTTGCTTGTTGGGCACTATAACTACCAATGCAATGCGGATGACTCCGGAGTTTGCTAATGGCGATGGTGGAACTATCGTGAATTCGGGAGTCGGGTCTGAAATCGTTTTAACAGCTATTCCTAATGAAGCAAAGGGGTATGAGTTCTTGTCATGGGATGATGGAAACAATAGTAACCCCCGCACAATAACCGATGTGACCAAATCCTATAATGCTATATTTGTTCGCACTTCATTTGAAAGAGGGACATTGGAATATACCCCGTCTGGTGATTTCTCTTCATACAGCATTCATGCTTCAACTTGTGGGACGTTTGGTGGATGGAGTAATGGAGAGTCGAGTACTACAATTAATTATGAGGAATCAGATGAGACAAAATGTTATGTCCGTCCTATTTTCAATGGAGGTGTTAATCATTCTGAGGATAATTCTGCTCAAGGTTCTGTTGATGTGACAAAAACAGGTTGTACGTTTAATATTACTGCTCAGCCTGCCGCCGGTTATGCTTTTGTAAAGTGGCAGGAAGATAATAGTACGGTTAATCCTCGTTCTGCAAGTTCTGCGACAGCGTTAGCTGCGGGGCATTATACCGCTATTTTTGGTAATGCGGTAGCAGAGGTGAATACTGTCGGCTATACTTCGATGAATGATGCCTTAAATGCCATCTCCGAAACTGGTACTGTAAAACTGTTGGCGACCATTGATCAGGATGTGGCAATAACTGCGGGAAAGAATATCACGATAGATGCTAATGGGCAAACAATTACCGGTGACCTAATAGTTCCTGTGGGAGCTGAGTTGAATGTTTCCAACACATTGGTTGTTGGAGGAAATGTCTATTTGGCAGCACAACCCGGTTCTGTATCTGAAGATATCAATGGTACATCAAGCCAAGTTAAGAATGCTGCTAATTTAAGCACAGACAATTTGTTTGTGGACATTACGCTGGAAAATGGACAATCCACGGCCTCTGATAATAAGTGGTACGCCATTTCTGTACCTTTTGAGGTAGATGTAAATACCGGCATATCACGCGCTAATGTGGCAGGTAGTTGCATAAATAAAGTAGATTACATTTTTTGGGATTATGATGGTCAAAAACGTGCCGATAATCAAGCGACGGGATGGTCTCGTATGTCCTCTGGCTCTTTGATGCCCGGTCGGTTCTATATGATGGGTATTGAAGGGGATCAGAATGTATGGCGTTTTGCCAAGAAGGCGAGTGCGGCAACGTCTGGAAGCACTAATGTTGATTTGTATAGATATCAGGCGGTAGGCCGAGAGACGGATATTCAAAACCGAGGATGGAATGCAATGGGTAACTCGCAGTTGTACTATGTGAATGCTACCGTTGCCGGTATTGATTATGCTCAAATCTATGACAATCGCAGCGAAAGCGGTAAATACGATGTAGTGGAATTGGCCTCTACGTCCTTTGTGATGGCGACTCCGTTCTTTATACAAACGGATGGTGATGGGACATTGGTTCTTTCGGATGCTACACATTCTACCTTGTATGCGCCAATGCGAGAGAACGCCACCGCTAACCGTCTGAAATACGAAGTGGTATTTGGCAATAATCAGCAGAAAGACCGTTTGTTTATTACAGCATCCGATCAGGCTTCACAAGACTACCAGATAGGCAAAGACCTGATTAAGATGATGGGCGGGAATAGCGATTTGTACATCTATACTCAAGCTTATGGTCAAAAACTGTGTGCACAAGATGCGTTGCTCACTAATGAAGGAGCGACATATCAAATAGCATTAAGCGTTCCTCAAATGGGAGAATATACGATTGGTATCAATCGTGACAGAATCGTGCCTAATGTGGACTTGTTGCTAACAGAAAATGGTAATGTGATTTGGAACTTGAGCGAGTCGGATTACTTGTTGTCATTAACTAAGGGTACTACAAATGCATACGGATTACAAATTCGGGGCATATCTCAAATAAGTACTGATTTGGATAAGTTCCAGAGTGAGGAGTCCAAGGATAGGAAGTATTTGTTCCGTAATACGCTCGTCATCGAGCATAATGGAATTTTGTACAATGCACAAGGCGCAATAATTCAATAACCACCTTTATTGATAAGCGAATATGAAAAAGTTTTTTATAATATCCGTCATCACAGTGTGTGGCGTTAATGCATTCGCTGCAGATGAAAATACCGCTGTTGTTACGTTTACTTCTTCAGCATGTCCCGTGGGGGCTGTTAGCGAGAAAGCTCTATTCTCCGTCGCTGACGGTAAGCAGGTGTATTTCTCTCAGGGTAATTTGCAATACCAAGCGAGTACAAATACATGGCGATTCGCAGAACATCAGTATGATTTTGCTGGCGATGGAGGAAGCGGAGGAAGCGTTATGGGAAATATGGGGGCAGCCAATAACAATAATAACATATCTTCTTCGTATTCTGGTTGGATTGACTTATTTTGTTGGGCGGCTTGCGGTTACCATGACAATGATGATGAGGGGAATCTTTATTATGCACCTTACGAAATAAACACCACCGGTTATGGTGGTGGTTATGGCCCTAGCGATGGAACGACAGGTATTGCAGGCACTAACTATGATTGGGGCATATATCTGCCAATTAGTAATGGAGGAAATGAGGTGGGACAATGGCGTACATTAACGGCTGAAGAATGGACATATCTGGTCAGCAGAAGTGATAGTAAAATATCATTGGGAATGGTCAATGGCACGCGAGGATTGATTCTATTACCGGATGATTGGATGGGGAGTGCCTTGGTTGGCGCTTGGTATGATTGGGACAAAAATGTCTTTACGCTTGAGACTTGGGGAACGATGGAGTCTAATGGTGCCGTTTTTCTGCCTGCGGCCTTAAATCGCAATCCCACAACAGTATATTATGGTGGTCCGCTTGGGAGATATTGGTTGGCAAGCGCTTGCCCCGATTGCTATCTACCGGAACGGAAGGCTCGTACATTCGCTTTTTCCACTGGAATGGTGACTGTCGGAACTCCCGGCAATAGTCAACGAACATGGGGATGTTCTGTGCGTTTAGTTCGTGACAAATAAGCACAAAATAGTCAACTATGAAATTGTTTTGGATTGTTTCTCTATTCGCAACGTGTGCAGTATCGCTATTCGCTGCAGATGAAAATACCGCTGTTGTTACGTTTACTTCTTCAGCATGTCCCGTGGGGGCTGTTAGCGAGAAAGCTATATTCTCCGTCGCTGACGGTAAGCAGGTGTATTTCTCTAAAGGGCTGCTGCAGTACCAAGCGAGTACAAATACATGGCGATTCGCGGGAAAGCAGTATGATATTATAGAAGCTGGATCGAACGGCTCAGATCCTGTATTGGTGGCGGATGGTTTTACGCCAGGAAGCAATAACCTTGAAATATCGTCAACCTACACAGGCTGGATAGACTTGTTTTGCTGGGCGTCATCTGGGTATCACGATGAAGATGATGCCGGAAACTTGTATTATCAGCCATATGTCGTCGATAATTCTAACTCTGGTGGTGGTTATGGCCCTAGCGATGGAACGACAGGTATTGCAGGCACCAACTATGATTGGGGCATATATCTGCCAATTAGTAATGGAGGAAATGAGGTGGGACAATGGCGTACATTAACGGCTGGCGAATGGAGCTATCTACTTAATCGTTCGGGAGACAAATGTAGATATGGGTGGGTGGGCCCTCCGGACTATTGGCAAATTGGGGGGCTGATTCTATTGCCAGATGAATGGGATGGCGACAATCCTTGGAAGGAGGGGGATTTTTATGATAATTATTGGGATCTTGAGGAATGGAGCGTCCTTGAGGCGAAGGGCGCCATCTTACTTCCGGAATATGGGTATAAGCAATATGGTTACAATATTACTCAACGGGGGGCATATTGGCTATCTAACTCGCATTGGAATAATAGCAATAGGAATGCAGAGTATTTGTATTTTCACATGTCTCAGAAGACGGTAACGAAACAGGTTGGTCATAACAATCTGGCCCGTTCGACTCGTTGTGCTGTTCGTTTGGTCCGTGATAAATAATGATAGAGATTGAAGAAAGGAATATTAATAGTATTGGTATGTTTACAATGGTGCGTTTTATGCGCGCCATTGTATGCTATTGATAGAGCTGATTGTGATGCCTATATGGTGGTGGAAACGTATAGTGGGAAATCCACCAATATATACCCATCTGATGCTTTTTATTTGCCGGCTGGATTAATCGTCTCGAATATATCTATTGCGCAACAACCCCTCTATAATGCTGAAACCTTATTAATAGATGGCTCGCATATTCGATATGTGCCAGATTCTGCTTATGTAGGAGAAGATTCTTTGGTTTCTGTTATCAATACAAACCAAGGAATGTTTATGGTCTTCACGCGAATTTTAGTTACATCAGCTCCATCTACTGAGGGTACCGAATTTTGGGTGGGATT
Source organism: Paludibacteraceae bacterium (assembly GCA_017439235.1). Taxonomy (GTDB): domain Bacteria; phylum Bacteroidota; class Bacteroidia; order Bacteroidales; family Paludibacteraceae; genus Colicola. The sequence goes on from JAFSJN010000005.1 coordinate 131,730, forward strand.
TATGCGTAATAGCGATGAGGCAAAGGATGACTACACTCGTCCTTTGACTAAATTATGTGTAACTGCTGCCACTTTTGAGGATGTGGATGTGCGATTGCGTAATCCCTTAACACATTGGGATACGGTAGCTCATTTAACTGCAGGGACCGTGACTAATCTTACTATTCCGCGTGAACAAGGATATCCTGATTCCTGTGAAATTGTTGAGCAAAAGGCGATACAAGTGATGTCGACGAACCCAATTACGCTATATGCGGTCAATTATGAGCGATATTCATTTGATGCAAGTAATGTGTTACCCGTTCAGAGTTTAGGCTGTGAACATATGCTTCAGACATATAGAGGGAGAGGCGACGGACCTGCGGAATATGCGATTGTGGGAGTAGAAGATAGTACTCAAGTGGAGGTCCGCCCAAATACATCTTCTTCGATGCATGGTTTTGATAATGATACGTCCATTATATTAAATAGAGGGGAATATATCCAAGTTAAATCTGCGTCGAGTACACCATTTACGGCAACGTATGTTTCTTCTGTTGATGATAAGCCGATAGCAATTTTTGAGGGGAATCGTTGTGCAAATGTTCCTGTCGGCAAAATAGCTTGCGACCATCTCATGGAGCAGTCAATCCCCAAATATGCGTTAGGTAGAGATTTTGTGGCAACGGCCACATATGGAAGACCGATAGACTATATACTCATAACTGCTGTTTATGATAGCACTGAGGTGTATTCTCGTGGTGTGTTTCATAAAACCTTAATGGCCAACGAGACGGACACTTTGACGGTCGGCCATTGGGGAATGACTAATTTGTATATTCACACCTCTAAAAATGTTGTGGCATTTTTATACCAATGTAGTCAGTATGAGGATGGGTTGAGCCAAGGAGGGCGCAATACAGATGGCGATCCGTCAATGGTTTTGCTTATTCCATTGGAACAACGTTCATATCATAGTTTGTTCACCACGTTCAAACACGAGCGTGTGTATATGTACCAATACTGCAACGTCATAACTCCAACGGCAACATTGGATAGTATGATGTTAGATGGTGCATGCATAAAGGAGCAATTTCGACCTGTTGTCGGGTTGGATACTATGTCATATGCAAGGATGAGCCTTACTCATGGAGTACATCTATTAGAGAATTCTGTTGGGGGCTTTATTGCTCATGTTAATGGCGAAAGTCAGTTCGAAACTTATGCATATACCGTGGGATCTCAGTTTAAGGATTTGAGAGATACTATCATTTATTTACAAGATACCATTTGCGACGGAGAAGAATATAATTTCTATGGTTCTATTTTGACACAAGCAGGACAATATGAGGAAATGAAGCCCGAAACAGATACCGTATATGTTTTGGACCTGTTTGTATACCCCAAACCTCAGGAGTGCAGAGATACAGCTTTAATATGTGAAAAAGACACATTTTTGTGGCATTTGAATAAATATACGCAGCAAGGAGATTATATTGATACGTTGCTGACGGACTACGGCTGTGACAGCGTTGTTCATCTACATCTTAATGTGGTAGCTCTACAGAGCGTATTGTTAGATACTGCTATATGTCCCGGGGATGCTTTCTTGTGGGGTGGGCAACTGATAGATAACGAAGGCTTCTATTATGATACGATTAAAAGTGTACTAGGTTGCGATAGTTTGCACTATACACTTGAGGTCGGTTTTCTCCCGCGAACACTAGACACAACTTCTTATGCATCCATTTGCGATGGGGAAGTATATCCGTGGCACGGTTTAATACTTAATAATGATACTTCTGTTGTTGACACTTTAGTTAATCAGTATGGTTGTGATTCTATTTGTTTCCTCCACTTAACAATTAAATATCCATCAACATCCGATACTACAATTACGATATGTGATACGGAAATACCGTACCTGTGGAAAAATGTTCAATGTGCAGAAGAAGGGAATTATACGTTTGATACCCTAAACGTAAATGGCTGTGATAGCACAGTCAATATGCATTTGAATGTTTTGTCGTCTTCTTATTCGGACACAACAGCTTACGTTTGTCGCCACGACTTGCCGTATGAATGGAGAGGACAACATATTTCACAAGGAACGGCACAAGATGTCCTCCAAAATAGCATCGGTTGTGATTCGGTAATTACATTATCCTTAGTCATATTAGAGCCTACAGGAACGGATACCTTTGCGGCGAGGTATCAGTATGAAATGCCATATAGTTGGCGTGGACAAACATTAAACCAAACCGGGGAACTAACAGATGTGTTAACCAACGCTGTTGGATGCGACAGTACGGTTACCCTCCATCTAACAGTGTATCCTAACCCTGTCGTTTCGATAGAAGATATCGCGATATGTGAAGGCTCTGCTATAGATTGGCACGGTCAAACGATTTCAGCACCGATTTCCTATTATGACACATTGCGTGCACAAGCGGGGTATGATTTGGCTAGATATCAACTGAATGTGTCCTATAAGTATGCAACTGATAGCATCACTAATGCATATATTTGTGATGGAGATTCTTATAACTGGCACGGACATACATATACCACAGAAATCACGACGACTGAAACACTCGTTAATTCCGTGGGGTGTGACTCTATTTGTACATTGAATCTAAAAGTAAAAAATAATTCTTCTTCGGAAACTACAGCACATGTTTGTGAAGCGGATATCCCTTATTTCTGGAATGGGACGACATGTACATCGGAGGGAGATTATAGTGTGCATCTAACAAATAGTGAAGGTTGCGATAGTGTGGCAACATTACATCTATTCGTACACAAAAATGTTAGAATTGATACATTAGTTATACTATGCCCGGATGATCTCCCATATCAATGGCACGGACGAGCAATTCCGTCTATAGGTGTTTTTGAAGACCATCTTACAACTGCATGGGGGTGTGATAGTACAATAAATTGTCGTGTTACATATAGTATAGAGTGTCGTCCGGGACACCCAATAGATCCAACCCGTCCTTGTGATACGGCTTATAGTGTTATTGATACAACTATTCTTTGCTCACAAGTGCCTTTTGAATGGTTTGGTAAAACATATTCGGTATCAGGCGAATATCATGATACACTAAGAGATGCAAGTTATTATTTCTGCGATAGCGTTGGTACGCTCTATTTAGAGGTAACGCCGTGCGATTGCGATACCATGTACTCTGACACGACGGCCTCTATCTGCCGTGCAGATCTGCCCTATACTTGGCACGGTAAGATATTGACGGAAGCAGGAACGCTGAAAGATACGTTGGTTAATGCTGTCGGCTGTGACTCTATCGTCACCCTCACGCTTTACGTCAATCAGCCTACTACCAGCGACACTACCGCCGTTGCCTGTGACTCCATCGTTTGGCACGGAATAACCTATACGATGTCCGGCGACTACGATTACCAGACCACTAATGCCGCCGGTTGTGATAGTACTCGCACGCTACACTTGACGATACATCATGCCTCTACCGGAACTAACGACACTACCGTCTGCCGCAACGACCTGCCGATCGTCTGGGAAGACTCCACGTGGACGGATGCCGGCGTTAAGACAAAGATACTGACCAACGCCGCGGGATGCGACTCCGTCGTTACCCTGACCCTGTCTGTCAACGAACCCACCGCCGGAGATACAGCTGCCGTAGCATGCACGTCCTTCACGTGGTACGGAACAACGTATACTAATAGCGGCAGTTACACGCACCTGCTCACCAACGCTGCGGGCTGCGACAGTACGCTGACTCTGCAGCTGACAATCAATCAGCCCACCAACGGCACGAAAGATACTACTATCTGCTCTGATGCCCTACCGCTTCTCTGGGAAGACTCGACCTGGACGGCAGCGGGCACTAAGACTAAGGTGCTGACCAATGCGGTAGGCTGTGACTCTATCGTCACCCTCACGCTTTACGTCAATCAGCCGACTACCAGTGATACCACCGCCGTCGCCTGTGACTCCATCGTATGGCACGGAATAACCTATACGATGTCCGGCGACTACGACTACCAGACGACTAACGCTGCCGGTTGTGATAGTACGCGAACCCTACACCTGACCATCCGTCATGCATCGATTGGCGCTAATGACACTACCGTCTGCCGTAACGATTTACCGCTCGTCTGGGAAGACTCCACCTGGACCGATGCGGGGGTTAAGACTAAGATACTGACCAACACCGCAGGCTGTGACTCCGTCGTTACCCTGACCCTGTCCGTCAATGAACCCACCGCCGGCGATACAACGGCTACGGCATGCACATCCTTTACGTGGTACGGCACAACATATACTAATAGCGGCAGTTATACGCACCTGCTTACCAACGCTGCCGGCTGCGACAGTACACTGACCCTGCAGCTGACGATTAACCAACCGACTACGGGCGATACGACAGCCTACGTATGTGCCGGAACGGACTTTTACTGGCATGGAGCGATAGCGAACGATGGCGCTCAAATGACACTCACCAATGCCGCCGGGTGCGACTCGGTAGTAACGCTGCATCTGATTACTCGACCCGTCTACCATCAAGATGTCAACCTGACGGTATGCGATAAGCAGATGCCTTATACCTGGAACGGTATCACCTGCACCCAAGCCGGAGATTATGTCCTGGACTCTGCTACCATCGCAGGATGCGACAGCGTTGTCACCCTCCACCTGTCGGTAGATGTCTTCTCCGCCTCCGATACGGCAGCCGCAATCTGTCGTGCCGACTTACCATATACCTGGCATGGTAAACAACTCCACGACGCCGGTACACTCAAAGATACGATGGTCAATAGCGTCCTCTGCGATTCGATTATCACTCTCACGCTCACCGTCAATGACCCCACCGCCAGTGACACCACAGCCACAGTGTGCTCATCCTTCACATGGCACGGTACGACCTATACCGCCAGCGGTGACTACGACTATCAGACAACCAATGCCAACGGCTGCGATAGCACCCGTACGCTGCATCTGACGATTAATCAACCGACAACAGGTGATACGACAGCATACGTTTGTGCAGGCACGGATTATTACTGGCATGGAACATTAGCGAACGACGGCGCACAACTGACGCTGACGAATGCTGCAGGCTGCGATAGTGTAGTGACATTGCACCTGATAACGAAACCTGTCTCCTCATCTGCTAAGGATACTACGGTCTGCGCCGAAGCCTTACCGCTCTTATGGGCAGACTCTACCTGGACCGAGGCCGGCACCAAGATAGCTATACTCACTAATGCCTCCGGCTGCGATAGTACAATAACCCTCACTCTCCACGTTAATAACCATTGCTGCCCGGATACGATACATAATATAGCCGAGGTCAACATCTGCGACACCTTACTGCCATATACCTGGACGGCAGCCCATACATTGACTATAGACCAAGCGGGAGAATATAGCGACACACTACGCAACGATGATGGTTGCGACAGTATACTCTACTTCCTGACCCTCACTACCTATACCTGCTGCGCACCGATGGAGGCTACGATGCTGGTACCTGATGTCTGTGCCGATGATGCATCGATGGACGTAACCGTTACTATGCAACGCGGTGCTTTTAACTCCTATCGCGTACATTATACCAATGCACCCGGCAATGCGATGCCGTTCCGCGATACCGTTGTCAACGATGCTCCTGCCGATCAGTCATCACCCGTCACGCTCACCTTACCTGTGCCGCATGACGCTGCCGACCGTACGCATTATCCTCGTCCCGACACCTACGGTATAGCGATGACCCTCTACGATGCTTGCGGCGACAGCCTGCACTTAGCATCAACGACCTTCGATGTACTCTTCCCATCCTGGCTCTTAGACCAGCACTGGGATGATGTTATAGCTATCCTCAACGATAGATACAATGGCGGTTATACCTTCTCCGATATACGCTGGCTGCGCGATGGCGAAGTTATCCCCGGTGAGAGAGAGCTGTATATCTACCTGCCGCATCAGTTGTGGACGACACCTGAGGAACAGCATCATGACTATGCATACCAAGCC
>JAFSJN010000006.1 GCA_017439235.1 Paludibacteraceae bacterium
CGAGTTAGCAGCACACGATAGGCATTGAGCATATATTTCTGGTTCTCTGCGTTGTTCTCCGGAATCCATTTGTTTTTGCCGTTGAACTTATGGTACGTCCATGTATTTCCGTCACATCGCATATCAGCATCCCATAGGACACAAGCATAGTCTAACTCCAATCCTTGTACTTGTATTTCCGTTGCGGCATCTTCAAGATAGTTAGACGAGCGAACGTCCGTCTTGTCTTCGAGGAACCAGTGTACGGCATTTTCGTCACCTTGCGCAAGGATGTTTACTGCAAGCGGTTTGAAACGAGCAGCAACTTTCGTAACCAACACACCTATTTGTTGCGTTCCACGTGCTTGTTTTCTAAGCCATGCACGAGCCTTATCCATATTACGTGTTAACACGATAGGATACCTGTCTTTGATGTCGTTATACAGCGAAGAAGCGTCCGGTTGGAAGGATAACAACGAATGGATAAATGCCGACATCGTTTCTGCACGGAAAGAACGTTGACTAACGGCAAGGTGTAATTGGTCAGAGAATGTTACACGGTCATTATTCTGTAGCAACTCATTTACGCGTCCTTCGGCATATTCCGGTTCTGTCAGTTTGTCGGAAATATAGATATTCCAATAAGGGAATCGATTGTTGAGCGCCTTAATCCATTCCGAGATGCCCGCCTCACCGGTGTTAATCTCTTGACCACCACCAACCAAACATACAATCACCGCCCAATCTTCTCGCTGATCAAGTGACCAAATTAGAAACTCAGCCTCCGACATGGGGAAGTTAGGCACTTTCAGTTTGTTGCCGTACGTACCACCTCGTTTCAGATAATCAGCGATGCGCTTATGCGTCCAACTGCGTTGTGCCTCATCGAAGATAGCCACATGCTCCACTTCTCCGTATCCGGTCGCTTCTTGTTTTACAGCTTTTTCGGGATCAATTTCCACGATACCATTCTCTACCGGATTCTTAATCTTTGCGAGCATGTTATCACGGTAACGATGGATGATTTGGATAAATTCACTCACCTCACGGCGTGAATCAGATAGATTCTTCTTCTCCCCTCTTTCTGCACACTTCTTAAGATTATCCCTTGCAAGCGCTTCGGTGAGTACAGCTACTAACGGACCATTGCCGGAAAGATAAACAGCTCCGTTTTCTTTGTCTAACTCGCCGTCTTTGTAAGTTTGCTTAATCGCCACATCCAAACCGACAAGTGTCTTGCCTGCTCCTGGAACACCGGTTATAAAACAGATACTTTTGGCATTTTGCTTTTTGCTCTGCTGAATAACTCGCAAGATATAGTTGGTGGTTGCATCAGTGAAAACTTTGTCAGCTTCGTGACGCGTAATATCTTCTACCGAGTGGTTTTCGTATAGGGAACGTGCTGCTTCTATGATGGTGGGCGTCGGAGTGTATGGGCTGATTATCCAATTGTCGTTATTTGCAGAAGGTGTGGTCGCATCTGCGTGTTCTAATACTCCGCTTATGAGGTTTTGGAGATTTTCCGCTCCGGATATTAACGGATTGTATATACTATCGTCATAAACTGATGGCCGAAATTCTGTAGTTACAGGGGTATAATTGGTTGGAACTAAAATCGGTACGATGGTTCTATCGTGGCTATAGAGATGAAAGTTTTTCAGGTCTAAGGCATAGTCCATCACTTGCTCCACATCAGCCTGCAACGCGGATGATTGCCCAACTTTGAACTCTAAACAGAAGATAATACCCCGTAACAGCAGAACAACATCTATACGTTTACCCAAGCGAGGAATATCATACTCAAAGATGATTTGTGAAGGCTCATCTTTCCAAAGAATAAGGACTTGCTGCAATAGAGTTATCTCGCCAATCCATGCATCGTCCGTTGTTGTCAAAGCATCGCCATGATAGTTCAAGTGTAACGTACCTAAAATCTCTTTAGGCGCTGTGTCTATGAACTGACGAAATGTCGTATTATATAGGCAACGGTTGCTCATTTTATCCTTTCTTGATGGCAATACTACTCAAGATTGTCGAGGTACTCTTGTACTGCGTCGTAGATTTGTTCTTCCAACGCGTGAATGTCTTGAATGCTTGCCATAATTTTTGGTCTTTTATGGATTAATATGTATATTTGTGCGACGTGTCACACATTTTCAATTTTCCAGACGTGTTAGGAATATTTACAATTTGGTACACGCGTGTTCCAAATCTATTTTTCTTCCTTGTCTATTATCTCCCAATGGCCGCTATAGCCGCTGCCAACGTATTTGATATGTGGCAATTCTATGGTTTGCAGTATATCAGCCATATTGATATTGTTTAGCGATTGTCTTTTTACCTTGCACACAAAATGCGTGTAAAGGTACTACTTTTTTTTGACATATGCAAATTATTTTTGAAGAAAATGAGAAAAAAGTGATTTTTTGCTGCATATTAACAAAAACTATTCGGTATTTATGCAAAAATCCGGATATTTTTTGACGATTGGTCATGAAAAGAGCAGCTTACGCTGCCCTTGCTCAATTTCGGAAGATGTGCCCATCGATCTCGGTATAATTGCCACACTAACTGATTGATAGTCATGGAAAAATAGGATTTTGACTCGAGATTTTCGCGAGTTCTTATCTCACTACGTTCGAACGATTATTGCAGAAAGCAATCGTCTTATCTCACTACGTTCGAACGATTATTGCAGAAAGCAATCGTCTTATCTCACTACGTTCGAACGATTATTGCAGAAAGCAATCGTCTTATCTCACTACGTTCGAACGATTATTGCGTTCCGCAATTTTCGAGTCTCGTCCGCACCGCAAAAAATGGAGTCACAATTGTGGCTCCTTTTTTGTCGGTATATGAGAGATTGAACTTATGCCGGAGAGAGGGCTGCGAGATTCTTCTCGTTGTACAGGTCTTTACCTTCAGCAGTATAGGCATAAGTTATACGATCGGCGAAATAGGTCTCTACCTTGCCGCGTACCACTTTCATGGTAGAATTGACCAGGTGATTTTGCTCTGTCCATTGTTCGCCCAACACGGCCAAGGCACGCGGAAGCCAAGGTTCAGGGAAGACACCTTGGTTGCGCCCTCCTGCGCGATAGGAGTCTACTTCAGCTTGTATCTTGTCAAGCATGGCCCGCTGCCCCTGTTCTGTCGCCGGATCTAAGCCTTTGGTCTTGACCCAGTTCTGTAGCGCTTCTTTATTGGGCACGATAAGAGCAATAGTGTAGGGGTCTTGATTGTTATGCAAGATACATTGGTCTACATACACCGAGCCGTCGGTTAACGAGTCTTCAAAGCCTTCCGGACTATATTTCTCGCCATCTGCAGAGATGAGAAGCGATTTAAAGCGCCCTACAACCCATAAATAGCCGGGGTGTTTACTCGTGATATATCCCATATCGCCGGTATGTAACCAATTGTCAATAATGGTATTGGCGGTACTTTCCGGATTCTTCCAATATCCGGCCATGACATTCTCACCTTTGATGACGATTTCGCCGCGTTGACCATCCGGAACTATATTTCCTTCTGCATCACAGATTTTGAGTTCCAGAGGCTTGACAATCTTACCGCTGGAACCGAAGATAGCCGCACCGGGCGAGTTGGAACAGATAATAGGAGTAGCTTCGCTCAGTCCGTAACCTTGGAACATAGGTATGCCGATGGCGCAGAAATAGCGCTGCAATGCGATATCGAGTAAGGCACCTCCACCTACAAAGAACTTCATTCGTCCACCTAAGTTTTCGCGCACAGCCTTGAAGATGAGGCGATCAAAAAGTTTCATCAGCGGATAACGCCAACCCTCTTTCCATCCGCCGCGATTCCAATACTCCTTATTATACGCGATAGCATTGTTTAGGGCCCAGTTGTAAAGTTTCTCCACCTTAGGACCTTTAGCGTGCACGCCGGACTCGATATTCTTTTTGAAGTTACGCGCCAAAGCCGGTACGGACAGCATAATATGCGGGCGCACCTCGCGAATAGCAATAGGTATATTCTTCAGGGTCGCCATGGCGGTGTTACCTACAGGCACGGTAGCTATACTGCCTCCGTAAGACATCATCGTGTAGAATCCGGCTACGTGGGCAAAGCAATGGTCTAAGGGGAGGATAATTAACATGACATCATCTACATCAGCTCCGATAACCGAGTGGGCTTGCTCGACATTGGCCGTGTAATTACGATGGGTTAGTAATATTCCCTTAGGGTCGGCTGTGGTGCCGGAGGTGTAAGATATATTGGCGTAATCATCCGGCTGTACACTCTCGTAACGTGCTTTGAACGATTGCAAATCTTTGGCTAATAGTTCATCACCCAATGCAAGCAATTCGTCAATACCGATTTCTTTCTCCGCATATTCTTTCAATGGGTCCAGTACAATGACTTTCTGCACATTCGGACAGGAAGGCATAATCTTACGAATCTTAGGCAATTGTTGCTCACTGACAACGATATATTTGGCGTCAGAATGGCAAATACGGAAGAGCAGGTCGTTAGCTTCTTCCAATTTGATGGAGAGCGGCACATTGACGCCTCCGGCATACAGGATGCCCAACTCGCCGGTTATCCACAGGTTGCGCCCTTGTGAAAGGAACGCTACTCGGTCACCTTTTTCTAACCCCAGAGCCATAAAACCGGCTCCTAGACGATGCGCTATCGCGCGTGTTTGCCCAAAGGTGGTTTCTGTCCAAACGTTATTGATTTTTTCACGCAAGAAGACGTGGTCTTCGTATAGATGTGTATAATGCTCGACAAAGTCGATAATCGTGGGTTTCTGTTTCATCTTATTAATGGTTTCTTATATGGTTAAGGCGGCTAATGAGATTACTCCCAATGCCAGAGCAGCAACATAGGTAATAGCGCACATAATAACCACACCGATGAATACAAGTGCGGCTCCTAAGCAACCGAAGTTCTGTTCCCCGGCGGCGCGAGGACTGATGAGTGCACAAATCAATCCCACTAAGGGAGTGAAGATGATACTAATTAAAAAGGTCCAACCAAACCCAAGACGGCGATAGGAACCGATGATGCCGACAATGACGGCTAAAAAAGTGCCGGTACAGGCACCGAATATAAGTAATGGTAATGTCATAAAAGTTAACTTTTTTCGCTAATACCTTCCACAAAGGTCGTGCCAAAATAGGCACAATGATATAAAAAATAAAAAAAATCATCAAAATATTTGGAGGTTTCAAAAAAAAGCAGTACCTTTGCATGCTTTTTCGCAAGCAAGGCCCAGATGGCGGAATCGGTAGACGCGCTGGTCTCAAACACCAGTGGAGCAATCCGTGCCGGTTCGACCCCGGCTCTGGGTACTTAAGTTAAACATATAAAGGTCAGGCGGAAGACTTAAACATCCGCTATTCCTCGCAACAGGCTAATTGCCCGGAGAGAACAAGAGAAGGAGGTGTATGCAATGATCGTAGTACCCGTTAAAGAAGGCGAGAATATTGAGCGCGCCATTAAGAAATTCAAACGCAAATTTGACCGCACAGGCGTCATCAAAGAGCTTCGTCGTCGTCAGCAGTTCGACAAACCTAGCGAGCTGAAGCGCATTAAGATGCAACACGCGATTTACGTTCAGCAAATGCATGCCCACGACGAGATCTAATCTCTATAGTGCGAGCGCTATAAGGCAATCCGAAAGGGTTGCCTTATTCTTTTTCTCGGGATCGGAATGCTCCTCGAATAAGGATAACTAAGGCGCCGGATAGCAATACATAGTTGGCCCACGGCTCAATCTTGAGGTAACTCATGATAGCTCCTGCCAAGAGGATGGCCAAGCCGACAATCAAAAGAATATTGGACGTTTTCATAGCATTATTGTATTGTTTTCATGACGCGTTTTACGATGGCAGCGGGAGCAATATCCATGCACCGATAGTCGCCGAATTGACAATGTCGGTTGCCGTAAATAGAACATGGACGGCAGGGAAGGTCACGCTGTATGCAATCGTCTATAGACTGTCCGTAACCTAAGAAACCTGCCCACGGATGCGTTGCGCCCCATATACTGATAACGCGAGTGCCGGCTAACGAGGCCAGGTGCATGTTGGACGAGTCCATAGTAACCATCACTCGCAGCGAATGCATTATCTCTATTTCTTTGTCCATCTTTTGGCGTCCAACGGTAGAGACTACGCCTTCGTGTTTTTTCGCCCAATCGTCTAATATCTGCTTCTCGTGTTCGCCGGCTCCGAATAAATATACCTGCTCACCGCGGCGATGCATCTCGGCACCTAAGAGCCGCACTACTTCTTCCATCTTTTCCAATGGATAGATTTTCCCTTTATGTGCCGCAAAGGGCGCGATACCGATGCCGTTTCCCTTATCGGATAGGATAGGCTGTGAGGCCGGCACGTGGAATCCCAACTCGTCTAATACGGTGTGATATCGCGATACGGTAGATTGCAGGGGATGCTTATAACGGTAATGATGACGGACAAGTAACCACTTTTGGAAACGCCCTTTGTGTATATGTGCCACACGCTTGCCGGCTATGAGCATGCGATGCCGGATGTAGAAGGAACGCAGCACATCGTGCATGTCAGCCACGGCATCAAACTGTTGCCAGTGGATATCATCCATCAATCGTCTTAACCCGCCTAATCCATGATGTCGCCCTTTGAGGTCGGCTCCGAAGAATTGCACATTGGCGGGCAATCCTGCTGCCAGCGAGGCACATTGTTGTCGGGAGAGGAAGGTGATCTCCCAATCGGGATACGCAACCGCCAGGTCACGTAGCACAGGAATAACCATGGCTACGTCACCTAAAGCCGAAAAGCGTATGACTAATAGTTTAGACACTATTTCTTACCGTACAATACAGGATTAAGCGTCGGGTCGTTGTACATCTTCATCTGGCGATATACCTTCATGATACGGCGTCCGGCAGCGTAATCATCCAGCAGTTGTGTGATAGAGGTGGTCATGTCGGTGAGTTGCTCTTTCAGTACAGCCAACTTCTGAACACATTTCTCATGTTGCTCGGCGCTGACATCCTGACGATCTACCTGTTCTTGCATGTGGTAAATCTTAACATGCAGGATGCTCAATCGGTCAATAGCCCAAGCGGGCGACTCGGTGTTGATACGTGCTTCAGGCAGAGCAGGTACGTTGTGGAACTTCTCCCAGAAATAGGAGTCGATTCGTTCTACTAAGTCGGTGCGGTCTTGATTGCTCTTGTCAATGCGACGTTTGAGCGCCAAGGCTGCTACCGGGTCTATCTGCGGGTCGCGAATAATATCTTCCAAGTGCCATTGAACGACATCAATCCAGTTCTTGAGGTATAAGTCGTTCTCAATAGTACCTTGGGTGTACGGATTTTGAATAGGTGTATCCACATCGTTGGTCTTGTGATAGTCGACAACGGCTTGTGGAAAGATTTGATTACAAAGTTGTGCAAATGTCATAGTATTTGTTATTTAGTTGTTTTCTGTTTGTGGTTCTTCAACCGGTGTAGGACGTGATTTCTTCTTCAACTCGAAATCGCGACCCAGGTAGTTCTTGCGGACTGTCGGATTGGCAGCCAACTCTTCTGGAGTACCGTGGAAGAGTATCTTACCTTCGAATAGCAAGTATGCGCGATCGGTAATCATAAGTGTCTCGTCTACGTTGTGGTCTGTGATGAGGATACCTATATTACGGTCTTTGAGGCGCCATACTACATCCTGAATCTCCTGTACAGCTATTGGGTCAACGCCGGCAAACGGTTCATCAAGCATGACGAACTTAGGCTCGATAGCCAGACAGCGCGCTATCTCTGTACGCCGACGCTCGCCGCCGGATAGACGGTCTCCTAAGTTGTGACGTACATGGTTGAGGTTGAACTCGCGGATGAGTTGTTCCAGTTTCTGCTCCTGATATTCCTTAGTGAAGTTCGTCAACTCCAGTACGGCACGAATATTATCTTCTACCGATAGCTTGCGGAAGACGCTGGCCTCCTGGGGCAGGTAGCCGATGCCCATCTGCGCACGTTTGTACATGGGGAATTCGGTGATGTCGTCATCGTTGAGAAATATCTTACCGTTATTGGCGGTAACTAGACCTGTGGTCATGTAGAACGTGGTCGTCTTGCCGGCTCCGTTAGGGCCGAGCAGGCCAACAATCTCTCCTTGTTCAAGGTAGATACTGACGTCGTTGACAACGGTTCGTTTGCCATAGCGCTTGATGAGGTGTTCGGTTCTTAGTTTATCCATAAAGCTACGGGACAGTGGTCTGAATGCACTGCTTCTGTCATTATTTGTGCGTTTTGTAGTCGGGGGCGCAGGGATTCGCTCACCCAGAAATAGTCGATGCGCCAACCGGCGTTATTAGCTCGTGCACCGGCGCGATAACTCCACCACGAGTAGCGCTCGGCACTCTGGTCAAAGACGCGGAAAGTATCTACTAATCCGCTCTCTTGCCAACGATCCATCCACTCACGCTCTTCGGGCAAAAATCCCGATACGCCTATCTGGCGCTCTGGATGGTTGATGTCGATAGGCTTGTGGCAGATATTAAAATCGCCGCAGATGATGATATTTTCCCGCTCGCGGCGCAACGCATTAATCCATTTGAGGAAGACCTCCAAAAAGTCCATCTTAAACTCCTGACGGATATCGCCTGTCGTCCCGCTGGGCACATACACGCAAATAAGCGTCAGCTCGCCGAAGTCGGCACGCAAGACACGTCCTTCGCTGTCGTAACGGGGATGACCCATGCCGGCGATGACGCGGTCGGGCTCTGTACGTGAGAAGATACAAACACCCGAATAACCTTTCTTCTCGGCCGAATGAATATAACTGTGATACCCCAATTCACGCAGGGAAAGGGTATCTATCTGTTCCGGCTGAGCCTTCGATTCTTGAATGCAAAAGACATCCGGCTCTTCGGATTGCAACCATTCGAGCAACCCTTTTGAGATAGCCGCGCGGATGCCGTTCACGTTGTATGAGATAAGTTTCATCATTATAGTCGATAGCCTAATAGGTTATACTTGTGTCCGTTATGCAGGATGACGATGCGGCCGTTCTCCAATACCTTACCTTCGTTCCTGGTGCGTGCATCCGTCTCTTGTATATCGGTGGGTTTGCCCCCCATGAACTTAAAGGTGATGATGCCATTCGTCTCGCTGATATCGGTGATTGGGTAATTGGCATAAGGAGTGTAATAGGTGGCTCCCGCAGGGAAACAATCGCCCGCCTTACCGACATAGCCGTCCGCACCGCGAGAGGGCTTGATACCATCGGCCTCGATGAGGTCCATACGCATGTCCGAGGCATTATTGTTAAGCGAATTCTCGGACCATACCGACGATGACCAGTTGACGTGCGTGATGATGAGTCCATGACCGGGCAGATATGCATCCCAACCGCTACGCTGACGATTTTCCAACAAGTAGAAGTCGGCGGGCGAGGGTGTCTGACCGTCCAGATTATGCGTGCCCGTGGCAGAAATCAGATACGTGCCGCCGTTTTGGGATAAGGCACTCATCGTTACGTCGGAAGGCTCTACCAACACTTGCGGAGGCATCCAACCCATAAACCAACGCTCGTAAGCCGTGTAGCCGGCCGGTGTGTGGACATCGTTGTTATAACAGCCGTAATCCATCACGTCCCAGCAGCCGCTGGTCTTGTGAGCCGCTTTATTAGCAGGATACACATCAGGCAGTCCCAGACCGTGCCCAAACTCGTGACACGCCAGCCCGATGCCGGCCATCACCGTTGTGGTAGCGTCGCTGAAGAAACCGTCCAATTCGGCACTCACCTCGTAGGCGCGTACCGTCTTACCGTCAAACACACGTTGATTTGGAACCGAACTGCTGACGGTAGAGTAGTGAGGCCACATAAGGTCAGTGGGTTTGCTGATCCACGAACGATCTATATAGTCACCGTCACTCTCCGGAGGACCTGCATAAAGCACATAGACCAAGTCTATATCACCGTTGTTATCACTGTCATAGAGGGTGAAATCGAGCGAGTCGTCCATCAGAGCACAAGCTTCGGTAACTAATTCTCCGGGACGCGAGTCCGGATTGCCGCCTCCGTAGTACACATAAGAGGATGCCACTGTTACCGGACCGTAGATATCAAAGATAGGCTCGTATTGACCGTACGACTGGTCGCGGAAATACTGTTTTACCGAACCTGTGGCACCGTCTTTATTGAAGTGAACCGCATTAAACATCGAATCCACATCCCCTCGCGAGATACGGTAAGACATATCCGCGTAGTTGACTATAATGACGGGAATACGCGGGATAATAACACGTTGACCTACAGCCTGACGCGGCATAATATGATGTATCGGGGCACGCAGCGCGGTCTCACCCGAACGATTTTCGTCAACGACAACGGATGGGATATAACGCGGAGGTACAGCTCCAAGGGTGAGGCTGAGACAGGTGAGTGCGAAGAGGATAAGATGTCGAGTCATAGCGGTAGGAATCAAATGATTAGCGGAGTACAGCTCCGGTGACGTCATATTCTACACCGTTGGCGCGGATAACGAGACGACCGTCACGCAAGAATTTGCGGGCTTGGTCTTTGGTCTCTATTGTCTCGTCCATAGCCGTGGTGGCGGAGTAGGTGATATTGATATTCTTGACATAGATAGCCTTGGCCGAGTTGGTGAATACGATGCTCAGGTTACCAGTCAGTTTACCCGTGTTACTGAATACATAGTCCGTCGAAGCCGTCGTCAGCGATTTGGTCGCACCAATCTGGGTCGAACCTATGTATACGGCTAATTTGGCATCACCACGACTACCCATGGCGGCATTGACGGTCACTTGGTTGATGAGGCATCCGGCCACTTCGTCGGTGGTGAAGGTTACATTCTGTGCCGGCTGACTACTTGAACCGAACTGTGCACCGCGATTGTTGACATCTTTGCTTAAATAAGTGTCATTGGTGACGGTGATGTCCCATAAATAGTTGTTCAAATCAACATCATTGCCAATCTCCGGCTTGGCCGTGTATTCATACGCATAAGCTTCGCATCCTCCTCCGGGTTGAGGCGTGGGAGGCGTTTCCGAACCGCCACCGCCGTTCATCTTGAAGGTGATAATACTGTTCTGCTCTGCGATGCTGGTAATAGAATAACCGTTAATCTTGGTATAGGATGTCGCACCTGCAGGGAACAGGTCTTTGGCCTTACCGGAATAGCCGTTCTCCGGATTGGATTCGTTGTACGTAGGGGTCTTACCGTCGGCTTCGATAATGTCTACACCCATACTCATGGATGAGTTGTTAACAGTATTCTCCTCCCACTTGCTGGCAGAATATTGTATCTTAGTCATCAGCATGCCGTGCCCGGGAAGGTACTTGTCCCAACCTGTTTGTTGACGGTTCTCTAACAGCCAAAAGGTGGCGGGACTGGGATTCAGTCCGTCTAAGTTGTGCGCACCCGTCGACGAGATAAGCAGGGCTTCGCGAGAGGTGTGAATGGGATTCAACGTAATATCTGCCGCTTCTTTCGAGAGGACGGCAGGTGTCATCCAGCCCATAAACCAACGCTCGTAGGCGGAGTAGAATGGCGGTGTGTTACCGTCGTTGTTATACGGACCGTAGTCCATGATGTCCCATTGCCCCATCGTCTTGTGGGTGGCGTTATTGGTAGAGTAGAGGTCGGGTAGACCCATCACGTGTGAGAACTCGTGACAAAAAGTGCCTATACCGTCGTGCTGGTCGCTGATAGAACTCAGTTCAGCTCCACAGGCGTACAGATCCACAATCTTGTTGTCCAAACGCAGGTTGATATTACCCGATGTCAGATGCCAACTGTGTGGCCAAATAGTATTCGTCGCACCGCCATCGGCTTCTCCGTAACCGGCATATACAACATAAACAAAGTCCACATAGCCGTCGTTATTGTTGTCGTATTGCGCAAAGTTGATGTTATATTGCGTGTCGGCCAGTTTGCAGGCTTCCTGCACCATCACCTCCGGACGTACGTCATCGCCGTTGCCGTCGTTGGCGCCGTAGTATTCCATCTTCTGACTGACGGTCACAGGACCTACTACGTCGAACTGAGGATTATATTGTCCCCAACTGGTCTCGTAGAAATACTGTCGTGCCGAGCCGCTACTGGTCACGCGATAGGTGTCGCCGTAGTAGGAATATGAGTAGTTACGGGTGTAGTTCATTCCCGTGTGCATCGAGTCCATCTCGGCTTTTGGGGTCTTGAAACTCAGGTCTTTGAAGTTCACTAAGATGACCAATCCTCGCGGTGCTATATTGCGCTCACCAACGGCCAGCTTGCGCTGCAGACGAAATTTCGGGGATGCCATACGACGCGTTGTGATTTCTTGTTCGCTCAGGGCAGGAGCCGGACGGTACATGCCATCGGCATCCATTTGTAGCCATTGTCCTTGGGCATCGGTTAAATAGTGGAAGAACTCGTCACCGTGTTGATAAACGGTAATCGTAGTGCCATCGGCTTGCGTACGGGTAATAGGGCCGCGATAAGCAGGCTTAGCCATAACCGTCATCGCGACGGCTATTAAAGATAGAGTTAAAAAGGTGTGTTTCATTTATTGGTTATTTTTGATTTTATTTTCTTATATAGGTTACTAGCGAATACAAAGTCATTCAGCGCTTCATTATCGGCATCGAATATTTCTTCTTTCGAGCCTTGCCATTCTTTGATGCCGTTGCGCAAGAAGATGATGTTGTCGCCTATCTCCATGATGGAGTTCATGTCGTGCGAGTTGATGACCGTACACATACCGAACTCTTCCGTCAGGTCGTGAATGAGTTGGTCGATGACTAACGATGTCTTAGGGTCGAGACCCGAGTTAGGCTCATCGCAGAACAGGTATTTGGGATTTAGTACGATAGCCCGGGCTATAGCTACGCGTTTCTGTTGTCCGCCGCTTATCTCTCCGGGCATCAGTTGAAAGACGTGCTCCGGCAGGTTGACGTGCTCTAAGCAGTAGCGGGCACGGGATTCTATCTCCTCGTGCGTCTTGTCGGAGAACATCTCCATAGGATACATCACATTCTCCAATACACTCATGCTGTCAAAGAGCGCTGACCCTTGGAAGAGCATACCGACCTCACGGTGCAGCGACCGTATTTCCTCTTCCTTCATCTCCGGCAGATTACGACCGTCGTATAGTATCTTGCCCGAGTCGATGGTGTGCAGACCGATGACGCTTTTCATCAACACCGTCTTGCCCGAACCCGACTGACCGATAATCATGTTCACCTTACCGTCGAACATCTGCGTACTCACATGATTGAGCACCGTATTGCCGTCAAAGGACTTAACGATATCTATTACATCTATCATAATAGCAGCTTGGTTAAGATAAGGTCTGAGAACAATATGACTATATTCGAATTCACTACCGCATTGGTGCTGGCACGACCAACGTCCAATGCACCGCCGTGAGCAAAGTAACCATAGTAACTGCTCAGACTGGTGATGATATACGCAAATACCACCGACTTGATGATGCCGTACGTGACAAAATACGGATTGAAGGCATATTGTATGCCTGTCATATAATCCGCTACTGTGATGATATCGGTGAATGCGCCTACGCCCCAACCGCCTACTAAACCTACGGCTATCGACAATATCACTAAGAATGGCATCATCGTCATCATTGCCGTTATTTTGGGCAATATAAGATAGTTGGCGGAGTTGACGCCCATTATCTCCATCGCATCTATCTGTTCCGTGATGCGCATCGTGCCTATCTCGCTGGCTATATTCGAACCTACCTTGCCGGCTAAGATAAGGCATAATATCGTCGATGAGAACTCTAATAGCAGCGTCTCACGCGTCAGCAGACCCGTCGTGTAGGTCGGTAATAACGGGTTCTCGGTGTTTATTTTGGCTTGTATAGTCAGGATTGCGCCTATGAAGATAGAGATAATCACTACTATAGGCAACGATTGCAGCCCCTGTTTCTCCAATTCGCGCGAGTATTGACGCCAGAACATACGCTGCCGGTCGGGCAACCTGAATACCCGTCCCATCAGCAGGAAATACTCGCCTATATGTTGCAATATTTTCATGTTAATTCTTTTGAGCCCGCAAAGATACACAAAATATTGCACATATGCAAATCTTTCCGCCAATTTAATTCTTAATTTTTAATTTTTCATTTCTTTCACCCTCTCATTCCCTCTCACGCTGTCGCCTTCTTGTAATCCGGAGCAAATCTCTATATATATCCCGTCACTCATACCCGTCGTTACTGCGCGCCGGGTGTCGTGTATGGTCACATAACTGCTGTCCCCTTCTATATGTACCGCCGCCTCGTCCAACGCCAACACCTGTTCACGACGCTGTAAGACTATCTCCGCATTGGCGCTGTAGCCGGCTCGGACATGTATGCTGTCCGGGATGCGAGCAGCACCTTTGATTTCAAACATCATGGCTCCGTTCGACTCGGTCCCCTTAGGCGAGATATATTCGAGGGTCGCATCAAAACGGCGGTCATTAATAGCACCAATGATGAGTTGCATCGGCATACCTTCGCGCAAGCGACCCACTTCCGTCTCATCCATCTTACCGACAAAAAGCATATCCGACATATCGGCTACAGTCGCTATCGTCGTACCGTCGTTGAAGTTATTGGCATTGATGACCGAGTTTCCTACTTTTACCGGTATATCCAATATTGTGCCGGCTATGGTGGAGCGGACTATTGTATTACCTGCATCTTTTGACGAAGCAACTACACCCTCGCGTACAATAAGATACGCATCGCGTGCGGCCACCAACTCCTCGCGGGCTTTGATGTACTCCAGATGCGACTTGTCATAGTCCTCGCGGGCGATCACCTGTTTGGCAAATAGGGTAGAGTCACGCCGGAAGATATCTTGTATATTGTTCAGGTTGTACTCCGCCAATCGTACGCGCGATTCGGCACTGCTCAGTTGTTGCATGTCGGGCACGACTTTGATTTTGGCGATAGGCTCATTGACTTTCACTTTCTCGCCTGTCTGTTTGTACAGCTCGGCTATGATACCGCTTATCTGCGCTTTGATGGCTACCTCATCGCGTGGTTCCACTTTGCCGGTGACTACGGTGCGCTTCTCTATATCTCGACGCTTCACGGTCAGTGTCTCGTACTCTACAGGCTTTGGCTGTGCACGTTTCCATAAAAAGAAGAAGGTTGCTACAACGGCTGCTATCAATAGGCAGACCATCATCCATTTCATTACTCGTTTCATATTATTGTAAATTTTGAAATCTTAAATCTAAAATTACTCTTCGCTCAGCGCCTCTATTGGTTTGATACGCAGTGCCCGCAGAGCCGGAAGCAGTCCGGCCAGGATGCCGATGACGATGATAATCACCAGCGACGTAGTAGCCGCAGAGAAACTGACATTGGGGTCTTTGATAAAAGTCTCCGCATGGGCGAGGATATTACCCATTAACGCCATGATACCGACACCCACTACGATACCTGCTAATCCGGCTAAGGCTGTCAATACCAGACTCTCCGAAATAATCTGTCGTGCAATCACCCATGGCGACGCACCTATTGCACGACGTATGCCAATCTCTTTGGTGCGTTCGCGCACGGTCACTAACATGATATTACTTACACCTATGGCACCCGATATCAGTGTCCCCAATCCGATGAGCCAGATAAGCGCCGATAGACCTATACCTAAGTAATGCAGTGCTTTCATCTCCTCTTCGGCGTTGAAGCCCCACATTGCCTTGTCGTCGTCTGGAGCAATCTGATGACGTTCTTTGAGTACGGTCTTGATACCTTTCTCCACCTCCGCGCATGCTATGCCCGATTGAGCGGTCGCCATCAGCATGTGTATCTCGTCGCCTATGTTGGCTACCTGTTGCACCGTCGTGATGGGTGCCAGCACCATCTTATCCGGGTCGCCGCCTATGTACATGGTGTCATTGTGTTTCTTACGTACACCGATGACCGTATACTGTATACTCCCGCACAGGATACTCTTGCCTACAGGGTTGTTGCCGTTGGGGAAGAGAACCTGATAAATGCTGTAACCGATAACGCATACCTTGCGTTTCTGCTGCACATCGATGTCGTTGAGGAAGCGCCCGAACAGCAGGTCCACACGCTGCACGCGAGTATAATCGGGCGAGACACCGATGATCTGGTACGAGTCATGTTTATCGCCATATGAGACGGTCGCAGCCCCTTGCCATATCTGGGCGCATAGGCAATCGATACCGTCTACGCGGCGAGTGATAGCCTCCAAATCCGACATCTGTATCTTCCAAGTACGCCCGCGCTGAAATCCTTTGTACGGCTTACTGGTTGTCGATGAACCGATGATGCATGAGTTCATGGCAAAGCCGTCCAACTTGCTGTATATACCTCCCGTCAATGCATTGCCCAATCCGATAAGCACCATCAGCATCAGCATGCCCCAGAACACACCAAAGGCCGTCAGTAACGACCGTGAACGGTTCTTGGATATCGTTGCCCATATTTCGCGTAGGAAGTCCATTATTTCTCGTAATTAAGTGCTTCAATAGGTTTGATGCGCATCGCTCGTACTGCCGGTATGGCGCCGGCTATCACGCCGACGATAATCAGGAATAGTGTTGCTATCGTTACCGCCCCTAAGTCTACCGTCGGATTACGGAAGGGGAAGTCACCTTCCGGCACCAGCATATTCACCAATTCCATCACGCCGATGCCGAAGAATAAGCCTATATAGCCGAATAGGGCGGTAATAAAAATACTCTCACCCACTACGGTTGTCAATATCGTGCTGGGTGGTGCACCTATTGCCTTGCGTATGCCGAACTCTTTGGTGCGCTCGCGAACGCTGACCAGCATGATGTTGCTGACACCTACCGCACCTGATATCAGGGTGCAGATACCGATGATGAGTACGAACAATCGAATAGCGGTCATCGCCCCCTGTTGTTTGTCATACATCTCCTGCTGACTCCATACGCCGACGGCGCGGTGGTCTTTGGGATCAAACTGCATGACGGGTGCTAGCAGTTGGTGGACTTTTTGCTCAAACGGACTCATCTCCGTAGGATCGCCTGTGCGATTAAACGGAGGCAGGTCGGCCGTCAGCGATATATGGTCAAAATGATGATTGGTCGAATAAATAGCCTGGTGGGTGGATAATGGGATAAGTACCGAAGCACCTTCCCACCGGTCGCCGTTCTCGCATACACCGACTACCAGAAAGTTGATATCACCCAATTTGAGTTGCTTCCCCACCAAATCTTCTGTACCTAACTCTTCGGCGGTGCGCTTGTCTACAACGCACACCTTATTCATCTGTATCTGGTCCAACTCGTTAAGGAAACGCCCTTTGTACACCTTTTTACGGAAGATACGTTGGTAGTCCGCCTCAATGCCTTTGAGGTTGACGGACGAGAACTGACTGCCGTAGTTGGCTACAATGCCGCCGGTATTCACTTGTACGGAGAAGAGTTTTACTTCCGGCAACGCCCGTATCATTTCGGCTTCGCGATTGGTGAAGTACAACTCGCGGTCGGCTTTCAATCCGTTATACGGCATACTGGTCATCCCTGCCCAAATATCTACCGAATTGGTCAGTCGGTCGCCGAACATCGTCTGTATGCCGTTTTGCAAACCGTTACTTGCACCTAACAATACCACTAATATGAATATACCCCACGCTACCGCAAAGCCGGTCATGGCCGTGCGGAAACGGTTGTTACTGATACTGCTCCATATTTCGGATAGGATATTCATTCTATAATGCCGTCTTTGATGCGGATGATGCGGTTAGTAGCTTCTGCTACCGACTGCTCGTGGGTGACAATGATGGTGGTGATGCCTTCGCTGTTCAGTTGCTTAAATATATCCATCACCTCGATAGTCGTCTTGCTGTCCAAAGCTCCTGTCGGCTCATCGGCCAATAGTATCTGTGGTTTGGAGACGATGGCGCGGGCGATGGCTACGCGTTGACGCTGACCACCGGACATCTCGTTGGGCAGGTGCTCTGCCCAAGCAGCTAAGCCCATTCGCTCCAACTGCGCCATAGCCAAGCGATTGCGTTCACGACGCCCCACACCTTTGTAGTACAGCGGCAGAGCGACATTCTCCAAGGCCGTCTTGAAGTTCAATAGGTTAAACGATTGGAAGACAAAGCCAATCAACTCATTGCGCAGACGAGCCGCCTGTGTCTCACTCAGGTTGGTGATGAGCCGATTAGCAAGATGGTACTCGCCTTGGTCGTAGTTGTCTAATATACCCAAGATATTGAGCAGCGTACTCTTGCCGCTACCCGAGGCACCCATTATAGTCACCAACTCGCCGTCGGCTATGTCCAGGTTGATGCCCTTGAGTACATGCAACTCGTTGGGTTGACCGATATTATACGATTTATGTAAATTGCGTAGCGTAATCATAGGCCCATGTAATATTCCAGTATGCGCACTTTAAACAGGTAATTATAGCGAGCCTGCAGCAGTTCCGACTGCGCTTGCAGATAGGTCTGCTGGGCATCGTAGTATTCATAGGGCGTCCCGCGGCCGTTATCAAATTTCTCCGAAGCATACCGTTGTGCTTCGGAGGCCGAACGCGCTGCCTGTTGCGCCGACACCTGCTCGGCCTGAGCGGCTACGGCATTATAATAGGCCTGATCTATCTCCTTG
This sequence comes from Paludibacteraceae bacterium, assembly GCA_017439235.1. Classification (GTDB taxonomy): domain Bacteria; phylum Bacteroidota; class Bacteroidia; order Bacteroidales; family Paludibacteraceae; genus Colicola. The sequence continues at coordinate 18,568 of JAFSJN010000006.1, forward strand.
CGTAAGTCTTTCTTCACTTGCTCTATGTTGAGTTTGGCGTTCGCTACCGCTAATTTCTGCTTGCGTACAGCCGAAGGCGTCTGCATGCGGTCGAAGATAGGTACCGATAGCGTCAGCCCTACATTGGTCGACAAGTTGTCGTGCAACTGTTTACCGAACGAGGCGTTATCTTCGCCGTATAGGTGATAATAGCCGGTGTTCACTCCACCTTGTGCTGTCAGAGTAGGGGAGTAGGCCGATTTGGCACCCTTGAGAGCACGCTCTTGGGCGTATAGTCTATATTGCGCTGCAGCCATCTCAGGGCGCTGTGCCAGAGCTGTCTGATAGACCTCCTCGCGGTCAGGCAACAGACGCTCTTCCATACTCTCTTCCGAAGGAGTGACGATATCGAAATCGGTACTGTATTCTATCTCCATCGCCTGCGCTAAGTCCAACAGCGCCAACTGTATCTTGTTGCGATTTTGCGTGACGGCATAACGCTCTTTGGCCTGCTGTGATTGCAACGAGAATAACTCCCCTTCAGCCAGACGCCCCGACTCCACTAAGGCTTCGGCACGCTCCACTTTACGGTCAATATCCTCCAACTGGCCTTCGGCTACAGCCGTCAGTTCTTTGGCCAGCAGTACTTGCAGGAATAAGCCCGTCACATTCACGCTTATCGTGCGTTGCATAGCCTCTACATCGGCTTTGCCTGCCCGCCAAGAAGCTTTAGCTTGCTCAATGTTGAATACCATCGCCAGACCGTCAAACAGCGTCCAACTGGCATTCACACCCATGTTTGTCGTGGCGGTGTTGCGTGCACGGGTGATGTTATCTACACCTGTCGAACGGCCGAACGACCACGACTGACTAGCCGAACCGCTTACACCCGGAGCAATCCTACCCCATGCCTGCTCATAACTCGCACGAGCCGACAAGGCTTCGTTCTCTTGTGCTTGCAATTTGACACTATTGGTCAACGCGGTATCGATACACTGTTGCAACGTATAAGCCGCCGCATCACTCACTTGGGCTGTCCAACTCACTATCAGTAGCAGGCACAGCCGCGTCCATAAAGGTCTCTCCATCAGTTTGACTTTTTTTACGCGACAAAGGTACACTTTTTTTGCGATATACGCAAATATTTTGTACCTATTTTTTTATCGAAGATACAATTAAGGCTATGCCTATCAGCAAAATCAAAACAGGACCGCTTAGATACTGGTCGACAACACCTAACATCCGATGCATCCACTCGTGAGCTTCCGGAACCCACATACTCAGCAACTTAATCCCTGCTGCTACTACAAAAATAATTCCGATAATTAATCTTCCGTTTCTCATAATCCCTATTAATTTTAAATTTTTAATCTCTAAACACTAAACACTAAACTCTAAACTCTAATTTCTTCCACCCACTTCTCGCATTCATCCGCTAAAACGCTCATTAAACTTCTATAATATCTTGTGAGCGCACTCTTGTCCATCTTGTTCAGTCCCGCCATATTGTGCTGAAGGGTCAGTAGGATGCGAATCATGCTACGTGTAAACTGCTCATCGTCAAAGTAATTGATTAATCCGATAATGTGCTTGTACGGACATAATCGATGACCGCATTCCCATGCATTATACGTGGCGTGAGACACCTCTAATGCCCATGCAACTTGTTCCTGCGTCATCTCCTTGCGCTGACGAGCCTGCAGTAAGGCTGATGAGAATTCGTATAGTATATCCATTATTTGCCTCCTTTCAGGTAATAGGGGATAAACTCGTCCGGCTCACTCACACTGATAGCGATAGGCTGCCCTTTCTTGCGGATGATAAGAAAGGCCTTACTGTTGTCCGTCACATAGGCTTGAAAAGTGCCAATCTTCGACTGCCGGAAGATTCCTATATTGCCCATCATACCACTTATGCCGAAGATACGGATACAATTATTCCAACGCATAAAGTCCTTATCCGTGCGCACGATATATTTAATGTCTGCGTACAAAATCTTACGGGTGTGAATGACCGTGTGAATACCTATCCCCTCGTCAGTAACTACGATATACTGCGGATAACACACAAACACCGACACAATGCTGCTCACCAACAACAATATCACTCCCATTCCTAACCACATATTCATTCCGCGTTGAAGACACCAAATCTCCAACACGATACACCCGAACATAATCAACAGTCCAATCACCGTCAACCATTTCAGGGCCTTGCTCTGCGAACATTCATAAATCGTTTTCATAGCCTGCATTTTTACTTTCCGACTGCAAAAGTACAAAAAATATGCCAATATCCTTATCAGTTTTGCTGACATTTTCAAAAAAATCACCTCCATCGACGCTTTTATTTGCACATATCCTCAAAAAAGTGTAATTTTGCACTCGCGTTCGGCAAGGATGTCTTAAATCCCGCAAAAGAACTTGTCCTGAGCGGAGAGGAAGCATCGCGGCTGCCCTACGAACACGTTCATCTTGCAGCAAGCGCATGCTGACGAGGGGTTCCATACGAACGATAGTAAATTTTTAATTTGTTAATTTTTAATTGTTAATTCACATATAATGTTGTCTCTCGAACAAACCCTCACCACCTACACCCGTCAGGCCGTCCAACAGCTCTATGCTTTCGACGCTGCCGATAACCTCATTCAGCTCCAAAAGACCCGTCCCGAATTCGAGGGACACATCACCCTCGTTGTCTTCCCCTTCGTTAAACTCGCACGCAAAGCACCTGCACAGGTCGCAGCCGAGATAGGCGAATGGCTCGTTAATAACTCTCAGGGACTCGTAGCTAAATACAACGCCGTACAGGGCTTCCTTAATCTCGTCATAGATGACGCTTTTTGGATTAACCAACTCCAAGCCATCCATGCCGACGACAACTACGGACAGCAGCCCGATCGTCATCAGTTGATGATGGTCGAGTACTCGTCACCCAACACCAATAAGCCGCTCCACCTCGGACACGTACGCAATAACCTCCTCGGTTATTCGATTGCTAAGATCCAAGAAACTAACGGCTGGCGCGTGGTCAAGACCAATATAGTTAACGACCGCGGCATACATATCTGCAAATCCATGCTCGCGTGGCTCAAGTTCGGTAACGGAGAGACACCCGAATCGAGCGGCAAGAAAGGCGATCACCTCATCGGCGACTACTACGTCCGCTTCGATAAGGAATACAAAGCCCAGATAGCTCAACTCATGGCTGCGGGCAAGGACGAAGAGACCGCCAAACGCGAAGCACCTCTCATGCTTGAAGCGCAGGAGATGCTCCGTAAATGGGAGGCTAACGACCCGGAGGTGCGCGCACTATGGGCTAAGATGAACAGTTGGGTATATGCCGGATTTGATGAGACGTATAAGCGCCTCGGTGTGGCGTTCGATAAGATTTATTACGAGTCGAATACCTACCTTGAAGGCAAGTCTGAAGTGGAACGCGGACTCGCTGCCGGACTCTTCTATCGCCGCGAAGACGGTTCGGTGTGGGCTGACCTCACTAAGGACGGACTCGACGAAAAACTCCTCTTGCGCTCTGATGGTACATCTGTCTATATGACGCAGGATATAGGTACCGCCAAACTGCGTTTCCAAGACTATCCCATTGATAAGATGGTCTATGTCGTTGGCAATGAACAGGAATACCACTTTCAGGTGCTCTCTATCCTCCTTGACCGTCTTGGATTCCCCTTCGGCAAAGAACTGGTGCACTTCTCGTACGGTATGGTCGAACTGCCCAACGGCAAGATGAAATCCCGCGAAGGAACCGTTGTGGATGCCGACGACCTAATGGATAAAATGGTGCAGGATGCCAAAGAGATTAGCAAAGATAAGGTAAATACGTTGCAAGGTATCACCGAGGACGAAGCGAACGAGATTGCTCGCAAGGTCGGCCTCGGCGCTCTCAAATATTTCATCCTCAAGGTTGACCCGCGTAAGAATATGCTCTTCAATCCTGCCGAGTCCATTGACTTCAACGGTAATACCGGACCCTTCATTCAGTACACCTACGCCCGCATTCAAAGCGTCCTGCGTAAAGCCGATAAAGAATCCCTAATCACTAATCGGGAATCGAAAATCGAGGCCAAGGAGTTGAACTTGATCCAACGACTGACTGAGTATCCCTCTGCCGTTCGTCAGGCGGGTACCGACTTCTCGCCGGCAGTCATCTGCAACTATGTCTATGCTCTCGCTTCTGACTTCAACTCGTTCTATCACGACTTCTCCATCCTCAACGAAGAAGACCCCGCTAAGCGAGGTCTCCGTCTCATGCTCTGCGCATCGGTGGCTAAGGTCATCCGCTCTGCTATGAGTCTGCTCGGTATAGAAGTGCCCGAACGGATGTAATCAGATAGCGCGGCATTTAGCTCTTAGATACGCTTTCTCGTCCTTGCTCAGCAGGGGCGAGATTTCGTTATATACCCATGCGTGATAGTTGTTCACCCAGGCTTTCTCCGTCTCGGTCATCATCGCCGTATCCATCAGTCGCGTATCATACGGGCAGAGCGTCAGCGTCTCAAACTCATAATACTGTTCTCCCGTACTGCGCTGCGGCTGACTGTCGGCAAAGGCTGTACGCGTCACCATCAGGTTCTCTGTTCGGATTCCGTATTCGTTGGTGCGGTAGATACCCGGTTCGTCGGAGAAGATATTACCCTCTTTGATGGGATTTGTATTGTTGTCCGTGCGGATGTTTGCCGGTCCTTCGTGGCAACCCATGAAGTGACCTACACCGTGTCCTGTTCCGTGACCGTAATGTATGCCTTCTTGCCACATATACTGACGGGCTAATATATCCAACTGATTGCCACGCGTACCTTTCGGGAAGCGTGCACAGGCTAAAGCGATGTGTCCTTTGAGTACTAAGGTAAAGTCATGCTTCACCTCTTCGGGTATAGCTTTTTCGTCGCCCACCCACACCGTGCGGGTGATATCCGTCGTGCCGTCTAAGTATTGTCCTCCGCTGTCTAATAGTAGCACTCCGTTACCTTCTATCTTGGCGCAGGCCTCCGGCGTAGCGTGGTAGTGGACGATAGCACCGTTACTTTTCCATCCGGCTATGGTGCAGAAACTCTCGTCGGTGAAGTTTTCACCCTGTGCACGGAAGGCGTGTAACTGCTCGGCTATGCTGATCTCCGTCTGCGGCGTCTTCAGCGCCTCAGTCTCGAGCCAGCGGAAGAAACGCACCAACGCAACGGCATCGCGACGCATAGCTATGCGCTCGCCCGCTATCTCGGTGGCGTTCTTGACCGACATCATCACCTGTATGGGCGACGGCGTGGCATTCACCTTCGTGACCGTCTCCGGCAACGCCTCATATAAGGCCTCGTTGACGCGGTTTCCGTCTAATAATACCCGCGTAGCGTGAATGCCCTGCAGGTACTCGCGTACGGCAGAATAAGGACGCAGGTCAATGTTTTGTGTCGACAACTCTTCGGCTACTTGATTCGACACCTTGTTTGCATCGATAAATAGCGTGCAGCGGTCTTTCTCTACAACGCAGTAGGCTATCACGCACGGCGTATATTCTACATCTGTTCCGCGCACATTCAGCAGCCATCCTATCTCGTCCAATTCGGCTATGATGGCAGCCTCGGCACCGCGTTCGGCTAAGGCCTCGCGTACGCGCAATAATTTATCGGTCACCGTCTCGCCGGCATAACGATCGTCGTATATATATAGCGGATTCATCGGCATCTCCGGTCGCCCTTCGATCCATATAGGTGCTATCAGGTCGGCCGAACGCAGTTTGATGCCACTCTCGCCCAATTCCTTGCGCAACGTAGCATAGTCGTTCACGCTGTACATCTCCGGATTAACTGCCACTACAGGAGAACCGGAAACTTGAAATTTGAAATTTGAAATAATCCACTGGCTGATACTCGGGCAGTCTACATCGCTCTCGCGCATCAGTTCTATCGTTGACCCTGCCAGCTCGGCTTCGGCTTGCAGGTAGTAACGCGAGTCGGTCCACAGTAAAGCCTTTTCGGCGGTCACTACTGCTGTACCTGTCTCGCCTAAGAATCCCGTCAACCACGACATTTCTGCCCAGTAAGGGGCCATATACTCCGATGCGTGCGGGTCGTTCCCCGGTACGATATACGCATCTATTCCCTGTTCCTTCATTAGCCTCCGTAAGGCTTCCAATCTCTCTCTTACTTCCATACTCTCTAAACACTAAACTCTAACCTTTCACCGCCTTAAACGACATATCCAAACTCTTATAACTATGCGTCAGCGCGCCTACCGATACGAAGTCTACGCCGCATACAGCATAGTCGCGCAGCGTGTCTATGGTGATGCCGCCGCTGCTCTCTATCTCTATATGACGAGCCAGACCCGTTTCATTTTTAATTTTTAATTCGTAATTTCTAATGATATCCACCGCCTCTTTTGTCTTCTCGGGAGTGAAGTTATCCAGCATGATGCGGTCGGGGATATTGGTGGCGAGGGCTTCGTTTATCTCGTCGAAATTACGCACTTCTATCTCTATCTTCAGGTCCTTACCTTTTGCTTTGCAGTAGTCGCGTGCTCGTGTCAGGGCGGCAGTGATGCCTCCTGCAAAGTCCACGTGGTTATCTTTCAGCAAAATCATGTCGAATAGTCCTATTCGGTGATTCATGCCTCCGCCTATCTTCACGGCCTCTTTCTCTAAGTAGCGCAGTCCGGGTGTGGTCTTACGGGTGTCGAGCACGTGGCAACCGGTGTCGGCTATCCTACTCTGATACCTATGTGCTGTCGTCGCTACGCCCGACATACGTTGCATAATGTTGAGCATCGTGCGTTCTATCTGCAGCAGACTCAGTTCTTTGCCGTACACTTTGAATGCCACATCGCCGGGCTTAACCTCTGCTCCGTCCTCTAAGAACTGTTCTATGCGGCATTCCGGGTCAAAGTAATGGATTATCTCTTTCGCCACTTCTACGCCGGCGAGTATGCCGGTATCTTTGATGATGAGTTGCTGACACCCCATCTGCGTAGGCGGTATACAACTCAGCGATGTGTGATCGCCATCGCGGATATCTTCCTCAAGCCATAAGGCAATCAACTTACGTAATTCCTGCTTGTCCATAAGAGTAGAATTTTAAATTTGCCGCAAAGGTACAAAATATTTTGCAAATATGCAAATATTTGAATTAAAAATTAAGAATCGAGAAATCAAAATCACGGGATATATACAAAGTATATATAAGGTATAGTATGATACGATGGTCTCTCGTGGTAGTTCGGGAAAGGGGTGGACTCTATTTTATGGAGGCCGATATCCAGCGCAGGACTATGGAGAAGAAGGTAAAGTGATAGGTCTGGAGGGTAAAAAATAAAAAATATACCGAAAAAATTGCGTATATACGAATAATTTTGTAACTTTGTCGCGGAATAATATGTATATATTGTATGAATATACAAAGCGACACAGCTGTCTTGCGGTTGGCGAACGGGAGTGAGTACCGCGGCAAGGCATTTGGATATAGAGGCAATGCAGAAGGCGAGGCCGTCTTCTCCACAGCCATGGTGGGCTACCCGGAGAGTCTGACGGATCCCTCGTATGCAGGTCAGATATTATGCGTGAGTTATCCTCTGGTGGGTAACTACGGCGTACCTGCTCCCGGTGCGGATGCACAGGGTATATCGCTTCACTTCGAATCAGAACGTATATGGGCACGAGCACTCGTTATAGGGGATTATACCGACGAGTACAGCCATTGGGATGCGGTAGAGAGCCTGGACAGTTGGTTGAACGAACAACATATACCCGCTATTTGGGGCGTTGATACGCGTGCACTCACACAGGAGTTGCGTCAGCAGGGCAGTATGTTAGCCCGCATAGAACCGCTGACGGACGGCGCACGCGCAGATATGCAGATCGTCGTGCATCCCGATACGGAGAACCTGATAGCTCAGGTCAGTTGCCGCGACATCATCCGCTACAGCGCTATTGCTCAGACGGGCGTCAAGAAAACGATTTGCGTAGTGGACTGCGGCGTGAAGCATAATATCTTACGATGCTTCGTGCAGCGCGGCGTAGATGTAATACGCGTGCCGTGGGACTACGATTTCAATACGATAGCATGGGACGGTCTGTTCGTCTCCAACGGTCCCGGTAATCCCGCCATGGCAGATGTGACGGTACAGCACCTGCGTCAGGCGATGCAGGGCGATAAGCCTATCTTCGGTATCTGTATGGGCAACCAACTGATGGCACGTGCTGCCGGAGCGGAGACATACAAACTCAAATACGGTCACCGCAGTCATAATCAGCCGGTGCGTATGATTGGCACCAACAGGTGTTATATCACCAGCCAGAATCACGGCTTTGCCGTTGACGACAGACAACTGAATAGCGACTGGGAACCGTGGTTCGTCAATATGAACGACGGCACCAACGAAGGTATACGTCACAAGAGTAAGCCTTTCTGCTCGGTGCAGTTCCACCCGGAGGCCAGTAGCGGTCCGACAGATACAGGATTCCTGTTCGATGAGTTTTTACAAAAGGTAATGAATAAACGATGAGACACGACATACATACTGTTTTACTCTTGGGCTCGGGAGCCCTGAAGATAGGTCAGGCCGGCGAGTTTGACTATTCCGGTTCGCAGGCCCTCAAGGCGATGCGCGAAGAAGGCATCCGCACCGTGCTCATCAATCCCAATATCGCTACCGTGCAGACCTCGGAAGGCGTAGCCGATAAAGTCTATTTCCTGCCCGTGACGCCCGACACCGTCGAACGCGTCATCGAGCGTGAACACCCGGACGGCATACTGCTCAGTTTCGGCGGTCAGACAGCCCTGAACTGCGGCGTCGAGTTGTACCGCAAAGGCATCCTGCAGCGCTATGGCGTACGCGTGCTCGGCACACCCGTGGAGACCATCATGGACACCGAGGACCGCGAGCTATTCGTGCGGCGATTGGATGAGATAGACGTACTGACAATCCGCTCGTATCCGGCCTCGTCAATAGACGAAGCTAAGCAGGCCGCTGAAGACTTAGGTTATCCCCTCATTGTCCGTGCCGCCTACGCCTTGGGCGGACTCGGCTCGGGATTTGTGGACAACGATGAAGAACTGACCGAGGTGTGCGAGAAAGCGTTTGCCTTTGCCCCACAGGTGTTGGTGGAGAAATCGCTGCGCGGATGGAAAGAGATAGAATATGAGGTCATGCGCGACCGCTACGACAACTGTATCACGGTCTGCAACATGGAGAACTTCGACCCGCTGGGCATCCATACAGGCGAGAGTATCGTGGTAGCGCCGTCGCAGACGCTGTCGAATAGCGATTTCCATTTCCTGCGCGAGTTGGCTATCCGCATTGTGCGTCACTTGGGTATAGTGGGCGAGTGTAATGTGCAGTTTGCCTATGACCCGGACTCCACCGATTATCGCGTTATCGAGGTCAATGCCCGTCTGAGTCGTTCATCGGCCTTAGCCAGCAAGGCTACCGGCTATCCATTAGCTTTCGTGGCCGCTAAGTTGGGATTGGGATACGGTCTGTTCGAACTCAAGAACTCGGTCACCAAAACGACACCGGCATTCTTTGAGCCCGCCTTAGACTATGTAGTATGTAAGATACCCCGCTGGGACCTGAATAAATTCCAACATGTGAGTCGTAAGATAGGCTCGAGCATGAAGTCGGTAGGCGAGGTGATGAGTATAGGCCGCACCTTTGAGGAGGCCATGCAGAAAGGTTTGCGTATGATAGGGCAGGGAGCTGTAGGCTTTGCCGGCAATAAACCGCTGCCCGTAGAGGATATACGTCAGGCACTGAGTGAACCGACCGACACGCGCATCTTTGTGGTTGCCCAGGCCTTGGAGCTGGGGATGAGTGTGGACGAGATATACAGCCTCACCCGCATCGACCGCTGGTTCCTCAATAAGTTGCGCGGCATAGTAGAGACCGACCAGGCGTTGTGCGCGTACAACAGCATCGAGTCTCTGCCCGTCGACCTGCTGCGCCTGGCTAAACGGCAAGGCTTCAGCGACGAGCGCATACAGCAAGCCCTGTACAAAGGACAAGGCGAGGCACTGGCCAATGAACTGAAAGTGCGCGCCTATCGCCAACAAGCCGGTATAGTGCCCTACGTTAAACAGATAGATACCTTAGCCGCTGAGTTCCCTGCACAGACCAACTACCTCTACCTGACCTATAACGGTTCGAAATCCGACCTGGACGAGATGCCCGCCGCTAAAGACCAGGGTGCCGTCATCGTCTTGGGGTCAGGTGCGTACCGCATAGGCAGTAGCGTCGAGTTCGACTGGTGTTCCGTCATGGCCATGCAGGAGATACGCGCTCACGGCTATCGTGGCGTGATGATTAACTACAACCCGGAGACCGTCTCTACCGATTATGACCAGTGCGACCGTTTGTACTTTGACGAACTGACGTTGGAACGCGTGCTCGACATCTGCGAATTAGAGCACCCCACCGGCGTAGTAGTGAGTGTGGGTGGTCAGATACCCAATAACCTGGCGTTGCCCTTGCATCGTTTAGGCATACGCATCCTCGGCACGTCGGCGGAGAATATCGACCGTGCCGAAGACCGGCATAAGTTCAGTTCTATCGTCGACGCCTTGGGTATCGACCAGCCTGAATGGGCCGAGGTGACCAGTATGGCCGACTTGGATGCTTTTGTGGCGCGTGTGGGATTCCCTATCTTAGTGCGTCCTTCGTACGTGCTCTCCGGAGCCGCGATGAATGTATGCCATACGCGCGCTAACTTAGAGCGCTGTCTGAGTATGGCTGCCGAGGTGTCGCAAGAGCATCCGGTAGTCGTAAGCCGCTTCATCACCCGCTGCAAGGAGATAGAGTTTGACGCTGTGGCGGACCATGGACAACTATTGGCCTCCGCCATCAGCGAGCATATAGAGTTCGCCGGTGTCCACTCGGGTGATGCCACTATCGTCTTCCCTGCCCAACGACTGTATGTGGAGACCGTGCGCCGTATCAAACGTATAGCCGCGCGCATAGCGGCCGAATTAGACATCACGGGACCGTTTAATATCCAGTTCCTGGCTAAGGAGAACCAGATAAAAGTCATCGAATGCAACCTGCGTGCTTCGCGTTCGTTCCCCTTTGTGAGCAAGGTACTCAAGATAAACCTTATCCGATTGGCTACGCAAGCTATGTTGGGAATGAAGCCCGCACCGCTCCAGGAGAAAGCATTCGACTTGGACTACGTAGGTGTCAAATCGGCGCAGTTCTCGTTCGCCCGATTGGAGAATGCTGACCCGATGTTGCGCGTCGATATGTGCTCGACAGGTGAGGTAGGTTGCTTGGGCAACAGCGTAGACGAAGCTCTGATGAAGTCCATCCTTTCTGTCGGACAAGGAATAAGCGGTAAACGTGTACTGCTGTCCACCGGTGACCCGATAGAGAAAGCCGAGATGCTGGAGGCCTGCCGATTGCTGGCTCGCAACGGATATGAGTTGTATGCTACCGGCGGAACATATAAGTACTTAGTGGAAAACGATATCCCCTGCCGCCGCGTGTTGTGGCCGTCGGAGTCGTCGGAAACTTGGGAACTGAAAGACCTGCCCGGTGCTCTGGAAATGATTCATCGACGAGAAGTAGACTTAGTTATCAATATACCTAAGAACTTCTCCGAAGGCGAGCTGACCAACGGATACCGTATCCGCCGCGCCGCCATCGATTGCAATATACCCCTTTATACCAATGCCCGCCTGGCAACAGCTTTCATCCGCGCCCTATGCGCCTTTGCCGATACACCACTGCCGCTCAAAGGATGGGACGAATATTAAACCGAATAATAGAACACAACAATATGGAACAATTTACTATCGAAGTAGCAAACGAGAAGCACATCCCCTATATTCCGGAGATTCTGCAGACTATCGAAGATGCCGCAAAGGTGCGCGGCACAGGTATTGCCAAGCGTAAACCCGAATATGTGGCAGAAAAAATGCGCGAAGGCAAGGCTATCATCGCCTTGTGCGGCGATAAGTTTGCCGGATTCAGTTATATCGAGAGTTGGGGCCATGAAGAGTTTGTGGCCAACTCAGGACTGATCGTCAAACCTGAGTACCGTAACAAGGGATTGGCCAAACAGATTAAGAAACATATCTTTGACCTCTCGCGCAAGCGTTTCCCCAACTCCAAGATCTTCAGCCTTACCACAGGTGCGGCCGTGATGAAGATGAATACCGAGTTAGGGTATAAGCCCGTCACCTTTGCCGACCTGACCTCCGATCCTGCCTTCTGGAAAGGGTGCGAGTCGTGCGTCAACTTTGATGTGCTGTCCCGTAATAACTACTCCCGCTGCCTGTGCACTGGCCTGCTATATGAGCCCCGCAAGAAAAGAGTGGTAGTAGCTTTCTCGGGCGGATTGGACACCTCGTTCACCGTTATGTACTTGGCTAAGGAGAAAGGCTACGAAGTATATGCCGCGTGTGCCGATACGGGAGGGTTTAGCCCCGAACAACTCAAGCAGAACGAGGAGAATGCCTATAAACTCGGCGCCAAGAAGTATGTCACCTTGGACGTGAAACAGGAGTACTACGATAAGTCGCTGCGTTACATGATTTACGGCAACGTACTGCGCAACGGCACGTATCCTATCTCCGTATCATCGGAGCGTATCTTCCAGGCTCTGGCTATCGCCCGCTATGCCCGCGAAGTAGAAGCCGACGCTATCGCTCACGGTTCGACAGGTGCCGGTAACGACCAGGTGCGCTTCGATATGACATTCTTAGTAGCGGCTCCCGGTATGGAGATTATCACTCTTACGCGTGATATGGCTCTCACCCGTCAGCAGGAAGTAGACTACCTGAACGAACATGGTTTCAAGGCCGACTTCGCCAAACTCAAATACTCGTACAACGTAGGCCTATGGGGCACGAGTATATGTGGCGGTGAGATATTGGATTCCAAACAAGGTCTGCCCGAAGAGGCTTACCTCAAACAGGTCACCAAGACCGGCACCGAACAGATAGCCTTAGAGTTCCGTGAGGGACAACTGGTAGGCGTGAACGGCGAGAAATTCACTGACGGCGTCAAGGCTATCCAACGCGTAGAAGCTATCGCCGCACCTTACGGCGTAGGTCGCGATATGCACGTAGGTGATACCATCATCGGTATCAAAGGTCGTGTAGGCTTTGAGGCTGCCGCGCCTATGCTGATCATCGCGGCACACCGTTTCTTAGAGAAATTCACCCTCAGTAAATGGCAACAGTATTGGAAAGACCAAGTTGCCAACTGGTACGGCATGTTCCTGCACGAGAGTCAGTATATGGAGCCCGTCATGCGCGACATAGAAGCTATGCTCCTCAGTTCGCAGCAGCATGTTAATGGTATAGTAACTATGCAGTTGCGTCCGTACAGCTTCTCCACAGTAGGCGTAGATAGTCCTGATGATTTGGTGAAGACCAAACTGGGTGAGTATGGCGAGATGCAGAAAGGATGGACCAGCGAAGAGGCCAAAGGCTTCATCAAGGTGACCTCCACACCGCTGCGAGTATATTATGCTAACCATACAGACGAAGCATTATGATTAAGGTCGGAATAATAGGAGCAGCAGGATACACCGCCGGCGAGTTGATACGTTTGCTGGTGCATCATCCTCAGGCGCAGATTGTCTTTGCGCAGTCGTCCAGTCAGGCCGGACAGCCGGTCGCTGCCGTGCACGAAGGGCTGACAGGCGATACCGACTTATGCTTTGTGGCTGAAGCGGACTTGGAGGCTGTCGATGTGCTTTTCCTCTGTGCAGGGCACGGCAAGAGTAGCGCCTTTTGGGCTGCCCACACGCGTCCGGAGCACCTGCGTGTCATCGACTTGGCACAAGACTACCGCGATGAACACGATGGCTATATATACGGTCTGCCCGAATGGCAACGCGATCGCATAGCATCAGCTACCCTGATAGCCAATCCCGGCTGCTTTGCTACAGCTATCCAGTTGGCACTCCTTCCCCTCGTGGCTTCCGGCAGCCTGCACGGCGAAGCGCATGTAACGGCTATCACCGGCTCGACAGGCGCAGGACAACAGCCGTCCGCTACTACCCATTTTTCGTGGCGTAACAACAACTTGTCGGTATATAAACCCTTCACCCATCAGCACTTGCTGGAGATACAACGCAATCTGCAGATCCCCGTCACTTTTATACCTATCCGTGGCGACTTTGCCCGCGGCATACTGGCTACGGCGGTAGTAGAGTGGGATGGGACACAAGAGCAAGCCGAAGCGCTGTACAAGGAATACTATCGTACTGCCGCTTTCACTTACGTTAGCGACACAGCGGTAGATATGAAAGAGGTTGTCAATACCAATAAATGCCTGCTGCACGTAGATGTGCACGAAGGACACCTGCTGATCACCTCCGTCATCGACAACTTGCTCAAAGGAGCTTCCGGACAAGCGGTGCAGAATATGAATCTGATGTTCTCGCTACCCGAGACAACAGGACTGCAACTGAAAGCCTCAGCTTTTTAATCCCTAATCGCTAATCACTAATCACTAATCGATAATCCAACATCTAAAATTAAACATATGAACCTTTTCGACGTTTACAATCTCTACGACGTTACTCCTGTTCGCGCACAAGGTTGTCACCTCTGGGACGACAAGAACAAGGAGTACTTGGATCTCTACGGCGGACATGCTGTTATCAGCATCGGCCATTCCCATCCTAAGTACATTGCTGCCATTACCGAACAACTAAACAAAATCGGTTTCTACAGCAACAGCGTTACCAATCCCCTGCAACAGGAATTAGCCACCAAATTAGGTGAAATGAGTGGTTATGACGACTATTCGCTCTTCTTGGTTAACTCCGGAGCCGAAGCCAATGAGAACGCCTTAAAACTGGCCTCTTTCCACACCGGCCGCAATCGTGTAATAGCTTTCCACAAGAGTTTTCACGGTCGCACTTCGGGTGCCGTAGCCGTAACGGATAATCCGTCTATCGGCTCGCCCTACAACCGCGGTCATAAGGTGACCTTTGTGGATATGGGCGACCTGGACCTGATAGAGAAAGAATTGGCTAAACGCAGTGTGGCTGCTGTCATTATAGAAGGTATTCAGGGCTGCGGAGGCGTACATATTCCTACCGACGATTTCATGCGTTCGCTGCAACGCCTCTGCCATACATATGGTACGATGCTCATCGTGGACGAGGTGCAAAGCGGTTATGGACGTACAGGTAAGTTCTTTGCCCATCAATGGGCAGGCATCAAAGCCGACTTGGTAACGATGGGTAAGGGCATAGCTAACGGCTTCCCCTGCGCCGGCGTATTAATCTCGCCTGAGATAGAAGCTGTAAAGGGTCGTCTGGGTACTACTTTTGGCGGTAATTACCTGGCTATGGCTGCGGCTATCAGTACGCTGGACGTGATGAAGGAAGAACGATTGATAGATAATGCTCGTCGCGTAGGTGATTGGCTCAAAGAGCATATCCCCTCTTCGCCACGTATTAAGACGGTGCGTGGTCGCGGACTGATGATAGGTATCGAATTCCGTGAGCCCGTTGCTCCTATCCGCAAAAAACTGCTTTACGATAAACGTATCTTCACCGGCGTGGCCGGCATGAATATCATCCGTCTGCTGCCGCCTTTGTGCCTGAGTCAGGATGAGGCAGTACACTTCGTATCTGAGTTCCGTCAAGTAATCCAATAAGGCTATGCGCAGTTTCTTTCACGTCTCGGACATAGGTGACCTGAATGCGGCTTTGGCTGAGGCCCGCGAGGTGAAACGTACACCCTATCAGTGGCATCACTTGGGCGAACACCGCACTATTATGCTGGTGTTCTTCAACTCGTCGTTGCGTACGCGCCTGAGTTCGCAAAAAGCAGCCCTTAACTTAGGGATGTCGCCTATTGTGCTCAACATAGGTCAGGACAGTTGGAAACTGGAGACCGAACTGGGCGTAGTTATGGATGGCGATAAGTCGGAACACCTGCGTGAGGCCATCCCGGTTATGGCTTCGTACTGCGACATCATCGGTGTGCGTTCCTTTGCCGGATTGACCGACCGCGAGTTCGATTATAGCGAGACTATCCTGCGTCAGTTTGTAGAGTATGCCGGCAAACCCGTTATATCGTTGGAGTCTGCTACGGTGCATCCTTGTCAGGCTTTTGCCGACCTCATCACTATCGATGAGTATTGGCGTGCAGACCAGGCACAAGGACTTAACATAGGGCGTCGTCCTAAGGTCGTGCTGACCTGGGCTCCCCATCCGCGTGCCCTGCCGCAGGCTGTGCCCAACTCATTTGCCGAATGGATGAATGCCGCGGATGTCGACTTGGTGATTACGCATCCGGAGGGCTACGAACTCGACCCGCTCTTTGTCGGCAAAGCACAGGTGGAGTATGACCAGATGAAAGCCCTGCAGGATGCTGACTTTGTATATGCTAAGAACTGGTCCTGCCCGGGCGTGACTTGCCCTCAGGACTACGGTAAGATACTGAGTAAGGATACGTCATGGACTATCGATGATTGGCACATGGCGGTTACTAACAATGCCCGCTTTATGCATTGTCTGCCCGTGCGCCGTAATATGATTGTCTCGGATTCGGTAATCGATTCGCCCCGCAGTATAGTTATCCCGGAAGCCGCCAACCGCGTAGTGTCGGCACAGGTGGTGATGAAACGAATGTTGGAAAGTTTATAATTTATGATGACGGTAGTAAAAGTTGGAGGAGCAGTTGTAGAGAACGCCACTTCGCTGGCGCAACTCTTAGATGCTTTTATAGCCTTACCCGGACCGAAAGTGTTGGTGCACGGCGGTGGGCGTATGGCTACATCGTTAGCTGCGCGTCTGGGATTGAAGACTACGATGATAGACGGACGCCGTGTCACCGATGCTGAGATGTTGGAAGTGGTGACAATGACCTACGGAGGACTTATCAATAAACGTATCGTAGCCGCTCTCCAGGCTCGCGACGTCAACGCCATAGGCCTGACGGGTGCTGATATGAATATCCTGCTTGCCAACCGTCGTCCGCCGCGTGACGGCATCGACTACGGTTTTGTGGGCGACATTACGGCAACCGATGCTCGCGCCCTGCAGCAACTCTTGCAGCAAGGGTACACACCTGTCATCGCCCCTTTGACCCATGATGGTCAAGGTTCGCTCCTCAATACCAATGCCGACACGATAGCTACCGAAGTGGCTTGTGCTCTGGCGCAAGATGATAAAGCCGTGCGTCTTATCTTCTGCTTCGAGCACGCCGGCGTACTCAGTGACCCCAATAATGAGCAGAGTGTTATTGAGCGTATCACTCCCGACAGTTACCGCCAACTCCGTGCCAACGGTATCGTTTCCGGGGGTATGCTACCTAAGATAGATAATGCTTTTGCAGCCTTGCATAGAGGCGTCGGAGAGGTCATTATTACCTCACCCGACCATCTGAATGCAGGCACCGTCTTCTCTATTGCTGAAGCCCTATGATCGAATTGCTGTCCTCCCTCATACGTATCCCATCTTTCTCGCGCGATGAACGTGAGGCCTGCGATTGTCTGGAGCTGTGGATGCACGCTCATGGTCTGACGCCGTGGCGCAAGGGTAATAACCTATGGATAGAGAACCGTCCTGCTGAACCCGGACTACCGACTATCCTCCTCAATGCCCACATCGACACGGTGCGTCCTGCCGCCTCGTATACACGCGACCCCTTTGCTCCTGCTATCGAAGGTGACCGTCTCTATGGGCTGGGTAGCAACGATGACGGAGGTAGTCTGGTCACGTTGTTGCAGACCTATATACAGAGGTACCATCAAGTGCCTTATCGCCTTATCTTCTCTGCTACGGCCGAAGAAGAAGTGTGCGGACAGGGTGGGCTGGACTTGGTAAAAGATGATTGGGGACAAGTCGACTTAGGCATTATCGGTGAACCGACGCGACTGCAGATAGCGGTTGCGGAACGCGGACTGCTGGTCTTAGATTGCACCGCCCACGGAGTGAGCGGCCATGCGGCACGCAACGAGGGTGTCAATGCCCTCTACAAGGCGATAGACGATATCAACTGGTTCCGCACCTATCGTTTCCCTAAGGTATCCGAATACTTGGGCGAGGTGAAGATGTCGGTGACGATGATTGATGCCGGCACGCAACATAATGTGGTGCCCGACACCTGTCATTTTGTCGTTGACGTGCGCAGCAACGGCTGTTATACCAATGCTAAGTTGGTGGACCTCATCAGCTCGCAAGTGTCCTGTGATGTGCAGCCCCGTTCGACACGCCTGAATGCTTCGCATATCGAAGCTTCGCATCCTATCGTACAGTGGGCTAAAAAGGAAGGCATCACACTCTTTGGCTCGCCTACTACCAGCAACCAAACCTTACTCACTTTCCCCACCATCAAAGTGGGACCCGGTGACTCGGCACGTTCGCACTCCGCAGACGAATATATCTACCTGAGTGAGATAGACGATGCCGTGCGCTTTTATACACATTTATTAGACGCATTAACAACTATTTACACCATATGAAACTCTGGGACAAAGGCTATACTATCGACCAAGCTGTAGAGACCTTTACCGTAGGTCGTGACCGCGAACTTGACTTGTTCCTGGCGCCGTACGATGTGCTGGGCACTATAGCGCATACGATGATGCTGCAGCAGGTCGGTCTACTCTCGCGCGAAGACTTAGATGCTCTCGTGCCCGCGTTGCGCGAAATATATAAGGACTGCCTGAATGGCTCTTTTGTCATCGAAGAGGATATAGAAGATGTCCATTCTCAAGTAGAGTTGCTCCTCACGCGCCGGTTGGGTGACGTAGGTAAGAAAGTGCATACCGGCCGTTCACGTAATGACCAGGTATTGGTGGACCTCAAACTCTTCACCCGTGATGCTATCGAACGAACGGTAGGCAAGATACAGACCCTCTTTACTGCCTTGCAACGCCGTTCGGAACAGACCCGCGACATTCTTATGCCCGGTTATACGCACCTGCAAGTGGCTATGCCTTCGTCCTTCGGGTTGTGGTTCGGCGCTTATGCCGAAGCACTCACCGACGATATACGCCAGTTGGCGGCGGCTTACGACATAGCTAATCTCAATCCATTAGGTTCCGCAGCAGGTTATGGTTCATCGGCACCGCTCAATCGTACAATGACCACGCAATTGTTGGGCTTTGCGGACCTCAACTATAATGTCGTCTATGCTCAGATGACGCGTGGCAAGTTGGAGCGCGTTGTGGCAGCCGCCTATGCTTCCGTGGCAGAGACGCTCTCGCGCCTGGCTATGGACTGCTGTCTGTTCAACTCCCAGAACTTCGGTTTCGTACATCTTCCGGATGCACTGACGACAGGGTCCAGTATAATGCCGCATAAGAAAAACCCGGACGTCTTTGAACTGCTCCGCGCACGGTGTAATCGCTTGACGGCCTTGCCCGATCAGATACGTCACATGACGACCAATCTGCCGGTAGGTTATTTCCGCGATTTGCAACTGCTCAAAGAACTCTACCTGCCGCTCTTTGCCGAGTTGGACGAGTGCGTAGATATGATGACCTACGCTATCGAAAATATGCAAGTGGAGCACGATTTGATGGACAAGGCTATCTATCAACCGGCCTTCTCTGTGGAGCGGGTCAATGAACTGGTAGCGGACGGAGTGCCTTTCCGTGATGCCTATCGTCAGGTGGCCGATGAGATAACTAAAGGTACCTTCCGGTTCGAGGGCACACTGCATCACACCCACGAAGGCTCCATAGGTAATCTGTGTAACGAGGCGATAAAGAAGCGTATGCAGCAACTTGTAGACGCTTTTCCTTTCACCTCCGTCCATCAAGCTATCGACACACTAATCTCTCAACACTAAACACTAAACTCTAAACTCTCATCGCATGCTCATCATTAAATTCGGCGGCACCAGTGTAGGTTCAGCCGCTCGTATGAAAAACGTTGCTCAACTGATCAAGGCTCCCCATAAGGACGTCATCGTGGTCCTATCGGCTATGTCCGGCACGACAAATGCGCTCCTGCAGTTAGCGGATTATCTGCGCATAGGCAATACGAAAGCGGCTAATGAATTGCTCGATACGCTGGAGCAAAAGTACCGCACCGAGTGTGCCGATTTGGGTATCGACTTTGTCGTCGAGTCGTTCTTTATGGACATGCGCCGCCGGTGTGCAGAATCCTATACGCCGCAAACGGAGAAGGATATCGTAGCTAACGGCGAACTGATGTCGACGACGATGATGAGCATCTATATGCAGGTGCCCCTGCTACCGTCACTCGATTATATGCGTATTGATGCAGACGGCGAACCGGATATGTCGACTACATTGTCGTTGCTTAAACCTATGATAGAGAAGATGCATACGCCCTGTATGATTACTCAAGGCTTTATTTGCCGCAATCACACCGGTGCTATTGACAACCTCAAGCGTGGCGGGTCCGACTATTCGGCGTCTATCATAGGCGGTCTGCTGGGGGCGGAAGAGATACAGATTTGGACCGACATTGACGGAATGCACAACAACGATCCCCGTTACGTGCCCAATACACGTCCTGTACCGCAACTCTCCTTTGCCGAGGCGGCCGAGTTAGCCTACTTTGGTGCGAAGATTCTGCACCCGACCTGTATCTTGCCGGCTAAACTGCATAATGTCCCTGTGCGCCTGCTCAATACGATGGATCCTGCAGCTCCGGGTACCCTCATCAATAATGACTATAAGAAAGGACGCATCGAAGCTATCGCCGCAAAAGATGGTATAGCTGCTATTCGTGTGCATTCTGACAGAATGTTGCTGGCCTATGGTTTCCTCTCGCGTATATTTGCTATCTTCGAGAAATACAAGACGCCTATCGACCTGATTACCACCTCCGAGGTGGCGGTGTCGATGTCGGTGGATAATTTGACACACATAGGCGAGATACTGCCTGAACTCAAGGCTTTAGGTACTGTCTCACTGGAGACCAATCTCAGTATTATCTCTGTGGTGGGCGATTTGCAAAGCAATAACCTCGGTTTTGAGGCCGTGGTGGTGAATGCCTTGCGTGATATCCCTGTTCGCATGATTAGTTATGGCGGTTCGGATCACAATATCTCCATTCTCGTTCGAACGGAAGACAAAGTGCGCGCCCTCCAATCCCTCAGCAATGCCATCTTCTCTAATCTCTAAACTCTAAACTCTCAACAATGATCACCGGTTCTTTTCCTATAGAAGCTTTATCCGCGTACGAGACGCCATTTTACTATTACGATATGTCGGTGCTCCGTTCTACGCTTCGTGAGGTGACCTCGCAGATGCAGATATTTGACAATGCCGTTGTGCATTATGCCGTTAAGGCCTGTGCCGCTCCTGAGATTCTTCGCGAGATAGCTAAGGCCGGTTTAGGGGCAGACTGCGTTTCGGGAGGAGAGATAGAAGCGGCTATTGCGGCCGGTATACCGGCTTCGCGTATCGTCTTTGCCGGGGTGGCTAAGACCGATAAGGAGATACGTTATGCCTTGCAGCAAGGTATTTTCTGCTTCAATGTAGAGTCGCAAGCCGAGGTTGAAGTGATTGACCAACTGGCTGCCGAGGCAGGTGTCGTAGCTTCGGTGTGCTTGCGTATCAATCCTGAAGTGGATGCCCATACGCATGCTAAGATTACTACGGGCATGGCGGAGAATAAGTTCGGCATCCGTATGCAGGACTTGGAAGAGGCTGTGAGAGATTGTACACGCCGCCAACACATTCGTTTCTTAGGACTACATTGCCACATTGGTTCGCAGATTACCGACATACAGGTCTTTACTGTTTTGGCCGAACGTCTCAACACCCTGGTGGCACGCGTAGAAGCTCTCGGCGTACCGGTGGAGCATATCAATGTAGGGGGAGGATTGGGTATACTCTATGAACATCCTAACCACTTCCCGATACCTGATTTCCAATCCTATTTTGCTACCTTTGCCCGTTCGCTGCAGCGTAGAGTGGGGCAGACAGTGCATTTTGAACTCGGACGCTCTATTGTAGCGCAGTGTGGTAATCTGATGACGCGCTGCCTGTATGTCAAACAGGGCACACAAAAACGCTTTGCTATCGTGGATGCCGGCATGACCGATTTGATACGCCCTGCCCTGTACGGAGCTTTTCATCGTGTGGAGAACCTCTCCTGTCCTGATGCGCCGGAACAGGTGTACGATATTGTAGGTCCTATCTGCGAGTCATCGGATGTCTTCGTCGAAGGCTATTCGATAGCGCAGGTGCATAGGGGCGACCTGCTCGTGATGCGTTCTGCCGGAGCGTATGGCGAAGTGATGGCCAGCCGCTACAACCTCCGCCGCCTACCGGGACATATTACCTCGGATGATATCTTAACCGCCTAATGATGAGACGCGTCCTAATCATAGTAACCTTAATCTTCGCCAGCCTGTCGGCGTGGCCCTGTACGTCGGCTATTATCAGCGGGCGATGGACGGCGGACGGCAGACCGCTGATGTTCAAGCATCGCGATACCGACTGCTTGGACAATCGTTTGCAGTATCTCCGCGGGCCTCGATTTGATATGGTGGGATTGGTTAACGCTACCGATACCGGCAGTTGTGTATGGGCGGGAGCGAATACAGCCGGCCTGTGCATCATGAATACGGCCTCCTATTGCTTGCGTACAGAGCAGGTCACCTGTGACTATGAACGCGAGGGGTGGCTGATGTATCTTGCCTTAGGGCATTGTGCTTCACTCACGGATTTCGAACACCTCTTGGACAGCCTCTTGCGGCCGGATAGCATAGGACATGTAGCGCCCTTATGTGTCGAGGCCAACTTCGGCCTTATCGATGCACAGGGTGGGGCGGCCTATTATGAGGTCAGTGACTATAGGTGGACGAAGTTCGATGTCGCTTCTTCTCAGCCCGGATACCGTATACAAACCAACTGGTCGGAGTCCGGACGAGCCCAAGACGCGCAAGGCCTCGAACGCCAACAGACCGCAGAGGCTATCTGGGCAGCCAATGAAGGATTGTTATGGACGCCCGCCGACTTAGTCAATCGTTTCTCTCGTTCGTATCGTCATGCATTACTGAATGTCGACTACACGGCGGCTAATGCGCCGGAGTTTGTGCCCGACCAGGATTTTATTCCTCGCCGCATCACTTCGGCAGTCATCGTGTTCCAAGGGGTGTCGCCTGACGAGAATCCTGCTCATACGCTCTTGTGGACCACCTTGGGCTATCCGGCTTGTGCTGTGACGGTACCGGTGACGGTCAGTCCTAATATCCCCTCTTTCCTGTCCGATGCCGGCGATACGCATGCTCCAATGTGCGACAGGGCTATGCAACTCAAACGCCGTTACTGCTTCCCGTTGACTTTATCCAACGGACAACGCTACTTGCACCTATCGGCCGTCCTGCGCGGCTCGGATTCGGTGCCCGCCTTAATGCCTCAAATTATCCGCATGGATAGTGCCATCGTGCAGGAGTTTGCTCCGCTGATGGAAAACTATCGTCGCGGAGAGAGGGATACCGCCTTTTATGAACAATACCAAGTGCTGACCGCCTCATGGTGGCAGCGCTACACAAATAATACCTGACCATGAACATCAGCGAATACATCTCTACTCATCGCAATCGTTTTATGGACGAGTGGGCGTCCCTCATTCGTATCCCGTCGGTGAGTTGTCAACCTGAGCATCACTCCGACATGTTGCGTTGTGCCGAGCGTTGGCGGCAACTCCTGCTGGAGGCCGGCTGCCAAAAGGCCGAAGTCCTTCCCTCTGCAGGCAACCCCTTCGTGTACGGAGAATTTCAAATCTCAAATCTCAAA